>NC_014926.1:155000-755000 GCF_000185805.1 Thermovibrio ammonificans HB-1
GTTTTGAGTTTGACGGTTTGGTGTTTGAGGGCTGTGTAGAGCTTCGTCCCCAAGAATTTATCGAACTTCTTTTTCTGTTTGGCGAGCCTTGCAGCCTCTGTTAGGTGTTCAACGGGGAAGTTAAAGAGTTTGAGCTCTTCCTTGAATTCCCGCTCGATTTTTTTCAGCTCCTTTTGAGCTTCTGCTTTTAGGGTCTCCTCTTTCACTTTACCGTATAGTTGTGAGAGCTTCTCCGCCGAGGAGAGCAAGCTGTGGTAGATGTCGGTTAAAATTTTGAGCCTTCTGCTTTTCTTCTCTTTAACTGCCGGGTTTGTTACCGTGGCGAAGATGTCGTCGGCTCGGTTGTTCAGGAAAAGGTTAAACAGCTTGTGGTCCGGTATGTTGTGCAGGTAGGTGAAGGCGTAGTGGGCCCGGTGGTACCAGGGAGACTTTATCTTGACAAAGAGCGGGAAGGGCTCGGATTCATCGAAGTTTTTGGCAACGAAGCCTTCTACGTTCTCGGCCTCTTCAATCAGCCTCTCTGCCTCTTCTACTGTTCCAACTCTCTTTCGGGGGAGTTTGAAGCCCATCTGTATGAGCTCGTTCTCGGCCTCTTCGAGCAGGTAGTGGCCGGTTCGGTTGTCCCTTACCTCTGTGAGTATCAGCTCTTCGGTTTCGTAGGGTATAACGAGCTGAAACTCGGGTGAGATGAGCTCAAATATGGGGGTTAGCCCCTTTTCCAGGAGCCTCCGGGTCGCTTTAAGCAGTTTGTCGTTTCTTCTCAGTAACTCTTCCCCTTTTTCTATTTGGGGGTTGGCGAAGTCTTTCTGGGTAAAAAGCCTGACTCTTCCTTCAACAACGGCGGGATGGAGCATCGTGCCGTCGAGTTTCTCCCGGAGTATAAAGAGCTTCCCTTTGAGCCTCTCTTTTTCCGTTTCCGGGTGTTCTCCGAGGTTGAAAAACTTATGGAAGGGACGGGATACAACCCGGCCGGTTTTTGAGGAGAATGTGATGCCCCTCAGCTCCCTCTTTAGGGGGGTATCGAAGGTTTGAGGGGCGTTGAATCTGTAGGATACTTTTACGAGATCGTTCTCTTTCAGGACTTTGAAGAACTTGTTGCCCTCGATTTCTTTTAGGGCTTTCTCAAGGGTTATTTCCACGCTCTACCTGCTCTATCGCCTCTTTCAGGTTTACCTTGCCCTCGTAAAGGGCCTTCCCCACTATTGCTCCGGCTACGTTTTTAATTTTGGAAAGCCGTTTAAGGTCTTCAGGTGAGGAAACCCCTCCGGAGGCGATAACGGGGTGCTCAACGGCGGAGGCAAACTTCTCCACCTCTTCGAAGTTGGGGCTTGTGAGGGTTCCGTCCCGTGAGATATCTGTATAGACGAACCCCCATATGGGAAGTTGGTCGAGGTTTCGGGCAAGCTCCGTTGCAGGTATTCCGGAGAGCTCTACCCAGCCGCGGGTTGTGGCTATGCCGTTTTTGGCGTCTATTCCGACTACCAGTTTGTCGGGAAACTCTTCTGTCCACTTCTTGAACAGTTCCGGCTCTTCAACGGCAACGGTGCCCACTACAACCCGGGAGACTCCCGCCTTGAACAGCTCTTCAAGGGCCTTGCGGGTTCTTACGCCGCCGCCGAACTGAACGGGTATCGACAGCTCTTGAACGATTTCCTTTACTATAGGAAGGTTCTTCGGGACCCCTTCAAAGGCGCCGTCGAGGTCTACTACGTGGATGATTGAAGCTCCTTCCTCTTCCCACCTCTTGGCGACCTCTACGGGGTTTTCAAAGTAGACTTTCTCGGCGTCGGCTTTTCCCTGGTAGAGCCTTACGCACTTTCCCCCTTTTATGTCAACTGCCGGAATAACCCTAAACACGCTCACCTCCTACTGGGCCTTTACAACTTGAACCGGGACTTTCTTCCTTACGAACACCTTTACGAACTGCTGGAACTTCCCGGTAAGGCCGGGCTCCCTGGTGATTGCTCCGAAGAGGAGGTCTTCGTCTCCCCTCACTCTGAAGTAGAAGCTGTAGGTGTAGAGCATCCAGTTCTTCTTGTAACCGGCGGCTACCGCTTCCACCCTTTTCCAGTCGAGCTTCCTTACCGTGTTGCCCCTGAAGTCTTTAACGGTTACCTCTTTCGGGGTTACAGTCAGCTGGAACTGCTTCAGGAACGGCCTTGCCTGCCACAGAACAACTCCCGCCATGATTAACGCAACCGCCGCGAAGGCGAGCTTCCACAGCCCGGGCATAAACAGGCCCACGATGAAAAAGAGCAGGTCGAATATCAGAGGAACCACCACAAAGGCAAGGTCTTGTTTTACCGAAAACTCTTTCGCCTTCATCTCTACACTACCTCGAGCATTCTCTCTATGGCCTCTCTGGCTCTTGCGGCAACCTCTTCGTTAACTTCAACCTCGAACTGCTCCCTCTCCAGGGCTTTCAGCACCCTTTCCGGAGTTATCATCTTCATCTGGTCGCAGGTAAACTCTTCGTAGGCGGGTATGAAGGTGGCGTCGGGCCTGAGCTTTTGGAGCTGGTGAATCGTTCCCTTCTCGGTTCCCACTATGAACTTGGTGGCCCTTTCGTTTTTCACAAAACGGACAATTTGGGAGGTGCTGCCTACAAAGTGGGCCATGTCCCTTATCTCTTTCCTGCACTCGGGGTGGACAACGAAGAGGGCGTCTGGGTGTTCCTGGAGTTTCCTCCTTGCCTCCATCGGGGTGAGCTTCTGGTGGACCGGACAGTAGCCGCTCCAAACGATAACCTCTTTGCCTGGCACCTGCTCGGCCACGAAGCTCCCGAGGTTTTTGTCTGGAACGAATAGGACCTTATCGGCCTTCAGCGATTTTATAACTTTCACCGCGTTGGCCGAGGTGCAGCAGATATCGGAAACGGCCTTTACGTCGGCCGAGGAGTTAACGTAGGTGACCACCGCGTAGTCGGGGTTTTTCCTGCGGAACTCCTCTATCTCTTCGGCTATTGCCATGTCGGCCATGAGGCAGCCGGCCTTGTAGTAAGGTATGAGAACTTTCCTCGAAGGGTTCAGGATTTTTGCCGTCTCCGCCATAAAGTAGACGCCGCAGAAGAGGATTATCCGGGCCTGAGTCTCTTTGGCCTTCCTCGCAAGCTCTAAGGAGTCGCCCACAAAGTCGGCAACGTCTTGAATGAGGCCGTCTACGTAGTAGTGGGCGAGGATTACGGCCTCTTTCTCCCTCTTTAGCTCGCCTATCCGGTTTATAAACTCTTCACGGTTCATCTCTACTCCCACTCTATAGTCCCCGGCGGTTTAGAGGTTATGTCGTAAACAACCCTGTTTACGCCCTCTACTTCGTTGATAATCCGGTTTGAAATCCTCTCAAGGAGCTCGTAGGGTAGCTTCACCCAGTCGGCAGTCATGCCGTCTACGCTCTCTACGGCCCTTACGGCTATAACGTAGTCGTAGGTTCTGACGTCTCCCATAACCCCTACCGTTTGGATGGGGAGGAAAACGGCAAAGGACTGCCAGATTTTGTCGTAGAGGCCGGCCTTCTTTATCTCCTCCAGGACTATAGCGTCGGCCTCCCTTAGAATCTTAAGGTATTCCGGTTTGACCTCTCCGATAATCCTGATTGCAAGGCCGGGGCCGGGGAAGGGCTGGCGTTTAATGATTTCCTCGGGCAGCCCCAGCTCCTTTCCGAGCTCTCTAACTTCATCTTTAAAGAGCTCCCTCAGGGGCTCAATCAGTTTGAAGTTGAGCCTTTCGGGAAGGCCGCCGACGTTGTGGTGGGACTTTATTGTTGCAGAAGGCCCTTTAACCGAAACGCTCTCTATAACGTCGGGGTAGAGGGTTCCCTGGGCGAGGAACTCGGCGTTCGGTATCTCTTTTGCCGCCTTCTCGAACACCTCTATGAAGGTGTGGCCTATTATTTTCCTCTTCTGTTCGGGGTCTGTTACCCCTTTTAGCCTTTCGAGGAAAAGGTCAGAGGCGTCTATGACTTTAAAGTTTTTCATGTGAAACTTCTCTTTGAAGGTCCTTTCAACGCTCTCCCTTTCGCCCTTCCTCAGTAGGCCGGTATCTACGAAGATGGGGTAGAGCTGGTCTCCTATTGCCCTGTGGAGCAGAGCCGCAACTACGGAAGAGTCTACGCCTCCGGAGAGGGCGCAGATTACGTTTTTATCGCCTACGGTTTCTCTGATTTTCTCTATTTCATACTCTATGAAGTTCTCCATAGTCCAGGTGGGCTCGCAGCCGCAGATTTCAATGGCGAAGTTCTCAAGGATTTTGTCTCCGTACTGAGTGTGTTTTACTTCCGGGTGGAACTGGACGCCGTAGATTCTCCTCTTCCCGTTCCTTATTGCGGCGTAAGGGGCGTTTTCGGTTTTGGCTATGGGCTCAAAACCTTCTGGAATTCTCAGAACCCTGTCTCCGTGGCTCATCCAGACGGTGAACCTGTCCGGTAGGCCCTTGAAGAGGTCGGAGTGGTCGAGGACTTGAAGCTCTGCTCTTCCGTACTCGTGCCTTTCGGCCCTTACAACCTCTCCGCCGAAGAGGTAGGTAATCAGCTGCATTCCGTAGCAGATGCCCAGAACCGGAACTCCGAGCTCGAAAACCTCCTTGCTCACCTTGGGAGAGCCCGGAGCGTAAACGCTTGCTGGGCCTCCGGAGAGGATTATTCCCTTGGGTTTAAACTCCCTTATCTTCTCGATGGGAGTGTTGAAGGGGTGGATTTCACAGTAGACGTGCTTTTCCCTTAAACGCCTTGCAATCAGCTGGGTGTACTGGGAGCCAAAATCGAGTATCAGTATTTTGCTCTCGTGGATGTCTTTAACGGCCATGGCCTCTCCGCTTTTGGTTAGGTGTGGTGGTTATTTTATATGAATTGTCGGGGTGGGATTTACAGCTTCTTCAGGACGAAGTAGAGGAATACCATTGAGCCTGTGAAGCCTACGAGAAAAACGGCTATCAGTTCAAGTAGCTTCTGGTCCATTTTGTTCTCCGCAGGTTATTTTAGCAGTTTCCTCTTCTTCTTGAGCTTTTCCAGGAGCTTCTCCCTTCCCACTATTTTCACCTGTTTGAACCTGTAGAACTTGAAAACGAGCTTCAGGTACTCAACGGCCATCTCCCCGTCGAGTCCGCTGCAGACGGGAACAACCCTTTTGCCGTTTTTACACAGCTGGGGGAGCTGGTTTAGGAAGTGGAGCTTCCCTCCCCTTTTGCTCTTCCTTGAGAGAGGGCCCCTCCACTGGCGGACCATGTTCGACTTGCACTCGTGAAGCTCTAAGGTCCTCTTAGATGAAAATGCAACGTCTATCTCTTTGTCGGAGAGCTTCCGGCTCTTTTTGAAAACCTTACACTGGTTCACCCGCCTATAGGGGAACTCTGCGTAGAAGGGCCCCAGCTTTGAAACGAGGACCTCGAGCAAGTTTCCCCTGTCCTTTTCGTTGCTCGAAAAGAGGAGTCCGTTTAAAGCGGCGGTTACCTTCTCTATCTTGGCAGGGCTCAGGAGCTTCAGCTCCACCATATCTTTAACGGCGAGGAATATCCTCTCGGCTTTAACCGCCGGAGGGTCGGTGGGCCTGAAGCTGTTTACAACCTCCAGGAGCAGCTCAAAGGCACCGGGGTTCTGCTGAAGGAGCTTCAAAAGCTCTTCCACCTGTGGGGAGAGCAGCTTCTCTATCTGGGCTCCCTTTCTGCAGCTACAGCTCATGCTCAACCCTTGTTATGGAAATGCCCGCTTTCAGCGCGTATATGGGGAGGAGCGAGAGGAGCTCTTCCAGCTTTTTCTTCTCGAGCCGCTTTAAGAGGGTTTTCGACGTTACCCTCTTTTTAAGCTCAACGTTTGAGATGTTCACAAACCGCAGGTTTGCCACCTGCCTGTGGCCCTCTATTAGGCTTCCCGATATCTCCACAACCACCTTACACCTGCCCTCGCGCCGCTCCACCAGCTCCGAGGCCACTTTAAGCTCTGCGCTGCACTCAACCTCTGTTCCGGCAACGGAGGGCTCCACGAATAGTTCCTGGAGGACCCAGAAACTACCTGTCTCAAGCATCCTCAAGCTCCCTTACGGTTTTTGCAAACGTGGTGAGGTAATCGATTGAGGAGGTTACCCACACCTTCAGCTCTATCTCCTTCTCGCTTCCCGACTCAAGGGCCCACTGGTAGCGCTGAAAGAGCCTGTAGAAGGCGTTGTAGGCGAGCTTCCTCCGGTTAAGGGGAGCCTTGTCGAGCTCTTCAAAGAAGGAGCGGAGCTCTTTCAGCTTCCGTATTCCCTTCCTCCTTAAGCTCTCTTGGAGAGCCCTGTTTGTTGTTCTCGCCATATTGAGCTGGCTCAGGGCCTTCTCTATTTTCTCCTCGAACAGCGAAAAGAGCTCGGAAGGTTTCAGCAGGTAAAGGGGCGGAATCTTTCTTCTTTTTACCCTTACGCTTAGTCTGCCCTTTGCCATGCTAAAATTTTAGCACTATGGACTTTGAGATATTTATCTCGGAAAAACCGCAGGACGGCCGCGAAATAACTGAAATAAAAGGCCTTCCGGTTTTCAAACCTATACAGGTTCACGGCAGCAGCGTTTACTTTGTGGGAAGGGGAAGGAAAAAGCCTCCCCACGCCGACGCCCTCGTTACCGACAACAAGGGGCTCTGGATAGGCGTTCTGACGGCCGACTGCCTGCCGGTTTTCCTCATAGGGGAGGGAGCGGTAGGTATAGTTCACGCCGGCTGGAGGGGCACTTTAAAGGGGGTTACCTTTAACGCCGTTAACTACATGTCCCGCTTTACCAGGGTCCGCAGGGCGATACTCGGCGTAGGGATATGTAAAGCCTGCTACGAAGTGGGAAAAGACGTTAAAGTGAAGTTCCCCAAGGAGTACGAACGCTGCTTTATACCTGCGGGAGAGGGGAAGTTCCTGTTCGACCTTAAAGAGGCCAACAGGATTCAGCTTAAAGCCGCAGGCGTTGAAGTTATAGCCGATATGGGGCTGTGTAGCGTTTGCAACAACGACCGCTTCTACTCCTACAGGAAGGAGAAGACCGACAAGAGAACCCTCTCTGCCATAAGGATTCTCTGATGACCCGTGAGGAGCTTCTCGCCCTTGCCCTGCACCTTAAAAAGGGCTTCGGCTACGCCGCCTACCGCCGGTTCGTTGAAAAGTTCGGCTCTTTAGAGTCTGCAGTAGGGCTGGGAGCGGTGGAGCTCTCTGCTGAGCTCAGCGCCGCCGAAGGAGAGGTTGAGAGGGCGGAGAAGCTCGGTGTAAAAATCCTAACGGTTGCTTCCCCCGGCTACCCCAAGGAGCTCCTTCAGGTGGCCTCTCCGCCCCTTGCTCTTTACTTGCGGGGAGAGCTGCCCTCGGGCCCCCGGGTTGCCGTTATCGGCTCGAGGAGGTGCTCCCCTTACGGCAGGCGGGTAGCCTTTAGGCTGGGTAAGCTCCTTTCTGAAGCCGGCGTTACGGTTGTAAGCGGCCTTGCCCAGGGTATAGACACCGAGGCCCACCGGGGAGCCGTAAGGGGCGGCGGCTTAACCCTGGCCGTTTTGGGTAGCGGCGTAGATAGGGTTTTCCCCCTTACGAACCTTCACCTTGCCGAAGAAATCGTTGAGTCCGGAGGTGGACTTCTCTCTGAGTTTTCCCTGGGAACAAAGGCCCGTAAAGAGTTTTTTCCCAGGAGGAACAGGATAGTCAGCGGCCTCTCCTCCGCCGTGGTTGTGGTTGAGGCGACCGAAAGGAGCGGCACCTTTATAACCGTTGACTACGCCCTTGAGCAGGGAAGGGAGGTCTTTGCCGTCCCCGGCCCCATAGACTCACCCTACAGCCGGGGTACGAACCACCTCTTAAAGGAGGGAGCCGTTCCCCTCACGGAGCTTTCCGAGCTTTTGGAGTTTTTGGGAGTGAAGAGGGCAGAGGTGAGGGTGCCTCCGGAGTTTGAGAGGGCCTACTCTCTCCTTTCTGCCCCTTTGACTGCCGACGCCTTTGCGGTTAAACTGGGGGTTCAGATTCACGAGGCCTTAAGGCTCCTTGCCCAGATGGAGCTTCTGGGCCTTGTTTCACGGGAAGGAGGACTTTACCGGGCGTGCTGAAGGAGCTTATAGTTGAGCTGATAGAGAGGGAGGGCCCTTTAAGGTTCGACCGGTTCGTTGAGCTCTGCCTCTACCATCCTGAGTTTGGCTACTACACGAGAGTGAGGACGCTACCCGTTCCCGGTCAGGACTTTTTCACCGCCCCTGAGCTGACCCCCGTTTTCGGCAAGGTTCTGGCCCGCCACATCGGCGAAGTTGCCCGAAGGGAGAAGCTCCCTTTAAGGATTCTCGAGCTGGGAGGCGGTAAGGGCTTTCTCGCGAAGGACCTCCTTGAGGAGCTTCGGCCGGAGGAGTACCTGCTGCTGGAGAAGGGCCCCATGAATCTGAAGGGCGTTAAGGGTTTGACCTCCCTTGAGGAGCTTGAAGGGGGCTTTGAAGGGTTTGTTGTCTCCAACGAGTTCTTCGACGCCTTCCCCTTCAGGAGGGTTCTGCCCCGAAGGGGGCTTGAGGTGTTCATAGACGGCAAGGAGAGCAGGCTCTTTGAGACCCTTTTGCCCTTTGAGGGAGAGGCCGGTTCCCCTTGTGAAGGGTTTGAGGGAGAATATCCCCTCTTTTCTTCGTGGCGGCCTTTTTTGGAGGAGCTGGCCGGGAAGCTATCCCGCTGTTACTTCGTCACCTTCGACTACGGGGGAAGGTGCACCGAGCTCTCCGGCAGGCAGACCTTTAAGGCCTTCAGCGGCCACGCCCTTGCAGACGACTGGCTGGAGAGGCCCGGAGAGGTGGACCTTACCGCCCTTGTCGACTTTGATTACCTGAGCAAGATTCTCGGAGAGCTCGGCTTTGAGAACCTTGAGCTTTGCCCTCAGTCGGAGTTCCTGTTAAGCTGGGGAATAGAGCGGTTTGCCTCGCCGGAGCACACGGTTCAGCTCCTTACGCTCCTTGTGGATATGGGGAGGCGTTTCAAGGTTTTAACGGGGAAGTTTGAAGGGAGAGGGTAGCCCGGGGGCTACCAGATTCTCTCCCTGATAACGGTTTCGTCCCTTTGAGGGCCGGTGGAGATTATGGGAACGGGGATTCCGAGGTAGTCCTCTACGAACTTTATGAAGTTTTTGGCTTCCTCGGGAAGCTCGTTGAAGCTCTTTACGTTTGTGGTTTTCTGCTTCCAGCCGGGGAGGGTTTCGTAAACGGGTTTCACCTGCTCCAGCTCCCTGGCCGTTGAGGGGAACCTGTCTATAAGCTGGCCGTTGAGCTCGTATCCTACGCACACTTTTATCTGGTCGAAGGCGTCTAAAACGTCCAGCTTGGTTATAACCAGCCCGTCCAGCTGGTTCACCTGGGCCGAGAACTTAACGGCGAACAGGTCGAGCCACCCGCAGCGGCGGGGCCTGCCGGTTGTTGAGCCGTACTCGTGCCCCCTTGCCCTCAGGAGCTCTCCGGTGTTGTCCTTAAGTTCTGTGGGGAATGGGCCTCCGCCCACCCTGGTTGTATAGGCTTTGGCTATTCCGTAAACCTTCTCTACCTTTTTGGGGCTCACTCCGGCCCCCGCCGGTATCCCCAAGGCGGAGGAGTTTGAAGAGGTTACAAAGGGGTAGGTGCCTACGTCTATGTCCAGCAGCGTTGCCTGTGCCCCTTCAAAGAGAACCCTCTCCTGGGCGTCTATGGCCCTGTTCAGCAGGGAGACGGTGTCGCAGACGAAGTCTGCAACTTTTTCGTATATCCTCATTGTGTGGCTGTAGATTTCGTCGAAGTTGAAGGAGACCGGGTAGTTGTAAACATGTTTCAGGGTGAGCTCTTTCTCCCTTATGTTCCAGCGGAGCTTCTCCTTGAAGCTCTCTTCGTCTTTTAGGTCTGCGATTCTTATCCCGACCCTTCCGGCCTTGTCCCTGTAGGCCGGGCCTATACCCTTTAGGGTTGTGCCTATGGAGCCGTCTCCCTTCAGCTTCTCGCTTGCTGCATCCAGCGCCTTGTGGTAGGGGAATATTACGTGGGCCCTTTCGCTTACAAAGAGCCTCCCTTCGGGGCTTTTCCCCACCCTCTTTATGAACTCAACTTCGTTCCACAGACCTTCAAGGTCTATGACCATTCCGTTGCCGAGGACGCACTTCTTCCCGTCGTGCAGGATTCCCGACGGAAGCAGGTGGAGAACGTACTTCACGCCGTTTACAACAACGGTGTGGCCCGCGTTGTTCCCCCCCTGGTACCTTACTATGTAGTCTGCCCCTTCCGAGAGGATGTCGACTATCTTCCCTTTTCCCTCGTCACCCCACTGGGTTCCGACAATGGCGAGTGTGGACATTCAAGGTCCTCCCTGTAAAAGCGCTTGGCGTTTGCGACCTGTAATTATAGCCTTCCGTTTAGAATCCGCTCTATCTCCTTTAAAGGCTCTCCTTTCAGGGGTTTCCACTCGTTCGGAGAGGTGTAGATGAGGTGCTTCGGCTCAGACTCCCGGTTTAGAACCACCACAAACCGGTAGCCTTTTTTGAAGGCAACCTCCACCGAGCGTTTGTAGTCTCTCTTTACTATGTCGCGGGTAACGGTGTAGCCCCGTTTCCTCAGCTCCCTTGCGAGGTGGTAGGCCAGGTGAAGCTCTTTTTTAAGGTCTATCAGGTAGAACTCCTTCTCGGCCTCTTCTTTAAAGAGGCCTTTCTTCTCCAGGAGCTCGTGGAGGGCGTCTGTGTTGAGTGCCATCCCCGTTGCAGAAAGAGGCCTGCCGAACTTCTTTAATAGGGTGTCGTACCTTCCGCCCCTGCCAAGGGGGAAGCCGTATAGGGGGTGGAGCACCTCGTAGGTTATGCCGGTGTGGTACTCCATTCCCTTTTTCTCCGACAGGTCGAAGATTACGTTCTCTGCGAAGCCGTAGCTTGTGAGGATTTTGTAGGCCTGTTGAAGTTCCTCTACGGCTCTGGTGCTCTTTTCGTTTTTAAAGAGCTTCAGCGCCCTCTCTAAAACCTCCTCTCCGCCGTAGAGCTCAAGCAGGGCGAGGAGCTTACTCCGTTTCCCATCTTCCAGCCGCTCGCTGAACAGTAGCAGTCGGGAGTAGTCTTTGTGGCTCAGAATCTCTAAAACTTCGTCCCTCTCTTCTCCCTCCAGTCCGAGCTCCTCCAGCGCTCCCTCCAGGAAGGAGGCGTGTCCTACGTCTATCTGGAAGGAGCGGAGTCCGAGCTCCTTGAGGACGTTTACGACAACCGCTACAACCTCTGCATCCGCCTCAACTTCCGGCACTCCTATGAGCTCAAACCCCAGCTGACCCACTTCCCTGTCGCCGTCTTTGTCCCTGAACACTTTGCCCTGGTAGAAGAACCTGAAGGGGGGCTCGTCGTCTTTGAACGACGAGGCCACAACCCTTGCCACCTGCGGCGTAAAGTCGGGCCTTACCGCCATAAGCCGGCCGGTGAAGCGGTCTACCAGCTTAAACGAGAGCTCCTCAAGTGTGGGCTCCACGGCCTTAAAGGTCTCGAGGAACTCAACTGTTGGCAGAACCAGGGGTTCGTAGCCCCAGCTTTTTAGAACCCTTTTTGCCTTCTCTACTATCTGTTCCCGCCTTGCCGCCTCTTCCGGCAGTAGCGTTTTAAAACCTTTGGGGATTTCGGTCAGTTTCATCTTTAAAACCCTAAAGCTTTAACGATTTCTTCTTTATCTGCAGGCAGGGTTATCGGTTTAACCCCCATGGAGATTGCGGTGTCCGGGTCTTTGAGTCCGTGGCCGGTAAGGGTGCAGACCACAACGTCTCCGGCCTTAAGGAGGCCCTTGGTACGAACGCTCTTTATAACTCCCGCAATCGATGCCGCCGATGCCGGCTCGCAGAAAATCCCTTCGGTTCTGGCAACGAGCCTGTAGGCCTCAAGGATTTCCTCGTCTGTAACCATGTCTATGAAGCCCCCCGACTCCTTCGCGGCGTTAACGGCACCCTTCCAGCTTGCCGGGTTTCCTATTCTTATGGCCGTTGCTATGGTCTCCGGGTTCTTTACCGGATGGCCCAGCACTATCGGTGCCGCCCCTGCCGCCTGCCAGCCGCACATCTTCGGCTTTGAGTCCACCTTGCCAGCCTCGAAGTACTCTTTGTAGCCCATCCAGTAGGCTGTAATGTTGCCGGCGTTGCCCACAGGTATGAAGTGGTAGTCGGGGGCCCTGCCCAGCTGCTCACATATCTCGAAGGCGGCGGTTTTCTGACCCTGAAGTCTGTAGGGGTTTATGGAGTTTACTATGGTTATCGGGTACTCGGCCCCTATCTCCCTTACTATCTCGAGGGCGTCGTCGAAGTTCCCCTTTATCTGGACGACCTCGGCTCCGTACATAACTGCCTGGGAGAGCTTCCCCAGGGCTATCTTCCCCTCGGGAATGAGGACAACGGCTTTAAGCCCGGCCTTTGCCGCGTAGGCCGCCGCCGATGCGGAGGTGTTACCGGTGGAGGCGCAGATAACCGCCTTTGCCCCCTCCTCAACCGCCTTGGAGACGGCCATAGTCATGCCTCTGTCCTTGAAGGAGCCTGTGGGGTTAAGCCCTTCAAACTTCAGGTATAGGTTGAGTCCTGGTAGAATCTCCCTTGCGAGGTTGTCGGCCTTTATGAGGGGGGTGTTTCCCTCCAGCAGGGTGATGACGGGGGTCTTCTCGGAAACGGGTAGGAACTCCCTGAACTCTTCTATAATACCTCTCCAGGCTCTCATTACACCTCCAGTTAAAACGGCTAAAATTAACTTGTTGAATTATAGACGGTAGGACCCTCCCAACAGAAACCGGAGGTAGTATGTTTGAAGGTATCTACGTTGCAATTCCCACCCCCTTTAAGGACGGGAAGGTTGACACTCAGGCCCTTAAAGACCACGTTGAGTTCCTCATAGAGCAGGGGGTAGACGGCATAGTGCCCTGCGGCACTACCGGCGAGAGCGCCACCCTCTCCTACGAGGAGCACGAAGAAGTTATAGCCCTTACCATAGAACAGGCGGCCGGAAGGGTAAAGGTTATAGCCGGAACCGGCTCCAACTCAACGGAAGAGGCTATCAGGCTTACCAAGTTCGCTCAGGAAGTAAAGGCAGACGGAGCCCTCCTGATTACCCCATACTACAACAAGCCCAACCAGGAGGGGCTCTACAGGCACTTCAAGGCGGTTGCCGAGGCCGTTTCGATACCGATAGTCCTTTACAACGTTCCCGGCAGAACGGGCGTTAACATGCTTCCGGAAACCGTTGCAAGGCTTTCTGAGATTGACAACATAGTGGCCATTAAGGAGGCAACCGGCAGCACCAACGTTGCAACCGAAATTCTGAACCTCACCCAAGGTGAGATAGAGGTCCTCTCGGGAGACGACCTTACCTTCTTCCCCCTCCTTGCGGTGGGGGCAGTTGGGGTGATTTCGGTTACTGCAAACGTTGTGCCCGACAGAATGGTTCAGATGCACAGGGAGTTCGTAAACGGAAGGTGGGAGAAAGCTCAGGAGCTTCACCGCCACCTTTACAACCTCTCCAAGGTGATGTTCATAGACACCAACCCGATTCCGGTGAAAACCGCCCTCTCTATGATGGGCCGAATGGAGAAGGAGTTCAGGCTTCCCCTGTGTCCCACAACCCCGGAGAAAGAAGAGGTAATCGCCCAAACCCTAAAAGAGTACGGAGTGATTTGAAATGTCTCTCGTTTCCGGCGTAGATTACAGAGACCTTGAGAAGCTGTTCCTCTACTTCGAGATAAGGGAGAAGGACGTCCAGAACCTCAGGTTTTTGGGCAACATACTCCTTCCCTACAAGAAGGAGTTTGCAGACGCCTTCTACGACAACCTAATGAAGTTTGAGGATATAAAGGAGTACATTCCTGAGGAGAAGCTCCAGAGGCTTAAAACCACCATTCAGGAGTGGTACGAGAAGCTCTTTTCGGGTAAGTACGACTCCGAGTACCTCCTCTATCTGCTGAGGATTGCAAAGGTTCACGTTGAGGAGGGGATTCCTCCCCACTACATCATAGTTGCCATGAACTTCGTCAGCCGTTTCTGCACGAGACGTATAGCCGAGTTCTTCGCCAAGAAGGCCCGGGAGTTCTTCGAGCACTACAGGAAGGAGCAGGACGTTGTCTGCGACCCGGCGAGGGCGGAGATACTGGAAGGTTTCGTTTTGGAAGAGGTCTTCGAGCGTATGGAGGACCTTACCCGCTCCCTGAGGAAGATACTGGCCCTTAACGAAGACGTTCTCGTTTCCTACTACGTAGATTCCGAGCTTCGCACCTTCCTTGAGGCCGGCAAAGTTGAGCGGACCGTTATCAACTTCAGCAAGAAGTTCGCAATCTTCATGGACATAGCGATTCTGCTCGGCCTGATGTTCCTTGCCCTGTTCGTTATAGCCCTTTTCGGAATAGACATTTCCCACTTCTTCCACGGCAACCTGGCCCACGGCCTCATTGCGGCAATGGGCGACCTTCTGATACTCTGGACCGTTCTCGAGCTCCTAAACAGCGAAATCAAGTTTATGCTGGGCGGAGAGCTTGCGGTTAGTGCCTTCGTTAGCGTTGCTCTGGCCGCAACCATCAGGGAGGCACTGGTTGTTTCACTGGAGCACAATAAGCCCATAGAGTTTAAGCTCGGTATAGGGGCTCTTATCTTCATACTCGGAATAGTTTACGGAATAGTTAAGTTCTTTGAGCTGAAGCAGAGCAGGAGAAGGGGGCTTAAGTAATGGTTAAAGTTGCTGTTACAGGTGCAGGCGGTAGAATGGGCTCTCTTATAGCCCGTTTGGCCCTTGAAGACGAAGGGGTGAAACTTGTGGGCGTTACGGAGCGCCCCGACCACCCGCTAATGGGAGGCGAGTTTGCCCCCGGTGTGAAGTTCTACCCTTCAATCCTCCAGATGGAGGAAAAGCCCGAAGTTGTAATCGACTTTACAACACCAGAGGCCACGTTGAAGCTCTTGGAAGAGGCCAAGGAGCTCGGCACGGCCCTCGTTATAGGGACAACCGGCTTCTCGGCCGAGCAGCTTTCAAAGGTGGAGGAGGCTTCTAAGGAGCTTCCGGTTCTCCTCTCTCCGAATATGAGCTTGGGGGTGAACCTCCTCTTTAAGCTGGTTGCCGAAGCGGCAAAAGCCCTGAAGGACAAGGGTTACGACGTTGAAATCTTCGAGATTCACCACAGGTTTAAAAAGGACGCCCCCTCGGGGACTGCTGTGAAGCTGGGCCAGATAGTTGCCCAGGCCTTCGGGAAGAGCCTTAAAGAGATGGCCGTTTACGGCAGGCAAGGTATGGTGGGCCCCAGGAAACCCGATGAGATGGGCATACTCTCTGCGAGGATGGGAGACGTTGTAGGCGACCATACCGTCTTCTTTGCGACTCTGGGAGAGAGGCTCGAGCTCACCCACAGGGCTACCAGCAGGGAGACCTTTGCAAGGGGAGCGATTGTTGCAGCCAAGTGGATGGCCGGCAAGGGGCCGGGCCTTTACTCCATGTTCGACGTTTTAGGGTTTTAAAGGGGGTGGACTTCTCGTGAGAGGTGGCGGAAGTTGAAGGAGACCTCTACTCGCCTTGTTCTCCACTTTCCGAAGGAGACGTGGGATAAGCCCGTTATCTACAAGCTCGTAAAGGATTACGACCTTATAGTGAACATACTGAGGGCGGAGATTCTGCCCAAGATGGAGGGCTCCGCCGTTGTTGAGCTAAAGGGTGACAGGAAGAAGATAGGAGAGGCGGTTAAGTTCCTGAGGAGCCTCAACATAAAGATTAAGCCCCTTGAGCTTGACATCTTCAGGGAGGATGAGAAGTGCGTTCACTGCGGGGCGTGTATTGCTCCGTGTCCCACAAACGCCTTCTACCTCGATAGGGAGACCTTCAGAGTTGAGTTTGATAAGGATAAGTGCGTAGGGTGCGGACACTGCATACCGGCCTGTCCCTTGAGGATTATCTACTCGGCCGAGTTTTAAAGGGGAGGGGAGGCCCCTCCCGAGTTACCTCCAGTTTACGTCGAACCTGTCGAGCTCCATCACTTTCACCCAGCTTGAGACAAAGTCCCTTACGAACTTCTCGAGACTGCCTTCAAAACCGTAAACTTCTGAAACGGCCCTGAGCTCTGAATCTGCAACGAATATCAGGTCGAACCTTGTGGCCTCCCACAGCCTTTTACCGGTTTCCCTGCTGTAGCCTTCGTAAATAAAGTCGTTCTTAGGGCTCTTCTTCTGCCACCTAACCTCCGGCGACAGTAAGTTAACGAAGAAGTCGTTTGTGAGGGCTCCCGGCCTGTTTGTGAGAACTCCGTAGTCTCTCTTTTTGAAGTTTCCTCCTAAAACCCGCAGGCCTGCCGTGAGAACCGCCATCTCCCAAGCGGTTAGCGTTAGCTGCTGAGCTTTGTCTATGAAGAGCTCCTCGGGAGTGAACTCTTTCGGCTTCGCCTTTAGGTAGTTTCTGAAGCCGTCTGCTTCGGGCTCGAGGTATCTGTGGGTCTCTACGTCTACCTGGTGTTGCTCTGCGTCGGCCCTTCCCGGGGTAAACGGAACTTCTACCTCGAGGCCTGCCCGTTTCGCCCCCTCTTCAACGGCTACGTTTCCCGCAAGCACTATGAGGTCGGCAAGGGAGACTCTCTTTCCCGTGGAGTTTGAAAACTCCTCTGCCACTTTCTTCAGGGCCTTAGCTACCCTCTTTACCGTTTCGGGCTCGTTTACCTCCCAGCTTATCTGAGGTTCAAGGGCTATTTTCGCCCCGTTGGCACCGCCCCGCTTGTCGGAGTCTCTGTAGGTGGAGGCTGCCGACCAGGCGGTGTAGAGGAAGTCCCTTAATGGGATGCCGCTCTCTTTTATCTCCCTTTTTAGGCTTTGGAGCTCTTCTCCTGAAAGGGTGGAGCTTCCGGGCGGAAGGGGCTCCTGCCACACGAAGAGCTCCCGGGGGCGCTCCTTCCAGAGGTAGCGGTTTTCCGGTCCGAGGTCTCTGTGGGTAAGTTTGAACCACGCCTTTGCAAAGGCCTCTTCGAACCGTTCCGGGTTGCTGAGGAACTTCAGGGCTATCTCCCTGTAAACGGGGTCGAACCTTAAGGCGAGGTCGGTTGTAAGCATCATGGGCCTGTGGCGTCTGTTGGGGTCGAAGGCGTCGGGTATCACTTCGGGGGCATCTTGGGCAACCCACTGCCACAGGCCTGCGGGGCTTTTGGTAAGCTTCCAGTTGTACTTGAAAAGGTGCTCTAAGAAGTCGATGCTCCACCTTACCGGGGTTTTGGTCCAGGCAAGCTCAAAGCCGCTTGTTATGGTGTCTTCTGCGCGCCCTTTTCCGCAGCTGTTCTTCCAGCCGAGCCCTGCCTCCTCGAGCGGGGCTTCGTCGGGGGGCTCTCCCAGGCACGAAACCGGGCCGGCCCCGTGGCATTTCCCGAAGGAGTGGCCGCCGGCTATGAGGGCAACCGTCTCCTCGTCGTCCATTCCCATCAGCCTGAAGGCCTCTCTGATTTCAAGGGCCGACTCCACGGGGTCGGGCTTACCCTTTGGCCCTTCGGGGTTAACGTAGATGAGGCCCATTGTTGATGCGGCGGTGGGAAGCTCGCTCGGTTTCTCACTCTTTAGGGAGCGCTCCTGTTTGAAGAGCTGAAGCTCCTTCTCGTAGTAGATATCCTCTTCAAACAGGTAGGAGTCTACCCTGCCGCCGGCAAAGCCGATAGTTTTAAACCCCATAGACTCAAGCGCTACGTTCCCTGCAAGGATTATCAAGTCTCCCCACGAAATCGACGGACCGAACCTCTTCTTCACCGGCCACAGTAGCCTTATAGCTTTATCGAGGTTTGTGTTGTCGGGCCAGTTGTATATGGGCCATATACGGATAAACCCCCTGTTTGCTCCTCTGCGCCCGTCTTTAATTCTGTAAGTTCCGGCGCTGTGCCATGCGAGTCGGACAAAGAGCGGGCCGTAGTGGCCAAAGTCTGCCGGCCACCAAGCTTTTGAGTCGGTCATAACCTTGAAGAGTTCCTCTTTAACCTGTTTGATGTTTAATCTTTCGAAGGCCTCCTTGTAGTTGAAGTTCTTCAAGGGATTCTGTTCCCCTCCCCTTTGGTAGAGGAGTCTTACTTTCAGCTTGCGTCTTCCCACGGTACCCTCCAGAAAGAATTTGTAATTGTAAAAAATTTACTTCTGCAACTGAATTAATGAACTTGCGGCTGAAAAGTCAAGGAGAGAAGACAGAGTGTTTTCTTAAGCTAAGAAAGATGCCTCTTTAGCGTTTTCGATGAGGATCTTGGTGATTCTGTCTCTTCCGTTTTCAGGAAGACTCTCTCTTATTAGCAGATACTCCTCAAATATTGTTGTGTCGAAGGTAAGGGCGTCGTCGGTGTTAAGGAAGGCTTTAAATTTTCTTTCTTCTATGAGTTCTAGGATCTCTTCTCTTATATAGTTTTTGTAGTCAGGTAACCTCTCTATGAAGATGTTTGAACTGGGGCAGATTTCGATGGCTACCCCCCTTTCTACGATGAGCTTCGTAACTAGAGATTGTATGTTCTTTATGAGCTCAACCTGCTCTTCAAAGCTTACGAACTTACTTGAGCCCAGCAGTGGGTTAATTAGGTAGTCCTCCCTAGGTTTAAGTTTGTATTTTTTAATCAGGTGTCTTAGAAAGTTTATCTCTCTTTTATAGAAATTTCTTTTTTTTACTTCCCAAAAGTTTGAGAACGGACTGGTATCTCCGATGGGATACAGATTGAACTGTAACGCTTCGTAGGTTCTCAGCAGAAACTCTTCGAACCGGAGGGGAAGCTCTTTAGGTTCTAAATCCTCTTTTTCGAGGAAGTAAGAGATCTCTCTGATTATAAGCTTACTATAGTTCTTGTTAAATTCGTGCTGGTGAGTGTAAGTAACGTGAAACAACCATAATAAGTGAAGAAAATACCTGAAAGGGTCCATTGGGACATTTCGGTGTTCGAGTAGGTAGTCGTCGACTTCCCTTAAAAGGGCAAGCCCGTGTCCTATTCTGTCGTTTTGGTTTAGTTCTAAGAAGAACAACGCTTCGTATATGTTCTTTAACCCGGTTGTTACGTCTACGTAGTCTTCTCCTGCGTGGTATGTAAATCGCAGGTAGGGTGATCTTTTCTCCATGATTTGAGGTATGTAGATGTGAGCTAACCTTCTCCAGAACCTGAAAGGTGTTGAAAAGAACCACGCAGGTGTCCAGTATTCCTGAGAGGCTGCGTCGAAGCCCAGCAGAAACTTTAAATGTTCGGGGTTCTTTTTAAAAAAGTCTGCCAGTCTTTTTGTCTGTTCGAATATCTCCTTTTCTTTGATTTTAAGTCTAAATATTGCCTCTGAATCGGGAAACTTGGGGTAGTGCAGTATGTATCCGCTTTTAAGGTTGGTATCTTTGCTCATTATTTCGGTTAGTAGTTGTGTTGCGTATTCTACTTTCCTTTTATCAGGAAAAAATCTAACTTCTAATATTGACAGTCTGTTTTGTTTTTCGATAAAGGTCTTTGTTATCTTGTTGTTGAGTTTTTTAATCTTTCCTACTTCCTTTTTTATTGGATTGTTTACGAACTTTTTAGAGAAGTAGTCGAGACCTTTGAAGTATCTGTCGTGAACAGTTTCTTTGTATAGTGAGTTTGTTAGCGTTACTGCAGTGGATCCCAGTAAGTTTTTTCTTTTATGTCTACTAAAGACGTAATATATTGATATATCAACGAATTTGGGGTAGCTGAAGTCTTTTGTTTCATGTGTCAGTTCGTGCACGGGGATTATTGCTAGGTTGTGCTTGTAGATAGAGTTTATAAGGAATAGAAGCTTGTCTTCTTGGGGAATTTCCCCTTTTTTGTATATATACCAGATTGTTGCCAACATTAGTAGTAGTTTTCTTGCTTTTATATACCTCTTTTTATGCTCTATTTTTGGGTTTTTATTTATGGACTTTAAAAGTTCTCTGTTAAAGTTTTGAAGCTCTTGCATAATAAATTCTATATTTTCCGGAAAATTTGAAAGTAGTCCCAAATGGGTGTGTAAATCCGCAAGGGTTCTCATGTAGTAGGGAACCTCAACATAGGGTTCTATTGACATTAAATTTTGTAGGTTTGTGTTTGGGTAATACTCGTTTTGTAGTAGAAAGGCTTGAAGCAGGAACTCCCTTCTGACTTCTGATGTTACTATCTTAAAGAGTTGAAGCTCTTTGATTTGGAAGTTTTGAAAGAGTTTGGTAGTTAGGTAAATAAGAGATTCTTTTGTATAGTTTGGAGACTCAATGTTGGTAATTCTTCTTAGTTGTTCTTTTAAGTAATAGAATGGAACATACGGGTATTTTTTCTTTAGAATTTCGTATAACTTATTTATTGGAGATTCATTTTGTGTTTGACTCTCGAGGAATAAGCTAAACTCCGAAAGAAACGTTATGTAAGGTTCAAAGGAAATTTTCTTGATTTCCATTCGTAGGTCTACCTTCGTTTATTCTATATTTGTTCTGCTCTTTCTTTTATTTTAAGTAAAATATCTTTTAAAATTTTCAAACCATGCAGAAGTTCGTTTTTTATTCTTTCAGGAATTTCTTTATCATCATGCTCTTTAATAGCATTTTCTATCTCCTTCAGTTTTTCGGTAGCTAGGCTGTAGACTTTAAGTAGTCCTATGTAGAGAGTTATATAAATTTTATGTTTGTTGAAGTTGAGTTTCCTGTGGTCTATTTCTTTAATTTTCTTTTCTCTAGGTAATTCTCTTGCATTTTCGACTTCCTTTTTTAGTTCTTCTAATCCAGTAATAACATAGTGTGTTACTGGAAACTCAGACATTGGGGAGCTGAGTGATTGTAATCTTTTTATGTATTTGTCTAAATTGTCTAAATATTTATTTATATCATAATTTTCGTTTATTATATTGTTTATGTCCTCTTGAATTTGCCAAGATATCTCATACTTTATTTCTCCTTTTAGAAGAATGTTAATTATTTGATCAAGTAAGGTTATATAAGTTTGAAGCATATACAAATATCTTGTGATAACGCTTATGTCCTCTGAAGATTCTTTAACACTTAGGAGGATTTTGTCTTTGAAGTTTGAAATGAAGAATATTAGACTATCGCTGTAGCTATTTCTAGTTACTTTATGCTTAAGATTAATTGAAAATATAATAGAGCTGTTTATGTGTTTTAGTAAATTGTCAAAGCTGTTTAGTGTTCTTAATAAAGATAGGTTCTCGTTGCCCTCAGGTTTTCTACTTAAAAATCTGAGAGTGAGTTTGGACTTACCTGTATTTATTGGTACTTCTAAGTCATCAAATAGGACCTTAATAACTTTTTTTATTCTTTCCTCGGATTTCCTGAATTGTATTTGAGTTAGTATATACCTTTCTATTTCGGGAGTAAATCCGTAGATGCTCTCTGAAATTTTTATTAATTCGTAGAAACTGGCTCTTCGGTCTATCCATGAATTTATGAATTCAGATACTGCTCTTGCTGCTACTGGTGGCTCTTCGTTTAGTTCTACAAAGTGTCTTATTGTTTCTAAGAAAATAAGCCTTAACAAACCTCTACTTATTCCGTTAGAAAAAAGAAGATATTCATTAAACCATAGTTTAAACAAAGCTTTTTCTTTTGTGTTTCTAAACTTATTAGATAAATGTTCTTCAAGTTGGATTAAAGTAAACTTTTGTGCGTAAAATGGCAGGCTAATCCCTATGTATTTGTTCTTTTTCTGAGTTTTGTAATTTTTATCTAGTGATTGAACTTCTTGTAGAATTTTATCTATTTCCTTTAAAATGAATAAGAACTCATTATGTCTTTCTTTATCTCCTACTTTCTCAGTTTGTCTTGTTTCTGTTTGAATTTCGAGATTTATACCTAGTACTTTTTGAATTATATCTGACAGACATAGTTCTGAGATTTTGTCTTCGAAGCCGTATAGTAGAGTTGTATTACTGCTTATTTCTTTCTGTTCTAGTTTCGAAATTTTGTTACTTATTCCCTTAAGGATTAGGTAAAGTTCTCTAAGAGATATATCTGAAAAAAGAGTTCTGACAAAGAAGGGAAGATATAATTCCTCTTCTCTTCCAGTATTCAACACTTTTAGAATAGGAAGTCGCTGTAGGAAATCTTTAGCTTCTTCGGTGATGACATCTTCTCCTTTATGGAACTTGACTTTGCAATTTTTGAGAGTTTCCCAACTTATAGTTGGAATATCTACCATGTTTGAAGAAAAGATTTTCTCTATGAAAGATTTTGCGTAGTATCTTGCATTTTCTTCATTTTTTATAAATTCTTTGCTTATGTAATTAAAGATGATATCCTGAATATTTTTATAGTTGCCTGCTGAAATAATTATGAGCTTAGGATGACTTAAGAACATGTATATTTCTGTTAAAAGACTTATGAGCCTTTCCGGAGGGAAACTGATGTCGAGATCGTCTACAAACATTAGAATTGCGTTAACTTTTCTCTCTTTAATGTAAAGATCAATAAGTTTGAATAATTCGTTACGTAAAGCTATATCGCTTTTATCGATTATTTCCTCCAGTAGTAAGTCCTCTTTGGAAAGTTTTCTCGGAGGAAGGGATGAGGGAAATTTGTTTAAACAAATACTGAGATGTTTTAGGAGTTTGTCTCTGTTTAAAAGAGCTGGTTCATCTGTGAAACAGTTCTCATCCAATTTTTGCTTTAGCCAACTTAGAAAATAGAATGTTAGACTCTCTGTATTTATAGATGTATCTATTAAATTTTCCGCTATTTCCACATTTTTAAGGTTAGAATAATCAAAATTTAAAGGTTGTTTGGATAGTAACTCTTTAATAGTAAGAAGTATAGAGGTCTTTCCGCTTCCACGTTTACCATTTATAAATAGGTTATTGGGGGTAAACTTGCTAGTTTTTGAGTTGTTATTTGGCATATTTTGTGAGTTATCCGAGATATTTTCGATTATTCTGTTAAGCTTCTCTAGAGCAATTTTTATGATTTCTCCGTTAATGCTTTCTTTAACTTCATCAAGTGAGGAAAAAGTCTTTGGCCCTTCAATAGTTAAGTCTATTATCCTTTTGCTTTTTGTGCTTCTAGTCATCTTTTCCTCTAAAGAGTGATTTCCTGTTCACAGTAATAATTCAATTATTAAAAATTCCTTCCGTGCTTTCTTTAAAATTCATTAACTTTTGGTCTCCTTAAGGATACGTTCTGCCGTCTTTTTGGGGTTTTCCGCCTTAGTTATTGGTCTTCCTATTACTATGAAATCTGTTCCGAGCGCTTTTGCCATTTTCGGGGTTACCACTCTTTTCTGGTCGTTTGCAGCAGCCCAGGTAGGCCTTATTCCGGGAGTAACAGTTAGGAAATCTTCCCCCAAGTTCTCCTTAATTAAACGGACCTCTTTGGCGGAGCAGACCACGCCGTTGAGGCCTGCCCTCTTGGCAAGTTCTGCCAGTTTTAAAACCTCTTCGTTTACGCTGCGCTCTATACCCACCTCTTTTAAGTCTTCTTCCTTCATGCTGGTAAGTACGGTTATCGCTATAACTAACGGTTTTGCTACTCCGATTTTCTCTGCGTATTCGGCGTTAAACTCGGCCACCTGTTTCATAAGCTCAAAGCCCCCGAGGGCGTGGAGGTTGTACATGAATACTCCGGCCTCTATGGCAACTTTTGCTGCAGACTTTACGGTATTTGGAATATCGTGGTATTTGAGGTCGAGAAAGACTTTTTTACCCAGTTTAGATAGCTCTTTAACCGCTTCGGTTCCGGCCCTTGAGAAGAGTTCCAGTCCTACCTTGTAGTGCTTGACGGAGCTTCCCAGCTCTTCAACCAGCTTCAGAGCTTTTTCCTTTGAGTCAAAGTCGAGGGCAACTATCAACTCGGGTTTCACGCTCTCTCCTCCAGTTCCTCTATCATGCATACAAAGGTGGGTTTAACTATAACGTCGAGTGCGTCTATCTCTTTTATTGCGAGACTGATGGCCTTTTTCGGTGCCGGGTGGGTTGTCATAACTACCGGCACGCCTCCGTCGAACTCTATGCTCTTCTGGAGGGCCATTTTTATGCTTATGTTGTGTTTTCCGAGGATGCTGGCTATTTTCGCCAAAACGCCGGGCCTGTCCAGCGCAGTGAACCTTAGGTAGAAGCTTGAAGTGAACTCCTCGGGCTCTCTTACCCGCAGGTTCTCTCCTTTAAATAGGCACTCGGGAACGGCGTAGGTGTTACCCAGGGCAAGGTCTACTATGTCGCTTACAACTGCACTTGCGGTAGGCTCCCTTCCGGCCCCTTTGCCGTAGAAAAGTGTTTCTCCCACAAAGTCTCCCTCTACAAAGCAGGCGTTGAACACACCGTTAACGCTTGCGAGTATGTGGTTTTCGGGAATCATTGTAGGATGAACCCTTACCTCTATCTCTCCGTTTACAAGCTTTGTGATTGCCAAAAGCTTCACCCCGTATCCGAACTCCTCCCTTGCTATCTCTATATCGAGGGGGGTGATTTCCCTGATTCCCCTTACGAATACCTGTTCGGTTTTTACAAATCTGCAGTAGGCAAGGGTTGCGAGAATTGCTATTTTATGGGCGGCGTCGTAGCCGTCTACGTCGAGGGTTGGGTCTGCCTCTGCGTACCCCAGCTCTTGGGCTTCCTTAAGGGCCTCTTCGAAGCTGATGCCCCTTTGGCTCATCTGGGTTAGTATGAAGTTTGCCGTTCCGTTTATGATTCCGTAAATGGCCTCTATTCTGTTTCCGGCAAGTCCCTCCCGGAGCGCCTTTATAACCGGGATTCCTCCGCCTACGCTGGCCTCAAACTTCAGAGATACCCCGTTCTCTTTCGCCAGCCTGAATAGCTCCTCGCCGTAGTCAGCAAGGAGGGCTTTGTTCGCAGTTACCACGTGACGCCCCTTTTTAAGGGCCTCTTCTACAACTCTCTTTGCTATGCCCGTTCCGCCTATGAGCTCAACAACCGCGTCGCAGTCTGCTTTTAGGGCTTCAATTCCGTCTGGGAACACTTTCTCCTTCGGGACTCCAAGGGCCAGAGCCCTCTCTCTCTGAGGGTCTGCAACGAAGGCTATCTCTACGGGGCGGCCTATTCGCTCTCTGATGAGCTCTCCGTTCTCGAGGAGGAGCTTCACAACTCCTCCCCCTACGGTTCCGCACCCCACAATTCCCACTTTAAAGCTGTCCAACCGTTCCTCCGGTCAAACCTTGATGTTTCTCAGGCCGTACTTCTCAAAGGCCCGCTTTATACCTCTAACGGCCTGTTTTATACGGAGCTCATTCTCCACCAGGGCGAACCTTACGTACTTATCTCCGTACTCTCCGAACCCTATTCCGGGAGACACCGCAACTTTTCCGTCCAGCAGCAGCATCTTCGCAAACTCCAGTGAGCCCATAGACTGGAACTTCTCGGGAATTTTAGCCCAAACGAACATAGTAGCCTTGGGCTTTTCAACGTGCCACCCTATTCTGTTTAACCCCTCAACCAGCGTGTTGCGCCTACTTTCGTAAATTTTCCTGTACTCTTCAACGCACGACTGATCCCCTTTCAGGGCGATTATTGCCGCTATCTGAATGGGCTGAAACATTCCGTAGTCCAGGTAGCTCTTCATCCTGTAAAGGGCGTGAATAATCTCCTTGTTGCCGGCCGCAAAGCCGACCCTCCAGCCGGCCATGGAGTAGGTTTTTGAGAGGGAGTAGAACTCTACGGCTACGTCCTTTGCGCCTTTAACCTGCAGGATGCTGGGGGGAACGTATCCGTCGAATGCGATTTCTGCGTAGGCTATATCCTGAATCACTATCAGGTTGTTCTCCCTTGCAAAGTCTACAACCTTCTCGAAGAAGGAGAGGCTCACTGTTGCCGTTGTGGGGTTGTGGGGAAAGTTGAGAATTAGAACTTTCGGCCTGGGCCAGCTCTCCTTGTAAGCCTTTATTATTCTTTCTAAGAAGAGCTCTTCGTTGAAGTGGTCTTCCTCGTCGAGGAGCGGAACGCTCCTGACGTCTCCGCCGGCTATGATAATTGAGTAGGGGTGTATTGGGTAGGCCGGTGTGGGAACGATTGCAACGTCGCCCGGGTTTATGAGCGTCAGCGCCAGGTGGGCAAGCCCCTCTTTGGAGCCTATTGTTGTTATCACCTCCGTTTCCGGGTCCAGTTCAACGCTGTATTTCCTGTTGTACCACAGGGCAAGGGCTTCCCTTAGTTTGTAGAGTCCTTTCGTTTGGGAGTATCTGTGGTTCTTCGGGTTCTGTGCCGCCTCGCACAGTTTGTCTACTATGTGTTTGGGAGTGGGTAGGTCGGGATTTCCCATTCCAAGGTCTACGATATCCTCCCCAGCCCGCCTCAGCTTCATCTTAAGGTCGTTGACAACGGCGAAAACGTAAGGGGGGAGCCTGTCTATGCGGGCGAACTGAAACCTGGACATTTTCTGCTCCAAACCGTTAAGTAGGGTTTTTGGTGAATTCTTATTATAGGCCCTAAACCGTATAATTTGCCAGCACGGGTGAACGGGAAGTCCGGTGAGAGTCCGGCGCTGTCCCCGCAACCGTGAGCAGGTATAAAACGGGGTTTAACCACTGGGAAGGGTAGGTGATAAGCCGCCTTCCCGGGAAGGTTAAGCCCTTTAAAGGCCTGCGAGCCGGGAGACCGGCCCGTGCAATCTGCCTACTGCCCCGCGGGGGTTCGGGGCGGGGAGGAGAGGTGATTCGGCTTTTACTCTTTGTTTTTCTGTTGGTTTCGGTTGCTGCGTCGGCCGCCGAGAGGGTCGTTTCCCTTTCTCCTGCCCTTACCGAAACCCTCTTCTTTGTAGGTGCGGGGAAGGAGCTTGTTGGTGTTACCCGCTACTGTACTGTGCCCCAGTGCAAGGGGCTGAAACGGGTAGGGGGAATTGTGGACCCGAACGTTGAGGTCATACTCTCCCTTAAGCCCACCCTTGTTGTTGCCACCACCCTTACCCCCGAGCGCTACCTGGACTTTTTAAAGAGCAGGGGCGTGAAGGTAGAGCGTTTCAGGCTTGTTACCCTTAAAGACGTTGAGTTTGCCGTTGAGAGGCTCGGCAATCTTTTAGGGGGAAACGGTTCTCAAAAGAGGGCGGAGTTTGAGGCCGAGCTGAGGGCGGCGGTTCTGAAGCTCGGGTGCCTTTCCGGGAAGCGGGTGGTTCTGCTTTTGGGAAAAAGGGTGGCTTACGTTGCAGGGAGCAGAAGTTACTTAGGGGAGGCCTTAGAGCTTGCCGGAGCTAAGGTTTACCCCGATGCTGCCTTTGAGGCCGTTTCTTGGGACTACCTGTGCAGCCTCTCTCCCGACGTTGTTGTCCTCCTTTCCGAGGTTTCGCTTCCGGCCTGTTTGAAAAAGGTTAGAACGGTTAACGCTCTTCCCCTGAAAGACCTGCTCCTTCACCCCAGCCCCGTTTTCATCAGGGGCCTTGAGACCCTGGGGAGGGAAGTTTGCAGGTAGTCTTTCTTGTTTTGGTTAACTTTGCTCTTGCCGGCCTGTTCCTCTTTTACCGCCTTCCCTCCGAGGCGGTTCTGGTGTCCCTTAGGCTGCCTCAGCTGTTTGTTGCTTTCTCCTACGGGGGAGTGCTGGCCGTTTCCGGAGCGGTTTTCCAAGGGGCCCTGAGGAACCCCCTTGCAGACGGCTACACCCTCGGAGTGGCCTCCGGTGCCGCTCTCGGTGCTTCTCTTTCTCTTCTGTTTCACCTCCCGGTAGAGCTTGGAGCTCTGGTAGGCGGCCTCTTTTCGGTTTTTCTGTTGGTGCTCGGCTACTCACTGTTTAAAGACGCCCTTGCCCTTTTACTTTTCGGGGTGGGGTTGAGCGCCATGTTGTCGGCGTTCCTCCTTATTGTTTACGCCCTTATGCCGGCCTACACTCTGCAGGACGCCGTTCTCTTTATGCTGGGATACATGCCCCCCTTCTCTTTGAAGGAGGCGCTGCTGCTTTTAGGGGCGGCGGTTGCTGCTACTCTTTTTACCTTTACGAGGTGGCGGAGCGTAGACCTTCTGAGCTTAGGAGATGAGCTGGCCTACTTTAGCGGCGTAAACCCGCGGAGTGAGCGGATTTTGCTGGTGACCGCTTCCTCGGCGGCGCTTGCCCTCTTTGTTGCCAAGTGCGGGGTGGTGGGGTTCTTGGGGCTTATAGTTCCCCACCTTCTGCGTTTTCTGGGGTTTAGGGTTTCTAAGGAGTTGATTCCCCTCTCTTTCCTTGCAGGGGGAGGTCTGTTTGTTACGTCTGCCTTTGGAGCCAGGGAGCTCCTCTACCCGACGTTGCTGCCTGTGGGGGTTCTCACTACTCTTTTCGGGGTTCCCGTTTTCCTGTTTATTCTCTGGAGGTTTAAGGGTGCTGGAGGTTAGGGGACTCGGCTGGAGAGGCGTTTTGGAAGGTGTCTCTTTTAGGGTGCCTGCCGGAAGTTCTGTTGGCGTTGTGGGGAAGAACGGCTCGGGGAAGACCACCCTTTTGAGGTGTATCGGGGGATTTTTGAGTTACTGCGGCTCGGTTAGGGTGAACGGAGTGGAGGTTAGAGAGCTTCCCGTGGGAAAGAGAGTGAAGCTCGTTAACTACCTGCCCCAGCTTCTTTCCCGCTCCGGCTACTACACGGTGGAGGAGTTTCTGCTTCTTTCTGTTTCAAACCCTTTTAAGGTTGAAGAGGCCCTCGACTACTTTCAGATAGCCGGGCTTTCCGGCAGGAGCCTCCTTTCTTTAAGCGGCGGGGAGCTTGTAAAGGTTTTCCTTGCAAGGCTTTACGCCCTTGACCCTGATGTTTACCTCCTCGATGAGCCCTCTGCCTTCCTCGACGTTTCCGTTCTGCCCCTGCTGGGCAGGTTTGTGAAGGAGCTTTTGGGTCGGGGGAAGGTTGTTCTCGTGGTTTCCCACGACCTTACCTTCCTCTCCCGGGTCTGCACCCGTTTCCTCGGTTTAAAAGACGGAAAGCAGCTATTTTACGGCGATAGAAGCACCCTTAAGGAGCAGATTCCTGAGCTTTACGGTGGAGGATTTGAGGTTTTGGAAATTGACAACTCCCTTTTCATAAAACCAAACGTTTAGGAGGTGAGGAGATGAGGAGAGAGCTTCTTGCCCTCTCTGCGCTTGTTCTGGCCCTTGCGGCAGGTGCGTCTGCCCAGGAGCCCGAGGTAACGGTTACGGCAACCCGCGTGGCCGTTCCGGTAGATGCCGTAGGCGACGACGTTACGGTAATCACCCGCGACGAAATCGAGCGCTACGGCTTTACCTCGATTACAGACGTCTTAAAGTACGTGGCCGGCATCAGCTTCAGCTCTAACGGAGGTCCCGGTCAGACAGAGAGCATCTACGTACTCGGCCTTGAGCCAAAGCACGTTCTCGTTATGGTGAACGGCGTTCCCGTTTACGACCCCTCCCTTACAGGGAGTGAGGCGAACTTCAGCTACATAGACCTCTCGAATGTTGAGAGGATAGAGGTGATTAAGGGACCTCAGGGTGCCATCTACGGCTCCGACGCCGTTGCGGGCGTTATCAACATTATCACCAAGTCTCCTAAGAAGACCCACTTTTCCGCCTCTTTTGAGGGAGGGAAGTACAAGACCTTTAAAGAGGATTTTTACTCCGGGTTGAAGCTCGATAGCGGTTACCTCTCTGTCTCCTTTGAGAACTTCAAAACCAACGGCTTCAGCGCTACAAACTCCGACTCTTCTTACTACGAGCCCGACAGAGACGGCTACAGGTACAAAACCGGCTGGTTCAGCTTCGGCTACAGGCCTACAGATACTCTGAAAATCTCTGGAGACCTCAAAGTTAAACAGGGCTCTGTTGACTACGACAACTCCTATACACCCCAAAACGACAAGGCCGACTACTCCAACTTCTTCGCAGACCTTAGAGTTGAAAAGGCCGTAACCGACTCCCTCCTTGTAGATGTAACCGCCGGGCACAACAGGGAGTTCAGGGACTATACAGGTTACGGGCCCTACACCGGCATAGTGCGCTACCTCTCCGTTCAGCCGGTTTACTACCTTAACGACTCCACCTTCCTAACGGGCGGCGTAAACTACAGGCAGGAGGTCGCAGATTTCGGAGACTACGCCTCTGCCCACCTGCGCTCGCTCTTTGCCGAGCTTCACACAGACCTCTACGGTGCCGGCTTTACTGCGGCGGTTCGCAGGGACTTCCACAGCCAGTTCGGGGCCAAAACCACCTACAAGCTCTCGGCCGCCTACAACCTCTCTGTTACAGATACAACCTTTAAAGCCCAGTACGGAACCGGCTTTAAGGCTCCTTCCCTCTATCAGCTCTTCGGGCCTTACGGCTCCAACCCCGACCTGAAGCCGGAGACCAGCGAAGGGTGGAGCGTAGGTGCCGTTCAGAAGCTCTCTTTATCCGGGGTAAACGGTTCGTTCGGCGTGACTTACTTTAAAAACCACGTGTGGAACCTGATAGACTGGGACTACGCTGCGACGAACCTCGGCCCTTGGGGTGGTTACGTTAACTACGGAAAGGAGCTTTCCGAGGGCCTTGAGCTGACCGCTAAGGTCTCCCCGTTCAGGTGGCTTATGCTCTTCGGTAACTACACCCACCTCAGGGCCAAAAAGTACGATAGAGCTACAGGGGAGTGGAGCAGGCTACCCAGGAGGCCGAAGTTTACCTATACCCTCGGCTTTAACGTCAGCTATGAGAAATTCGCCTTCTCTGCCAAAGCACTTCACTACTCCGACAGGGACGACTCTAACGGTAAGCACTTGGGCGGGTTCACTACCTTCAACTGCTACGCCTCTTACGCCCTTAACGACAGGGTTAAGCTCTACGCCAAGGGTGTGAACCTTACGGATAAGAAGTACTACCTGGCCTACGGTTACAACACTATGGGCAGGGCACTGTTTGTGGGGGCTACGGTCTCCTTCAAGTAGGGGCCCCGCCCCTACTTTATTATCTTTTAAGGTTTGTTTCCCTCCTTCAGCTTAAAATTCAAGCTAATAAAAACTTTAATAACCCTAAATCGGTTTTAGAAGAATTAAGAGTGTTTGGGAAAGTTCTTGTAACCGGTGCCTCCGGCTTTGTGGCAACTCACCTGATAGAGCGTTTAAAGGTTGAGTATCCGCTGGTTCTCGTTTCCCGGAATCCCGATAGGGTTAGGGAGCTTCACCGGGGCCTCCCGGTTTACCACGTAAGCTCGATGGAGCTCGCCTTCGAGAGGGAAAAGCCCTCCTACGTTGTAAATACGGTAGGCATTTTGAAGGAAGAGGGGGGAGTAACCTACGAGGATGTTCACGTAGGCTTTACCAAGCACCTGCTCGACCTCTCAAAAGCTCTGGGCGTTGAGAAGTTCATCCACCTTTCCGCCCTCGGGGTCTCTCCCGACAGCGAGAGCCGTTACTTTAAAAGCAAGTGGTTCGGTGAAGAGCTTATCAGGAGCTCCGGACTTCAGCACACCATTCTCAGGCCCTCCATTATCTTGGGTAGCGGCCAGAAGCTCTACAGGGACCTAAGGAGAGTTGCAAGGGTGTTGCCCTTTATCGTTGCGCCGAAGATGAGGGTAAAGCCGGTTCCGGTAAGCAGCGTGGTGGATACCATCTACTGGGCGGTTAAACGGCGGATATCGGGCACGGTTGAGCTGTGCGGCGACAGGGTTATCACCATGAAGGAGCTCTTTGAAAGGGTTTTGAGGGAACTGGGGATGAACAGGAAAGTGTTTGAAGTTCCTAAGTCCCTTTTGCTCCCGGCGGCCATTTTGGGTATCGGCGGCCTTGATTTGGAGCAGTATAAAATGATAAAAGACAACGTTTGTTAACTACCTTTAAACTCGGAGTGGCCGATGGAGGAGCTCTTTAAGCTTGGAGAGGCCGTTCTTGAAGGGAAGCTCCCCCTTGAAGCCCTCAGGGATTATCCCGAGAGGAGACCAAGAAGGGTTCCGGTAGAGAACCCCTTTAAAAGGTCGGCACTTATCGTATCTGCCGACAGGCTCCGTCACCTGAAAAAGGCCTTTCTGCGCCCCGCCGACGTTCTAATCTTCAACCTTGAAGATGGAGTCAGCGATTCACACAAGCCTTTTGCCCGCTTGTTCCTGAGGAAGTTCCTCCTTAATACCGACTTCGACGGCTCAAAAGAGGTTGTTGTAAGGGTGAACGCCCCCGACTCTCCCTACTACTGGGACGACTTAACTGCCATTCTCCCTGCGGTTCCCCACGCAATCAGGCTCAGTAAGGTCCGCTCCGTTGAAGACGTTACTACCCTCGATAAAGTAATCTCCGCCTTTGAGCGCTCACGGGGCGTTCAGGAAGGGTTTATAAAGATTCAGCTCTCTGTAGAGACTCCCCAGGCGGTAAAGAGGCTCTCTCAGGTTGTTGCCGCTTCTCCCAGGGTAAACGCCGTTTACTTGGGAATTCTGGACCTCTTTGCCGAGCTCGGAGTTTCCCAACGGCTTACAGATTCCCACCTTGCCCGCTACTTAAAGTGTAAGTTCGTTTTCGAGGCCCGCTCTTTCAGGGTTTACCCCATAGGCCCGGCGTATCAGCAGTTTGAAGACCTTGAAGGCTTTGAGCGGGAAGCACTTGAAGAGAAATCCCTGGGGTTTGCCGGTAAGATATGCATATCGGTCAAGCAGGTTGAGATTGCGAACAAGGTCTTCTCGCCGTCGGAGGAGGAGCTTCGCGAAGCCGAGGAGATAGTGAAGCTCTACGAAGAGGCCCTTAAAGAGGGCAGGGGAGGCGTAACCTACAAAGGCCTCTTTATAGACCAGCCCATCTACAAGGACGCCCTTAACAAGCTCCGCTTTTCAGGCTGAAGAGCTCCTCTATCCGCTCCCACAGGGTTCTAACGGAGGGCAGGGGCGTTATGTCCCTCCTCTTTACTGCAAAGAAGCAGCGCTCTATGCTGAACCCCTTTATTTTTACCAATTTGAGCTTTCCGCACTCCACTTCGTCTGAAACCGAGTATTTTGAAACGAGCCCGAAGCCGGCACCGGTTTTTACAGCCTCCTTTATTGCCGTGTTGCTGCCCAGAACCGCTACAACGTTCAGCTCGGTGGGCCCTATTCCCACCTTCTTGAGCGACGATTCAATGCTCTTGCGGGTGCCGGACTCCTCCTCCCTCAGTAGGAGCGGAAGGTTTAACAGCTCTTCAAGCTCAATTTCGTCCCTTTCAAACTCCGGGTGGGCAATGAGGGTAATCTCGTCTCTGAGGATTTTGCGGGTTTCGAGCTTCGGGTCCTCTACCTCCATTCCGACAAAACCGAGGTCGTAGCTGGGAATGCTCTCTTTGAGCAGCGTTACTACCCTGCTTGAGTCGACGATTTCCACCGAGAAGGTAACTTCCGGCAGGAGCTCCTTGAGCTTTTTAAGGGCGTGGGGTATCAGGTAGTCGCCGGGGATGTTGCTGGCCGCTATCTTTACCGTTCCGCTCATCCGGGTTCCGTTGAGCGAAAGCAAAGAGGCGAGGGCCTCCTCCCGCTTTTTCAGTATCTCAACGGCGTGGCGGTAGAGGATTTTCGCCTCTGCCGTGGGAATAACCTTCCTACCTACTCTATCGAAGAGCTTCTTCCCGAGGAAGTCTTCAAGGTGCTGAATGTGAGTACTTACCGTCGGCTGAGAGAGTCCCAGCTCCTGGGCCGCCCGTGAGAAGCTCTGGTTCTCGAAGACCTTGGCGAAAACTTCCAGCTGCCGTATATCCATCTTACTCTAACCCTAAAATCTTGAGAACCACGTCTACCGTTACGAAGAAGAGTACTCCGGGCATAACCAGCGAGATTGCTGCACCGAATCCCCAGACTATCGGGGGAAGCTTCAGGGCCTTTACGTAACGGGTGTAGTATAGGAAAGTTATAAGCGCGAACACTGCGGCCAGTGCAGTTTTGAGTCCCAAGTAGTGTTTAAGGTCGAGGACCTGGGAGAATATTCCGAGGGGCAGTAGGGAGAACATAGTCATCATGTAGATTCCTACAATCGTTGCCCCTACGCCTAAACCCTTGGCCAGTCCGTCGTTAAAGCTTTTGGACATACTACACCCCCTGAGAGTATCAGTTCAAAATAGAATTATAACATTTGGCCAAGTTTATTTAAAAAATATTAAAATTCAATAACCTCTTGGGTTTCAAGGGCCCTTTTAATGGAGTTTTTGAGGTTGTCGACGTTTACCGAGAGAACCGTACCCGAGTACCCCTGTAGTAGCTCGAGGGCGTTCTCAAGGAGGAGTTTAAATCCCCTCTCGTTGAAGTTTTTCAGGTGGTAGTAAGCCACCCCTACCTGGATGAGGGCCTGAAGGAAGTCCCTGAGCCTGCCGAACTCGCCCATCCACACTTCCTCTAAGAGCTCGTGAACCTCAAAGTAGAGTTCGGCCTTAAAGAGCTCCCTTGCCATCTTGACGTTTACCTCAAGGTCTTCGCCGACCGGGTTGAAGTCTTTGGGGAGCTTCGACAGGAAGCGCTGGTAGTGCTCGGCCTTGTCTTTCAGTATCTCTTCGGTTATCGGGTCGAGCTCCTCTTCCTTTAACTTGAGTTTGCCTCCCTTAAACTCAAGGAGCGGAAGGCCCTCTGCCACCGACTCACCCAGCTCCGGCTCTACCTGAACCCCCTTGTTCAGTATAGCCTCAACTGCCGCCTCGAGCTCCTTAAAGGGCTCCTCCTCTTTCTCCCTCAGGTAGTCGCAGAGCCTATGGGCAAACCAGTTCCTGATTTCGTAGTAGTCCATGGAAATCTCCGGAAAGGTTAAGGAAGGGGGCGAAAGCCCCCGATGGAGGTCTTAGTTTGAGCCTACAACTTCGTCCGGGTGGGCTATCCTTCCCAGAACGGCGGAAGCTGCGGCCACTGCAGGGGATGCAAGGTAAACTTCGCTTTCGGGGTGACCCATACGGCCCACGAAGTTCCTGTTGGTTGTTGCCACTGCACGCTCTCCCTTGGCGAGGATTCCCATGTGGCCGCCCAGGCACGGTCCGCAGGTGGGGGTGGATACAACGCACTCTGCTTCGAGGAAGATGTCTATCAGTCCCTCTTTGAGGGCCTGCCTGTAGATTTCCTGAGTGGCCGGAATAACTATGCACCTTACGTTGGGGTTGACCTTTTTGCCTTTGAGGATTTGGGCGGCAACCCTTAGGTCGCTCAGCCTTCCGTTTGTGCAGGAGCCTATGACAACCTGGTCTATGGTTACGTGGGTGGCCTCGGTTACCGGCCTTGTGTTTGAAGGCAGGTAGGGGAACGCAACCTGGGGCTCGATTTTGGAGACGTCTATCTCGTAAACTTCGGAGTACTCTGCGTCGGGGTCGGATTTGTAGAGCTTGTAGGGCCTTTTTGCCCTTCCCTTAACGTACTCCAGGGTCTTTTCGTCGGGCTCGATTATGCCGTTTTTGGCTCCGGCCTCTATGGCCATGTTGCAGATTGTGAAGCGGTCGTCCATCGGGAGCTCCCTTATGGCCTCCCCTGTGTGCTCCATCGTTTTGTAGAGAGCTCCGTCGACCCCTATCATCCCTATAACGTAGAGGATTATGTCCTTTCCGCCGACCCACCTTTGGCGCTTTCCGTAGTAAATGAACTTCATCTGTTCGGGCACTTTAAACCAGACCTCTCCGGTGAGCCAGGCGTAGGCCATGTCGGTTGAGCCTACACCTGTAGAGAAGGCTCCCAGTGCTCCGTAGGTGCAGGTGTGGGAGTCTGCGCCTATTACAACATCTCCGGGAACCACAACGCCCTGCTCGGGAAGGAGCGCGTGCTCTATCCCTACCCTTCCTTCGGGCCAGAAGTGTTTGATGTTGAACTCCCTGGCGAACTCCCGCATCATCTTAACCTGCTCTGCAGCTTTTATGTCCTTTGCGGGAACGAAGTGGTCGGGAACGAGCGCTATGCGCTCTCTGTCCCAAACCTGCTTGGCACCTATCGCTTTAACCTGCTTTATCGCTATCGGTGCCGTAACGTCGTTGGCAAGGGCGATGTCGACTTTACACATTATCAGCTCGCCCGGGTGAACCTCTTTCTTCCCGGCGTGGTCTGCCAAAATCTTCTGAGTTATCGTCATTCCCATGGCGTTACCTCTTGAAAGAGTTGTTGAAAGGCCGCTTAGTTAGGTGGTAAATTATACACGGTCGAAAAATTAAGAAAAATTAATGAACGAGGGAGGAGATGAGGAAGAAGAAGATTGGGGTACTTCTCCTTGCCGCGGTGCTCACCTTCGGAGGGGGTGCACAGGCGGGAGTGGAGGAGAAGCTCTCTTCCGTTGCCAAGGCTCTGAAGATTTTCGACCCGAAACTGGTGAAGAGGGTTGTTGCCACCTTTAACTCCCAGCATTTTGTAGGCGGCAGCAGGCTTTCTAATGCGGTTTACATCTGTTACCCGGTTGATACGGTTGTTACCGTTCCCGATTGGGGCGTTATTGCGGAGAAGGAGGGGGTAACGGTTAAAGAGGTTTCCGTAAGCGACGATTCGGGTAAGTCGGTTCTCAAACTGAAGACCGACTCTCGACTCGTTACGCTTCCCGAACTCAAGCCCGGCTTTTACACGGTTAAGGTTGTTTTCACCGAGAAAGCCGGCGGTAAGGTGGCTCAGATGGAGGAGAGCGGTGAGTTTGAGGTTGTTGAGCTCTCCGGTGACCTGAAGAAGGCCTTTGAGGAGTTCTCCCAGAGGCTGGCTAACTCTTCTCTGGGTAAGTGCGACAGGTTCCTGGCCTGGAGCCTCTTCTTCCAGAAGATGAGCCGGGGAGATTACGACTTCTCCTACAACAGGGACTTTAACCTTTGGAGATACAGATACTGTAGCGGGGAGGGGATGTGAGAAGGGTTGCCGTTGCTGCTGCGCTGCTCTTTCTGCACTCTTCTGCCTACGGTTTTGACTTTTCCGTTCTTCAGAAGGCGGCTGTTGCCACTTTGAAGATTATGAACGAAGTGGGAATTAAAACGGACGATAAGCTGCGGTTTGATTTTGACTGTAAGGAGCCGGTTCGAACCTTTGATAAGACGGTGCTGCTGAAGATTGTTGCCTCCTACGGTAGGGAGGATAACCTGAAGCTCATCGAGACCTACTTGAGGAGCACCCCCTGGTTTCCCGTCTCCGTTGAGGAGATGATAGGCAAGAGGGTTGTGGATAACAACATTGAAAAGGGAGTGATTCTGACGAGGAAGGAGGCTCCGAAGCTCTACGCAATCTTAGACGCCCAGGCCGACTTTGTCCTTAAGGGGGTTAAGAAGCTCGTTGGAACCCAGGAGCTTCCCTACCGTTTCCACTTCTACATTTACGACTCACTGGATAAAAACGCCTTCTCCCTGCCCGGAGGGTACATTTTGGTGAGTAAGCGCCTCGTTGAAGAGGTCAGGATGGAGGAGAGGCGCAACAGGCATTTTAAGACCAAAAGGCACGATAAGAGGGACTTCCTCCGGTTTACCCTTGCCCACGAGATATCCCACAACTTAAGGCGCCACTACTCCCTGAAGGTGCAGGACGTAATCGTTAACGGAATTGAAGACCAGCAGGCCCTGAAAAGGCTTCTGAAGGGGCTTAAAGACTCCTACGCCCTTATAGACCTGAAGCACCTTAAGTTCAGTGCCAAGGATTTAGATAAGTTCCAGCACCAGGTAGAAGAGGTTGACAACGACGTTAAGACGCTAATCTCCCTGTTCGACCGGGGCGTGAAGCGTATGCTTGAGGAGAAGAGGAAATCTCTGTTTGTTTACGGAAACTTCGAGAAGGAGGCAGACGCCTGTGCTTTAAGGATTCTCTCTGTAGAGTACGACAGGAAGGAGCTTCCCTCCCTTGTTAACAACTTCCTCAGGAACCTTCCCGACGTGTCCTACTATAAGAAGCGGGAGCCTTTCAGTTTCAACCCGTCCCTTGAGAAGCTGGTTACAAGCGCAGGAACCGACTTTAAGCAGCTCATAGACTTCTACATAGAGCAGAGCAACTTCATCCACCCCTCCTCCAAGGAGAGGGAGCGTTTCCTTGAGTCGCTGCTTTCCAAATACGAGCACGGCCACGGTTAGGGGAGGAGATGGAGTTTGACAGGCTGAAAAACGGGCTGCTTGAGGTTGTTCTAAAGCTCTTAAAAAAGAGGAATTTGAGCCTTCCCGTCCTGTGCAAAACTGTAACCAGGGTTGCGTTCCTCAGCGCTCTTATCCTCTTCTTTCAGGTGAAAACGCCCCTCTTTTCCCTCTTTTCCGGCGTTACAGAGTCGGTGAACAGGCTTTTGTGGGCCGTTGTTCAGGCGGTAAACGGTGAGGTGAAGAACTTTAACTCCTTTGCGGTTACCGCCTACTCCGGTTCGGGGCACAAGGTAGACATCTACACTGTAACGCCCGGGCTCTACAGCTTGCTCTTCGGGAGGGTTTCGCCCCTCGACAGGTGTAAGCTTGCAGAGCTTGTAGACGGTATAGAACGTAAAGGTTACAGGCTCATAGTTTTCGACCTCGACCTCTCCCCTCTGTGCTCGGGCTCTACTCCCTTTTCCGCTTACTACGATAGGTGTCAGAGGAGGCTCGACGGGGAACTGAAGCTCCTTGCCTCCTCCGGTAGTTTGGTTGTTGTTATGGAGCCTTCGGCCGTTTCGGGCACGGGAGCCTGTGTGGAGAGGTGGAAGGAAGAGCTTCAAAGGGCGGGGGTTCACTTTGCGAGCCCTTACCTTTTGGCCTCGGGCGGCGTTGTCCTCTCCTACCCGCCGAACTCCCTTGCCTCTGTGGCCTTCGCCCTGGCAGGGGGAGAGCGTCCGAAGAAGGAGTTCCTCATCTCCTATAAGGACGTCTCTTTTAAGAGAGGACCTTCCAACGCTGAAGTTGCCTTTGTAGGGGGGAGTTTCGACGGCAGGGATTACTTCTACACCCCCCAGGGGAAGATGCCGGGCCTTTTCATCCACGCTGCCGCCTTCCTTACCCTTTATAAACCCTATAAGTCGTGGAAGTTTCTCTCCTACCTGTTTACGTTCCTGTTTGTTATGCTGGTTTCCCGGCTGTTTGAAAGGCTCCTCTCCGGTTACTTCGAGTTTCGCTCTGTAGCCGAAGGTTTAAATGCATCTGAAGAAGAGTGTCTCTTTACTTTGAACTACCTGCGGAGCCTTGCCCTTTTCGTTCTGGCGATGTTCTTCCTGTTTTTCTGTTTCTCCTTTGTTGCGTTGGTGTTTAACGTTGTCCTCTCCCCCGTTCCCATTTTAATCTCTGGTGCTTTTGAGGGAGCCGTGCGTTACCGTAACAACATTACGGCCAAATCTATCTCGATTGAGCTGTTCCAGGGTCAGCAGGAGCAGAAAGAGGAAAAAGGGGCTCTGTTTTCTTACATCTGTAGAGGAGTTTCTAAACTGGCCGGGAAGATTTTGACGTTTTTAAAGTTGAAGCCTCCCGAGGAGAGAAACACCGCAGGAACGGCAGGGGCTAATAGGGCGAATAGTGGGCCGGAGAACGCCGTTGCCGTGTGTCTCTTCTACCTCCTGCTTACCGCGGTTATACTTGTGCTGACAATTTAGGCAGGAGGCCCTATGAAGGCTCTCTTCGGGGGGAGCTTCAACCCCGTCCACAACGGCCATTTAATCCTTGCCCGCGACGTTGTTGAGGACTTCGGCTTTGAGAAGCTCTTCTTCGTTCCCGCAAAAGTTCAGCCCCTGAAGGGGAAGCTCCTCATTCCCCCCGAAGTTAGGCTGTCGGCCCTGAGGGCCGCGGTTTCCCTCTACCCCCGCTTCGACGTTTGGGACTTCGAGCTTAAAAGTGAGGGAGTTTCCTACACCTACAGAACCCTCGAGCACTTTCACCGGCTCTACGGCGAGAGGCCCGCGTTCGTTTTAGGGGCCGACTCGTTTGCCTCCCTTCCCAGGTGGAAGGAACCCCAAAGGGTTCTTGAACTTGCAAGGCTGGTTGTTATGGCCAGGCCCGGTTACAGCCCCGATTTTGAGGAGGTTTTCCGGCAGCTGGGCCTCTGCCCGAAGTTTATAATTGTTGAAAAAGAGGGGGTAGAGCTTCCGCAGGAGTGGGACGTAGCTCTTTACAGGGGGCGTCTTCTGGACATCAGCGCAACGGAAATCAGGAGAAGGCTCCTTGAGGGAGACTCTATCTCTTACTTTGTTCCCGAGCAAGTTGAGAAAATTCTGAGGAGGTGGCGGGATGGCTTACAGCAAAATGTTTAACAAGATGACCCTGCGGGACGTTCCACCCGAGAAGCTGAAAGGGAGGAAGGTGTTCGTAAGGGTCGACTTTAACGTCCCGATAGAGGACGGCGTTATAACCAACGACAAGCGCATCAGGGCGGCCCTGCCCACCATAAACTACCTGCTTGACCACGGTGCGAAAGTTGTACTCTGCTCCCACCTCGACAGGCCGAAAGGTTGGGACCCGAAGCTCTCCCTCAAGCCCGTTGCGGAGAGGCTCTCGAGGCTCCTTGAAAAGGAGGTGAAGTTCGTCCCCGACTGCATCGGCGAAGTTGCCAAGGAGGCCGTTGACTCTCTTGAGCCGGGCGAAGTTGCCCTCCTGGAGAACGTGAGGTTTTACCCGGGAGAGACCAAGAACGACCCTGAGTTTGCCCGTCAGCTGGCCGAGCTTGCCGAAATCTACGTTAACGATGCCTTCGGGACGGCCCACAGGAAACACGCCTCCACCTACGGTATCACTCAGTTCGTTGAGCTTGCGGTTGCAGGCTTTCTGCTTGAAAAGGAGATAAAGTACCTTCAGAAGGCCCTCGAGAACCCCGAAAGACCTCTCGTTCTCATAATCGGAGGCTCGAAAGTTTCCGGTAAGCTGGAGGTTATAGAGAACCTCCTTACAAAAGTGGATAAGATGCTGGTGGGCGGCGGTATGGCCTACACTTTCCTCAAGGCTATGGGCTACCAGGTGGGTAAGTCCCTCGTTGAAGACGACCTTATCCCCACCGCCAAGAGGATTATGGAGGAGGCCGACCAGAGGGGCGTTAAGTTCTACGTTCCTGTAGACAGCAACAACGCCGACCAGTTCTCAGAGACCGCCCACACCAAGCTTACGACCTACAAGGAGATTCCCGAGGATATGATGGGTCTGGATATAGGGCCGGCCACCGTTGAGCTTTTCAAAGAGGCCCTCTCCGACGCCAAGACTATACTCTGGAATGGCCCTATGGGCGTTTTTGAGATGGAGAAGTTCCGCTTCGGCACAATGGCTATAGGGAAGATAGTTGCCGAGCATAAAGAGGCCCTGAGGATTGTAGGTGGTGGCGATAGCGTTGCCGCCATAGAGATGCTCGGCCTTGAGCACGAGATAGACCACGTTTCCACAGGCGGCGGAGCCTTCCTTCAGTTCCTTGCAGGTAAAGAGCTTCCCGCCATAGTGGCCCTTACCGATAAGCCGGCCGGTTAAACCCGGCCGCTTACCCTTTTAAAGCTTTCCTTAACGCTGCTGCACAGGTTCTGGCTCTTCTCTATCTCCCGGTAGAGCATCTCTCCCAGTAAAACGGCCGTTGCCGAGGCCTTGGGCGACAGCGTAAGGTTCAGGTTGTAGTCGCTGTCGTTCCTGCTTCCCCTTAACTCCCACAACATGTTTCCCATGGCTCTCAGCCTGGCGTTCTCCGAAAACAGCAGCGTTTTAATCACAAGGGCGTGGGCCTCCCCGGAGTGGAGCCTCTTCAGCTCTTTGTTACTCAGGCAGGCCGCTAACTTCTCCCTCGCAATCAGGAAACACCCGTAGTAGGCTCTGCTTATTGCGCTCCTTAGTTTTGCCTCCGGCGAGCCCGCTTTCGCCAGCTCACGGGCGAGCTCGATAAACTCCTTAGGGTCAAACATTCCGCTCTCCGAACTCTACCGTTATCAGGGTGGTTTCGTTGAGCTTCTCGGCAACCTCCATGTGGAAGCGAAACTCTTTCTCCACCATGGCTTTGAGCGGTTCCTCTCGGGAGACCTTTGCGAAGATGGTAATCTGTGGGAGCTGAAGCTCAGAACTGTAGGTGTACGTTAAGGTGAAATCGGAAAAGTACTTTTTTGCCGTTTCCTTAACCGTTTTAACAACGTCGGGGCGCCTCTCGAACCACCTGCTGCCCCTTTCAAAGAGCTCGATGTTTTCCTCTATTAGAAGGGTAAGCTCCCTTACTTTGGGGCTTTGGCTCTTTTTGAGGAGTTCAAACAATTCCAGCTCCTGCCTTAAAAGGTTTGAGGCAATATCGAATCGCTTTGCGTTCAGCAGGGCAAGGAGCTCTATCAGGAGTGCCCGGGCTTTTAAGTTCTTTGGGGCGCTCTGAGTGTTCCTCAGGCGCTCTGCAACCTTTATCGCCTCTACGGAGTAGCCGGCTGCGTTGAAGAGCTCACAGGCCGTCAGCAGGCACTCCGGGTGTTTTTCCCTTTGGCACTTTTTGGCGACTTCAACGGCCTTCTCAAATAGGCCCAGCTCAAGGAGCATCAGCCCTAAGAGCTGCCAGCCGCTGTAGTCGTAGGAGTGGTTTCTGAGGTACTCCTCAAGCTCCTCTAACGCCTTTTGTTTCTCCTGGCGGCTCCTTGCCGCGAGGAACTTTTCAAAAATGGCCCGGCTCTTCTTTACCGGTTGGGGCAACTTCCGATGCCTCCCGTTTTTTCAAACTTGTAACACACTTGGCGGTCAGAAGTTTTGGTTGGCTTTAAACTTACAGTGAGAAGAGCTCTACAACTACGTTTCCGTTTAGCTGCTTTGCAAGTTCGGAAGTTGCCCGTAAGGCCTGGGGAAACTTCTCCTTGAGGTCTTGAGAGATAACCGTGACAACCACCTGTTTGGAGCCGTTCCACTCCTCCACTTGGGGTACAACGGTAAAGTTGCTGAGAACTCCTTTGTAGGTTCTCAGAATTTTCTCGAAAGTCTCCCTGTTTTTCAGGACCCATTTGGCTCCTTCGTGGATAGACACAACTTCCCCCTCAATTCCGTTTAACCCTCCCTCTTTTAAAAGAGTTTGAGTAAGCTTAAGGAGCTTTTCGGGCGGGATATGTGCTAAAAAATCCATTCCTAATATTAAAAGTTTGGTATTTTTTCTTCTTTTGTCCATGGATTTCCGCCGTTTTTAGCGTTTTGACTATATTAGACTGCCGGGATGAAAAGTGCATAAATGAACATAAATGTTGTTTTTTTGCTCTTTGATTAACGGCGGGCTTTAGTAGATTATCAAATTCACTCCCCTGTAGCGGAGGTAGGGGATTTCCTCGGGCTTGTCTACCGAATCTACCATGAACCAGTCCCTTTTGGGTGCCGATATCAGGAGCCCTTCTATCTCGAAGGTTGAGCGTTTACCTTTTGTTCCTGGCGGCTCGTACAGGACAAGCTTCACCGGTTTGTTTGCAACGGGTATGAGCGAGAGAATGCGCTGGGAGTCTTTAAGGAAATTTCCGCTGAGAACGACCACTTTGAATCCCTGAAGCTGTAGTTTTACCCGCTCTTCGGGCGTTACAAAGTCGTAAACTACGTACACTTGGCTCTTGGGCAGTTTCAGCCCTTTGTCGGTTACCTCTCCCTTCTCGCCGCTTACCAGCTTTACCAGGGCAGCCAGCTTCTCTATTCCCTCGCCGGTTAGTATCTTCAGCTTTCCGTTCCCCTCTTTTGTGTCGAGCTTTTTCCACTTTGGCTGAACCAGCGCTATGTCGTAGGCGTTTAAGAGCCTTTCCAGGGGCGGCGGCGTGTCGGCCTTTAGGTTTATAACCGTTCGAAGGCCCGAGAACCGGTCTATTCCCATAAAGTCGTAGTGGTAGGTGAGCAGGTCTTTTACTCCGAGTATCAGGGTGCCGTTCTCTTGAAGCTCGGCAAAGTTCTTGCTGAGGGCTGCCTTTACCGCCTGGGAGATGTTGCTCCCCCCCAAAACGGAGAAACCTATCTGGCGGAGCTCACTTTTCACCTTGGGTTTAAGGGAGTTGTCGAAGTCAAGGATAAATGAGCTCTGGTTGACTGTTACCTTCGGGTAGCGGGAGAGGGGGACTCTGTAGCCCCCTACGAACAGGTAACCCCGCTGCTCAACCTTTGCGCCGAACCGCTTCAGTATGCTGAGGACCTCTCCCTCCGACAGGTTCCCTTTCTGCCGCTTGGGCGCCGGGCTCTCTCCGGGGAGCTTAATCTTCTGGCCCACGTAGATTACGTTCGGGTTCTTTATGTGGTTTAACCTTGCCACCTCGTACAGGAGCCGTAAGGGGATGTTGAACATCTTCAGGATTTCCGATAGGGTGTCTCCGGGCTTCACCTTGTAGATTATGAAGCTGCTGGGCTTTTCCTCTTTGGGCTTTTTCTCCTTCACTATATTTATCTGGTAAACGGCGCCGTAGGCGGCCTGGGCGGTAACCAGACAGGCTAAGAGAGCTCTTTTAACCATCTCCTCATCACCTCGAGTGCCCGGTTGGCCAGGTATTTCCTCCGCTCAAGTTTACCTTTTATCCGCCGTTCAGGGGGAGGTAAAAGGCCAAAGTTTGCGTTCATCGGCTGGAACCTTTTTGGGTCGGCCTCTGTTATGTAGCGCAGGAGCCCTCCTATCATCGTTTCCCTCGGAGGGACAACGGGCTCTTTGTTATTGGCAATTCTGGAGGCGTTCAGGCCTGCCACTATCCCGGTGGCGGCCGACTCGGGGTAGCCTTCAACTCCCGTAATCTGACCCGCAAAGAGCACTTTCGGGTTTTTCTTCAGCTGTAGGGTGGGAAGTAGCAGTTTGGGCGAGTTTATGAACGTGTTTCTGTGGATGCTTCCGTACCGGGCAAACTCTGCGTTCTCAAGGCCGGGAATGAGCCTGAAGACCCTTTTCTGTTCGGGGTATTTGAGCTTCGTTTGGAATCCCACAAGGTTCAAAAGGGTTCCTTCTCTGTTCTCTTTCCGGAGCTGAACAACGGCGTGGGGCTGTTTCCCCGTTCTGGGGTCTATGAGGCCTACGGGTTTTAAGGGGCCGAACAGCAGGGTCTCCTTCCCCCTTTCGGCCATCTCCTCTATGGGCATGCACCCTTCAAAGTAGCAGGCCTTCTCAAACTCTTTCAGCGGAACTTTCTCCGCTTCCATCAGGGCGTTGTAGAACTTTTCGTACTCCTCTTTTGTCATCGGGCAGTTTAGGTAGTCGTCTCCGCCTTTGCCGTAACGGGAGCCCCAGAAGCACTTGGTGTAGTCTATAGTGTCGGCGTAAACTATGGGGGATATGGCGTCGTAGAAGTGAAGCTCCTCCTCTCCCAGGTACTCTCTGAGGAACCGGGAAAAAGTATCGGAGGTTAGCGGTCCCGTTGCAACAACTGTTATCCCCTCTTCCGGGAGTTGGGTCACTTCCTGTCTGATTACCTCTATGTTGGGGTGGGTCTCTATTTTCTCGGTTATGTAGTCTGCGAATTTCTCCCTGTCTACTGCCAGGGCTCCTCCTGCAGGAACCGCCGTTTTCTTTGCCGCTTCAACAACCAGGGAGTTCAGGAGCTCCATTTCCGCCTTTAGGAGCCCTCTGGGTGTGGTTATCTCTTTGCCGCCTAAGGTGTTAGAACATACAAGCTCTGCCAGCTTATCGGTTCTGTGGGCAGGGGTGGTTTTCTCGGGCCGCATCTCAAATAGGCGGACTTTGCTGCCTTCGTTTGCCGCGCGCCATGCGGTCTCTACGCCCGCAAGGCCCCCGCCGATTACGTTGATTACCTTCTCTTTTTCCATTTCCTCTCCGGGTCTGCTGCCGGTTTGGTCTATTATCTTAAATCAATCTATCGCCGGAGGTCTGCCGTGGGACTTGTTGAAGGGCTCGATAGGCTCAGGGAGCTCTCTGAGCGGCTGAAGAGTGAAGGGAAGAGGGTTGTGTTTACGAACGGCTGTTTCGATATTCTCCACGCCGGTCACGTTGACTACCTTGAGAGGGCAAAGTCCCTGGGGGACGTTCTCATAGTAGGGGTGAACAGCGATGTTTCCGTAAGGAAGATAAAGGGCGATAAAAGGCCCATAGTCCCTGAGGAGATGAGGGTAAGGGTTCTGCTGGGGCTGAAGGCTGTTGACTACGTGGTCCTCTTTGACGAGGAGAATCCTTTGAAGGTGATAGAGGCGGTGAGGCCCAACGTTTTGGTTAAGGGGGCAGATTGGCCCCTTGAGAAGATTGTAGGCAGGGAGTTTGCAGATGAGGTTGTGAGGATTCCCTTCAGGTTTGATATCTCAACCTCTAAGATTGTAGAGAGGGTGGTTGAGCGTTACTGTGGGGGTGAAGCTCCTTTGGGATAACGGCGTAGGTTTTTGAGACCTTCCTTGAGAGGGCTTTAACGGCGTCTGTAGGAGCGACTGTAGAGAGTTCGGCAACGCCCTCTTCGAGCTTCACCTTTATGAGCTGCTCGCTTTCCGGCGAGTAGTAGGAGTAGGCCACTTTGGAGGGCTCTACAACTTCAAAGTAGTATTCGGGGTTGTAGCCCGCCCTTTCAACCGCTTCCCTGAGCTCTATGAGCCGGCTGGGCTTAACTTCAACCGTTTTGAACAGCTCCCGCTTTATGAACCGTTTTGAGAGGTCTGAGAGTATGGGGTCTTTGGAGTTTTGGCAGTTGTAGATGGAAACTACAACGTTTCCGTCTGTGAGCCTGAGCAGGTTCTCGGTGTCCCCCTCTCTTAGTGTTCGTGCAAGTTGCGGGTCGCAGCAGAGCTTCTCCCCTGCGAGAAGAAGCTCCCTCATACGCTTCACAATCTTCTCAAGGAGCACCTGGGCGGCAATGTTCACTTTGTGGAAGTAAACGGCCCAGTACATCTGGTAGCGTGACATAACGTAGGATTCAAGGGCATTGAACCCCTTGTAGCTCCACAGGAGCTCTCCTCCTTCTACGATTGCAGAGATGAGTATCCTGTTAACCTCTATCCTGCCGAAGGAAACGCCGGTGTAAAAGGCGTCCCTTTTCAGGTAGTCCAGCCTGTCGCAGTCCAGCTGGCTCGATATCAGCTGGTAGGTGTACGGCTGGCTGTGGCTCTTTGTGAAGATGGAGAGGACCTCCTCTGTCAGTTCCCTTTCGAGCCCCACCTCCTGGGCCAGAAGTTTAAAGGCCTCTACCGTTATCTTCTCGTGGCTCTCTGGAACTATTACCCCTTCGAGGGCGTGGGAGAAGGGGGAGTGGCCGAGGTCGTGTAGCAGGCCTGCAAGGAGCAGGGCGTTTTCGGTTAGCGGTTCCGGCGAGAAGCCTTTAAGCTTGAGGAAGTTCAGGGTTTTCCTGACGAGCCACATAACCCCGAGGGAGTGCTGAAACCGGGTGTGTTCGGCTCCGGGATAGACCAGGTAGCAGGGGCCGAGCTGTCTGATGTAGCGGAGCCGCTGAAGGAGGGAGCTCTTCAGGGCCTTTTCAACCGGAGAGCCCCGTTCGACGAGTATGAACTCGTCGTAAACGGGGTCCATCAGCAGTTTATACCTCTCCACCTTCACACTCTCTACAGATTCCGTAGCAGATGAGGGAGCAGCTGTTTACCCTTCCTATCTCCTTCACCGCGTTGGGCTCCACCTGGGGCAGGAGGTCGAGGTCGAAAATCCTTCCACACTTTTCGCATATGAAGTGGCTGTGGGGTTCAACCCGGGCGTCGTAGCGGACTTTATCCTTTAGGGTCGGAACCCTTTTAACGAGCCCGGCGTTTTCAAGGCTTGCAAGGGTTCTGTATACGGTTGTTAAGGATATCCCCTCTAACCGGTCTTTAAGCCTTTCGTAGAGCTCTTCTGCGCTCGGGTGGTCGTTCCGGGAGACTATCTCCCTGTAAACGGCAACCCTTTGAGGTGTAACTTTAAGGCCCATGGCCCGGGCCTTCTTTTTAAACTCTTCAACTTTCTTTTCGGCAAGCACTTTCGGTTCTCCTGTAAATTATTGTCAGCTACATAAATATATTAAATGTTTGGCATAGGTGGTTGAGTAGAGGTTAACTCTCACCGAACAGGTCCCCTTCCTTCACTCTGTAGCCCCTTATGAACTCCTCTCCGGATATCTCCTTTTTGCCTTCGGGCCTAAGGCGCTTGATTTTGAGTGCTCCCTTTCCGCAGGCAACTACCAGCTCTCTGTCGGCCTTAATCACCTCTCCGGGTCTGCCGCTCCCCTCAACCGGCTCTGCCGAGGTGATTTTTACCCTCTTGCCCTTGTAGAAGGTGTAGGCAGAGGGCCACGGCGTAAAGGCCCTTACCGCGTTGAATATCTTACGGGCGCTCTCCTTCCAGTCTATCTTTCCCATCTCTTTGGTTATCTGCTTGCAGTAGGTAGCTTTTGAATCGTCTTGCTCAACGGGCTTTAGCTCCCCCTTTACGTAGCGGGGTAGGGTTTCTACCAGCAGTTTGGCCCCCAGCTCCGAGAGCTTGTCGTGGAGGGTTTGGGCGTTGTCTTCGGGCTCTATTTTCACCTTCTCCTGGGCGATTATGGGGCCTGCGTCGAGCTCGGGTATCACCTTCATTATCGTTACGCCGGTCTCCTCCTTGCCGTCGAGGAGGGCGGCCTGAATGGGGGAGGCTCCCCTGTACTCTGGAAGCAGGGAGGCGTGAACGTTTACCGTTCCGAACCGCGGAAGGTCGAGTAGCCACCGGGGCAGAATTTTGCCGTAGGCTGCAACCACTATGAGGTCGGGCTTTATAGCCCGGAGTTTTTCTTTCAGTTCGGCGTTCTCTTTTATTCTCTCGGGCTGGAGTACCTCTATACCGAGCTTCTCGGCTACCGTTTTCACCGGAGGGGGCTTGAGCTTTTTGCCCCTGCCTGCGGGTTTGTCGGGCTGGGTTATAACGAGGGGAACTTGAAATCCGCTTTCTACAAGTGCTTTAAGCGAGGGCACTGCAAAGTCCGGCGTTCCCATGAATACCACTTTAAGCTTTTTCTTTTCCAAGGAGAACCTCCTTTACCTTTTCAAACTCTACGGCTCCTTCCCTTAAGAGCTTCAGCTCCCCTTCGGGAAGCACCTTTACGATTGTTGAGGCAACGTTTCCCGCCCTCCCCTCTGCGCAGAAGTCTACGGCGTTTTTAAAGTACTTTAGGCACTCTCGGCAGTTCTCTGCCGGTTTAAGTCCTTGGGGGTTTGCGCTGGGGGCAAAGAGGGGCCCTGTGAGCTCTAAAAGCTCCAGTAACAGGGGGCTGTTCGGGACTCTTACTGCCAAGTCATCCCTTTTAAAGATGCTCCTGAAGGGGGAGCTCTCCGACAGGGGTAGAACCAGCGTTACCGGAGCCGGGTAGAGGGCTTTAATGCCCTTCTCTAAGGCCTTCGGAACTTTAACGCCGAGCTCTCCCAGCTGCTCGGGGCTTTTAAAGAGAACAATCAGCGGTTTGTTTGGGTCTCTGCCCTTTATTCTGTAAACCCTTGAAACGGCATTCCCGTTAAGGGCACTGCCCACAAGGCCGTAGAGGGTGTCTGTGGGCAGACACCCTACGGCTCCGGCGTTTATGAGTGAGGCGATGGTGGGAAGCTCCTCCCTGCTCCACTTAATCTTCATCGGCCTCTTTTATCTCAAGGAGGTGTTTGTTGTAGAGGAAGACGAGCTCCCCTAAGTTGCAGGCGAGCTCCTTGGCAACCGGCTCGCACTTTGCCTTCAGTATGAAGAAGATATCTTTGTCTGTAACTCCGTCTAAGGTCTCGAAGTTTGCCTGGCCCTTGGAGATTACGAAGAAGGCGTTTCTCCAGTGCTCTTTAAACTCTTCGGAGGCGAACTCAAAGTCTACGCCGATGTAGTCTGAGCCCGTTGTTATGAGCTCGTCGGCTATCTCGGCGGCCCCGGTTTTGAGGGCGTCGTCTACCGTTGCATCGTTGAGTATGGGAGCACCCCTTACGGCAAGGACAACTTTCAAGCCTCTCTCTTTGAGCTCCCTCATGAGGAACTTGTCGAACACTATCTCTCCTGCGTTGTCGGCCACGTAAAGGACGGTTTTGCCCGGAATCAGGAACCTCTCAAGTATCGCCTCGTCGAAGTAGGCAAATGGTGTTTTGAAGAAGTTCTCGATTTCCTTCATTAGGTCGAAGGAGCTGGGAACGCCGAAATCGATGACGTTCCCCAGAGCCGCCAGTTTTATTGCAGCTGCAAGGCGGTTTTCGGCCTTCTCGTAGAGCTCCTTCTTCAGTTTTGGCTCCAGCCTGAGGGCGAGGGTGTTGTACTTCTCCTTCAGCTCCCTGTAGGGGTCTTCGACCCCGCTGCGCTTTTTGAATATCCTGTGGATGAAGGTTGCGTTGTGGCCGGGGGATTTGTGGGGTTGAAGCTCCTTCCATATGAACTTTGCGGCCTCTCTTTGAATCTCTATGGTTTTGTCGGCGGGAAGGCCCGCAACCTCGGCAACTTTTCTTATCTGGTTCAGGTAGCAGGGGAGGCACAAGGGGTAAACTTTCATCTTATCCCTCTAATACCTTCTTCTTCATCTTCTCTCTGTACTCTTTGAGCTTCTCTTTCAGCTCCGGGTACTTAATCGCCATTATCTCCGCTGCCAGAACGGCCGCGTTTTTGGCACCCGCCTTTCCTATGGTTACCGTTGCAACCGGTATACCTCCGGGCATCTGAACTATGGAGAGCAGGGAGTCTATTCCTTTTAAGGGAGATGCGTCGAGGGGAACTCCAATAACCGGGAGGACGGTTTTTGCTGCAATCACTCCTCCTAAGTGGGCGGCGTAACCGGCGGCCGCTATTATTACGTCGTACTCCTCTTCCGCCCTTTCGCAGAAGGCGAGCACTTCGTCTATGGTCCGGTGGGCGGAGAGGACCTTAACGTCGTAGGGAATTCCGAACTCCTCCAGCGTCTTTGTGCAGCTCTCCATCACCGGTAGGTCCGACTTGCTTCCCATTACAACAGCAACTTTCTTCACTTCCCACCTCCACTTTCACAGGTTTCGATAAGTTGCCGGCCTTATCTACTGCATACAGGGTAAACGCCTCGGGGCAGGTTTCGGCTAAGAAATATAACCCATTTACCTTAACCTTTTTACCGCCGGCCACCACAAGGTAGTACTTAACGTCCTCCGACGGTGATGGCTCCCATATAAGGGTGCAGCCGCTACCGCATACAATAAACGGGTGCTGGGGCGGTGCGGGCGGTATAGTGTCTGCAGGCTCAACCTTTACAGGCGGAGAGAGCCTCCCCTTTAGGTTTCCCTGTGAAAACCGGAACCTGTAGGTGTAGGTTTCGCCGTTTTTCACGTTTTCATCTTCAAACAGGGTGCCGTTGATAACCCGGTAGGGTTTTATAAAGGGCGGACTTTGGTTTTTGAACACCTCTATCGGGTAGGGAGCTTCTGCAAACTTCACCACCGCTTTGCCGTCTTCCCCTTTAGCCTCCTTTACTTTCGGGACGGCCTCTATCGGTTTCTGTCCCACAATGCACACGGGCTCGGAGGGTATGCTGAAGTGTCCTTTGTATTCGGCTACAACCTGGTAGCAACGCTTCTCTTTCGGTTTTATCGGGGAGTCTTTGAAGTAGGTTTCACTAAGCTTAACTTTTCTCCCTCCAAAATTTACAATTACTATGTAGCTAACCTTTCCGGGAGCCGAAATCTTCCTGCCGTCTTCAAAGGTTTTCACGGGCTTCCAGTAAATCAGGGGAGAGCGAAACTCCTGGATAGCCCCGGAAAGCTCGGGTGTGGCCGGTTTAAACGTGAGAGGCGGTTTCGGTGCCTCTCTGTGGCCGCAGGTTGTAAACGACAGCAGCAAAGGGAAGAGTATTAGGAGTTTACGCAAGCTGCCTCCCGTTTTGTAAAGGGCAGTATAATTTTCCCAAAACTTCTCGGAGGTGTAAAAGTGGCTTCCATAGACGTAAACCAGATAGCAAAAGGTATGAAGCTGGAGATAGAGGGCGCTCCTTACGAGATTATAGATTACCAGCACGTAAAACCCGGTAAGGGGCAAGCCTTTGCGAGGATTAAGCTTAAGAACCTGAAAACCGGAAACGTTGTTGAGAAGACCTACAAAGTGGGCGAGAAGCTCCAGCTTGCCGACTTTGAAGAGCGGGAGATGGAGTACATTTACAACGACGGTGAGTTCTACTACTTTATGGACACCAAAACTTACGAGCAGGTTGCCGTCCCCTCCGTTGCCCTCGGCGAGAAGGCAAAGTTCCTGAAGGAGAACACCCCCGTTGTTGTTCAGTTCTACAAGGGAGAGGCGATTTCCGTTAAGCTTCCCAAGAGTATCGTTCTGGAAGTTGTAGATACCGAGCCCGGATTCAAGGGAGATACGGTGAGCAACGTTACGAAGCCGGCAACCCTTGAAACCGGTGCCGTTATTCAGGTTCCGATGTTTATAAACGTCGGCGATATGGTCAGGGTGAACCCTGAAACCGGAGAGTACATAGAGCGGGTTAACGTTAAGTAAGGGGGTTATCTTGCTTGAGAAGCTGGAGAAGCTCTTAAAGTCCCTTGAGAATAGTTCTGTTGAAGAGCTTGAGCTCGAAACGGAAGGGTTAAAGGTTAGGGTGAAGTTCAGCAGGGGAGCTTCCGCCGCCCCTGCTTTGCCTGCACCTGAGGCTCAGCAGCCGCAAGAGGCTGCAGGGTCGGGTGGCTCCGAGCCTCCTGTTGAGGAGGCAAAGGAGGCCAGCTACTACGTTGTAGAGTCTCCTATGGTGGGAACCTTTTACAGGGCGCCTGCTCCCGGTGCAGAGCCCTTCGTGAAGGAAGGGGACTACGTAGAGAAGGGGCAGACCCTCTGTATCATAGAGGCCCTTAAAGTTATGAACGAGATAGAGTCTGAAGTTTCCGGAATAGTCAGGAAGATTCTCGTAGAGAACGGTCAGCCGGTTGAGTACGGCCAGCCGCTCTTTTATATAGAGCCTAAGTAGGGAGGGAGATGTTTAAAAAGGTTCTCATAGCCAACAGAGGCGAAATCGCCGTAAGGATAATCAGAACCTGCAGAGAACTCGGTATAAAAACGGTTGCCGTTTACTCCACTGCCGATAGGGACTCCCTGCACGTTTACCTTGCAGACGAGTCGGTCTGTATAGGCGGCCCCCAGCCCTCTCAGAGCTACCTGAACGTTCCGGCTATTATTGCCGCGGCCGAGCTGACCGGGGCCGACGCCGTTCATCCCGGTTACGGCTTCCTTTCTGAAAACCCGGGATTTGCCGAAATCTGCCAGGCCTGCGGCATAAAGTTCATAGGCCCCTCCCCGGAAACCATGCTCCTCATGGGAGATAAGGCCAAGGCGAGGGAAGTTGCAAAGAAGGCCGGCGTTCCGGTTGTTCCCGGCAGCGGCGTTGTCAAAACGGTTCAGGAGGCCCTTCGGGAGGCTGAGAGGATAGGCTTCCCGGTTCTGGTTAAGGCGGCCCACGGTGGCGGCGGCAGGGGAATGCGGCTTATAGAGTCTGCTCGGGATGCGGAAACGCAGATAGCCACCGCTATGGCGGAGGCCGAAGCCGCCTTTGGTAGCGGGGAGGTTTACGTAGAGAAGTTCGTTGAGAACCCCCGCCACATAGAGGTTCAGGTTATTGCCGACTCTAAGGGCAACGTTTTCACCCTTTTTGAGAGGGAGTGTTCCCTCCAGAGGAGGCATCAGAAGGTTGTTGAGGAAGCGCCCTCCCCCTTTGTTACCCCGGAGCTCCGCCGGGAGCTCTCTAAAGCGGCGGCCAGTATCGCCCGATACATAAACTATGAGGGTGCCGGAACTGTAGAGTTCCTGGTTGACGGTAAGGGGAACTTCTACTTTATAGAGATGAACACCAGGATTCAGGTTGAGCACCCGGTTACGGAAATGGTTACGAGTAAAGACCTTATAGCGCAGCAGATAGCGGCGGCTGCCGGTGAAGAGCTTGACTTTAGTCAAGTTAAATTGAACGGACACGCCGTAGAATTCAGGATAACCTGTGAAGACTACAGGAGCGGTTTTAGGCCCGTTCCGGGAAAGGTGGAGAAGCTCCTCCTTCCCGGCGGGTTTGGCGTGAGGGTGGACACTCACCTTTACGAGGGCTACAAGGTTCCCGTTTACTACGACTCCCTTCTTGCCAAACTTGTGGTTTGGGGAGAAACGAGGGAAGAGGCGTTAAAGAGGGCGAAGAGGGCCCTTTCGGAGTTCGTGATAAAGGGAGACTTGAAGACAACTATACCGTTTCACCTAAAACTGCTGGAGAACGAACTATTTTTGAGGGGAGAGATTGACACGAAAACCTTAGAAGATAAAATACTTCCTGAAATCACGTAAGAGTGAACCGCCCTTCTGCTCCTTAATTACATTTCTGGAGGCGTTATGGCAACTTCAAAGTCTGAAAAAGTTAAGAGTTGGCTTAAAGATTATTTAAGCGAGTTTAAAGAGTACTCCGGAACCGTTGAAGAGCTTGCGAAGCTCGCCGGAGCTTCCACCTACCTTATTAAAAAGGTGATAGGTGAGCTCGAGGAGGAAGGTTTTTTAAAATCTGACTCCAAGAGAGGAAGGGGGCTCTTCATATCGGTTATTCAGCCGGAACCATCTGAACCTGTTGGGGAGGAGAAGGTGGAAGCCAAGGAGACTACACAGGAGAAGAAGAAGGAGAAGAAAAAGTCCCTTCAGGACCAGGTGCTCTCTTCTCTCCTCGGGAAAGACGTTGTGGTTTTCCTCATCAGCGGAACCAGGCTTGAAGGGAAGCTCCTGGATTTTGACAACTTTACCCTTGCAATGACGGCGCCCAAAGGGAAATCGCTGGTTTACAAGCACGCCGTAGCCACAATCCTTTTTGAGTAGGGGGATATGAAGAAGTTCAAAACACTTGAAGAGGCTCAGATAGAGCTCATAGAGCTACTCGAGCAGGAGGGTGAGTTCAGGGGAACCCTGAACGAGCTTGCAGATAGGCTCAACGTAAAACCCGAGAACATAAGGCCTCTCCTTCAGCTGCTGAAGTCCTCGGGCGACGTTCTCTATGAAGAGAGCGAGGAGGGCCTCATAGTGAGGCCGGCGATGATGGTTCCCGTTGTGCCTCCCACCCTAACTCCCGAGCAAGAGCAAGAGGTTCAACAGAAGCTCAAAGAGGGCTACAAGGTTATAGCCTGCTCCACTATGGGGGGCGTTCAGAGCAGGGAACTCCGAAGCGCCCTCGGGAAAAGGGTAATAGTCTACTTCAGGAACGGTAGTAAGGTAGAGGCCAAGTTAAAGGGTTTCGACCGTTTCTGCCTGAAGCTGAGGAACTATATGGGTAACATGCTGGCCTATAAACACGCCATATCTACGATTGTTTACAAGCCGTAACTTAGCGTGTACCCCTTCCTCCTTACACTTCTTATTGTTAGTTGAGGGTCTATCTTCCCGAGAATCTTCCTTAGGTGGGAGATGTAAACCGGAAGGCTATCTTCCCTGATGCCGAGCAAGTAGAAGTCCCTGTAGTGAACGGGCTCTTGAGGGTTTTGAAACAGGAGCTTTAGAACCAAGGCCTCTCTCAGCGTCAGCTGCTCGGCCGATACCACCTCGTTGCCCGATATCTTCTCGATTTTCGGCTCTTTTAGGTTTGCGGTGAGTTTTATAAACTCCCCCTCCCCCAGCTGAACTTTCGGGTTTTCGCTCCTTGCCAGTATTGCCGAGAGGATAGACCATATGTTGACTTTTAGGTTGCAGGTATAGTAGATTTCTATATCACGTTGAGGAGTTTCGAAACGCTCCAGCGTTTTATGCTCGCTGACCACCACAACCGGTGCGTCGGTTGCCTCCTTTACCCTCTCTACGAGGTCTTTGCTGGAGGTTTCGCTGAAGAAGACCAAACAACAGTCCAGCAGGTGGTGCTTCTTAGAGGAGGATGTGTAGGAGATGTCCTGAGAGATTAGCTTAACGGGACCTTGGAACCTAAGCTCTTCCACGGCCTTTTTGGCAAGGCGGTCGTTGGGAAGAGAGCCAATTACAAAGACTCTTTTCATGTGAAATCCCCCCACTTGATAGCTTTTTAGTTTTGCATTCTAACAGAATATGCAGTTTACTTAGATTAAGTAGTATTTAACTTAATGTTGAATATACTATGAATTAGCAGTTTCCGATTCCCCCTCAAAGTATAATTTTGGAACAATTTCCACCGGGAGAGCGACTTGAAAGAGCTTCTTAAAACCCTCAATCCCTCTCAGAGAGAGGCGGTTCTCCACTTCGATTCTCCACTGCTTGTCCTTGCAGGTGCCGGTTCCGGCAAAACGAGGGTAATAACCTTCAAAGTTGCCTATATGGTTAAGGAGCTCCGATTCGAACCGGAGAGGATTTTGGCCGTAACTTTTACAAATAAAGCTGCCCGGGAGATGAAAGAGCGGGTTGAGCAGCTTTTGGGCCGCTCGGTTCCCGTTCTCGTTTCCACCTTCCACTCCTTCTGCGTAAGGCTTTTGAGGCGGCACGCAGAAGAGGTGGGACTGAGCCGGGAGTTTGTGATACTCGACGGGGAAGATAGAAAGAGGCTCCTTTCGGAAGTTGTGAAGGAGCTGAACCTCGACCCAGAGCGCTACTCCCCCTCTTCCCTTTCGAACCTTGTAAGTAACGTGAAAAACGGCCTCTACTCGCTGGAGGGGCTCTCGGTTGAGTTTGACAAGTTCGGCCAGCTCTTTGAGCTTTACAACAGGAGGCTCAGGGAGCTGAACGCGGTAGACTTTGACGACCTGCTCCTTTACGGCAGGGAGCTTCTGAGCCGGGAAGAGTGGAGAGACTACTACAGCAACTACTTCCGCTACGTTCTCGTAGATGAGTACCAGGATACGAACGCCGTTCAGTACGACATAGTAAAGGCCCTCACTCTAAGGAAGGGCAACATCTGTGCCGTAGGCGACGACGACCAGTGCATCTACTCGTGGCGGGGCGCCAATATCAACAACATCCTCTCCTTCGAGAGGGATTTTAAGAACGCAAAGGTTATTAAGCTGGAGCAGAACTACAGGTGCTCCAAGAAAATCCTTGAGGCTGCAAACGCCGTTATAGCCAACAACAGGGAGCGCAAAGGGAAAGTTCTCTACACGGAAAACCCCGAAGGGGACGATATCAGGCTCTTTAGGGCCTCCAGCGATGTTGAAGAGGCCCAGTTCCTTGTGGCCGCCGTTAAACGGCTGATTGAAAGGGGTGTTTCGCCCTCTTCCATTGCCGTTTTCTACAGGACAAACGCTCTCTCCCGTATTTTTGAGGACGCCCTCCGGAGGGCCGGCATCCCCTATCAGATAGTCGGCGGCGTCCGGTTCTACGAGAGGAGGGAGGTAAAAGACGTTATCGCCTACCTGAGGCTTGCCGTATCCCCTTCCGACCTTCTCTCCCTCCTGAGGGTTCTGAACACGCCCCGCAGGGGGCTCGGCCCCGCCGTAGAGGCCAAGGTGAAGGAGCTCTTTGCCGAGCTTAAAGATGCTTTTGAGGTTCTCGGTAGGCTTTCCCGGGAGCTGAGGCTCGAGAAGCAGAGAAGGGGAGTTTCGGAGCTCCTTGAAGTCCTTGAGAGGATAAGGGAAAAAGTTGAAACTCTTCCCCCTTACGACCTTGTTAAGTTCGTGGTTTCGACTGTCGGTTACGAGGAGTTCCTGAAGGAGGAGTACCCCCAGGAGTGGGAGCAGAGGCTTGAGAACGTTCTGGAGCTGGGTAATACCCTTCAGGAGTTTGCAGAAAAGGAGGGGCTTACAGGCAGGGAGCTCCTGCTGGAGTTCCTCTCGAGCCTTGCCCTCTCCTCCGACCAGGACCAGCTGGAGGAGGGCCAGGAGAGGGTTACCCTTATGACGGTTCACGCCTCTAAGGGGCTTGAGTTTCCCGTTGTTTTCATAACCGCCCTGGAAGAGGGTATCTTCCCCCACTCCCGCTCCAGCGGCTCCCCGAGGGAGCTGGAGGAGGAGCGACGCCTCTTCTACGTTGCCGTAACCAGGGCGAAGGAGCGGCTCTTCCTCTCTTACGCCAAGAGGCGCAGGGTTTTCGGCTCCTACAGGGAGACAAAGCCCTCCCGCTTTTTAAGCGAGATTCCCCAGCATCTCCTCTGTGAGGTCAGGAGGAGGCAAAGGGTTGCCCCTTCCGGCTCTGACCCCCGGGTGAAGGCCCGGGCCCCGCGGCCCGAAGGTTCGGCTGCAAGGCCGAAGCTCGTTTACCACCCGAAGTTCGGCAAGGGGGTTGTAAAGAGGGTAGAGGGCTCGGGGGACTCTGCCAAAGTAACGGCCCTCTTTGCAGGCCACGGAGAGAAGACGATAATTATGAAGTTCCTGAAAGTATTGGGATAGGAGGTAGAAGTTGAAGCCGATAAAGAAGAGGCTTTTAACTCCCGGACCGACGATGGTTCCGGAGAGGGTGCTTGAAGCTCTCTCCAGGCCTACGCTCTACCACAGGTCTCCTGAGTTTAAGGAGATTTTCCTTGAGGCGCGTCAGAGGTTGAGGAGGCTCTTTAGGACCGAAGGGGAGGTTCTAATACTTACCTCGTCGGGTACCGGAGCCATGGAGGCTGCCGTTGCCAACCTTTTCAAGCCCGGCGATTCGGCGGTTGTTGTGGTCGGCGGGAAGTTCGGCCAGCGCTGGGCTGAGCTGTGCAGGACCTTCGGCGTTAACCCCATTACCGTTGAGGTTGAGTGGGGTAAGGCGGTTGCGCCCGAAGCGGTTGAAGCGGCAGTCAGGGAAAACCCCGGAGTTAAGGGCGTTCTGATTCAGATATGTGAGACCTCAACCGGGACCGTTTACGACCTTGAGGAGATAGGCAGGCGCCTTAAAAACTACCCCGATGTTCTGCTTGTTGCAGACGGTATAACGGCCTACGGCGTTTACGACATACCCACAGACGAGTGGGGGATAGACGTTGCCATAACCGGCTCCCAGAAGGCCTTAATGACTCCACCGGGCCTTGCCGTTATCTCCCTGAACGAAAGGGCAGTGGAGAGGCTCGTTGATAACCCTCCGGCCTACTACTTTAACCTGAAAAAGGAGCTTAAGCAGCAGTCCAAAGGCCAAACCGCTTACACTACCGCTACAAACCTGGTTGTTGCCCTTAACGAGGCGCTTAAGATGATTGAGGAGGAGGGCCTGGAGGAAGTGGCCCGCAGACACGCCCTTCTTGCCGAGGCCACAAGACGGGGCGTTCAGGCTTTGGGGCTGAAGCTCCTCTCTGAGAGGCCGGCAAACGGGGTAACTGCCGTTATCGCCCCGGAGGGGATAAACGGTCAGGACGTTGTGAAGATTGCAAGGGAGGAGTTCGGCGTAACCATAGCCGGCGGGCAGGAGCACTTAAAGGGGAAGATATTCAGGCTCTCACACATGGGCTACGTAGACCAGTTCGACGTTCTAACCGGCCTTGAGGTTGCCGAGTTCGCCCTGTGGAAGCTGGGCTACAGGGAGTTCTCCCTCGGAGACGGCGTTAGGGCCGCTATGGAGTTTTTCGCCTCCGTGTAGTATAGTGGAGGCAACCTACAGTAAAAGGAGCAGGTATGGAGAAGAAGTACAGAATTACCGTTGACTACACCCTCTACGACCCGGAGGGTAACGTTATCGACACCACCGAAGGCAGAGGGCCCTTCACCTTTGTTACAGGTGAGGGTCAGGTTATTCCCGGCTTTGAGAGAGAAGTGGCCTCTGTGGAGGAGGGAGAGGAGAAAACCTTTACCCTGCAGCCTTCTGAAGCCTACGGAGAGCGCGATGAGAGTCTCGTTCAAACCCTCCCGAGGGAGCAGTTTGCAGGCATAGAGCTCCACGAAGGGCAAGTTCTGCAGGGAACTACTCCGGAGGGGCACAAGTTCCTGGTTAGGGTTGTGAGCTTCGATGACCAGAGCGTAACCATCGACCAGAACCACCCCCTTGCAGGCGTTCCTCTGACCTTTAGGGTGAAGGTTCTTAAGAAAGAGGAGGTTTAGGTGAACTCCTACAGGGTTGAGCAGGCGCCTCAGGAGCTCATCTCTAAGTTCATTTTCAACGCCGTGGTTCCCCGGCCGATTGCCTGGATAACGACCCTTTCCGGAGAGGGAGTTGTCAACCTGGCTCCCTTCTCCTTCTTCAACGCTGTAACCACAAAGCCTCCGCTCCTTATGGTCTCTATCGGGAAGAGGAAGAGCGGCGAGCTCAAGGATACTGCGAGAAACGTTCTCGATACCGGGGAGCTCGTTGTTAACGTAGTATCTGAAGAGTTTTTGAAGGTTATGCACCTATCGGGGAAGGACTTTCCCCCTACCGAGAGTGAGGCTGAGAAGCTCGGCGTTGAGCTTGAGCCTTCTTTAGTTGTAAAGCCCCCGAGGGTTAAGGGGGTTCCTGCCTCTATGGAGTGTGTGGTTGAGGAGACCCTTGAGCTCGGCTCCACGCCGATGCTCGTTGTGGTTGCCCGTGTTGTTGCTTTCCACTACAGGGAAGGGCTCCTCTCTTCCCAGAAGGGAATCGTGGGAAGGTTGGGGGGCAAGCGTTACTGCGTGGTATGTGACGAGCTTGACCTTGCGAACCTTACTTGAATTTCGATTCGTTAGGTCCTATTTTGTTAATAGGCTAAAAACCGAGTAAGGAATGCGGGCCGGCAGGCCCGCGCTACAACTGCTCCCGCTGGTTGTTATTATTATTGCTGCTTCAGCCATATTCAAATTTCGGCATTTTTTTGACCTGTGTCAAGTATAACAGATATTTAGATTCAAATTTATCAATCACCAACCCCAGTCCCAGGGGCCGGGTTTCCTTACGGGAGAAGGTAATCCCAGTTTATCCCATATTTTGTCCACTTTCGCCTTGATTTTCGGGTCCATCTCGATGTCAGGGGGCCAGTCGCGGGTGAAGCCCTCTTCCGGCCACTTTCTGGTTGCATCTATCCCCATTTTGCTGCCGTAGAAGGGAAGCGGGGCGGTGTGGTCGAGGGCGTCTACCGGGCCTTCCGTGAAGATTACGTCCCTTTTGGGGTCTACGTTGTTGCCCCAGCGCCAGATTACCTCTCCTATGTCGTGGACGTTTGTGTCCTTATCGAAGATGACGATGTTCTTGGTGAAGCTCATCTGTCCCAGTCCCCACAGCGCAGATATAACTTTTTTTGCGTGGCCCGGATACCTCTTGTCTATCGAGATAAATGCGAAGTTGTGGAACACACCTTCAATCGGGAGGTTCATGTCTACAATCTCGGGGAGTTGAGTCTTTAAAAGGGGCAGGAAGATGCGCTCTGTTGCCTTTCCTATGTAGCAGTCCTCCATCGGGGGCTTACCTACGATTGTGGCCGGGTAGATAGGGTCTCTCCTCATAGTTATGCAGGTGACGTGGAAAACCGGGTAGAAGTCGGGCAGGGAGTAGTAACCGGTGTGGTCTCCGAAGGGCCCTTCAAACCTGAACTCCTCGGTGTCTACGTAGCCCTCAAGGACTATTTCGGCATTTGCCGGAACTTCGAGGTCTACCGTTTCGCACTTGACCATCTCTACGGCTTTTCCCCTTATAAAGCCGGCAAAGACCATCTCGTCTACGTCTTCCGGCAGCGGTGCAGTGGCCGAGTAGATGACGGCAGGGTCTGAGCCGATGGCTACTGCAACGGGGAACTTTTTTATCCCCATTCGCTTGGCCTTCCAGAAGTGTTTTGCCCCTACTTTGTGCCAGTGCCAGTGCATTCCCGTTGTGTTTTTCGAGTAGACGTGGAGTCTGTACATTCCGCAGTTTCGCTCGCCTGTTTCGGGGTCCTTTGTGAACACCAGGGGCAGGGTTATGAAGCGGCCTCCGTCTTTCGGCCAGCAGAAGAGAATGGGGAATATGGAAAGGTCCGGTTCTTTGATTACCACTTCCTTGCACGGCGCCTTAGACTTGGGAACCTCTTTGGGGAAGATGTCTGCAATCTTCTTTAACTCTACCAGCTTTTTAAGTTTGTCGATGAAGCCGGAGGGTTTTTCCGGTTTTAGGAGCTTCGCCGCCTTCCGGCCGATGGAATCCGGGTCGTCTTCAAGGGCCCATTTCATCCTTCTGTAGCTTGCAAAGAGGTTTATTGCAACGGGGATTTTCCCGCCGTCTACGTTTTTGAAAAGGAGCGCGGGCCCTCCCGCCTTAACGGCCCTGTCGGCAATTTCGGTGATTTCCAGGTAGGAGCTGACGGGTAGCTCTATCTCCTTTAGCTCTCCCTCTTTTTTGAGCTTTTCAATGAAGTCTCTTAAGTCTTTGTAGGCCATTACCTCTCCGAGCCGGATTTTTGTAGAATTCTACCACTTAAGCGGAGGGAAAGATGGCTAAGCTAAGGGAAATAAAGGCTTTTCTTGAGTCTCTGGTTCCGCCTTCTATGCAGGACTCCTGGGATAACTCCGGCCTTCAGGTGGGATGGGAGGAGCAGGAGGTATCGGTTGTCGGCTTTGCCCTTTCTGTGAGTAGGGAGGTTATAGAGTGCGCCAAGGAGAGGGGGGTGGACCTGATAGTTACCCACCACCCCTTGACCCTTTCGGGAGTTAAGGCCCTTGTTCCCACCAGCTACCCTGCAAACCTGTTTTTGGAGCTTGCAAGGAGTTCAATCTCGGTTTACGCCCTGCACACCAACCTCGATGTCTCTCCTTTGGGGCCTACCGCCTACATAGCCGAGGAGTTGGGGCTTAACGGCTGTGAGCCCATTGTTGATTCCCCTGCTTACGGTGCGGTGGGGGAGCTTGGCGAACCTAAGACCCAGAGGGAGCTCCTTGTGAAGTTGGCCGGAGTTTTAGGCGTAGGGGCAGACGTGTTCAGGTGCGTTAACTACAGGCCCGAGGCGGTTGTGAGGCGCGTTGCCGTGTGTTCGGGCAGCGGAGGCTCTTTCGTAAAGGCGGTTGCCGGCAGGGCAGACGTTTACATAACCGGCGACGTGAAGTACCACGACGCCCTGGCGGCCCAAGACCTCGGCCTTACCGTTTTTGACGCCGGTCACTTCGGGACGGAGAGGCTCTTTTACAGGAAGCTCCTTCCCCTACTTGTCCAGACTTTCCCTTCGGTTAACTTTATCGTTCTGGACGAAAACTCCCCGTTTGAGGTGTGCGATGTTGAGCGTTGAGCTTTTAACGCTTCAGAATAAAGAGGTTGAGCTTCTCCGCCTCCTTACCAAGAAGGGAGAGCTTGAGAGGGAGCTTCAGGAGAAGAGAGAGCAGCTGAGGAGTCTCCTTGCCCAGGTAGAGGCGGCTGCCCAGAAGCTTGCAGAGAAGGAGGAGCACCTCCGTGAGCTTAAAAACTTCGTTGAGCATAAAAGGCAGCGGATAGAGGAGCTTCAGAGGCAGAAAGAGCAGGCCCGCAGCCGAGAGGAGTACAAGAAAATCCTCAGGGCGATAGCCAAGAACGAAGACGAGATAATCAAAACCCGCCAGGAAATTGCCAAAGTTGAGGCCGAAGTTGAGGCCCTTCAGGAGGCCTACCAGAAGGTTAAAGAGCAGGTGGAGCCCAAAAAAGCCGTGCTCGAGGAGGAAATTAGGGAGCTGGAGCGGGAGCTCGAGAGGCTCAACGGTAAGATAGCCAAAGTTGAAGAGGAGATTGAGTCCATAAAGGCCTCGGTTCCCAAGGAGGAGCTTGAGCAGTTTGAGAAGCTGAAGAGCAAGTTCAACGGCCTCGTGTTTGCAGATATCTCCTCTGGGGCCTGTGAAGGGTGCGGAATGACCTTCTCCCCGGCGGAGTTTAAGGAGCTCCTGAAGAACCTGACTCCCGGTAGGAGCAGGTGCCCCTACTGCGGAAGGTTTATCTACGCGAAAACCAAAGTTGGGGGTTAAAAATAGGGGGCTTAAAGCCCCCCTATTTCTTTGCCTCCTCTTTTGCCTTCTTCTTCCGCTTACTCTTTTGTTTCCGCTTCTCCTCCGGGTAGAGGGCCAGCTCAAATACCGGCTCTACCCTGTCTACGAAGACCAGCTTGATTTTGCGCTTTGCCTCTTCGGGAAGCTCTTCGAGAACCTCCTGTTTGTTCTTCTCCGGCAGGATAACGGTTTTCACCCCGTACCTCAGGGCCGCCAGTACCTTCTCTTTAAGCCCGCCTACCGGCAGAACCTTGCCGCCTAAAGTTATCTCTCCGGTCATTGCAACGTCCTTGCGGACTTTCCTGCCGGTGAGGGCAGAGAGCATTGCTGTTGCTATTGTTATCCCCGCAGACGGCCCGTCCTTTGGAATTGCTCCCGCCGGCACGTGGACGTGGATATCGATTTTACTGAAGTCCTTGTCTATGTTGTACTTTTCGGCGTTTGCCTTTATGAAACCGAGGGCCGCCTGGGCCGACTCCTTCATCACCTCGCCGAGCCGTCCGGTGAGTATGAGCCTTCCGCTCCCTCCGGTAACTATCGCCTCAATGAAGAGGACGTCTCCTCCTACCGGAGTCCAGGCCAGTCCCGTAGCAACTCCCACTTCGTCCTCTCCCAGCTCGAGCTCCGGGACGAACTTGGGAGCCCCGAGGATTTTCTCAACGAGCTTCTTGGTTACCCGGTACTTCTTCTCCTTCCCTTCGGTTATCCAGAGGGCCACCTTACGGCATATGGCGGCTATCTTCCTGTCGAGGTTCCTGACCCCGGCCTCCCTGGTGTAGTGTCTGATGATGTGGAGAAGCCCGGAGTCTGTAAACTCAACGTCTTCGGGGGTGAGACCGTGGTTTTTGAGCTGTTTGGGAACTATGTACTTTTTGGCTATCTGGAGTTTTTCGTACTCGGTGTAGCCGGGAATGTTTAAAACTTCCAGCCTGTCGTAGAGGGGTTCGGGGATGGTGTGGGGCGTGTTGGCAGTTGCTATGAAGAGGACTTCCGAGAGGTCGAACGGGTGGTTTATGTAGTTGTCTACGAACTCCCTGTTCTGCTCCGGGTCGAGAACTTCAAGGAGTGCCGCGGCAGGGTCGCCCCTGAAGTCGGAGGCCATTTTGTCTATCTCATCGAGGAGTATCACCGGGTTCTTCGTTCCGGCTTTCTTAATGGCCTGTATGATTTTGCCCGGCATTGCCCCTACGTAGGTCCTCCTGTGACCCCTGATTTCCGCTTCGTCCCTTACACCTCCCAGGGAGATTCTCACGAACTTCCTGCCGAGTGCCTTGGCTATCGAGCGTGCAAGCGAGGTTTTACCCACTCCCGGTGGGCCTACGAAGCAGATTGTGGGCTGTTTAACCTCCTTTATCCGCTTCTTCCTCTTCTTTATGAGAGCTTTAACTGCCAGGTACTCGAGGATTCTGTCTTTTACCTTTTCGAGGTCGTAGTGGTCTTCGTCCAGTATCCTTCGGGCCCTCTCTATGTCGAGCCTGTCCCTTGTCCTCTTAGACCAAGGAAGCTCTATCATCCACTCGAGCCAGGTTCTTAGAACTGCGGCCTCTGCAGATTCGGGGTGCATCTTCTCAAGGCGGGCAAGCTCTTTTAAAACGGCCTCTTCAACCTCTTTGGGCATCTTCGCCCGCTTTATCTTCTCCCTGTACTCCTCTATCTCCTTGCTCCGCTCTTCCTCCTCTCCGAGCTCTTTCCTTATGGCCTTGAGCTGCTGTCGAAGGAAGTACTCCCTCTGCTCCTTCTCCATAGACTCCCGGGCTTTGGCCCTTATGAGCTCCTGAACCTCGAGGACTTTAATCTCGTGCTCCAGCTTCTCGCTTACCTTCTTGAGCCTCTCTATGGGGTCTACGGTGGAGAGTATCTCCACGGCCTCTTCTGTAGAGAGGTCGAGCTGGCCGGCTATAAGGTCGGCAAGCCTGCCCGGGTCCTCTACGGAGCGGAGTATCGCCACCATATCGGGCGGAATCTGCTTCCCGAGGGCAACAACCCGCTCAAGCTGGTCCTTAACCAGCTTGACGAGCGCCTCCTCTTCGATGCTCTTTGGCCTGTACTCCCCTTCCGGAATGTGTTCGAGGACGGCCTTGTAGAGCTCTCCTTCCCGTTTGAGCTCCTTGATTTTTGCCCTTCCGAGGCCCTGAACCAGTATCTTTACTCGGCCGTCGCCCATCTTCATCGCCTTCAGGATTACGGCGACGGTTCCGTAGTCGTAGAGGTCTTCCCTTTTGGGCTCTTCTACGTCTTTGTCTTTTTGGGTGGCGAGGAAGATGAGTTTGTGCTCTTTCAGGGCCTCTTCTACGGCGTTCAGTGAGAACGGACGCCCCACAAAGAGCGGAGCTATCATCATCGGAAAGACTACAACGTCTCTTAGAGGTAGGACGGGAAGCTCTTCAGGAAACTTCGGCTCTTCTACGTTATTGTGGTGCTGTATCAGCTCGGCCATCGTTTAACTCCTCTTCTACCTTTCTTTTTAGGAAACGGAGGAACGGCTCTCTCAGGTCGTCTCTCATGAGGGCAAAGTCTACGGTGGCTTCAAGGAATCCGAGCTTGTTGCCGGTGTCGTAACGTTTACCCTCTAATATCCTACCATAGATGGCCTCTTTGTTGCTCAACAGCTTGAGGGCGTCTGTGAGCTGAATCTCTCCACCCTTACCGGGGGGAGTTCTCCTTAAGGTTTCAAATATAGACGGTGTGAGAACGTACCGTCCGGCTATTGCAAGGTTTGAAGGGGCCTCCTCTACAGCCGGCTTTTCAACCATATCCTCTACTTTAAAAATGCCCCTTTCTATCTCCGTGGCTTTCACGATTCCGTACCTGTCAACCTCTTCCTGAGGTACCCTCTCAAGGCCGACAACCGAGCACTTATACCTGTGGAAAACTTCAATAAGCTGCCTTATACCGGGCGGTTCAGAGACCATTATGTCGTCTCCCAGCAGCACGGCAAAGGGCTCGTTTCCCACGGCTGGCTCGGCCGTAAGTATTGCGTGGCCCAGTCCTTTGGGCTCTTTCTGCCTAATGTAGATAAAGTCGGCCAGCTTCGATATCTCCCTAACGGTTTTAAGGAGCTCCTCCTTCTGCTTTTCCTCGAGGGCCCTTTCGAGCTCTAAGTTCCTGTCGAAGTGGTCCTCTATCGCCCGTTTGTGGCGGCCCGTTACGAAGATTATCTGGGTTATGCCCGCCGCTACCGCCTCTTCTACGATGTACTGGATTACCGGCTTGTCAACGAGCGGCAGCATCTCTTTCGGTTGTGCCTTCGTTGCGGGCAGGAACCTGGTGCCGAGGCCCGCAACCGGAATTACTGCTTTCCTGACCATTCGCCCCTCCCAGTGCTTGGTTTGTTATTTAAATTTCCCAGGGAAAGCTCTTAGCAAATATACACTTTAAGTAGCGGGATTCGGGTATCTGGAGAACGAAGGGGTGGTCTTTTGCCTGGTAGGTTGTATAAAGGACTTTTAAGGGGGTTCTCGTATCGTAGGCTGCAGAGAGCAGGATCTCTTCGAGTATCGGCGGCGTTACGTGGTGGGAGCACGAACAGACCACTATGTTCCCGCCGGGTTTGAGCATTTTCAGTCCCCTTAAAAAGAGCTCCTTATAGCCTTTCTTAGCCTGCTCAAGGACCTTCTTGCTCTTTGCAAAGGCCGGAGGGTCTATAACTATCGAGTCGAACTTCTCCCCCCAAAGGCTCATCTCCTTCAGAACCTTAAAGGCATCTCCCTTAACGAAGGTGAACTTCTCTTCAACCCCGTTGAGGGCGGCGTTCTCCCTTGCAAGGTCGAGTGCCAGCTGGGAGCTGTCTACTGCCACCACTTCACCGGCCTTTCCTATGACCGCCGCGTGAATTCCGAAACCTCCCAGGTGGCAGAAGGCGTCCAGTACTCTGTCTCCCTCCTTCACGAACTCTGTGGCAAAGAGGAGCTTGTTCTCCCTCTGGTCGAGGAAGTAGCCGGTTTTCTGGCCGCCCACTATCTGGACGTTAAACTTTATGCCGTTTTCCAGAATCACAACCCTTTCGGGAATGTCTCCGTAGAGCGGCTGTTCAACGAGGGGTAGCCCTTCGAGCTCCCTGGTTTGGACGGTTGATTTTTCGTATATTCCTTTCGGTTTTACTACTTCTACTAAGGCTTTAGCTACTTGTTCTTTAAGTATCTCCATTCCCAAGGTGGTAACCTGGATGACCAGGTATCCGCTGTAGTAGTCTACTATGAGGCCGGGTAGGTAGTCGGCTTCAGAGTGAATCAGCCTGAAGGCCGTACAGTTTTCCGGAACGACTGCTCGCCTGTAGTCGAGTGCCTCTTTTATGCGCCTTTTGAAGAACTCAAGGTCTATCTCTTCTTCCTTCTTAAAGGTGAGGAGTCGAATCGCTATGTAGCTGTCGGGGTTTATGTAGCCCTTTGCGAGGAACGCACCTCTGTAGTCTCTGACTGTGCAGAGCTCGCCCGGCTTGGGCTTTCGGGAGAAGGAGAGTATGTCGTTTTTATAGACCCAAGGGTGGAACCCTCTTATACGCTTCTCTTTTCCCTTTTTCACCGATACTTGAAGCATTGTTTACCCCTTTAAGAGCGCTTTTGGAGCCAATTTAATAAATTTAAGGAATGCCGCTCTGTAGGGCAGTTCCCCCGTGAGGAGCTCTGCGGTTATCTTGATGAGTTGGGGGGAGTTTTTAACCACTTTCAGGTTGAGGGAGGGGAACTTGAAAAAGAGCCATCCCACTACCCTTGCCCAGCGGAACTCGCCGCCGAACTCACGGTTTATTCTCACTCGGTACTCTTCGAGCGCTTTCGGCCCTTTGCTGAAGAAGTTTGAAACCGCAGCTGCCGCGATTTGACCGCTGCGGGCTGCGTAGTATATTCCCTCTCCCGTTAAGGGGTCCACAAGGCCTGCAGCGTCTCCCAGGAAGAGCAGTGGACCCCTTTGAACGTCGCATTCGGGCCTTCCTGCCGGTATGGGAAATCCGCCCTCCCAGAGGTTCCTGCCCGTTAGGCCGTGTTTTCTGTTTAGCAGGGTTGTGAGCTCTCTCAGCTTTTTAAAGTTGCCCCTTTTGAACTCGCCCGCTCCGGTGGTTACGCTGCCCTCTTTCGGGAAGGCCCAGTAGTAGCCCCATTTGAAGCCTGTAAAGTCTATGGTTATGTGGTTGAGCTCTGCTTCAACTTCTACTTCGTAGGTGAACCCGATTTCCCGTTTAACCTTAAACTGCCTCGACAAGCGGCTGTTAACGCCGTCTGCCCCTATGAGAAGTTTTGTTGTGTACGTTCTTTTGTCGGTTTTGACTTTCCAGCCGTTTTTGTACTTTTCTGCGCCGAGAACCGTTTCTCCGAGTTTTACTTCTGTGTTCTCCGTTGCCAGTTTGAAAAGTAGATGGTCGAGCCGTTTGCGTTTTGTGAGGTAGACGAGTGGGTTGGGGGAGGGAAGCTCCACTTCTCTGTTTTTGAAAAAGAGCTTGAATCTGTTTACCCTTCTTTCGACTACGGTGTCGAGCTCGGGGAACAGTTCCTTTAAGAGTCTGTAGGCCTTTGGAGTGAGCCCTCCGGCACACGGCTTGTGTCTGGGAAACTCGGCCCTATCGAGGGCAAGGACTTTCAGGTCGGGATTTCTCCTGCGGAGCTCTCTCAGAAACGTGCAGCCGGCGGGCCCAAGGCCCGAGACTATGACGTCGAAGTCCAACCCTCTACTTCCCCCTATAGTCGGCAATTAGTTTTTCAAATTCTCTGAACAGGTACCTGGAGTCGTGGGGACCGGGAGAGCTCTCCGGGTGGTACTGAACTGTAAAGAGGGGTTTTGTTTTGTGTTTAAGCCCCTCTACGGTTCCGTCGTTGAGGGAGTAGTGGGTTACCTGCAGTTCGTCTGGCAGTGTGGATTCGTCTACGGCAAAGCCGTGGTTCTGGGCCGTTATCTCCACTCTGCCGGTTTTTAGGTTCTTCACCGGCTGGTTTGCACCCCTATGGCCGAACTTCAGTTTGTAGGTTGAGGCTCCCAGGGCGAGGGCGGTCAGTTGGTGGCCCAGGCAGATGCCGAATATGGGTTTGTTGTAGGTCGCTATTAGGTATCTGATTGTCTCTATGGCGTAGGTGACTGCCGCAGGGTCTCCCGGGCCGCAGGAGAGGAATATACCGTCGGGGTTCATTTTCAGTATCTCTTCCGGCGGGGTTTGGGCGGGGACAACTATCGGCTTTATCCCTACGTCTACGAGGTTCCTCAGTATGTTGTACCTTATTCCGAAGTCGAGGACTACAACCGAGTACTTGAAGTCTTTCCTTTCAGGGTAGCCTTCCCCCAGTTTCCAGGTTCCCCATTTCCACTCGTAGGGTTCTTTGGTTGTTACCAGGTCTACCAAGTTTAGCCCTTCCATGGGCGGGATTGAGCGGGCCTTTGTGATGAGACTGTCGGGGTCGAGGTCTACTGTGGAGATGACCCCTCTCATGGTTCCTGCCGAGCGGAGCTTCTTTGTAAGCTCCCTGGTATCTATTTCGCATATGCCCACAACGCCGTACTCTTTCAGGTAGTCTTCGAAGGACTTTTCGGCCCGCCAGTTGGAGTAGATTTCGGATATCTCTTTAACTACAAAGCCTTCGGCTTTCGGGCCATCGGACTCAACGTCTTCGCTGTTTGCGCCTACGTTTCCTATGAGCGGACAGGTCATTACAACTATCTGGCCTTTAAACGAGGGGTCGGTTATTATCTCCTGGTAGCCGGTCATGGAGGTTGTAAAGACAACCTCTCCGGAGGTTTCTCCTTCGGCACCGAAGCTGAGCCCCTCGTAGTAGGTGCCGTCTTCGAGGGCGAGAATCGCCTTTTTCCTCTTGAGCATGCCGACCTCTGGCTCTTTTGTGGTAGGGGGAAGGTTGGGCTAAATTATAACAGTTGAATTAAAATAGCCTTAGCTTAACCGGAGGTTTCTGTTATGAAGCGCCTTCTCTTCTTGCTGCTGGTTTTCCCGCTTCTGCTCGTTTCCTGTTTTAAGGGGGAGAAGGGTAAGCCCTTGGTTACCACTACACTGCCGGTGTGGAAGAGTGTTGCCTACTACATCGGTGGAACCGATTTCCGCTACTACTCTATTTTGAAGGGAGGGGAGTCTCCCCACGGTTATGAGCCAAAACCTTCCGACTATAAGAAGCTTAAGGAGGCCTCTTTGGTTATTATTCACGGCCTCGGCCTTGATGACTGGGCCCTTAAGGGGATAGACAGGAAGAAGGTTCTTGACCTGGGAGCTCTGTTTGCCAAGAAGTACCCGCAGATAAAGCGGCCCGACTACCACCTGTGGATGAACCCGGTTATTATGGAGGACGTTTATTTTGAGGTTGCCCACAGGCTTACCGCCTTTTATCCAAAAAGGGAGACTTACTATACAAAGCGGGCCGAGGATTACGCCTCTATGATTGAGCAGCTGATAGGTAAGATGGAGGGGTGTTTTAAGGAGAGCGGTGCCAAGGCGGTTGTTGTTTACCACCCCGTTTGGAAGCCCTTTTTTGATACTTTCGGCATTAAGGTTATAGAGATTGCGAGGAGCCCGGAGGAGCAGGTAACTCCCGAGAGGATAAGGGAGGTTGTTGAGGAGGCCAAGAGCCTGGGGGCAAAGCTTGTTGTTTCTGAGAGCTTCTCCGACCGTAAGGTTCCCGAACTTGTTGCCAAGGAGATAGGGGGCAGGCTTTTGGTTTTGAATCCGCTGCCTTCCGATAACTACGTTTCCGCCCTTGCCGAGTGGGGAGAGAAAATCTGTAAGGGGTTTAAGGAGACGAGATGATTTTGATGATAGATAACTACGACTCTTTCACCTACAACGTTGTCCAGTACTTCGGTAAGCTCGGGGCCGATGTGAGGGTTGTGAGGAATGATAAGATTACGGTTCCCGAGATTGAGGAGCTTCACCCCCAAGCCCTCGTAATCTCCCCCGGCCCCTGCACCCCCCGTGAGGCCGGGGTTTCCGTTGAGGCGATAAGGCACTTTGCCGGGAAGCTCCCCATTTTCGGAATATGTTTGGGGCACCAGTCTATAGGCTTTGCGTTCGGCGCAAAAATTGTCCGGGCCAAGAAGCTTATGCACGGAAAAGCTTCAAACATCGTTCACGACGGCCGCTACCTGTTTAACGGAATGAAGAACCCCTTCTCGGCCATTCGCTACCATTCTTTGGTTATCGATAGGGAAACCCTCCCTTCCGACTTTGAGATAACTGCCGAGAGCGAAGACGACCGGGAGATAATGGGGATTCGCCACAGGAAGTACCCCATATACGGCGTTCAGTTCCACCCCGAGTCGGTTCTTACGGAAGACGGTATAAAAATCATCGAGAACTTCCTGAAGCTGATATGAGCTCACTCCTTATAGTCTCCGGGGAGCTTTCCGGGTTTAACTACGTTAGGGAGCTTGTCCCCTACCTTAAGGGGAGCGTTGAGCTCTACGGCGCCCTCCTTGCTCCCGTTGACGGTGTGGAGCTTGTCCTTGACACTTCCCGCCTTACGGCCTTCGGCCTCTTTGAGGTGATTTCAAAGCTCCCGGAGGTTTTTCGGGCAAGGCGCAGGCTCGTTTCCTTCCTTCGGGAGAAAAGGCCCGATGCCGTTTTGCTCGTGGACTTTCCCGGTTTTAACCTCTGGCTTGCCAGGGAGGCAAAGAGGCTCGGCATTAGGGTTTTCTACTTCATTCCTCCCAAGCTGTGGGCCTGGGGAGAGAGGAGGGTTAAGGTTCTGAAAGAGTGTGTGGAGAAGGTCTTTGTTATATTCCCCTTCGAGGAGGAGTTCTACCTTCGACGGGGGGTAAACGCCCTGTTTATTGGCAACCCCCTTGTGGATATGGTGAGGCCGAAGCTCTCCCGGGAGGAGTTTGCCTCCCGTTTCGGCCTTGAAGTGCCCTTTTACGCCCTACTTCCCGGAAGCAGGCCTTCGGAGATGAAGTACCTCCTCCGGCCTCTCCTTCAGACCGCCCGAGAGCTTAAGCTAAAGTTCGCCCTGCCGGTTGCCGAGAGCCTTAACTTCTCTGCCGTTGAAAGGGAGGTTCTTGATTCGGGAGCAGACGTTACTCTCGTCCCTCCGGAGTTTCGGTACGACCTGCTCTATTTTGCAGAAGCCGGCATTGTAGCCTCGGGAACGGCGAGCCTTGAGGCGGCCATTGCAGGACTTCCCCACCTTGTTGTTTACAGGCTCAACAGGCTCACCTACGCCGTTGCGAAAAGGGTGGTAAAGCTTCCCTACGTATCGCTTCCCAACATAGTTGCCGGCAGGGAGGTGGTTCCGGAGCTCCTTCAAGATAGGGTTCGACCCGAGTGCCTCGTTCCGGCTTTTAAGGAGCTTCTCGGGAAGAGGGACTCCCTGAGAAAGGAGCTTCAAACCGACGTTAAGCAGAAGCTCTCGGGCGGGGCGATTGAGCGCTTAGCCCTTGAACTTAAAGAGCTGTTGGAGGTGAGGTGAAGCTCTTTGCAGTATCTCAGCCGGGAATAGAGCAGGTGACCGCCGATGAGCTTCAAACCCTCGGCCTTAACGGCACCATCCTGCCCGGGGGCGTTGAGTTCGAAGGGGGCCTGAGGGAGCTCTACAGAGCGAACCTCTGGCTCAGGAGCGCAAGCAGGGTTCTCGTTAGGCTCTGCACTTTCAGGGCAAAACACTTTGCCGAGCTTGTGAGAAAGGCCTCCAAATGCCCCTGGAGCCACTACATCACCCCCGAGCTTCCCATAAAAGTGAGGGCAACGTCGCGCCGCTCCAAGCTTTACCACACCAAGGCAATAGAGGAGAGAGTCCTGCGTGCCATTAAAGAGGTAGTCGGCTTTGAGCCCAAAACCACCGACTACGAAGACGAGGGAACCAGCGTAATAGTTCGGTTCGAGAACGATATCTGCACGATTAGCGTAAACAGCTCCGGAGCTCTCCTCCATAGAAGGGGCTACAGGGTTGCCGAAACCGAAGCTCCCCTCAGGGAGAACCTGGCGGCCGCAATGGTTCTGCTTTCCGGCTGGAGGGGAGAAGTTCCCCTTGTAGACCCCTTTTGCGGCTCCGGAACCATACCGATAGAGGCGGCCCTCATTGCTGCAAATATTCCGCCCGGCTTCAAGAGGGAGTTTGCCTTTATGAAGTGGCCCAACTTCGATAGTTCCCTCTGGGAGGAGGTTAAGTCCGAGGCCCTATCCGGTGTACGCCCAGTCAACGTTCCCGTTCTCGGGTTCGACATAGACCCCGATGCAGTTTCGGCTGCCGAGAAAAACGCCCGTGCCGCGGGGGTTGAGAGGTTTGTCACCTTTAAGAACCTCTCCTTCCCCGAGCTCAACTTCAGCGAAGCCTTCATAGTTACGAACCCTCCTTATGGCGTAAGGCTTACCTTCGTTCGGGCCTCTCAAGTTTACAGGCGGCTTGGGGAGTGGGTAGAGACGAACTTCAAACGATACAAACTCCTGTTCCTTGCTCCCGGCAGGAGGCTGGCCCGTGAAACGGGGTTGCCGGTAGAGCAGGTTACCCATTTCTCAAACGGCGGCATAACCGTTGGCCTTTGGGTTGCTGAGAAGGGTTAACGGCCCTACATTAAGCCGGGAAAAGTTTATAGGGGAGCGAGATGATAGAGCGGGTTCAGGAGCTTAAAGAGCAGGTTTCGAAGCTCAAGGAGAAGTATGCCGAAATAAGGGGGTATTTTTGACCTCGATAAGATGAAGAGGCGTCTCTCCGAGATAGAGGAGGAGATGGCCTCCCCGGATTTCTGGAACGACCCCAAGAAGGCTCAGAGCCTCTCCGTTGAGAGGAACCACCTTGAACAGGAACTCGAGGCCTTTAAGTCGGTTGAACAGAAAATAGAAGACAGCGAAGTTCTCATAGAGATGGCCGAGGAAGAGCAGGACGGCTCTCTCCTTGACGAAGCCGAGCAGATGCTCTCCGACCTCGATAAAACCCTCGACCGTCTCGAGGTTAAAAAGGTCCTCTCGGGAGAGTTCGACAAAAACAATGCCATAGTTACGATTCACGCAGGAGCCGGCGGAACCGAGAGCTGCGACTGGGCCCAGATGCTGATGAGAATGTACATTCGCTGGGCCGAGAGAAAGGGCTTCGAAGTTGAGATACTCGACCTTCAGGAGAACGAAGAGGCCGGAATAAAGAGCGCAACCCTGCTCATTAAAGGCCCTTACGCCTATGGCTTCCTTAGGGCCGAGCACGGTACCCACCGGCTCGTGAGAATCTCACCCTTTGACGCTAACGCCCGCCGCCACACCTCCTTCTGCGGCGTTATAGTTGTTCCGGAAATCGACGAAGACATAGAGGTTGAGATAAAAGAGGAGGACCTGAGGATAGACACCTACAGGGCCTCCGGTGCCGGTGGTCAGCACGTTAATAAAACAGATTCCGCCGTTCGGATAACCCACATCCCTACGGGTATAGTTGTAACGTGTCAGAGCGAGCGCTCCCAGATTCAGAACCGTCAGCGGGCAATGAAGATACTGAAGGCCCGCCTCTACGAGCTTGAGCGTCAGAAGAGGGAGGAGAAGATTGCCCAGGCCAGGGGCGAGCATAAGAGTATAGCCTGGGGTAACCAGATACGCTCTTACATCTTCCAGCCCTACAGGCTCGTTAAAGACCACAGGACGGGAGTAGAAACCTCCAACATAGACGCCGTTATGGACGGCGACATAGACCTCTTCATAGAGGCTTACCTGAAACAGAAGGCGAGGGAGGGGGCAAGTGGTTAGGTTTGAGGTGAAAGAACTTTCAGAAATTGATGCTACCTTGGTTGAGTTTGAGATAGTCGACGGTGTTTTATCTGTTGAAGAAGGTTTTTCGATAGAGTTACCTGAAGTCCCTTTTGATAAGGGTGTTATTCTCAGTGGGAGAGGGCCTATTTGGTTTTACGGAAGACTCCTTCATGCTTACCACCCCTCCCGCTGGGTGGCCGTTTTTGACCCCCGTTTGGGGGCGGTTGTTGTTGCTTCCCACTGGAGGGGGGTAAGTGAAGGCACAGTTATTCCTCGGGAGAAGCTCCGGTGAGCTTAAAAATAGACCGAGAGGTGATACTGGCCCCTATGGCCGGCTACACCCACTCGGCCTTCAGGCTTTTATGTAGGGAGTTGGGGGCAGATAGAACCTACTCCGAGCTTATGAACGCAACGGGGATAGCCCGCAGGGGAGAGGAGAAGGAGCTCTCCTTCTTTACCGACTCGGAACGCCCGATTCACCTTCAGGTTTACGGCCAAAACCCTGAGGAGATTGCCCAGGGAGCCTACGTACTTGCCTCTAAGTACAGGCCGGAGGCGATAGACATAAACTTCGGCTGCTCGGTTAAGAAGGTGCTCAAGGCGAAGGCTGCGGGCTACCTCCTCCAGTACCCGGAGGAGATGGGAAGAATAGTAGAAGAAACTGTTAAAGCCTTGAAGCCTTTAGGAATTCCGGTTACGGTAAAGATAAGGCTCGGGTTTTACGAGGATACCCTCGAGGAGATAGCCGAAAACCTGCTGAAGGCGGGAGTTTCCGCCATAGCTCTCCATCCCCGACTTGCCGTTCAGGGTTTTAGCGGCAGTGCTGACTGGAGCAGGGTAAAGGCACTAAAGGAGATTGCGGGCTCCGTTCCGGTTATAGGGAGTGGCGATGTGAGGAGCTGGCGCCAAATAGACGAGAAGTTCGAGCAGACGGGCTGTAACGGCGTTATGGTGGGCAGGGCCGCCGTTTCAAACCCCTGGATATTCAAAGAGTATAAAGAGCGCAGAGATATTGAGGTTTCGCTGGCCGAGCGGGTAGATTTTATTCTACGCGAGCTTGAGCTGATGTGGGGTTACTTCCCGAAGGAAAAGGCGTGCAAAGCGATAAAGGCCCAGATAAGTCAGCTCTTTAAAGGGGTGCGCGGTAAGGCGAAGCTCAACGACGCCATTATGAGAAGTAAGAGCTGTGAAGAGCTCGTTTCTAACTTACTGAGGATTAAGGAGGAGTTCTCCGGTTGACCTCTTTACAAGCGCTGGCTGCTTTGTTAAATTTCCAGTTGCCTTTTGCCACCGGTGAAACGAAATGGGAGGTTTTAGATGGCTGTTGACAAGGACGTTATCCAGGAGATTGTTAAGAAGTACGGCTTCCACGAGAAAGATACCGGTTCTCCTGAAGTTCAGATTGCCATTCTCACCGAGAGGATTAAGAACCTGACCGAACACTTTAAAGAGCACAAGCACGACAACTACAACAAGAGGGCCCTTCAGAGGCTCGTAGGTAGGCGTAAGAAACTCCTTAAGTACCTGAAGGAGAAGGACTTTAACAGGTACCAGAACATCGTTCTGAAGCTTGGTCTCAGGAAGTAACTCCCCGGGGGCTCGGCCCCCTTCTCAAGCCTTCCCCTCCCTGTGATATCATTCCACCGCCGTCGTAAATTTCCTATTCTTTTATTGTCAGAAGCACCAAAAACAACTTTAACCGGAGGAGAAAGATGTCCATATCAGAGGTTGCAATAGAGGTTGGCGGCCGTCCTATGCGTTTTCAGACCGGAAAAGTGGCCAAGCAGGCAGACGGCTCCGTTCTCGTTTCCCAGGGAGACACCATCGTTCTTGTAACCGCCGTTATGAGCGATGAGCCCAGGGAAGATGTAGACTTCTTCCCCCTGCTGGTGGAGTACAGGGAGAGGGCTTACGCCGCAGGTAAGATTCCCGGCGGTTTTATAAAACGTGAGGGTAAGCCCACCGATGAGGAGATTCTGAAAGCCCGCGTTACAGACCGCTCCATAAGGCCGATTTTCCCGAAAGGCTTCAGGAACGACGTTCAGGTTATAGCCTTTGTCATATCTGCCGACCAGGAGAACGACCCTGCTGTTCTTGCAATTAACGGAGCTTCCGCCGCCCTGCACATATCCCGGATACCCTTTGAAAAACCGGTAGGAGCCGTAAGGGTTGCAAGGGTAGACGGTAAGCTGGTTATAAACCCCTCTTACGAAGAGAGGCAGAGGGCCGATATAGACCTCATCGTTTCCGGAACGGAAGACGCCGTTGTTATGGTTGAAGGGGGTGCCAAGGAGGTTCCCGAAGAGGAAGTCCTCGATGCCATCCTCCTTGCCCACGAAGAGATTAAAAAGATTGTTAAGGCTCAAGACGAGCTTCGCAACCTTGCCGGAAAGCCCAAGTACCAGTTTGTTGCTCCCGAGCTCGACCCCGCCACCAAAGAGCGCATAAAACAGTGGGTATTTGAGCGTATAGAGCCTGTAATAACCATAAAGGACAAGCACGAAAGGCGCGAGAAACTTCGCGAGCTTAAAGAGCTTATGCTCATAGAGCTCAACATTCCCGAAGAAGACCACCACCTTGCCAAAGAGGCCTTTAATGAGGCCGAGAAGGAGTTTGTCAGGAAGATGGTCCTTGAAAGGGGCGTGAGGATAGACGGCAGGAAACCCGACGAAATCAGGCCCATCTCCATAGAGGTTGGGCTCCTCCCCAGGGCCCACGGCTCTGCCCTTTTTACCCGCGGCCAGACCCAGGCTCTTGTCACCACCACCTTGGGAACTCCCGAGGAGTACCAGCTCGTTGAAGGCCTTATGCCCGAAGAGCAGAAGCGCTTTATGCTCCACTACAACTTCCCCCCCTTCTGTGTAGGCGAAATCTCCCCCATGAGGGGGCCCGGACGCCGTGAAATCGGACACGGTGCCCTTGCCGAAAGGGCTCTTGCTCCGGTTATTCCCCCCGAGGAGGAGTTTCCCTACGTTATCAGGGTCGTTTCCGACATCCTCGAGTCCAACGGCTCCTCCTCTATGGCTACCGTGTGCGGCGGTTCACTTTCCCTCATGGATGCCGGCGTTCCCATAAAGGCTCAGGTTGCCGGTATAGCAATGGGCCTCATCATGGAGGGCGACAAGTTCGTGGTTCTCTCCGACATCCTCGGAGACGAAGACCATTTAGGAGATATGGACTTTAAAGTGGCGGGAACCAGAAAAGGTGTAACGGCCATCCAGATGGACCTTAAAGTTAAGGGCATTAGCCGTGAGGTTCTCTCCAAGGCCCTTGAGCAGGCCCGTCGGGGCAGGATGTTTATCCTCGATAAGATGGATGCAGTTATAAGCGAGCCCAGGAAAGAGCTCTCCCCTTACGCTCCGAGGATAGTTACAACGAAGATAGACCCCGAGAAGACCCGCGACCTTATCGGTCCGTCCGGTAAGACCATCAAGACCATCATAGACAAAGCCGGAGTGAAAATAACGATTAAGGAAGACGGAACCGTTCTCGTCTCCGCACCGTCTGAAGAGGCTGCGGCTCAAGCTCTGAAGATGATAGAGGACGTAACCAAAGACCTCGAGGTAGGAAACACCTACCTGGGTAAAGTTACGCGGGTAGAGAACTACGGTGCCTTTGTTGAGCTTGCGCCGGGTAAAGTGGGGCTTGTTCACATCTCCAAGCTCCCGCCCGAGCTCAGGGAGAACATATTCGAGAAGATTAAGGTTTCCGACCTCATTCCGGTCAAAATCGTTGAGTTCGACCAGTTCGGCAGGCCCAAGCTCAGCCGCATAGACGTTACGAGGGAGGAGGAGAAGAAACTCCGCGAGACCGGAGGTTTCTACTCTCAGCCCGAAAAGGAGAAGAAGGATGAGTAACTGGGCCGCGGGCTGGGTTTACGGCAGGGGCCTTGAGTTTGAGCTTGAAGAGCGTTTTGCCGACGTTGCTTTAAAACTTGCCCGCCTCCTCGGGGCCTCTGTGGAGCCCCGGAGGGGCGGTTTCCTCGTTAGAGTTGGAACCTTTCCTAAAGTAGAAGGCCCGGACCTCTCCTTCGTCAGGGGACTTTTTGAGTCTGCCGGCTCTTGGGGCAGCAAAACGGTTTACGTTCCCTCTCCGGAGGGTTTCCGTAGTAGCCTCTCTGAGCTTCTGGCTCCCTTTGGAGCCCACTACTGTGCAGGCGGCTTCTTCATAAGGGGAGAGGGTGCAAACCTCTTCCTCCACTCCCTTTACGATGAAGAGCCGGAAGAGAGGAGCGAGTTCTTCTTTGAGAAGTTCTTAAAGTTTATAACCGGAGAGAGCTGGGAGAGAACATTTTTCAGCTACTCCCTTGAGGAGGGAGCTCTTCCTCCCTATAAGAAGAGGGTTTCCGACAGCGGCTTTGACCTTCACCTGATTAGGCTCGTTGAGAAGAGGGGAAACCTCTACTTCTTCGATACGGGCGTTAGGGTGTCGCCCCCTCCCGGTTACTACTTCGACTTAGTTCCCCGCTCCTCAATTTTTAAAAGCGGTTTTATGCTTGCAAACTCCGTTGGGATTATCGATATGACCTACAGGGGAACCGTCAAGGTGCCCCTTGTTAAGGTGGACCCGGAAGCTCCCGAACCGGAGCTACCCTGGAGGGCTGTTCAGCTTATTCCGAGGCGCTTCTACCCCCTTGAGGGAAGGCAGGTTGCAACCTTAGACCCTACCCTTAGAGGGGAAGGGGGATTCGGAAGCACCGGTTAGCCGACCACTGTTGTTACAATAGCCTTTAAGATTACCTGAAGCGAGAGGAGCGGGTTGATTCCGATAAAGGACCTGAACCCGAGCCGGCGCACGCCGGTTGTTACCATACTCATAATATTTTCCTGCTTCCTCGTTTTCTTCTACGAGCTCTACCTGCCTCCCCACCTGCGGGAGGTTTTTATCAGGATGTTTGCAGTTATTCCGTTTGAGATAAGCCACGGCGTAGACCTTCCCCCTCCGGACCCTTTCACCCCTTACGGGAACCTAATCTCCTACCAGTACCTTCACGGAGGGTGGCTTCACATACTCGGGAATATGCTCTTTCTGTGGGTTTTCGGCGATAACGTAGAGGAGAGGTTCGGCAGGCTCTCCTACTTCCTCTTTTATACCTTCTGCGGCGTTGTTGCGGCGCTTACCCAGGTTTTCGTTACACCCGATTCGAAACTCCCCCTCATAGGAGCTTCCGGCGCCATTAGCGGCGTTCTCGGTGCCTACGCCATCCTTTTTCCCCGGGCGGGAATAGTGACGCTTATATTCATCTTCTTCTTCGTAGACGTTGTGGTTGTTCCGGCCCTTGTCTGGATTGCCGTGTGGTTCTTCTTTCAGTTTGTCAGCGCCCTCTTTTCGATACAACACCTCTCCTTCGGCGGCGTTGCCTGGTTTGCCCACATCGGCGGCTTTGTTGCCGGCCTATTGGTTGCTGCTCTCTACAAGCGTTTAAAGCCGGCGTCAGAACCCTACGCTCCTTAAGCTCGGAGACTCCCTCTTCGATATGGAAGGGTCCTTCAGGTAGTTCCTCCTTCTTTCGCCTTTTATGTACTCAACAACCTTGGCTATTGGAACTCTGTCGATTTTCTCAAAGAGGACAGTTGCCCTCTTAAACTCCGGGCGTTTCTCCGCCAGTTTCTCTATGAAACCTCTCTCCACTTCGGGGAGCTCGAGCAGGTCAAACAGCCTTCCGGGCCTAAGGAGGGCCGGGTCTATCTCTTTCAGAGGCCTGTTTGTGCTTATGATTACCTTTGCCCTTTTGGGAATGAAACTGTCGGTTGCAGAGAGTATTGTTGATATAAGGTTTGTTATCTCCTCGTTCGCTCCCCTCTTGAGAGTTAGAGTCTCAAGGTCGTCAAGGACTACCACGTCGTAGTAGAGGAAGGTCTGAAGGTCTCTTCCTGCCTCCTCTAAGGCTTCATTTCCCTTTAGAACGAGAACTTCCACTTCTCTCTTTAAGGTTTTGGGGGCTTCCGAAAGGAGGAACTGAATCAGTTTACTCTTTCCGGTTCCCGGTTTCCCCGAAAGTATCAGCAAACTCTCTCGGGAGGAGAAGAAGGCTCGGGCGAGAGCTTCTGGCTCTATACCGTAGAAGAGCTCCGGGTCTATTCCCTCTTTAAGCGCCTCCGGCGACACTGCGTACTCTGGGCTGCTGCCGTAGGGGTTGTAGAAGCTGAGTTTTACTCCCCTTCCCGGAATGAGAAACGGCTTGAGTTTTTCCCTTACTATTTTTTCGACTTCTCGAGCCTCTTTCCTCTTTTCAAGGAGGACTAAAACGGGTATAGAGCCGTCTCCTGTGATTGTGCACTCCCACCTGAAGGAGATAAACCCGAGGCTCTCAGACTCCCCGCTTAGAACAAGAAGTCCCTCTGTTCGCTCTGCACCCTCTGTTACGGTTTTGCTCTGAAAAACTCTAAACTTCTCCTCCAGGGCCTTTTCGAGCTCTTCAACGCTCTTTTTTGTGATGCCCCTTACCCAGAGTTTTACCTTCCAGAGGCCCCACTTCAGCTCCTTTACCGCTTCTTCTTCGTCGCACCAGCGCCTCAACTTAACCTCCCGCTTTTCCCGGAAGGTTAAGGCTTAAACGGGACATTTTGCGGGTTTTAAGGTAGGGTTTAAAGTAGAATTAGTTCCTTGAATTCTCTCGGGCCACACCATAAGTTTAATTGCAAGTAATTTGCATTTGGAGGCTGCCTTGGAAAGGGAGAAGCTCTACATCTTCGACACCACCCTGCGGGACGGGGAGCAGACCCCGGGGGTCAACTTAACCGTGGATGAGAAGGTCCAAATAGCCAAGCAGCTCGAGAGGCTCGGCGTTGACGTTATAGAGGCCGGCTTTGCCGTTAGCTCTCCCGCCGACTTCGAAGCCGTTAGGCGAATTGCCAAAGAGGTGAGGAACTCTACCGTTTGTTCCCTTGCAAGGGCCGTTGAGCTGGATATAAAAACCGCCTGGGATGCCCTTAAGGAGGGCCACAGGGTCAGGATTCACACCTTTATAGCTACCTCTGATATCCACTTAAAGTATAAGCTCAGAATGAGCCGGGAAGAGGCCCTCAAGAGGGCCGTTGAGGCTGTAAGGCTCGTCAGGGAGGTAAGCGAGGGCAGGGCAGAGGTTGAGTTTTCGGCCGAGGACGCCGGCAGAACCGACCTTAAGTACTTGGCCGAGGTTGTAGAGGCCGTTATAGAGGCGGGTGCTCAAGTTGTGAATATACCCGACACCGTCGGTTATGCCGTTCCCGACGAGTGGTACGAGCGGATTCTCTACCTGAAGGAGAACGTTCCCAACATAGATAGGGCGATAATCAGCGTGCACTGCCACAACGACCTCGGCCTTGCAACTGCCAACTCCCTTATGGCCGTTAAGGCCGGGGCACGCCAGGTTGAGTGCACCATAAACGGAATAGGGGAGCGTGCCGGAAACGCAGCCCTCGAGGAAGTTGTTATGGCCGTTAAGGTGCGCTCCGACCAGTTTCCCGTTTACACCGATATAGATACGAAGCAGATATACAAAACTTCGCAGCTTGTCAGCAGGCTTACCGGCCTCCTCATCTCTAAGACCAAGCCCATTGTGGGCGATAACGCTTTTGCCCATGAGTCGGGTATTCACCAGCACGGCGTTCTCGCCTGCAGGGAGACCTACGAGATAATGAGACCCGAGGACGTGGGCCTTTCGGAATCGAAGATAGTTCTCGGTAAGCACTCCGGCCGCCACGCCCTTGAGGCGAAGCTGAAGGAGATGGGAATTGAGCTTCCCCCCGAGAAGCTCGACGAGGCCTTCCGTAAGTTCAAGGAGCTCGCCTCAAGGAAGAAGGAGATTTACGAAATCGACCTTGAACTCCTGGTTGAAGGGCTTGAGGGCCGCGGAGAGAAGACCTACAAGCTCCTTTACAACCAGGCCGTTAGCGGCGAAGGGGTAATCCCCTCTGCCACGGTTAAGATAGAGACTCCCGTGGGTGAGAAGCTCGGCCTTGCGGTTGGTAACGGCCCGGTTGACGCAACCTACAAGGCGATAAAGAACGCCCTCGGCCTCGGAGAGGAGGTGCAGCTCAAGGACTTTAAAATAAGGGCTCTGACTGCCGGAACCGACGCCCTGGCCGAGGTGTTCCTCACAATAGAGAGCGAAGGGATAAGGGTGAGCGGAAGGGGTGTTGACCCCGATATAGTCAGAGCTTCCGCCCTTGCCTTTGTAGAGGCTCTCAACAGGCTCGCCAAGAGGAGGGAGAGGAAGTAACCTCTCCCTTTTCCTTTGCACCTATTGCCTTCCCTTTTCTTCCCTATTCGGCCTTTCAATCTGATTATCCGATTTAAATTCGGAATTTATTATTTTTAATTCTTGATTCAAGAAATTATTGAACTATAATTTTTTAAAAATGGGAGAAGAGGAGGTGAAAATGGGCGCGCTGAAGAGACTTCTCAGGCTACTTTTCCTGTCGGACGCACCGATTAACCTCTCCTACCCCCTGAGAATGGGGATTTTCTACTGGGTGCTCTCTGCCATTTTTCTCCTCTCTGCACGGCAGGTGCTCGCGGGATACTTAAAGAGTGAGCAGCTGCTCAATGCGGTCATCGAGAAGCTCTTCTTCGTAATCCTCGCCATGGGGGTGCTCTTCTTCGCAATCTGCGTTGTTTACGCCTTTGTCTCCTCCACCGACTACAAGAAGGTGAAGCAGTTTGCCCACGAAATCTCCAGGGGCAACTTCGCCTACAACCCGGAGCTCAGCCCCATAGTAGACCGCGACCTCAAGGAGATTCACGACTCCCTCCTCAGGCTGAAAAAGAGCCTTATAATTTCCTGGGAACTCCTCAAGCAGAGGAAGGGGTAATCCCTTCCTTGACAAATCGAAACCCCTTTGCTTATATTCAGCCCGTCAAACAACATTAGGAGGAGTAGTATGCCCACAATTAACCAGCTGGTTAGAAAGGGGCGTGAAAAGAAGGTAAAGCGCTCCAAGGCACCAGCCCTTCAGGGTAACCCCCAAAAGAGAGGGGTCTGCGTAAGGGTGTTTACAACCACGCCTAAGAAGCCTAACTCCGCCCTCCGTAAGGTTGCGAGGGTAAGGCTCTCCAACGGAATCGAGGTTACCGCCTACATTCCCGGAATCGGACACAACCTTCAGGAGCACTCCGTGGTTTTAGTCAGGGGCGGAAGGGTTAAAGACCTTCCGGGTGTTAGGTATAAGATTATCCGCGGAGCCCTCGACGCCGCAGGCGTTGAAGGCAGAAGACAGTCCCGTTCCAAATACGGAACCAAAAGACCTAAAGACCAAAAATAATTAGGAGAGGACGAGGATGCCCAGGAAAGGACCAGTTCCACCAAGGGAAATACTTCCGGACCCCGTTTACGGAGACAAGCTTGTAGCTAAGCTCATCAACAAGGTGATGAAAGACGGCAAGAAGAGCAAAGCCGAGAAAATCGTTTACGGCGCCTTCGACATCATCAAGGAGAAGCTCGGAGAGGACCCGCTCAAGGTCTTCCACAAAGCCGTAGAGAACGTAAAACCCCTAATGGAAGTCCGTCCACGCCGTGTAGGTGGTGCCACTTACCAGGTACCCATGGAAGTAAACGAGAGGAGGCAGATTCACCTTGCCCTCAAGTGGATCGTGGACGCTGCACGTGCTCGTTCCGAGCGCGGAATGGTTAACAGGCTTGCAAACGAGCTCATAGACGCTTACAACGAGAGGGGCGGCGCCTTCAAGAAGAAGGAAGACACCCACAAGATGGCCGAGGCCAACAAGGCCTTTGCCCACTACAGGTGGTAAAACGAATTTAACGGAGGAAAGCCTTGAGCAAGCAGCAGGCTCTTATAAAGCAGATTAAAGTTCCTCTCGAAAAGGTTAGGAACATAGGAATCATTGCCCACATCGACGCCGGAAAGACTACAACCACCGAGCGTATCCTTTACTACACCGGCCGTATCCACAAAATCGGTGAGGTTCACGAGGGTGCGGCCGAAATGGACTGGATGGAGCAGGAGAAGGAGAGGGGTATTACCATTACCTCCGCTACAACCACCTGCTTCTGGCGCGACCACAGGATTAACATCGTTGACACCCCCGGTCACGTAGACTTTACAATTGAAGTTGAGCGTTCCCTCAGGGTTCTTGACGGTGCGGTAACAATCCTGTGTTCCGTTGGCGGCGTTCAGCCCCAAACCGAAACCGTTTGGCGTCAGGCCGACAAGTACAGGGTTCCCCGTATCATCTTCGTTAACAAGATGGACCGTATAGGTGCCGACTTCTTCCGCGTTGTCGGCGAAGTAGAGGAGAAGCTCGGAGCCAAGCCCGTTCCCGTTCAGATACCCATCGGTGCCGAAGATGAGTTTAAAGGAGTGGTTGACCTGATTACAATGAAGGCAATCGTCTGGGAGGAGGAGACCCTCGGCGCCAAGTACCACTACGAGGAAATCCCAGACGACCTCAAAGACCTGGCCGAAGAGTGGCGCGAGAAGATGCTCGAGGCCATTGCCGACATAGATGAAGAGATAATGATGAAGTACCTTGAGGGCGAAGAGATTACCGAAGACGAAATCAAAGCCGCCCTCAGGAAGGGAACCATTGAGCTCAAGTTCTTCCCGATGCTCTGCGGTTCTGCCTTTAAAAACAAAGGCGTTCAGCCTCTGCTCGACGCCATCGTAGACTACCTTCCCTCTCCCCTCGACATCCCGCCGATTAAGGGAATCAACCCCAAAACCGGAGAGGAGGAAGAGAGGCCCGCATCCTACGATGCACCCTTTGCGGCCCTTGCCTTTAAGATTCTTACCGACCCCTACGTAGGTCAGCTTACCTTCGTAAGGGTTTACTCCGGCCTTATGGAGTCCGGTTCCTACGTTTACAACGCTACAAGGGACAAAAAGGAGAGGCTCGCGAGAATCCTCCGTATGCACGCAAACAAGCGTGAGGAGATTCCGGTTCTCGGTGCCGGAGATATCGCTGCCGCCGTAGGCCTTAGGGAGACCTTTACAGGTGATACCCTTTGTGACCCTGAGCACCCGATTCTCCTTGAGGCAATGGAGTTCCCCGAGCCCGTTATCTCCATTGCCGTTGAGCCCAAGACAAAGGCCGACCAGGAGAAGCTCTCCATAGCCCTGCAGAAACTTGCCAAGGAAGACCCCTCCTTCAGGGTCTCCACAGACCACGAAACCGGTCAGACAATCATCTCCGGAATGGGAGAGCTTCACCTCGAAATCATCGTAGACCGCTTAAAGCGTGAGTTCGGCGTTGAGGTTAACGTAGGTAAGCCCCAGGTTGCCTACCGTGAAACCATCAAGAGCGAAGTTACCCAAGAGGGTAAGTTCATCAAGCAGACGGGTGGTCGCGGTCAGTACGGTCACGTATGGCTCAAAATTGAGCCCCTCGAGAGGGGTAAAGGCTTTGAGTTCCACGAAACCATTAAGGGCGGTGTAGTTCCCAAGGAGTACATCCCTGCCGTTGAGGCCGGCGTAAGGGAGGCCATGGAGACCGGTGTTGTTGCCGGCTACCCGATGACCGACATCAAAGTTACCCTCTTCGACGGTTCATACCACGAGGTAGACTCCTCCGAAATGGCCTTTAAGATTGCCGGCTCCATCGCCTTCAAAGAGGGAGCCAAAAAGGCGAACCCCGTTCTCCTTGAGCCCATAATGGAAGTTGAAGTTACAACTCCCGAAGAGTTCATGGGAGACGTTATCGGCGACCTCAACAAGCGTCGCGGAAGGGTTCAGGGAATGGAGGCTCGCGGAAACGCTCAGGTTATCAAAGCCCTCGTTCCCCTTGCCGAGATGTTCGGTTACGCAACCGACCTCCGTTCCATGACACAGGGACGTGCGAACTACATAATGAGGTTCAGCCACTACGAGGAAGTTCCTCCCAACGTTGCCGAGCAGATAATAGGAGAGAGGAACAAGTAAACTTCCGGGGCCCTTTCGGGCCCTTTTTTCATTATGCCCTTTACAATTGGGTAACTTTGCATATAATACCAGCCTGCAAAAGAGTTTTTGTTCTTTCAAAAACCAATATGGCTATTTAGGAGGATAATCATGGCGAAGCAGAAGTTTGAAAGGACGAAGCCCCACAAGAACGTGGGAACAATCGGCCACGTTGACCACGGCAAGACTACCCTGACAGCGGCAATCACCCACTGCCTTGCGCTGCAAGGAAAAGCCCAGGAAGTATCCTACGACCAAATCGACAAAGCCCCTGAAGAGAGAGAAAGGGGAATCACAATTGCGACAGCCCACGTAGAATACGAATCCGACAAATACCACTACGCCCACGTAGACTGCCCGGGCCACGCCGACTACATCAAAAACATGATAACCGGTGCGGCCCAGATGGACGGAGCGATACTCGTAGTATCTGCGGCAGACGGCCCGATGCCCCAAACGAGGGAACACGTACTTCTTGCGAGACAAGTTAACGTACCTGCGATAGTAGTATTCCTCAACAAAGTAGACATGGTAGACGACGAAGAACTTCTTGAACTTGTTGAACTTGAAGTTAGAGAACTCCTCTCCGAATACGGCTACCCTGGAGACGAAGTACCCGTAATCAGGGGATCTGCCCTTAAAGCCCTTGAATGCACCGACCCCAACTGCGAATGGTGCCAGCCGATATACGAACTTGTAAAAGCCCTTGACGAATATGTACCTGAGCCTGTAAGAGAAATCGACAAACCCTTCCTGATGCCGATAGAAGACGTATTCTCCATCTCTGGACGTGGAACAGTAGTAACAGGAAGAGTAGAGAGGGGGACCCTGAAAGTAGGAGACGAAGTAGAAATAGTTGGATTAAGGGACGAGCCCATAAAGACAGTGGCGACAGGAATAGAAATGTTCAGGAAAGTACTTGACGAAGCCTTACCTGGAGACAACATAGGAGTGCTGCTTAGGGGAGTAGGGAAAGACGAAGTAGAGCGCGGAATGGTAGTAGCCAAGCCTGGTAGCATCAAGCCCCACAGGAAGTTCAAGGCGGAAGTTTACATACTGTCTAAAGAAGAAGGGGGAAGGCACACCCCGTTCTTCAACGGATACCAGCCGCAGTTCTACTTCAGGACGACGGATGTAACAGGGAAAGTTAAGCTGCCTGAAGGCGTAGAGATGGTGATGCCTGGAGACAACGTTACCTTTGAAGTAGAGCTTTTAAAGCCCGTAGCTATTGAGGAAGGGCTGAGGTTTGCGATTCGTGAAGGTGGAAGGACAGTAGGTGCAGGTGTTGTTACCGAGATTCTTGACTAACAATTCGGAGAGGGGTAGTTATGGCTCAGGACCGCATTAGGATAAAACTTACTGCTTACGACCACAGACTTCTCGACAGGTCTGTTCAGGAGATAATAGACACAGTTAAGAGGACCGGCGCTATCGTTGCCGGTCCCATACCTCTTCCAACTAAACGCTCCTGGTGGAGCGTTATTCGCTCTCCACACAAGTACAAGTACTCCCAGGAGCAGTTTGAAATCAGGAAGCATAGAAGGCTTCTCGATATAAAGAACCCCAAGCCGCAAACCGTGGAAGCTCTCATGGACCTGAAGCTTCCCGCCGGTGTGGATGTAGAGATAAAGCTTGACTAATAAAGAGGTGAGGTGATGAAGGGTATCCTCGGAAGAAAAGTAGGAATGACACAGGTCTTTACCGAAGACGGTAAAGCCATAGCCGTTACCGTTATAGAGGCAGGTCCGTGTACCGTTGTTCAGAAAAAGACTCCCGAGCGTGACGGCTACTCTGCGCTTCAGCTTGGCTTTATAGAGAAGAACAAGGCAGAGAGCAAGTTCCCCAAGCCCCTTCTCGGCCACTTTAAGAAGGCGGGCATCAAGCCTACCAGGTGGCTGAAGGAGGTTAAGTTCGACAACGTAGAGGAGTACGCCGTAGGCGACAAGATAACCGTTGATATCTTCAAGCCCGGTGAGAAAGTGGACGTTACCGGAACCTCCAAGGGAAGGGGATTTGCCGGTTACCACAAGAGGCACGGCTTCGGCGGCGGTAGGCGCTCCCACGGTTCCGACTTCCACGAAGGTCCCGGTTCCATCGGTGCCTGTGCAGACCCGGGAAGGGTTCACAAGGGTAAAAGGATGGCCGGTCACTACGGTAACGAAACGGTTACCGTGAAGAACCTTGAAATTGTTGACGTTATCCCCGAGAAAAACCTCCTTCTCATAAAGGGGGCGATTCCCGGACACAAGGGAAGCCTTGTAATAGTTAAAGGAAAGTAAGGGGTGAACGATGGAGATTAAGGTAGTAGACCTCAACAACAAAGAGACCGGAACTGTACAGATAAAGGACGAGATAGCTAACGCTCCTATTAAGCAGCATGCCGTTTGGGAAACCGTAAAGTGGCAACTTGCCAAGAGGAGAAGGGGAACCCACTCCACCAAGACCCGCGGAGAAGTGAGGGGTGGAGGTAGGAAGCCCTGGCCTCAAAAGCACACAGGTAGGGCTCGTCAGGGTTCCATCAGGGCTCCTCAGTGGGTCGGCGGTGGCGTCGTCCACGGTCCTAAGCCTCGCGACTACTCTTACAACCTTCCCAAGAAGGTAAGGAAGGTTGCCCTCAAGAGCGTTGTTGCCGGAAGGATTCAGGAGGGCAACTTCATAGTAGTTGAGGACTTCTCCTTTGAGAAGCCCAAAACCAAGCAGGCCGTTGAGTTCCTGAAGAACCTGGGCCTTGAGAACTCCAAGGTTCTCCTTGTGGTTCCTGCAGAGCTCGACGAGAACACCTACCTCTCCTTCAGGAACCTTCCCAACGTTAAGGTTCTTCCCGTTGAAGGGCTTAACGTTTACGACATTCTCTGCTACGACAAGTGTGTAGTATTCAAGTCAATCCTACCCAAAATAGAGGAGAGGCTGTCATGAGAACCCCCTATGATATAATCCTGCGCCCTGTGATTACCGAAAAGAGCGTAAGGCTTGCGAACCTTGAGGTTAAGAGCTCCAAAACGAAGGAGCCTAAGAAGATTACGAAGGTTACCTTCGAAGTGGCAATGGACGCCACAAAGCCGGAGATTAAGGAGGCGGTAGAGAAAATCTTCGGCGTGAAGGTTGAGAAGGTTAACACCATGATTGTTAAGGGCAAGAGGAAGGGTATCAGGTTCCTCCGTGGAAGGAAGAAGGACTGGAAGAAGGCTATTGTTACCCTTAAGCCCGGCTACGAGATAGACCTTGAGAAACTCTAAGTAAGGGGTTGAAAGATGGGAATTAAAAGGTTTAAGCCATACACGCCGTCCAGGCGTTTTATGACCGTCTCGGACTTTGCCGAGATTACAAAGACCGAGCCTGAAAAGTCCCTTACTGTAGGTTTCGTAAGGGGAACAGGTAGGAATAACCAGGGTAGAATCACCTGCCGTCATAAAGGCGGCGGACACAAGCGCCGCTACAGGATAATCGACTTCAGGCGCGATAAAATCGGCGTTCCCGCTAAGGTAGCGGCTATCGAGTACGACCCGAACCGTTCTGCCCGTATAGCGCTTCTCGTTTACGCAGACGGAGAGAAGCGTTACATCATTTGGCCCGACGGCCTCAAGGTAGGTGACACTGTAGTTGCCGGACCCGATGCCGAGATTAAGGTGGGTAACGCCCTGCCTTTAAGGAACATTCCCGTAGGTACAATCGTTCACAACGTAGAGCTTAAGCCCGGTAAAGGTGGTCAGCTTGCCCGTGCTGCAGGCTCTTTTGCCCAGCTTATGGGTAAGGTGGGCGACTACGCTCAGCTGAGGCTCCCCTCCGGTGAGCTTCGCCTGGTACACCTTGACTGTATGGCCACAATCGGTCAGGTTGGTAACCTCGACCACGAGAACATAGTTATCGGTAAGGCCGGTCGCTCCAGGTGGCTGGGTATCAGGCCGACCGTCCGCGGAACCGCTATGAACCCGGTAGACCACCCCCACGGTGGTGGTGAGGGTAGGACGTTCGGTAAGCACCCTGTTACTCCTTGGGGTCAACCCACTAAGGGCTACAAGACAAGGCGCTCCAAGAAGTACTCCGACAAGTTCATTATTAAACGCCGTAACCAGAAGTAGGAGGTTTAAATGGGCCGCTCACTGAAGAAGGGTCCCTACGTGAACCCTAAGATACTGAAGAAAGTTCGTAAGATGAACGAAACCGGCGAGAAGAAGGTTATAAAGGTGTGGGATAGGGCCTGCACAATCGTTCCCGAGTTTATCGGCCACACCTTTGCCGTTTACAACGGCCAGAAGTTCATTCCCGTTTACGTAACCGAGCAGATGGTAGGCCACAGGCTCGGTGAGTTCTCCCTTACGAGAACGTTTCGCGGCCATGCAGGCCAGAAAGTAGCCAAGAAGAAGTAAGGAGAGGTAGACCATGGCGGTTGAGCAGAGAGACTACTATCAGGCAGGTGAAAGGGGGATTGCAACCCCGGAAGAGGCAAGGGCTATATGGAGAAGAGCCCGTATGTCTGCCTCTAAGGTAAGGCTCGTGATAGACCTCATAAGAGGAAAGCAGGTAGACCAGGCCCTTGCCATCCTTCAGAACACCCCGAAGAAAGCAGCCCGTATGATTGAAAAGGTTTTAAAGAGCGCCATAGCCAACGCAGAGCAGAAAGGGTTAAACCCGGAAGAGCTTGTAGTTAGAAGGGCTTACGTAGATGAAGGCCCCACTATGAAGAGGGTGAGGCCGAGGGCTATGGGAAGGGCCAATATCAGGCGCAGGAGAACCTGCCACATAACCGTTGTGGTAGGAAAGCCTGAGGCTAAAAAGTAACTGATTGTGGAGGTAAACCTTGGGACAGAAAGTTCATCCTGTAGGATTTAGACTGGGAATCACAAAAGACTGGGAGTCTAAGTGGGTAACGAAGAAGAAGGGTGAGTACGTTCACAACCTTCACGAAGACCTTAAAATCCGCGACCTTATAAAGAAGAAGTACTACCACGCCGGTATAGCCCGTATCGACATCGAGAGGACTCCCGAGAGGATAAACATAAGGATATGGGCTGCACGTCCCGGTTTGCTTATTGCGAGGAAAGGGGCGGAGGTAAAGGCCCTTAGGCGTTTCCTCGAAGAGCTTACCGGCAAGAACGTTTACATTAACATCGAAGAGGTTAAGTACCCTCAGCTCAACGCTCAGCTCGTTGCTGAGAACGTTGCTCAGCAGCTAGAGCGCCGTGTGGCGTTCAGGCGGGCTATGAAGAGGGTTATTGCAGATGCCATGAAGGCCGGCGCCAAGGGAATCAAGGTGATGTGTGCCGGAAGGCTCGGCGGTGCCGACATGGCCCGTAAGGAGTGGTACAGGGAGGGAAGGGTGCCCTTGCAGACGATTCGTGCCGACATAGATTACGGCACTGCAATTGCCAAGACCAAGTACGGTGTTATCGGCGTAAAGGTTTGGATTTACAAGGGCGACGTTTACAAGGACGAAACCGAAGAGCTTCTCAAAAAGATTGAGAAAGAAGTAAAACAAGAGATGGCGAGAGGTGAGTAGTCATGTTAATGCCGAGGAGAACCAAGTACAGGAAGCAGCAGAGGGGTAGGCTTAAAGGAAAGTCCTACCGCGGAAACAGGCTCGCCTTTGGAGACTACGGAATTCAGGCCCTTGAGCCTCACTACGTTACAACAAACCAGATTGAGGCTGCAAGGGTTGCCATAACCAGGACCATGAAAAGGGGCGGTAAGGTTTGGATTCGTATCTTCCCCGACAAACCTTACACCAAGAAGCCCCTTGAGACCCGTATGGGTAAGGGTAAGGGTAACGTAGAGACCTGGGTTGCCAAAGTCCTTCCCGGCAGGATAATGTTTGAAGTTGCCGGCGTTCCCGAAGATGTGGCCATGGAAGCTCTCAGGCTTGCAATACACAAGCTTCCCATGAAGTGTCGTATCGTTAAGAGGGAAGAAACCCAAGCGGAAGGGGAGTAAGTAATGAAGAAGTACACAGAGGAGCTCAGACAGAAGTCCACCGAGGAGCTTAAGAAGATGGTAGCCGAGCTTAAGGAGAAGCTCCTTAAGCTCAGGTTTAAGAACGCCTTCGGTCAACTCGATAACCCTATGGAGATTCGTAAGACCAGGCGTCAGATAGCCCGCATTCTCACAATCCTCAGAGAGCGTGGCGTTAAGGCTTAACGGAGGAGACTATGGCAGAGACCAGAGTTAACAGGCGTAAGGTAAGGATAGGAGTTGTCGTTAGCGACAAAATGGACAAAACCGTTGTTGTCCGTGTAACCAGGGAGTTTCGTCACCCCCTCTACGGTAAGAGGGTTAAGAAGTCTAAAAAGTACATGGCACACGATGAGCTCAACCAGTGCCAGGTTGGAGACGTTGTAAAGATTATGGAGACCCGTCCCCTCTCCCGTCACAAGAGGTGGAGGGTCGTTGAGATTATCGAGAAGGCCAAGAAACTCGGTGAAACCACAGAGGAACAGGAGTAAATCCTTACTAAAGGAGTGAGGCGATGATTCAGGTTCAGACATACCTTAACGTGGCAGACAACACTGGAGCCAAAAAGGTCCAGTGTATCCGCGTTCTCGGCGGTTCAAACCGCAGGTACGCCTCCCTCGGTGACCAGATAGTTGTTACCGTTAAGGAGGCTGCTCCCAACGCTACCGCCAAAAAGGGAGAGGTTTACAGGGCGGTAGTTGTCAGGACTAAGAAAGAAGTGAGGCGTCCCGACGGAACTTACATCAAGTTCGACGACAACGCCTGCGTTCTCCTCAACAAGCAGGGAGAGCCGTTGGGAACTCGTATTCTCGGTCCGGTTGCAAGGGAGGCAAGGCAGAAAGGCTTCACCAAGATAACCACTCTTGCTCCTGAAGTTATTTAAGGAGGGCTGCTAATGGCTGCTAAGAAGAAGTTCAAGATAAAGGCCGGCGACAAGGTTATTGTTATCGCCGGTAAAGATAAGGGTAAAGTAGGTAAGGTTTTGAAGGTTCTCCCTGAGAAGGAGAGGGTGATAGTTGAAGGTGTAAGAATCGTTAAGAAGCACGTTAGGCCCTCTCAAACCAACCCCGAGGGCGGCATCATAGAGAAAGAGGCCCCCATACACATCAGCAACGTTATGCTTGTTGACCCCAAGACTGGCGAGCCCACAAGGGTTGGCATAAAGTTTGTAGACGGCAAAAAGGTTCGTTACGCTAAGAAGTCTGGAGAGATTATTGACGAGATTAGCAAACCACAGAAGGCGGGTCGGTAATCCGCGTAGGGAGGTAGTATGGCAGAGGAGAAGTACGTTCCGAGACTGAAGAAGAAGTACAAAGAGGAAGTTATACCTGCACTTATGAAGAAGTTCGGCTACAAAAACGTTATGCAGGTGCCGAGAATAGAGAAGATTGTTGTTAACATGGGTGTGGGTGAGGCCGTTCAGAACATAAAGGAGCTTGAGAACGCCATGAACGACCTTGCCCTCATTACCGGTCAGAAGCCTTCCGTTAGGAGGGCAAAGCGTTCCGAGGCCGGCTTTAAGCTCCGTAAGGGAATGCCCATCGGAGCCAAAGTGACCCTCAGAAGGGACCGTATGTGGGATTTCCTTGACAGGCTCATCTCCATGGCCCTTCCGAGGGTTAGGGACTTTAAAGGGCTCTCTCCGAAGTCCTTTGACGGCCGCGGAAACTACAACTTCGGTCTTGAGGAGCAGACCGTTTTCCCCGAGATTGACTACGACAAAGTTGACAAAATCCGTGGTATGAACATCACTATAGTTACAACTGCCGAAACCGACGAGGAGGCAAAAGCCCTCCTGGAGGCTCTCGGATTTCCGTTTAGGAAGTAACCCGAATAGGAGGCATTTATGGCAAGGAAAGCTTTAATCGTAAAGGCTCAAAAGGAGCCGAAGTTCAAAGTAAGGAAGTACAACCGCTGTCCCCTCTGCGGTCGTCCGAGGGGTTACATAAGGGAATTTGGAATGTGCAGGCTTTGCTTTAGAACCCTTGCACTCCAAGGAAAAATTCCGGGCCTGAAGAAGGCCAGCTGGTAAAAATTGGTTAGAGGGGTAGAGAAGCCATGATGATGGATACTGTTGCCGATTTCCTCGCGAGGATTAGGAACGCGAACCTTGTTTACCACGAGACTGTAGAAGCTCCTTATTCTAAGGTTAACGAGGCCATAGCGAAAATCCTGAAAGAGGAAGGTTTTATAAAGGACTACGAGGTTATAGAGGTGCCCTTCAAGAGGGCCAAGAACCCTGAGAACAAGAAGAAGGTTATCAGGGTTCATATGAAGTACGGCCCCAATAAGGAGAGGGTCATCAACGAGATTAAGAGGGTATCTAAGCCCGGTAGGCGTATTTACGTAGGTAAGGACGAGATACCCCTTGTAAAGGCAGGTCTCGGTGTTGCCATTCTCTCCACCAACAAGGGGATTATCCCCGGATACAAGGCCAGGAAGCTCGGCGTAGGTGGAGAGGTTCTCTGCTACGTCTGGTAAAAACAACTAAGCGAGGAGTGAGAAGATGTCCAGGATAGGTAGGCTTCCCGTTGAGATACCGCAAGGAGTAACGGTAGAGGTTAAGCCCGGGAACCACGTTGTTGTTAAGGGCCCTAAGGGGCAACTCGAGTTTACCTTCAACCCGAAGTTAACAATTAAGGTTGAAGACAACAAGGTTATCGTTGAGAGGCCCAACGACGAGAAGCAGATGAAGGCCCTTCACGGAACCACCAGGGCCATAATAAACAACATGGTTATCGGAGTTTCAAAAGGGTTTGAGAAGGTTCTTGAGGTTAAAGGTCTGGGTTACAGGGCCTTCGTTAAGGGTGATACTCTGGAGCTTCACCTTGGATTTTCCCACCCGGTTCTCTACAAGATTCCGGAGGGTATTCAGATTGAGGTCGACAGGGACAACAACATCTACGTTCGCGGTATAGATAAGCAGAAGGTAGGCCAGGTTGCGGCCGAAATCCGCTCCTTCAGGCCGCCTGAGCCTTACAAGGGTAAAGGTATCAGGTACAGGGGTGAGAGGATTATCCTCAAGGCCGGTAAGTCTGCTAAGAAGTAACCTTAAAGGGGTGAGAAGATGGCTAAGTTAACAAGGCGTGAGAGAATTGCGAAGAAGCACAGAAGGGTTAGGAAAAAGGTATTCGGAACGCCCGAAAGGCCGAGGCTGGCGGTTTACAAGAGCTTGAAGCACATCTATGCACAGATTATTGACGATACAAAGGGTGTTACACTTGTTTCCGCCTCTACTCTCGACAAGGAAATCAGGCCGAGGATGCCCGAGCTTACCAAAACCGAAGAGGCCTTTGAGGTCGGTAAGCTTATCGCGAAGCGTGCCCTTGAAAAGGGCATAAAGAAGGTAGTTTTTGACAGGGGCGGTTTCATCTACCACGGCCGTATTAAGGCCCTTGCCGAAGGTGCAAGGGAAGGCGGACTTGAATTCTAAGGAGGTATCATGGCGAAGAGGGTAAAACCTGACGGTTTAGAGCTTAAAGAGAGACTTGTTCACATTAACAGGAACGCTAAGGTTGTAACCGGCGGAAGGAAGTTCAGCTTTACCGCCTTCGTTGTTGTAGGCGACGGTAAAGGCGTTGTCGGTTTTGGAAGGGGTAAAGCTGCAGAGGTTCCAGACGCTATAAGGAAGGCCACTGAAGATGCCAAGAAGAACCTTATAAAGGTTCCCGTTGTAGACGGAACCATTCCCTTCGAGGTTGAGGCCAAGTTCGGCGGCTCCAAGGTTATTATGAGGCCGGCCGCTCCCGGTACCGGAGTTATTGCGTCTGCTCCGGTTCGTGCCGTTCTTGAGTCTGCCGGCGTAACCGACATTCTCACAAAGGTTATAGGCTCTACAAACCCCCACACGGTTGTTAGGGCTGTTCTCAAAGGCCTTGAGCAACTTAAGACTCCCGAGGAGTTTGCCAAGCTCCGCGGAGTTCCCGTTGAGGAGCTTCGCAGGCGCTGGAAGCTTCCGGGCCGCAAAGTAACAAAAGAAGGTGAGATTATCAGGAGGTAACAATGGCTAAGGTTAAGATAACGCTCGTTCGCGGCCTTGCCGGTAAGAGCAAGAGGAAGAAGGCAACTCTCGAAGCTCTCGGCCTCAGGAAGAGAGGAGCTTCCACCGTTAAGGAGCTGAATCCCGCAATTGAGGGAATGATTGAGAAAGTTAAAGAACTCGTAAAAGTAGAACCTGTGGAGGAGTAAAATGGGACTTGGACTGAATAACCTTAAGCCCAACCCTGGAGCTGTCCGTGAGAAGAAGCGTGTAGGTAGGGGTCACGGCTCTGGCCACGGTAAAACCTCCGGAAGGGGACAGAAGGGTCAGAAGGCCCGCTCCGGATGGAAGGGCGGAACCAGGCCCGGATTTGAAGGTGGCCAGACTCCCCTTTACATGCGCTTTCCCAAGCGCGGCTTTTCCAACGCTCCCTTTAAGAAGGAGTACGCCGTTGTTAACGTAAGGGACCTCCAGGAGCGCTTCGAAGAGGGAACCGAAGTTACCCCTGAACTTTTAAAGCAGGTTGGCCTTGTAAAAAGGAACCTTCCCGTTAAGGTTCTCGGGGACGGAGAGCTCACCAAGAAGCTGGTAGTTAAGGCCCACAAGTTCTCCGAATCTGCTAAGCGTAAAATTGAGGAGGCGGGAGGCTCCTGGGAAGAGATAGCCTAAGGAGAAGGTAAATGAACCTTTCCAAAATATTTGCCAACGTTACGGCGGTTCCTGAGCTCAGGAGGAGATTCCTCTTTACCTTAGCGCTCCTGGCCGTTTTCCGGCTGGGAGCCCATATTCCCGTCCCCGGTATAAACGTTGAAGCCCTTGTAGACTTCTTCCAAAGGGCCCAGGGGACCGTTTTCGGCATGATGGACATCTTCTCCGGAGGGGCCCTGAGGAAACTCACCATCTTTGCCCTCGGCGTTATGCCCTACATCAGCTCCTCCATCATCATGCAGCTTCTCACTGTAGCCATTCCCTCTATAGAGAAACTTGCGAAAGAGGAAGGGGAGTACGGCAGGAGGAAAATCAACCAGTACACCCGCTACGGTGCGGTTCTCCTTGCCTTCATTCAGGCCCTCGGAATAGCGATAGGCCTTGAGAGCATGACGAGCCCTACGGGCGTTCCCATAGTTCCCAACCCCGGCTTTACCTTCCTCTTCGTAACCGTTACCACCCTTACTGCCGGCTCAACTTTCCTGATGTGGCTCGGCGAGAAGATAACCGAAAAAGGTATCGGTAACGGAATGTCTCTTTTGATTTTCGCCGGTATCGTTGCGAGCATCCCCTCTGCCGTTATAAGGGTGCTCACAATGGTGAAGAGCGGGGACATGTCCCTCTTTAAACTCCTGACGGTTGTGGCAATCATAGTCTTGATGATTGCCGCCATAGTTTACATTCAAGAGGCCGAAAGGAGAGTCCCCCTCCAGTATGCCCGGAGAACAGTCGGCCGTCAGGCCGTAGGGCGCTACACCAGCTATCTTCCCATTAAACTCAACCCGGCCGGCGTTATTCCCATAATCTTTGCAGCCTCTATCCTGATGTTCCCGGCAACCGTTGTTCGCTTCATTCACAACCCGATTGCCCAGTCAATCTATGAGGCCCTTCAGCCGGGAACTACGCTCTACCTGGTTGTTTACGGCGCTTTAATCTTCTTCTTCACCTATTTCTACACCGCAATAGTCTTCAACCCTGAAGAGATAGCCGAAAACCTCAACAAAGCCGGAGGCTTCATCCCCGGCGTTAGGGCGGGAACCGACACCGCCAAGTACCTCGACAGAATCGTATCGAGACTCACCTTTGCAGGGGCGGTCTTCCTGACGCTTGTGGCCTTAATTCCGATGATTATCGTTCAGAAGATGAACCTGCCCTTTTACTTCGGCGGTACGGCCATCCTGATTGTTGTAGGTGTGGCCCTCGATACCCTCAAGAGGATGGAAGCTTTCGCCCTTATGCTCTCTTACGAAGGCTTCCTCGGAAGAAGACGGAGAAAGATGCGCTTGGGAGCAGGAGGTTCCAGATGATAAAAGTAGTCTTCTTAGGCCCTCCCGGAGCCGGAAAGGGAACTCAGGCCCAGAGGATTGCGGCCAAGTACGGCGTTCCCCACATATCTACCGGCGACATCCTGCGTGCCGCCGTTAAAGAGGGGACTGAGCTCGGAAAGCTTGCGAAAACTTACATGGACAGGGGAGAGCTCGTTCCCGACGACGTAATAATAGGTATCATCAGGGAGAGGCTATCCGAGCCCGACGTTAAAGAGAAGGGCTTTATCCTCGACGGTTTCCCCCGGACAATCGCCCAAGCCAAAGCCCTCGACCAGATGCTCGAAGAGCTCAACATGCCCCTCGACAGGGTAATCTACCTCAACGTAGACGATGAAGAGATTGTTAAACGCCTCCTTGCGAGGGGAAGGGAAGACGATACCGAAGAGGTTATAAGGAAGAGGCTAAAAGTTTACAGGGAGCAGACCGCTCCTCTTATAGACTACTACTCCGAAAAGTGCCTCCTTGTTGAGATTTACGGAGTGGGAGACATAGACGAGATAACTGCCAAAATTGAAGAAGCTCTCGGGTTGAAGGGTTAAAGTTGAAGCGGACAAAGCACGGAATAATCCTTAAAACCCCCGAAGAGATAGCCAAGCTCCGAACGGCTGCTGCTACCACTATGGAGATTCTCCTTAAAATTGCGGAGAACGTGGCTCCGGGTATAACCGCCCTCGACATAGACAAGCTTGCAAGAAGCTACTGTAAGGAGTACGGCGTTAGGCCGGCCTTTCTCGGCTACGGGGGCTTCCCCGGAGCCATATGCGTCTCCGTGAACGAGGAGGTTGTCCACGGTCTCCCGACTAAAAACAAAGTCTTTAAGGAGGGGGACATAGTCTCCCTCGACTTCGGGGCAGTTGTTGACGGCTGGATAGGGGACGTGGCGGTAACTGTTCCCGTAGGTGAGGTCTCTCCCGTTGCCCAGAAGCTCATAGAGGTAACGGAGAAAGCGCTCTACAAGGGTATAGAGGCCGCTAAAGTGGGCGGCAAACTCATCGATATATCAAGGGCGATTCAGCGTTTTGTGGAGTCCCACGGATTTAACGTTACACGGGGGTATGCCGGTCACGGTATAGGGCGCTCCCTCCATGAGGAGCCCCAGATAACAAACTACGTTTTTAAAGGTTACCCCGACATAACTCTCGAGCCGGGCATGACGTTCGCAATTGAGCCTATGGTTAACGAGGGAACGGGTAAGGTGAAGGTGAAGCGTGATAGGTGGACCGTTGTAACCAGGGACGGGAAGCTGTCTGCCCATTTTGAGCACGATGTTGCTATTACAGATGAGGGGACTATAATTATGTCCGCAATTTGAGGTTCCAGCTGGAACCCTTTAAGGGAGAGGCACTTATGGCAAAGGAAAAAGGTATTCAGGTTGAAGGAAAGGTGGTTGAGGCCCTGCCCAACGCCTACTTCAAGGTAGAGCTCGATAACGGACATCAAGTTCTCGCCCACGCTTCGGGCAAAATGAGGGTTCACTTTATAAGGATTCTGCCAGGCGACCGTGTGGTCGTTGAGCTCAGTCCCTACGACCTTACAAGGGGGAGGATAGTTTACCGCAAAGGATAACCGTCCCTTTCCTAATACCGCGGCTGAAGGCACGAAACACAAACAGGAGAGGTAGCAGATGAAGGTAAGACCGTCTGTGAAGAAGATTTGCCCCAAGTGTAAGATTATCAGGCGTAAAGGGGTAGTTAGGGTTATCTGTGAGAACCCTAAGCACAAACAGAGACAAGGTAAGTAAGGAGGAGAGCTGTGGCGAGGATTGCTGGAGTAGACATTCCAGACAACAAGAAGGTCCCCTATTCCCTTGCCTACATTTACGGAATCGGGATTAAGAGCGGCTTTAAAATCTGCGAAAAGGCCGGCGTAGACCCGGAAAAGAGGGTTAAGGACTTAACCGAAGAGGAGATTGCCAAGATAAGGCGCATTATCGAGAACGAGTACAAGGTTGAAGGTGACCTCCGTAAAGAGATTGCAATGAACATCAAGCGCCTGATTGAAATCGGCTGTTACCGTGGCGTTCGTCACAGGCTCGGCCTTCCCGTTCGCGGCCAGAGGACGAGGACAAACGCCAGAACGAGGAAGGGACCGAGGAAGACGGTTGCCGGTAAGAAGAAGGCACCCAAGAAGTAATTAAAGGAGGTTTTTGATGGCTAAGGCCAAGAAGGGAAAGAAGAGGCAGAAGAGAACCGTTGGTTTCGCTATAGCGCACATTCAAACCTCTTTCAACAACACCATTATTACCTTTACCGATAAAGAGGGTAATACCCTCTGCTGGGAGAGCGGCGGAACCGTAGGATTTAAGGGAACGAGGAAGAGCACTCCTTACGCCGCTCAGCTTGCCGCTACAAAGGCGGCCCAAAGGGCCATGAAGGAGTTCGGCGTTAAGGACGTTGAAATAAGGATAAAGGGTAACGGCGGAGGAAGGGAAACCGCCATTAAGGCTATTGCAGCTGCCGGTTTAAACGTTAAGGTTATTAGGGACGTTACTCCCATTCCCCACGACGGCTGTAGGCCACCAAAAAGAAGAAGGGTTTAATGGAGGTAGTAGATGGGTAGGTACACAGGTCCCAAGTGGCGTATTGCAAGGCGTCTTGGCGTTAACATATACGTAGGAGAGGAGAAGTCTCAAAAAGGTAAGTCCATTCTCGACAGGCGTCCGTATCCTCCCGGTCAGCACGGCCGTTCCCGTAGGAAGATTTCCTACTACGGCCGTCAGCTTATGGAGAAGCAGAAGGTTAAGTACTACTACGGCGTAAGGGAAGAGCAGTTCAGGCGCTTCTACGAGATGGCCGAGCGTATGAGGGGGCAGACCGGTGAGAACCTCCTCAAGCTCCTCGAGAGCAGGCTTGATAACGTTGTTTACAGGCTGGGATTCGGCAAGTCTCACAGGCATGCAAGGCAGCTTGTAGTTCACGGCCACATTCTCGTTAACGGCAAGAAGGTAGACAGGCCTTCCTACCTTGTTAAGCCCGGAGATGTTATAGAGGTTAAGGAAAAGAGCAGGGACATTCCCCAGATTAAGGAGGGTATGGAGCTCGCTCAGAGGAGAGGTATTCCCTCCTGGCTTGAGCTTGACCCCGAGAACTTTAAGGGTGTTGTTAAGGCCGAGCCTACAAGGGAGGAGATTGAGATTCCTATCGAGGAGCACCTCATCGTAGAGCTCTACTCCAAGTAATAGTTAGTTAATGCTCTTATGGAGGAAAGAATGGTTGAATTTATAACTCCTGAGAGGTTCACCTGGGAGGAGCATACCAACACTTACGGTAGGTTCGTGGTTGAACCTCTCGAGAAGGGGTACGGCGTTACCATAGGTAACGCCCTTCGTAGGGTTCTGCTCTCCTCTATAGAGGGTGCTGCTCCTACTGCCGTTAAGTTTGAGGGGGCTTATCACGAGTTTACGACTCTGCCGGGGGTTGTTGAGGATTTAACGGAGATTGTCCTTAACATAAAGAAGCTTAGGTTCGTCCTCCACGGCGAGGGGCCGGTTTTCATAGAGCTGAAGAAGAAAGGGCCCGGTAAGGTTTACGCCAAGGACTTTGAGCTTCCGTCTCAGCTTGAGCTTCTCACCCCCGACCAGGAGATAGCTACCCTCGATAACGAGTCTTCGGAGATAGAGATTCACCTCAGGGTAGATAAAGGAAAGGGGTTCGTTCTCTCCGAAGATATCCAGGAGATTTTCGACATCTCCACGCTCGGCTGGATACCCCTTGATGCCGACTTCTCCCCCATAAAGAAGGTTACATTTAAAGTTGAGGATACGAGGGTAGGCCGCAGAACCGACTACAACAAGCTCACCTTTGAGATTTGGACAGACGGCAGCATAACCCCGAAGGACGCAGTTGTCAGGGCGTCCAACATCCTCATAGACCACTTCTCTCAAATCAGGGATAGGCTCGTTGAGGCCCTTTTTGCCGTTGAGGAGGCCCAAGAACCCAAAGAGGAGGTTTCGGAGGTTCTCAATCAGACCCTTGAGGAAGCCGGACTTTCCGGAAGGGCCCTTAAAGTGCTCAAAGAGCACGGTATAGAAACCGTTAAAGACCTTGTGGCCCTTGATAGGAAGGAGCTTGAGAGTCTCAAAGGTCTTGGTAAGAAGTCTATTGCAGACATCGAGGCCTTTCTCTCTCAACTTGGACTTGAACTGGGCGGAGGTAAGTAGAGATGAGACATAGAGTAAAGGGTAAGAAGCTCGGAAGGCCTACAGAGCACAGGATGCTGATGCTCAGGAACCTTGTTACCGATCTTATGGAGCACGGCAAAGTTGTTACTACCGTTGCAAGGGCAAAGGAGCTCAGGCGTCTTGCGGATAAGGTAATCACCAAGGCAAAGCAGGAAGACAAGCTAAAGGCCATAAGGGACGTGCTGGCTATTGTTACCAAGAAAGAGATTGCCTTCAAGGTTGTTAACGAGATAGCTCCCCGTTACAAGGACAGGCAGGGCGGTTACACAAGGATGCTCCACTACGACTTCCGTAAGGGAGACGCCGCACCTACCGCCATAGTTATGCTTGTAGAGGCCGGAGAAGGCAAGGCGGAGAAGCAGGAGGCCGAGGAGAAGGCAGAAGGTTAGTGTGGAGTTTTAGCCAAATAGAAAGGGGGGGCCTTAGGGCCCCCTTTTTTATTTGCAGCCTGCAAACGTCTGTTTACTGGTCCTTTACCGGTATCTCTATCTCTATTTTGCCTTTGTCTTTGTCTTCTGGAATGCTGATGTTCACGCCGCTTGTGTCGATGAAGGGGAACTTCTCGAGGGCTGCAAGTATCGCCTTTTTAACTTCCTCTATGGCGTTTGGAGGAAGGCCGGCCCTGTCGTACTTGAGAATGACCTGGAGCCTCTGTTTGGCCACCTCTTTTGCCGGAGGTTTACCGAGAGCCCCCTTTATCTTAGAGAAAATCCCCATTGCTAACCACTCCCGAACAGTTTTTTGAGTTTGTCCAGAAGTCCCTCTCCTTGCTGTTTGAGTTCATCGAAGGGAACCTCTTTCCCGAGCAGCCTCTCTGCCACGTTCCTGAGGGCCCTTCCGGCCACCGACTCCTGGAAGAGAACGGCAGGTTCTCCCCTGTTTATGTAGGCAACCATGTTGGGGTCTTCCGGCACTATGCCTATGAGGTCGAGGCCGAGTATCTGTAGAACGTCGTCTACGTCGAGCATCTCTCCTCGGGCCACTTTTTTGGGGTCTATCCGGTTTATCACCAGCTTGGGCTCGCTTTTCTGCATGGCCTCACACAGGCCTATTACCCTGTCGGCGTCCCTGATGGAGGCCATTTCGGGGTTTGCAACAACAATTATCGTGTCTGCCGGCGTTACGGCGGTCTTGAAGCCCTCCTCTATGCCGGCAGGTGAGTCTATGAAGATGAAGTCGAACTTGTCGCGGAGCTCCTCTACGATTTTAACCAGGTCTTCCGGCTTTACGGCACTTTTATCCTTTGTTTGGGCCGCCGGAAGCAGGTAGAGGTTCTTTGTCCTCTTGTCCTTTACTAGTGCCTTCTCGGGGGGCACTACCCCTTCAACAACGTGAACCAGGTCGTAAACTATCCTGTTCTCAAGCCCCAAGACGAGGTCAAGGTTTCTTAATCCTATGTCTGCGTCTATGGCTACTACTTTATAACCTTTAAGGGCCAATGCGGTGGCAACGTTGGCAGTTACCGTACTTTTACCGACACCGCCCTTCCCCGACGTAACGCATATGACTTTGTCAGCCATTAACTTCCCCTTTTAGAGTGTTCTATTTTAATTTTGCCACTTTTAACCTTTGCTCTAAAGTTTACAAACTCTTCACCTCTCTCGAAAGAGAGGTTCTTGCCACACACTTCTATCCTCGGAGCGCTGAAGAACAGCGCCCTTACTTCCCCTTCGCTTTTGCCTATCCCGGCCCTGACAAGGCCTCTAATGCTTCCCATAACGTATATATTCCCCCCGGCCTCCACTTCCGCTCCGGGGTTAACATCCCCCATTATTATGAGGTCTCCGGTTGAAGTTAATTTATCGCCTGAACGGAGTGTTTTTTTAACGAACTTAATCTCCTCGCTTTCCGAGCGCTCCTTCTCTCTCTCTACCTGAAGGGTTGAAAGGTCGCAGGGAATTCTGCGGCCTATGCACAGCTCCCGGTTCTCCTTAACGTTTGTTTTGAAGCCGCAAAAGGTTACGCCGTCGAGCTCTTTTGCGATTTTCAGAAGCTCTTCGAGCTCTTCCGGCGAGAGCTTGTAGTTCTCTACGGTGAGGACGAGTCTGGCCCCTTTGAGGAGCTGTTTCTTCTCCAGGAGGAACTGTTTGATTTTGTCGATTTGGAAGCCTTCTCCGCCTATGAGAAGCTCTATACCTATTACGTTGGTGCCCCTTAGTTTCAGCTCCATCGGTTAGAATTCTCCGTTGTTTAGTGTAGAAATTTTACACTTTGGAGGTCGGCTTGAAGTTCCTCTGTGCCAAGGAAAAAGGAAAGATAGCAGTTGTCGGTGCACCCTACGACTCTACCACCTGTTTTAGGCCTGGGGCCCGTTTCGGTCCCGACGGGATAAGGAATTTTTCCCACAACCTTGAAGAGTTCAGTCCGGCTCTCAATAAAACCCTGGAAGAGCTTCAGTTCTGTGACCTCGGAAACGTTGAACTTCCCGCCCCTCCCGAACAGATGGTTGAACACCTCTACTCCTTCGTGAAAGAGGTCGAGCTTCCCGTTGTTCTGGGAGGTGAGCACTCTGTCACCTACCCTGTTGTAAAGGCCCTTAAGGAGCGTTACGGTTCCCTAACCGTTATCCACTTTGACGCCCACGCCGACCTCAGGGATGAGTACTCCGGAACCCCTTACTCCCACGCCTGCGTTATGAGAAGGGTAGCAGAGCTTGGATGTACCGTTTACCAAGTTGGGATAAGGAGCGGAGCCCGGGAGGAGTTCCTCTACAGGGAGACCTCCCCCTTCGTCTTCGATGTGGAGCTTTCAGAGCTTCCCACCCTCTTCAGCTCCCTCGAGGAGCCCGTTTACATAACCGTTGATATAGACTACTTCGACCCGGCTTACGCACCCGGAACCGGCACTCCCGAGCCCGGCGGAGCTTCACCGCTTGAATTCTTCACCACCCTTTATAAATTACCAGCCGTCAAGCTGGTAGGGTTCGACCTTGTAGAGGTGGCACCTCCCTACGACCCCTCCGGAATCACCCAGGCCCTCGGGGCCAAAGTGGTCAGGGAGGTGATGCTCAAGTTCTGGGGGTGAGATGCTGCAGTTTACCGAGTTCTACGGCGGCGAGGGAATGGAGCTTCAGGCCACTGGCCTCACCTTCAAAGTAAAGAGCGCCAAACGGGTTAAAACCCCATACCAGGAGCTTCTCCTCCTTGACACCTACGACTGGGGTAAAATGCTCGTCCTTGACGGAGCCGTCCAGACAACGGAGCGGGACGAGTTCATCTACCACGAGATGATAGTCCACCCGGCCCTCTTTACCTTCAACAGGAGAGTAAGTAGGGCTCTCGTTATAGGCGGCGGCGACGGCGGAACCGTAAGGGAGCTTCTGAAGCACAACGTTGAGAAAGTAGAACTCGTTGAAATAGACAGAGACGTTGTAGAAACCGCCCTGAACGAACTCCCCACCATCTCCTCTGCCCTTAAAGACGAGAGGGTTACGGTCCACTTTGCAGACGGCAGGGAGTTCGTGAAAGGAAAAGAAGGGGTTTACGACCTCATAATCGTAGACTGCTCCGACCCCATAGGGCCCTCTGCCGTTCTCTACCAGGAGGAGTTCTACAGAGACTGCTTTAAAGCCCTTGTGCCAGACGGTATCTTCGTTACCCAGTCTGAATCCCCCTTTGCACAGCGGAAAATCCACAGGCAGGTTGTTAAAGAGCTGGAGAAGGTCTTCCAGATAGTAAGGCCCTACCTCGCCTTTATACCCACCTACCCCAGCGGTATGTGGAGCTTCACCATAGGCAGCAAAACCCTCGACCCTCTGGGCGTTCACCCCGTTACCCTCCAGAGACTCTACGAGGAGTTTAAGAAGAGGAACGGCCAACCGAAGTACTACAACCCGGAAGTCCACTACGGAGCCTTTGCGATACCAAACTTCGTATATATGGAGGAGTAGAAATGGAGATACTGGAGCAGATTGCCCAGGAGGCGGAGCAGAACACCCAGGTTCCCGCCTATCCCAGGAGCGTAGAAAAGGTTATAGCGGCGGTGATGTCATCTCCCAACTTCTGGAAAATCGTAGACCTCTCCGATGAGCCGCTGCCCCTTGTTGCGGAGATTTTGAAGCTCCTGAACAAGAGGGACCTTGTAGTCTTTGAAGGGAACCAAATCCTCCTCACCGAGGCGGGAGCGGAGCTTGCCAAGAAGCTCGGCATAGAGCCCTTTGCCTCCCACAGATGTCCTACCTGCAACGGCAGGGGCGTTGTAATCGACGACTCCCTCAGGCCCGCCTTCGAGAAGTTCCTCGAAATCCAGAAGAACAGGCCTCCTGCCATCCACCAGTACGACCAGGGCTACGTTACCCCCGAGAACACCTTTGCAAGGGTAGCCCTTGCAGACGACAGGGGAGACCTCAGGGGCAAAAAGGTCTGCGTCCTCGGAGACGACGACCTTATGAGCATCGCCCTTGCCCTTACGGGCCTTCCGGCAAGGGTGACCATTCTCGAAATCGACGAGAGGCTCGTAAACTTCATTAAAGAAGTTTCCGATAAGTACGGCCTCAACATAGACGCAAGGGTTCACGACCTCCGCCAGCCCCTTCCCGAAGACGTTGTGGGAGCTTACGACACCTTCTTCACAGACCCTCCCGAAACAGTTGAAGCCATAAAAGCTTTCGTCGGAAGGGGCGTTGCAACCCTTAAAGGCCCTAGGTGTGCCGGTTACTTCGGCGTAACCCGTAGGGAGTCCTCCCTTGACAAGTGGGCCCGAATCCAGAAAGTTCTCCTTGATATGGGCCTCGTTATAACCGACCTCCTTCACAACTTCAACGAGTACGTAAACTGGGACTACTACCAAGAGATGAGGGGTTGGCAGCTCACTCCGGTTAAAGAGCCTCCTAAGGAGATTTGGTACAAATCCACCCAGTTCAGGGTCGAAACCATCAGGGGCTTCAAAGGCTTCAATGAGCCCATTGTTGGCGACATCTACAACGACGCAGAGAGCTCAACAACTTAAACACCCGGGGGAGGGAGTTCTCCCTCCCCTACTTTAAATGCCTTCCGTGAATTGCTCTAAACAGCTTCACAACAAACGGTCCCACCAAGTTCTGCACAACGCTGTAAACAACGGCGGGCAGGGCCGCCAAGGGCCCCCAGTGGGTAACCGCCAAAACGGTGGCAAGCCCCGAGTTCTGCATGGCCGTTTCTATCGAAATCGTTACCCTCTCCCTCGGCGGTATGCCTAGAAATCTCGGAATCAGGTAGCCGAGCCAGAAACCCAAGAGCAGGTGAACCGTCACTCCGGCTACGAGCAGTAAAAGTCCCTCTGCCGGCAGGGCCTCTATTTTGTCTTTCCCTGCCGCCACAACAAAGCCCACTATCAGAACCACTGCAAGGGCCGAAAGTTCTGGCAGAACCGGCTTTACCCTCTCCACCCGCTCTTTAAAAAGGCCCGAAGCGGCAAGGCCAACCGTTACGGGTAGCAGTGTAAGCAGGACCATATCCTTAAAGAGGGAAAGGGCGTTAACCTCTACAACCTTTGCCGCCAGCAGCTTTGTAAGCAGGGGAGTCAGAAAGGGCGACACCAACGTATTAACCCCGGATAGCGCAAGCGACAACGCCAGGTTTGCTCCCGTTAGGAAGTTGTAAACGTTTGAAACAACCCCCGTAGGGCAGCTTCCGGTTAGAACCTCGCCTGCTGTAAAGACTTTCGGCAGCCCCTTATACAGGAGCTTCGCAACCGCAAAACCTACAAACGGCATAACCGTGTACTGGGTGAAAAGCCCTACAACCACCAGTTTGGGCTTTTTCAGTAGCAGGGAGAACTCTTCCGGTTTAAGAGTTAAACCCATAGAGAGCAGAACGAAGGCTAAGAGAGGCTTTATTACGGGTTTCAACCCTAAAAAGAGAAAGGGGAGCTTTAAGGCGGCAAAAACGGCAACGAGAACCCAGAGCCACAGGTAACCAGAGATAACCCTCATACGTTAAATTCTAACAGCTACTCCCACCAGTAGTAGTAAACCACGGCTCCGGAATCGGTCTTCTCTACCTTTACCACCTTTACCCGCTTCTTTTTCACAAGGGTTTTGGGAAGCTCTGTTAACTTTACAGCCTTTTTACACCTGCCGTTTTCCCACCTCAGGCAGCACTTGTCGCCCAGAACGTTCCTCTTCTGGCACGTTACGAACCAGTAGTGGCTCTCAGCTCCGCTTACGTAGTTTTCGAGCATACCGGCAACTGAGGGCGACTGGGGTAAGCTGAAGTCCTGTGAAGCGGGTGCAGATGGCGTAACGGCTCCCTGTTGCGCTGAAACTCCCTGATTTGGGGCCGTAGTTGTTGTTTGGGGGGAAGTAGCCGTTTGGGCCAGTGCCAATTGGGTTGTTAGTAGGAGGGCGGTTCCCGCTTTTTTGAGTATTGAATCCACGTTCACTCCCGGGCAGGGGAATTACGCTTAAAGTATTAATATTTGGTGGAGGTGGCGGGATTCGAACCCGCGTCCGGAGGTGCGGCTCAGGTAGCTTCTACAGGCTTAGCCCGTGTTTTAAGCTCTCGCCTCGGGGTTAGCCCACGGGCAGGCGCCCCGAGGCCAGCCCTCTTGGGTGTCGTAGCCCTGCCGAGGGCGGGCAGAGCTACCGAGCCCGCCTCTCTGTCGCCCTACTCAGAGCCGACGGGCGAAGCTCTGAGGGGCGTCGCCGCGTTTAGTTAGGCGGCGAGAGCGAGTGTTTCGTCGGCAACTATTTTGGGTGCCTTTTTTACGAGGTTGGCGCCTCGGCCTGCCACTACCTGAACCTCTGCACCCCCGTCGAAACCGTTCACCCCCGTATTCAACTGTCCAGCACTATAATATAGGCCTGCACACAAAGAGGGCAACCGTTGAAACTATTGATAGTCAAACTCTTCTAATATCCACTGCCTCCAATCGGTGCCGATTCTTCCCTTCCTCCTGTAGCGCTCCATAAGCTTGGGGCAGTGGCAGGTTCGCTCTAACCTGTAGAGCTTCTCCACGCAGAGCTTCACAACCTCCGGGAACCTTCTAACCGCCTGGTTCACCCTCTCCATCTCCTCTCCCGACACCATACCCTCAAAGAGCTCTCCCTCCTTGAATGCTGCTTCCTTTACCCCTTCGGCAAAGTTGGTAACGTAGCACACTGCCCCGTAGCACATCTCGAGCTCCTTTGCCAGGAAAACCTCCGGAACGAGCGTCATACCCACAAGCTCTCCTCCCAGCCTCTCCATTGCCCTTATCTCGGCAGGGGTTTCGAGCCTGGGCCCTTCGGTACAGCAGTAAACGCCTCCGTCGTGGACGGTCTCCTTTAACTCCTTTAAACTCTCCAGCAGACACTCCCTCACCTGCGGGCAGAAAACGGGGCTCTGCCTTACAAACCCCAAGCCCCCGTTCTCGAAAAAGGTGGTCTTCCTGCCCTTTGTAAAGTCCAGAATGTCGTGGGGTACAACAAACTCCCCGGGTTTAAGGTCCCTTTTCAGCGAGCCGGGGCCCGTCCAGGCGATAACCCTTTCTGCCCCGAGCTCCTTAGCTCCGTATATGTTGGCCCTGTAGTTCACGAAGGGGGCGGTTTTCGTGTAGTCCCGCTCGCCGTGCCTCGAGAGAAACAGATACTCGAATCCGTTAGGGTGCTTTATGGTGTAAATCGGGTTGCTCAGCCCGAAGGGAGTCTCCACCCTTTTAACGCCGACTACCTCTCCGAACTCCCCTTTCTCCAGCGTATAGGCGCCGCTTCCCCCTATTACCAGAACCTTACCCACGGTTTCTCCTTATGGGCGGTGGTGTTATCCTGTGGAGCTTGAAGCGCTCCGAGGCGAGCTCCTTTACCCAGTCGAGCTCGGAGCGGAAGCGCTGAACGAACGGGTCTATGGAGATTCCCCCCCGGGGGTTGAACTCTCCGTAAACCTCCAGGTAAAAGGGCTCGAGCAGGTTGAAGAGGTCGTCGGCTATTCGGTTCACTACATCTTCGTGGAAGTCTCTTGCGTCCCTGAAGGAAAAGAGGTATAGCTTCAGCGACTTGCTCTCAACCAGCCACCTATCCGGGATGTACTGGATGTAAATGGTTGCAAAGTCGGGCTGACCCGTTATCGGGCACAGGGTTGTAAACTCCGGGCAGTTGAACGACACCCAGTAGAAGCGGTCGGGAAACCTGTTGGGGAACCTCTCAAGGAGCTGGGGGCTGTATTTGAAGGTGTACTCGGTTTTCCTGCCGAGCTTAGAGATGTTGCCAAAATCCTTCCTCTCCAAAGTTCCTCCGGAAACTGTTTGACTCCATTGTAACCGAAGGGGAGGGTTTGAGGAGTGAATCTAAGTTCGGAAAGAGGGGGCAGCCTTTTGCTGCCCCTTTCTCCATAAAGGGGAGGGAGGGGGAAAAGGGGGGATTATGAAGACTATCTCAAATCCACCCTTTTACGCGTCTGAAGAAGTGGCGTCCCCGGCGGGATTCGAACCCGCGTCGCCGGCGTGAAAGGCCGGTGTCCTAGGCCTGGCTAGACGACGGGGACGCTTCTAACTTGCGCACTGCAGAATATAGGCTCTTTAGCCGGATGTGTCAACTTTCCGGCTAAAAATTTCTCCACTTGACAAAACGGGGAGTTGAATGTAAATATTGGCTGCTTTCCCGCAAACACCACTAAGGAGGTAGTAGATGAAAGTAGTAGAGGTGAAGGCTACCCGAAGGGAGAAGACCGGGAAAGAGGTAGCCAAGAAGCTGCGCAGGGAAGGCCTTCTTCCTGCCGTTATCTACGGTGGGGGAAGACCGGAAGCCACACCGATTGCCATTCCCGCCAAAGAGGTGCGCCGCATCAAGCACCACCACGGCCTCATCAAGGTGGACCTGGGCGACGAAGAGAGGATGTGCATCCTCAAGGACATCCAGTACAACTGGCTCGGCGACGTTCCCATTCACGTCGACTTCCAGGAAGTTACCTTCGGTGAGACCCTCGAAGTTGTAGTTGAGCTTGAGTTCGTGGGAACTCCCGTCGGTGTTTCCGAAGAGGGCGGTGTTCTCGAAATCCTCAAGCGTGAAGTTGCAATCGAGACCCTTCCCAGGGAGATTCCCGAGAAAATCGTTGTTGACATCTCCAACCTTCACGCAGGAGACGCTCTCCACGTGAAAGACCTGCCCCTGCCCGAGGGTGCCAAGTTCGTAGACAGCCCCGACGAAACGGTTGTTGTTGTAACCGAGCCTGAAGCTCAGCCCGAAGAGGCAGAAGAGGAAGCTTCCGAGGAGGCTAAGGAAGAGTAATGGTGAAGCTCGTCGTGGGCCTCGGAAACCCGGGAAGAGAGTATGAGAAGACCCGTCATAACGTCGGCTGGATGGTCCTCGACAGGCTTGCCGATAAGCTGGGGGTCTCTCTGAACCGGGAGAAGTTTAAGGGCCTTTACGGCGAGTATAGGGGTGAAAACGGTAAAGTTATACTGCTTAAGCCCTTAACCTACATGAACAGGAGCGGTGAGAGCGTATCCCAGTTCCTCCGCTACTTTAAAATCGCCCCCGAGGAGATGGTTGTCGTTTACGACGACCTCGACCTTCCCCTTGGGAAGCTCCGCTTGAAGCCCAAAGGCAGCAGCGGAGGCCACAGGGGGGTAGAGTCGATAATACGGGAGCTCGGGACGTCCAACTTTCCCAGGCTAAAAGTTGGAATAGGAAGGCCGGCCAGGAAGGAGGAGGTTGTAGATTACGTCCTCTCCCCCTTTGGCAGAGAGCAGTGGCCGGCAATCGAGGAGGCCGTTGATAGGGCTTCCGACTGCCTGAACCTTTTAATAAGCGGAGAGCCGCTCCAAACGGTAGCATCAAAATGCAACAGTTAGGGAGGTAAAGATGAGGGAGTACTACTACGAGATGGTTTACATACTCAGGCCCACAATGAGCGACGAAGAGACAAACGCCGCCATAGAGAAGGTAAACTCCTACGTTGAGAGGTACGGCGGAGAGGTCCTCAAGGTAGACAAGTGGGGTAAGAGGCAGCTTGCATACCCCATTAACGACTACGACAAAGGCTTTTACGTCCTTGAGTACATAAGGACCGACAAGAGGGACTTCGTTAGGAATATGGAGAACTTCTTTAGAATTAACGAAGACGTTATAAGGTTCCTCCTCTTCAGGCTGAAGCCTTCAGAGGTTAAGGAGTTGAAGGAGAAGCTCGGTAAGAAAGAGGAGGCTGTAGCAGCTTCCTCCGAAGAGAATAAGGGAGAAGAGTAATGCTCAACAGGGTTTTGCTTATCGGTCGCCTCGTTGCCGACCCTCAGCTGCAGCACACCCAAGGGGGAACCCCTTTCACCAGGTTCAGGATTGCCGTTAACAGGCCTTACCGGGACCGGAACGGCAACTGGCAGGAGGATACCCTCTTCATCGACGTAGTTGTTTGGGGTGATGCTGCAGACAGAATTGTGAGCAGAATCTCTAAGGGTAACAGGGTCTTCGTTGAGGGAAGCCTCAGGCAGTCTTCCTGGGAGACCGAGTCCGGAGAGAAGCGCAGCCGTATAGAGGTTCGCGCCGATAGGGTTTTAGCCCTCGACCCCCGTTCAAGGGAGCAGGAAGGGGGTCTTGAAGAGATTAACGACGATATCGAATTCTAATTGGGAGGTAAGAGGATGAGTAACGGACTTCCTCAGAGGCGTTTTGTTAGGAGGAGGAAATACTGTAAGTTCTGTGCTGAGAAGATAGAGAGGATTGACTATAAAAACGTTGAGCTTCTCAAGTCCTTCATCTCCGAGAGGGGTAGGATAATCCCCAGGAGGATTTCCGGCGTCTGCTCCAAGCACCAGAGGCAGCTTGCAAGGGCCGTAAAGAGGGCAAGGCACCTTGCTCTCCTTCCATTTGTTAAGATGGACTAAGGAGATGGCAGGGGAGAGAAGGCCTTTTTTCGTTTACCTGCTTGTTCTTTCCGGAGCCGGAGTGCTTTATCAGAGCCCGGCCCTGGCACCTACAGGGCTGGGGCTTTCTCTTTTCGTTCCGGCCCTTTTCAACCTGGCCTTAAGGGGCGTTTCACTGCCCGCTGTGCTCTTTGGGACGGCAGTTGTTGAGGTTCTGCTCGCCCTGTTGAATCCCCAGGTGGCCCTTGATGTGGGGTACTTTCCGTTTTTGGGCCTTCTCTTTTACCTGTTTAAGGAAAGGCCTGCCGCTGCGGTTCTGTCGGGTGCCGCTCTTCTCTTTGGGGGAAGCTTAATAGAGGAGCTTCTCTTTGGCCTCCCCAAGGAGGTTACCCAGTTTAAGGAGTTTATGGCCCTTAGGCTGGGTATTTACGCTTACACGGCCCTCCTTGTAAGCGTTGCGGCTTACGGCTTAACCCTTCTGCTTGAAAGGCGGGGGGAGCTCTTCTTCAAGCTGAAGTTCGGCTTCTGGACTGCGGTTTTCTTTATCATTTCCGCCGCAGCCTCTCTGCTCCTTAAGGGGAGCGCTAAGGTTGTTTCCGAGAACTTCCTCATAGCTTCCCTCGGCTTTCTTACGGCTCAGGGAATACCGGTTTTCTTCCACTTCGTTAGGCGGTTTTCTCCCCTTATGAAGTTGATTATTTTCTTTGCGGTGCTAATTTTTCCACTGGGGTTTTTGGCCACGGCCCTTGTTTTGGGGCTTCTCGATAACTGGTTCGACTTCAGAAAACTGAAAGGAGGTGAGGAAGATGGAAGTAATCCTGCTTAAGGATATGGAGAACCTCGGAAAGGTTGGCGACATAGTGAAGGTAAAGGACGGCTACGCAAGGAACTACCTTATACCTTCCGGCATAGCCCTTCCCGCTACAAAGTCTAACATCGCAAGGGTTAAGAACGAGCTTCAGTCCCTTAAGAAGAAGGCCGAGAGGCAGCTGGCCAGGTACAAGGAGCTTGCCGAGAAGCTCAACGCAACCCGCATCACAATTGAGCACGAGGCCGGAGAAGAGGGCAAGCTCTTTGGCTCCGTTACAACTTCCCAGATTGAAAAGGCCCTCCACCAAGCCGGCTTTGAGGATGTTGAGAAGAAGCAGATTATCCTTGAGAGGCCCATCAGGGAGACCGGAACTTACGAGGTTAAGATTCACCTCTTTAAAGACGTTGAGGCTACCGTAACGGTAGACGTTGTTCCCCTGAAGAAGTAACCAGCGGCCGTGGGCCCAACTTAAGGAGGTAGGCCATGGAGTTTGTCGGAAGACACATTATGATGGACGCAACCGTAAGCGACATAAGCCGTATTAACGCAATTCAGCCGGTTTACGACTACATGGAGGAGCTGGCCAGGAAGCTCGATATGACCCTGGTCTACCCTCCTATTGTGGCCCGTTTCCCCTTTGCCCAGTCGGAGCTTGAGCAGTTCGTAAAGAAGCTCTCGGAGGAGAACGTTAAGAGCAGGACTCTCGAGTTTATGGAGGAGACCCTCAAGAGGAGGGCTACCGAAGACAGCGGCGTTTCGGGAGTCTCCATCTGGCTCGAGAGCCACTGCACAATCCACACCTGGCCCGAGGAGAAGTTCTTCAGCCTCGACGCCTACTCCTGTAAAGACTTTGACCCTATGGTGGCCTTTGAGCTTACCGTTAAGTGGTTTAAGGTTGAGTACGCCTCCTTTGTAGACGTTGAGCGCTACATCGGAGGTCCGTGCATCATAAAGGCCTACGAGTACAAAGACGGCAAGCTCACCCCTTGTGAGCCCTCACTTGCCAAGTAACTTTAACCCCAACTTATAGAGCTCACCCTTGGGGCGGCCGGTTATCCTGGCCGCCTCCTTCGCAGCCTCCTTCAGTTTCATTCCCGACTCGAGCAGCTTCCTGAGGACCTCTTCCGGCTCCTCAACCCTCTCCCTACCGGGCGGAAAGAGTAAAACGAACTCCCCCTTTACCATTCCCCTCTCCCGCAGCTCCTTTAAAAGCTCTTCCGGTGTACCCTTCAGGAAGGCTTCGTTCACCTTCGTTATCTCTTTGAACAGGGCCACGGTTGCGTCGGGGTAGAGCTCCGACAGCAGCGTAAGGGTCTTCTCGAGGCGGTGGGGAGACTCGTAGGCAACCACCGTGTAGGGAAGCTCAACGGCTTCTTTCAGGGCCTCTTTTAGCTGCCCCTCCTTCCTCGGCAGGAAGCCTACAAACAGAAACCTGTCGGTGGGAAGGCCCGACGCAGATAGGGCCGCAGTTACCGCAGACGGCCCCGGAACGGGCGTAACCTCAATTCCCTCTTCCCGTGCCAGTTTAACAACCCTGTAGCCGGGGTCGCTTATGCAAGGGGTTCCGGCGTCGCTTACAAGGGCGCAGGACTCGCCCCCCTTCAGCCTCTCAACTATCTCCTTTGCCGCCTGCTCCTCGTTGTGCTCGTGGTAGCTGAGAAGCTCTTTCCCCTCTATGCCGTAGTGCTTAAGGAGTTTTCTCGTCTGCCGTGTATCCTCGCAGGCTATAAAGTCGCAGCCTTTAAGAACTTCCAGCGCCCGGAGCGTTATGTCCTTTAGGTTCCCTATGGGAGTTGCTACAACGTATAGCCTTCCTACCCCCTTACCGCTATACATTCCACCTCTACACTTGCCCCTGCCGGAAGCCCTTTTACCTCTACCACCGCCCGCGTCGGCAGAACGGGGCAGCCCGAGAAGAACTCCCTGTAAACTTCGTTAAACTCTTTGAACCTACTTATGTCGGTTGTGTAAACGGTTACCTTTACTATGCTGCACCTGCTCCCTCCGGCCGCCTCAACAACGGCCTTCAGGTTGTTGAGTGCCTGAAGGGCCTCCTCCCTGAACTCCTCCTTGAGCTTTCCCGTTTTAGGGTCTATCCCCAGCTGGCCCGATACAAAAATTAGGTTTCCGTAGAGGATTCCCTGGCTGTAGGGCCCAAGGGGAAGAGGGGCTTTGTCGGTTTTTATTACCTTCATTGGAGCTCCGACGTGTTGAATTGAGACATAAATAATTATAGATTAATGCTCGCTAAATTTAAAGTTTTTATTCCACTTGTTTTATATTATTAATAGTTGCACAAAATTGAAGTTTACTATAAAATCTTTAGTAAAGATTCTGTGGGAGGCGGTATGGCGGAGAAGAAGGAGAACATTATCCTCGACGACGACAGGATTGAAGAGGGCGCTGAGTGCCTGAAGGCTCTGGCATCTCCTGTGAGGCTAAAAATCCTCTTTACGCTTAAAGACAAACCCATGTGCGTTACCGACCTTGAGCAGGAGCTCGGCATCTCCCAGTCTTCACTCTCTCAGCACCTGAGGACCCTGCGTTACAAGGGAATCGTTGCCAAAACCCGTAAGGGGAATAAAGTTTACTATACGATTTCTTCCGAGGCCTTCAGGGAGCTTCTGAACCTGCTCCCTCAGATAGCCTGCTTCAGGGGATAGTAGATGTTAGACCGGCTCTTTAAGAGGAGGCGTCCGGAGCAGAAAGGGCAGCTTCAGCTTCCCTCGGGTTTGTGGGTAAAGTGTGAGGAGTGTAAGGCTCTCCTCTTTAAGGGGGAGCTTGAGAACGCCCAGTGGGTCTGTCCTAAGTGCGGCTACCACTTTCCGGTGCCGGCAAGGGACAGGCTCTACATGCTGTTTGACAACGGGGACTTTCAGGAGCTTGACGCCGACCTTGAGCCGGTAGACTACCTCTCTTTTAAAGACCGTAAGCCCTACACTCAGCGGATAGAGGAAGCCCAGAAGAAAACGGGCCTTAAAGACTCCGTTGTTAACGCCAGGGGCAGAATAGACGGTAAAGAGGCCCTTGTAAGCTGCTTCGATTTCCGGTTTATGGGCGGCAGTATGGGCTCGGTGGCCGGCGAGAAGGTAACGAGAAACATAGAAAGGGCTGCCGAAGAGGGTATCCCCTTCATCTGCATCACCGCCTCCGGCGGGGCGAGGATGCAGGAGGGGATAATCTCCCTTATGCAGATGGCTAAAACCTCGGCGGCCCTTGCACGTCTTGAGGAAAGGGGGGTGCCTTTTATATCGGTCCTCACCCATCCAACAATGGGTGGGGTGTCGGCAAGCTTTGCCTTTCTTGGAGACGTGATTATTGCAGAGCCTAAGGCTCTTATAGGTTTCGCCGGCCCCCGAGTTATTGAACAGACGATAAGACAGAAGCTCCCCAAAGGGTTCCAGAGGGCGGAGTTCCTCCTGGAGCACGGCCTTATAGATATGGTTGTGGAGAGGCCGAAGCTGAAGGGAGTTCTCTCTAAGCTGATAACTCTTCTCGGAGGCTAAGGTGGCTTCTACCAAGGCGGAGAGACTTGCAAGGACAATCGTTGCAGACTTTTTCCTCTACAACCAGGATAAGATAGATAAGGGCCTTTTGAACGATAACCTCTTTGAGCTCCTTAAGGGCGAGATAGAGGACTCCGTTGCCTTCTACAAGGAGAACGCAGGCGGAAACCTTACCCTCTTTTGGGATAACCTCTTCAACAAGCTCATGCAGAGAGAAGCGAAACTCCTGGAGAGCCGTTAAAGGTTTAGATGTTTGACAGGGCTTTAAAGGTTCTTTCCGGCCAGCTCAAAGAGGGGACGGCAAAGGCCTCCTCCCTTCCGGGAGCTTCAAAAGCCCTCGTTCTGAAGAAACTGAAGAAGCTCGTTGCCCCGAGCTTCGTGGTTGTTCCCACCCCTCAGCTTGCAGACGCATTTGCCCAAGATTTAAACAGGTTGGGCGTTAGGGCCCTCTTCCTGCCTCCCCTCGACGTTCTCCCGCTGGACCTCTCCTCTCCCCTGGCAAGGAGCCAGTACTTGCGCCACAGGGCGCTGCTTGAGCTTTTAGAGGGGGAGTTTGACTACGTTGTCCTCACCCCCGAGTCCCTCTACAGGCGGGTTCTGCCTCCGGAGTTCCTGATAGAGCTCTCCCTTGAGTTTAAAAGGGGAGAAACCGCCGACGTTTCCGGCCTTCCCGAAAGGTTTATCGAGCTCGGCTTTAGGAGGGTTGACTCTGAGCCCGAGGAGCTTGAGTTCTCGTTGAAGGGCTCCAGCCTTGAGTTTGTGACTCCCCTCGGCGAGAGGGTTGTTGTTGAGTTCTTCGGCGACGAGGTAGAGGAGCTGAGCGTAAACGGCTCTCCTGCAGAGAGGTTTATTCTGCCTCCGGCCCTTGAGCTTCCCCAGAGCAGGGAGAGGCTTAAGGAGATTGAGAAGCTCTACCCAGAGCTGGTTGAGAGGCACCTGCTGTTGGGAGAGCTCAGCGGTGCAGAGAGGCTTCTGCCCGAGGTGGTTAAACTCGTTCCAGTTACCGAGTACACCGGTGAGCTTCCCCTCGTGGTTGTGGAGCCCGACCAGGTGAGGGCCGTTACCGACTCTTTCTTCTCCCAGGTGAGGGAGAACTACAAGCTCCTTGAGAGGGAAGGTATCCCCTCTGCCGCCCCCGAGGAGTTTGTGTGTGAGCTTGAGCTGCCCCAGAAGCTCTTCTTGTACGACAAGAAGGTGAAGAACGCCGTAGACTTCCAGCTTCAACCCCTGCCCTCGGTAGACGACGACAACCTAAAAGAGGTTTTAAAGGGCCTTTCCGGCTACAGGGTGACCCTTGTTTACCAAACGGAGACCCTGAGGGAGGAGGCAGAGAAGCTTGCGGCCGGCTACGGCGTTGAGCTGGAGCTCTTCAAGGGGGACTCAGCCGGAGGCTTCAGGCTCGATGTCTCAAAGAGGGCCTGGCTTACCGAGAGCCTCTTTGTTGCTCAAGCTCCTAAGAAGGAAGACGTTACGGCCCTTGAACCGGGAACCCTTGTTGTTCACAGGGATTACGGTATAGGAATTTTCCAGGGAATAGTAAGCAGGGAGATAGGAGGGAAAACTTACGACTTTATCGAGATTGAGTATGCCGGCGGCGAGAGGCTTTACGCTCCCTTTACCCAGATAGACCGCATCTACAGGTACACCGGCTACAGGGGGAAGACCCCCAAGCTCGACAAGCTGGGCGGAACCTCCTGGAAGAACCTTGAGAGGCGGGTAAAGGCCTCTCTGGTGAAGTTTGCAAAGGAGCTTGCCCAGCTCTACAAGGAGCGTAAGAGCGCCGTAGGCGAAAGGCTCAAGGGCGACGAGGCCCTCTTAAGGGAGTTCGAGAGGCGCTTCCCCTACAGGCTCACCCCGGACCAGTCGAAGGCCATAAGGGAAGTTTACAGGGATATGGAGTCGGAACGCCCGATGGACCGCCTCATCTGCGGCGACGTGGGCTTCGGGAAGACCGAGGTTGCCATGAGGGCCGCCATGAAGGCGGTAACGTCGGGTAAACAGGTTGCAGTTATAGCCCCTACTACCGTTCTTGCCGACCAGCACTACAGGACTTTCAGAAAGCGTTTTAAGGGCTTTCCCGTAAAAATAGAGATGCTCTCCCGTTTTAAGAGCAAGAAGGAGCAGAGGGAGATTCTCGAGAAGCTCAAAAGGGGCGAAGTGGACATAGTTATAGGAACCCACCGGTTAACCCAGGACGACGTTGAGTTTAAAGACCTGGGGCTTTTGATAATAGACGAAGAGCACCGCTTCGGCGTGAAGACCAAGGAGAAGCTGACTAAGCTGAAGTCTAACATAGACGTTCTCTACCTTTCGGCTACGCCCATCCCCAGAACCCTCTACTCTGCCCTTTCTGGCTTTAGGGATATCTCCCTCATAGAGACCCCTCCGGCGGGGAGGCGCGGAACCAAGGTTGTTGTTTCCCGCTACAGCGACGAGCTGTTTAAGGCGGCGATAGAGAGGGAGTTGGCCAGGGGCGGCCAGGTTTTCATAGTTCAGAACGACATCTCAAAGCTTGAGGAGATAAAGGAGAAGGTTGAGCGGCTCTTCCCGGGCGTTAAGGTGGGGGTTGTTCACGGTCAGATGAGGAGCTCCCAGATAGAAAAGGTTATGCACCAGTTCTTCGAGGGAGAGCTTCAGGTCCTTGTCTCTACGGCAATAGTTGAGTCGGGCCTTGACGTTCCCACGGCCAATACCCTGATAGTTATAGGGGCGGAAAGGTTCGGCCTTTCCCAGCTCTACCAGCTTAAAGGTAGGGTCGGCAGGGGCGTTGAGAAGGGTTACTGTTACCTGTTTACAACTCCCGGGGTGAAGCTTACAGCCGAGGCCGTTAAGAGGCTGGAGGCGATGAAGAAGCTCGCCCCCCTGGGGGGAGGTTTCCGGCTTGCCCTTAAAGACCTTGAGATAAGGGGTGCCGGCACGCTGCTCGGGCCCAAGCAGAGCGGTTTTGTAGAGTCTGTGGGGCTCGACCTTTACATGAAGCTCTTTGAAGAGGTGGCCAAGGAGCAGGAGGAGTCGGGAGACGTTAAGATAAACCTTCCCTACGAAGCCTTTATACCCGAAGACTTTGTGGAAGACCCGAAGGAGAAGCTCAAGCTCTACAGCCAGCTTGCCGCCTCTGCCAACCCCGACGAGCTCCTTGAGAAGTTGAAAGAGGTTAGGGGATACCTTCCAGACCCCCTCGTTAACCTGTTTAAGGTTATGAAGCTCAAGCGGATAGCCAAGGAGCTCGGGGTGAAGGAGGTAGCCATGGCCCCCTCCGGAAGGGTTATAATAGCTTTCGGCGATGAGGTTGCCGTGTCGCCCGAGCGCTTGGTGGAGTTTGTTAAGGAGAGCGGGGGAACTTTTACCCCCGACAGGAAGCTCTACATTCAGGTTAAAGACCTCGACGACCTTATCAATACCCTGTCTTCCTTAAAGGAGAGCTGATATGAGAAGAGCAGCTTTAGCAGCTTTTGCCGCTTTTGCCGTTTCTGCTACCGGAGCCTTTGCCGCTCAGCCTCCGGCAAAGCCTGTTAAGGAGGTGAAGCTCGACAGGCAGACAAAGAGGGAGTTCTTCCTCTCTCTAAGGAGCGGCGACTTTAAGAAAGCGGAAGAGCTCATTGCGTCGGGTAGAGTACCCGTAGACTACCGTAACAAGTTCGACCAAACTCCCCTCTACTACGCCGTAGACGCAGACAACGTTGAGTTCGCCAAGTTCCTTATAGAGCACGGTGCAAATGTGAACGCCACCGACTACTTCGGCCTCACCCCCTTACACGAGGCGGTCGTAAGGGGTAGCTATAGAGTTGCCAAGCTCCTTATAGAGCACGGTGCAAAGGTAAACGCCACCGATAAGTACGGCTACACCCCCCTTCACCTTACGGCCATTTACAACAGGCCCAGGCTTGCCAAGCTCTTAATAGAACACGGGGCAGATGTGAACGCTAAGGACAACTACGGGAACACTCCCCTCCACTACTGTGCCACTACCAAGGGGAGTGAAGCCGTTGCCAAGGTTCTCCTTGAAAACGGAGCAAACCCCAACGTTAAGAACAACAGGGGTAAAACTCCCCTCGACCTTGCAAACGAGAGTAAGAACTTTAAAGTTTCAAGGCTTATAGCCACCTACCTTGAGAAGGCCCAGTCTAAGGGGAAGTAGCCGGCAGGCTACATCCCCAGTTTTATCAGGAGTTTGCCGTTCTTCACCTCTACTCCTTTTACCAGCTTCGCCTTTGAGCCTTTAATTGTATAAACGGGAATTCTGTAGAGCTTCTCCCCCAGCAGCCGTTCTATGAGGCTGCTCCACTTCCGGGCGTTAAACTCCTTTCCGCCGAGCTTAATGCCCTTAACTTCAAGCCCGGTAAGGTAAACGGTTGCACTCTTCGGGTCGTACTCGAAGCGGCCTATGGCGTCCAGGCTTCCCTTTATCTTCTTCACTCCCGCCAGGTTCAGCACGTAGCTCAGTTTAACTTCTCCCCTGTTGCCGTTGAGGAGGTTAACTTGGGGGTTCTTTAGAACTACCTCTGCAAGCGAGTAGCGCTTTTTAACGGGGAAAACCTTTTTTACTTTGGCGTTAACCTCCGTTTGCGGAACCGTTAGCGTGTAGCTGACGCAGGATGCGAGAATCAGCAGGGAGCTTAAAAGGGGAATAAACCTCTTCATTGCCCCTCCCTTTAACAAATTCTTAACTCCTTTGGTAATAAACTCTACGGTAACACAGTATACAACGGGAGGAGCCGATGAGAAAACTGCTTTTGGGGGCTTTGGTTGCCCTACTTTCGGGCGGAGCCGCAAGCGGAGCGACTATTCTCATCAACGGCGTGCCTGTGAGCAAGCTCTACGTAGACAGTGAAGGTAGGCTCTACCTTACTCCGGGGCCTGGCAGGAAGCCCGTTGAGATTTCCATTCCCAAGAGCACCGTTTCGCCCTCTACGCCCGTTGTCACGTCGGATAGGAAGCTGAAGGTTGGGGGAACGGCCTACATTCACTGGGACTACGACACCGAAAACTCTAAGGAGCATAACGCCTTTAAGATAACAAGGAACTACGTTGAGCTGAGGGGCTACTTCAACGGTAAAGACTACTTCAGGACAACCTTGGACGTTAAGCAGAGCGACGCCGTAGACAACGGCTCTTACGTTGTAAGGCTCAAGTACGCCTACGTTTACTTCCACCGTGTTCTGCCCCACACCGGGGTTGAGCTGGGTCTGGTTCACAGGCCCTGGATAGACTGGGAGGAGCACCATGCCTGGTTCCACAGGGACCTTGAGGAGACGCTTATAGAGAACAAGAGGGGTGCCCACCTTATGAACTCGGCAGACCTGGGTGCCGACTTTAAAGGCCACTACGGCATAGCTTCTTGGGAGTTCGGCCTGTTCAACGGCGAGGGTTACCACGGAGAGGAGGAGAGTTCCCACTTCGGAAAGTCCGTTGAGGCAAGGCTCTCTTTGAACCTCTTCAAGAACTTCTGGCTCTCGGGCCATACCGCCCACAACTTCGACTACAAGGGTCTGGGTATGGACAGGCACATCTACCAGGTTCACGCCGTTTACAACGGCCCCTACTTCCTTGTGGCGGGCCAGTACATCTGGGACAAGGACCACTACTACAGCGCCCCCGACGTGAAACAGAGGGGGTATTCCTTTAACGCCGACTTGAAGCTCAGGCCCTTTACTGGCGTTCCCGCCGGCCTGCTTGCCCGCTACGACCACTGGGACCCTAACACCGACCGCTCCAACGACGTGAAGAAGCACTACGTTGCCGGCGTTTACTATAGGCTCAACCACCACGTTAAGCTTACCGTTGCAGACGATAGGCTCATTGCGGGTTCCAACTCCGGTATGTCCGACGCAAACACCGTTATGGCGGTTGCGGAGGTTAAGTGGTAGGCCGATTTGTTTTGTGGTTTAATTACCGAAAAAGCCGATAGGAGGGAACTCTTATGTTAAAAGGGAAAAAAGCTGTTTTTGCCTTAATGCTACCTGCCGTTACCCTGGTTGCCGGCTGTTTCGGCGGTTCGGGCTCTAAAGAGAGCGGTAAGTCCGAAAGTGCCGGGCACAAAAGCTCCAAGGTGGTTATAAACGGTGCAGGTGCTACGTTCCCCTACCCGGTTTACGTGAACTGGGCCAAAGAGTACTACAAGGCTACAGGTATAAAGGTTAACTACCAGGGTATAGGCTCCGGCGGCGGAATCAGGCAGGTTACCGAGAGAACCGTTGATTTTGGCGGTTCCGACAAGATGCTCTCTCCGAAGGAGCTCGACAAGAGGCGCCTTTACCAGTTTCCGGCCATAGTTGGGGCGATTGTTGTTGTGTATAACCTGCCCGGCGTTGGCGACGGGGAGTTGAAGCTCTCCAACAAGACCGTTGCCGACATTTTCCTGGGTAAGGTGAAGTACTGGGACAACCCCGAGATTAAGTCGGATAACCCGGGTGTGAAGCTTTCCCACCAGCGTATAACCGTAATCCACAGGGCCGAAGGCTCCGGAACCACCTGGAACTTTACCTACTGGCTGAGCCAGGTTTCTCCGGAGTGGAAGGAAAAAGTGGGTTACGGCAAAGTTGTAAACTGGCCCACCGGAATAGGCGCAAAGGGTAACGCCGGTGTTACAAACTACGTTAAACAGACCCCGGGTGCCATAGGCTACGTTGAATACGCCTACAAGCTCCAGAACAACCTTGCGGCCGCTCAGCTTCAGACCAAGGAGGGCAACTTCGTGAAGCCCTCGGAGCAAGCCTTTAAAGCTGCGGCCTCCCACGCTTCCTGGACTATGAAGGACCACTTCTACCTGCCGGGTAACTTGCTCTTACAGCCTGGGAAGGAGAGCTGGCCCCTTACCGCCGCAAGTATGATTCTCCTCCCCAGGGAGAGGAAGGAGCGTAACAAGCTCGTTATTGAGTTCTTCGACTGGTCTTTCAAGCACGGAGACCCGATAGCCGTTAAACTCGGCTACGTTCCCCTTCCCGAGAAAACCAAGGAGATGGTCAGGGAGTACTGGAAGGAAGTGGTTCTCAAGTAGCATTTGCATATAGTAGAAGAGTCGAATGGGCCGCCTTCGGGCGGCCTTTCTTTTTTCGGGGAGGTGCCGGAGGGACGATGGGTAGAATTTAACTTATGTTTCAAATCAAAATAGTGCAAGTCTAATTTTCTAAATAGTTGTTGAAGTGTTGGAAACGGCTTCCCGGGCGTCTATTTTTTCCTGTTAAACCCTTTTGTTCGGGAGAGTATGAGCGGCAAGATTGTTGTAAGGGGAGCCAGGCAGCACAACCTGAAGAACGTAGACCTTGAGATTCCGAAAAACAGCCTTGTTGTTATAACGGGAGTTTCCGGTTCCGGGAAATCCTCTCTGGCCTTTGATACCCTCTACGCCGAGGGGCAGAGGCGTTACGTTGAGAGCCTTTCGGCCTACGCCAGGCAGTTCCTCGAGCTTATGGAGAAGCCCGATGTAGACTCCATAGAGGGACTCTCTCCGGCCATAGCCATCGACCAGAAAACGGTTTCTAAAAACCCCCGCTCAACTGTGGGAACTACAACCGAGATTCACGACTACCTCAGGCTCCTTTTTGCGAGGGTGGGAACGCCCTACTGTCCGGAGTGTAACGTTCCCGTTGAGCCCCAAACCGTAGAGTCTATTGTGGATAGGGTTCTGGAGCTTGAGGGTAAGAGGGTTCTCATTCTCTCGCCGGTTGTCAGGGAGCGGAAGGGAGAGCACAGGGAGCTCCTTGAGAGGCTCTTGAAGCAGGGATTCAGGCGTTTCCGGATTGACGGGAAGTTCTACAGGGCCGAAGAGGTTCTTTCTCTTAAGTTGGAGAAGAAGGTAAAGCACACCGTTGAGGTGGTTGTAGATAGGCTGAAGGTCTCCTCTAAGGATAAGACCCGCATAGCCGACTCTGTGGAGCTTGCAACGGCCCTTTCGGAGGGGCTCATTGTGGTTCACGACTACGATACCGGCGAGGAGAAGCTCTACTCCACGAGGAGTTCGTGTCCCATCTGCGGTTTCAGTTTTAAGGAGATATCACCCCGGCTCTTTTCGTTTAACAGCCCTCTGGGGGCGTGTCCCGAGTGCGGGGGGCTCGGTTTTAGGCTCGCAGTTGACCCGGAGCTCCTCATCGATTTCGAGAAGCCGCTCCTTTACGCCTTTGAGATAACCAAGTGGGCGAAGTTCGAGTACCTTATGGACCTTATAGAAACCGGCTGTGAGCAGTTGGGAATTTCACCCCTCACGCCGGTTAAGGAGCTCACCCGGGAGCAGCTTCACTTCCTCCTTTACTCTCCCAAGGGTTCGGTGCGGGTTTACAACACCGTTCCCTACAGCAGGGGAAACTACAGGCCCTACTACTTTGAGGGGATAGCCCGCCACCTTGAGCGGCGTTACAGGGAGACCGAGTCGGAAACCGTGAAGGAGTTGATAGAGCCCTACCTTACCGAGGTTGAGTGTGAAGCCTGTAAGGGGAAGAGGCTCAACCGGGAGGCCCTTTCGGTTTACGTTGGAGGTAGGAACATCGCCCAGGTTGAGTCTATGTCGGTCGGTGAGTGTTACGCCTTTATAGAGGGCCTGAAGTTTACGGGGCAGAAGGAGAAAATCGCCACCCCCATTCTGAAGGAGATAAAGAACAGGCTGAAGTTCCTTTTGGATGTGGGCCTCGATTACCTGACCCTCGATAGGAGAACCTCTACCCTCTCCGGAGGGGAGTCTCAGCGGATAAGGCTTGCAACTCAGGTGGGTTCAAGGCTTTCGGGTGTTCTCTACGTTCTCGACGAGCCCAGTATAGGGCTTCACCAGAGGGATAACAGGAGGCTGATAGAGACCCTTAAGGGTCTGAGGGATTTGGGGAATACCGTTGTGGTTGTTGAGCACGACCTTGAAACCATAGAGAGCGCCGACTTCATAGTTGACATGGGCCCCGGAGCCGGCCAGCACGGGGGTAGGGTGGTTGCCTGCGGCTCCCCGGAAGAGGTGAAGAAACACCCGGACTCCCTTACGGGTAAGTACCTTTCGGGGAAGCTATCGATAGAGGTGCCGAAAAAGCGCAGGAGGCCCGGGGAGCGGAAGCTCCGGGTTGTGGGGGCAAGGGAGCACAACTTAAAGAACATCACGGTTGAGTTCCCGTTGGGGCTGTTTATCTGCGTTACGGGTGTTTCCGGTTCGGGTAAGTCTACGCTCGTTAACGAGATTCTTTATAAGGCCCTTGCAAGGCACATCTACGGCAGTAAGGTTCACCCGGGAGAGCACGACCGTATAGAGGGGCTTGAGTACGTTGATAAGGTGGTTAGGGTGGACCAGTCTCCAATCGGCAGGACTCCTCGTTCCAACCCGGCCACCTACGTTGACGTTTTTACTCCCATAAGGGAGCTCTTTGCCTCAACTCCCGAGGCGCGGGCCAGGGGCTATAAGAAAGGACGTTTCTCTTTTAACGTTCCGGGCGGCAGGTGTGAGGCGTGTAAGGGGGAAGGGCTTATAAAGGTGGAGATGCACTTCCTCCCCGATATTTATGTGACTTGCGACGTTTGTGGGGGTAAGCGGTTTAACAGGGAGACCCTTGAGATTACCTATAAGGGTAAGAACATCTACGAAGTTCTGGAGATGACGGTTGAAGAGGCCATGGAGTTTTTCAAGAACCACCCGAAAATTTTTAACAAGCTGAAGACTTTGTACGATGTTGGCCTCGGCTACATAAAGCTCGGACAGCCGGCAACCACCCTCTCGGGAGGGGAAGCCCAGAGGGTAAAGCTTGCTAAGGAGCTCTCTAAGAGGGCTACGGGAAAAACGGTTTACATTCTCGATGAACCTACAACGGGGCTTCACATTCACGATGTTAAGAAGCTTATATCGGTTCTTCAGAGGCTCGTTGATAAGGGTAACACCGTTATTGTGATTGAGCACAACCTCGACCTTATAAAGTGTGCAGACTGGATAGTGGACCTGGGCCCCGAAGGGGGAGACAGGGGCGGAGAGGTTGTTGCCACCGGAACCCCCGAGGAGGTTGCAAAAACGAATACCTGGACCGGTAGGTTTTTAAGGGAGCTTCTCGGTTAACCTTTTTACCCGGGGCCTCCCTTAAAATAGGGGCTTAAACCGGTTTCGGAGGTTGGTATGAGGGTCTTGCTGATTCTGAACAGGCAGCCTTACGACGGCACCGATGTTACCTGGAATGCGCTGCGGCTTGCGGGAAAGCTCCTTGAAAAGGGAGCCGTTGTGAGGATTTTCCTGATGAACGATGCTGTTGACCTTGCAAGGGAGGAAACCGTTAAACCCGACTCCTACGACCAAGACCTTGTTGCGATGCTTAAGGAGCTGATTTCAAAGGGAGTTCCCGTTAAAGTGTGCGGAACCTGTATGGCCCGCTGCGGGATTCATAAGGGTAAGCCCTACTTTGAGGGGGCGGAGAAGGCCACGATGAACGACCTTGTTGAGTGGGTTCTCGACAGCGATAAGGTTCTGACCTTTTAACGGAAGGAGGGCTTTAAGCCCTCCTTCTTTAAGAGAGCTCTTTCATTGCCGCTTCGTGGCAGACGCGGCAGTCCATCTTAGTCTTCTGCCTTCCCTTTATCGGCTTGGGCTTGAAGCCCTCGAAGTGGTAGGCGTTCAGTAGCTCTACCGTTTTGGCCGCAACTGTGGCCGTTAGCCTTGCGCACCTTTCTGAGCGCTCTTTGCTGTTGTAGAGTATCGGCCTGCCGAAGAAGACCGAAGCCACCTGGCACCACCTCTGAACCGATACGTGGCACAGGGGAGAGTGGGCCACGCTCTTGGGAAACTTCTCAAGGCCCGGCTTGCAGACCGGCGGCTGGTAGGTGGGTAGCTGGGTGTTCTGGTACCACTCAAACAGGGTGTCTATCATCGGCTTGAAGTCTTTACAGGTAAGGTTAAAAATGGCGGCTGCGCCGTTTAGGGTTCCGCATACAGTTCCCCAGCCGGCTATACCGCCCCCGCCGTACCAGAACATAAGGGAGGGTATTCCCATGTAAGGGCCACCGACTTTCTCCTTGAGTGCGTCTATTATCGTTCTGAAAACGCCGTCGCAGCATTCGTGTTTGAAGTACTCGCTGTATGCCCTGTCTGCTATCTCTTTCGGGTCGAGTTTAACGTAGGGGAAGGGGAGCTTCGGGTCTTTTGTCTCTCCGAGTGCCGCCTTCAGGCCCGTAACACCCCCAACTGCAACCCCGAGTCCGGCTATGAGCCCCTTCTTGAGGAAGTCTCTCCTTTCCATGGTCCCTCCTTTTACCACTTTAAAGTGGTGAAATTTGGTTTAGTATAACATAGCAGAACTTCATCTGTTGGAGAGTGGGGTTGTCTCAGAGAGAGAGCTTCGAAGTAGAAGAGCTTCTAAAAGAATTCGGCCTCAACTCCTACGAGGCCCGCTGCTATCTTGCGCTCCTGAGGCTGGGTAAGGCACCCGCCTCAGAGGTTTCCAAAGTATCCTCTGTTCCGCCTCAGCGGGTTTACGACTCCCTTTCCTCCCTTGAGGATAAGGGTTTCGTTCAGGTTGTTAACTCCCGCCCCAAGCTCTACGTTCCCTTTCCCGTGAGGGAGGCCCTCCTGAACAGACTCTACCAACTGAAGCTCGAGTTTGAGCGGCGTGAGCGCTTCCTGAGGGGGTTGATAGAGGAGGTTGAGCGGCTCGTATCGAGGCAGGTTGAGTTTCCCTCGCCCTCCGGCGGTGAAGTTTTCACCATAGAGGGTGAAAAGGCGATAACTTCAACCGCCCTAAGGCTTATCTCCTCGGCCCGGGAGAGCGTGAAGGTGGCGGGCATCAGGCCGCTGTTCACATTCGGCTGCAGGGGGAACCTCGGCCGCTACCTGAAAGAGGGGGTTAAGGTTTTGGCCGTTGGCGTTTTCGATGAGCCGTGTAAGAGGGAGATATCGCGCTTAGGGGGCGTTTACGTTGAGAAGAAGGTGGACTGCAGTTACCTGCTTATAGTCGACGGCGGGAAGCTCCTATACGTTTACTCCGGCGGCAGGGGGCTGTTTACCGAGAACAAGGGGGTTGTTGCCCCGTTTCTTGCATATTTTGATAACTTGATTAATAATTAGATTGATTCAATTCTTAAACTCCGCTGGAGTGCCTGTTGAACGGTTCCCGCTTAAGACCCCTTTTCAGGAGGGCTGTTCAGGCTGCAGTCTTCGTTCTGATGGTGTGGGAGGTTTACCGCTTCTACCGCTTTGTCTACTACGGTGCTCCCAAGCCCGACGCTACCGACGCCTTCTGTCCGATAGTGGGCACCTTCGACATCATAATGAAACTGAAAACCGGAATTACCGACCCCTTCCACCCTGCCGCAATGGCTATTATCCTTGCCTCCGTGCTGACAACCCTCCTTGTGGGGAAGGTGTTCTGCTCCTACGTGTGCGTTGTCGGGACTTTCCTTGACCTCCTCACCGGCCTTAGGAAAAGGTTCATTAACCTAAAGGCCCTGAGCGGTTTAGGCAAGAGGCTTACCTCCTGGCGCTACTACGGCCTTTTGGACCTCCTTTTAAGAACTCCCAAGTTTTTAATTGCCGGCTGGTTTATCTACACTATGGTCCGGTTTCCCCCGCAGGTTATGGTCGCCATAGCCCAAACATCCAACGCCTCGGCAGATATCTCCCTCTTTAAGTGGTGGGTGGAGCTCCTCAAAGGTGAACACCCCCTTGCAGCAGCCGTTATGGCGCTGATTCTTCTCTTTTCCCTCTTTATCCCCCGCTTCTGGTGTAGGTACCTGTGTCCGCTGGGTGCCCTTTACGGGGTTTTCAACCTCTTTTCCCTGGTTAGGATTCGCCGCGACAGGTGTACCTGCAAGGGGTGCGGCTCGTGTAACGGCTGTTTCGTGGGGCTGAAACCTTCGAATATGGTTGAGTTTAACAACACCGAGTGTACGGCCTGTTTAGACTGCTCCGGCAAGTGCCCTACGGCCTCTATTGCCCCGGAGGTTCTCGGAAGGCGCTTCTCACCCCTTTTACACGCCCTTCTATCGGTGGCCCTCTTTTTCGGCTTTATAGGCCTCTTTATCCACTTGGGGCTGTGGCACTCTCAGGCGCCGAAGCACCTCCTTGCCCTCTTCCTCTACCGTAACGGCTTTGTGACTCCGTGGGTGAAAGAGACCCTCGGCCCGATGTAGCCCTACTTAACAGAGGGGGCCGGTTGGCTGTCTACGGTGTACCAGTCTTCGTGGACGTGGATTACCCTGCCGTCTTTCGTCTTTATTTCGTAGTCGCTCTGGGCGCTTACTGTGTGGGTGCTCTCCCTGTCGCTTCCGAAAACGTAGCCGAGAATTCCCCCGGCAACGGCGCCGTATAGGGCTGCATCTTTTGCCGGCGACTTGTAGTGTTTGTGGGTTGCGGCCCCTATTGCGGCTCCCCCTAAGGCTCCGAGCAGGGCTGCGTCCTCTTTTGAGAGGGTGGTGTCGGTGCCGCAGCCGGCGGTTGCCAGAAGGGCCAGCCCGCTAAGGGTTAATATCAACTTCCTCATCGTACCTCTCCATAATCCGCTTAAACTCATCAAGGACCTTACGCCTTATGTGGGCGTAAAGCTCCTTGCTGAGCGGCTCTACAACCGGGATAAACTCCCCGGTTCGGCTCTTCTTGGAGGGCATCTGTATGAAGTAGCCCTTATTTGAATATATGATTTTTATATCCTTTATCTGCAGGATATCGTTAATCTTCACAGTTGCCACCGCCTTTACGCTACCGCCTATTCCCGTAAGGTCGAAAGGGTAGATTTTTACCTCTGTAACCTCGAGTCCGCCTACCGGCAAGCGCTCTATCTCTTTACGGTTCATCTACCTTAACTCCCGAAGTGATTTCAGAGTAGATGGGAGAGTTGAGCTCCTGCCACCTCTTGAGCCTTCGGGTGGAGATAACCTGAATCGGCAGGTAGGTGCCCGTCTCCTCAAACACCTTTATCCCTTTTTCCATTACGGGTTTTACCGCCTCCCTTTCGTTCTCCACTATTACAAAGAGCTCCACCTCTCCTTCCCTTACAACGGCCCTCACTTCCCTGTGGGGAAGGGACCTCAGTAGTTGGGAGAGCCTTCTGACCGCCCGCTTTTTCTCCTCCGGAACGGCCAGTTTGTCCCACCACCGGGGTCTTTCCGCCTCCCCTTCCTCTGCAAACACCACTATCGCTTCCGTTCCCTCTTTGGGGTTACAGGGCTCTAACGGAACGAAGACTCCGTTTCGGAATACCGCTTTAACGCTTTTCACCGTTTCCTCCGTAAGGGTTCTAATTTTAAAGAAAGGAGTTTTTGGGGTTGAATGTGCTCCTTTTTGAGAACAGATTCGATGCCGGGTTGAAGCTTGCCGAGCAGCTTCAGATTCCTGATAATGCCGTTTTGTTTGCCGTTCCCCGCGGGGGGGTTCCCGTTGCTTACGCAGTTGCCGTTGAGAAGGAGTTACCCCTTGACCTTGTTGTTGTGAAGAAGCTCCCCGCTCCCTGGAACCCCGAGGCCGGCTTTGGGGCCATGGCACCAGACGGCACGGTTTTTTGGGCCGATACTTTGGGGGGAAGAGTCTCTATGGACACGGTTGTTGAGGTCGGCCGGAAAGTCCTTGAAGAGGTGAAGAGAAGGGAGAGGGTTTACAGGGGGAGCTCTCGCTACCCGGACCTTTTCGGCAGGCTCGCCGTTGTGATAGACGACGGTTTTGCCTCCGGCTATACCGCTGCCAGGGGAGCCAGCTTTTTAAGATGGCTTCAGCCCGAGCGGATATGGTGCGTTGCTCCCGTCTGCTCCGAAAAGGCTTTGAAGGTTCTGAGGGAGTTCTGCGACCGGGTTTTCTGCCTTCACGTTAGCAGGGAGCTTCCCTTCGCCGTTGCCTCCTTCTACGCAGACTTCCACGACTTGACCGATGAGGAAGTTCTGGCTTACCTTCAAGATTTAAGGCGCAGAGGACTTCTTTTAACGGAGGAGAGTTGAAGAGCGTAGAGCTTTTAAAAGTTGCCAGGGAGCACCTTGAGAACTGCTACTGCCCCTACTCGGGCGTTCAGGTTGTTGCAGTCCTGTTCGGCCCAAAAGGTCCCGTTGTTGGGGTGAACGTAGAGAACGCCTCTTACGGCCTTACCGTATGTGCAGAGCGAAGTGCTGTATTCTCTGCCGTCTCCCGCGGGTTGCGGGATTTTGAAGGGATTTTCATCTACTCTCCCCAGGTTATGCCCTACCCTTGCGGCGCCTGCAGGCAGGTGCTTTCGGAGTTCTTCCCTGAAGACTTTCAGGTTGTTGTGACAAACGGTAAGGAGGAAGAGAAGTTCACCCTCGGAGAGCTTCTCCCCTTCAACTTCAAGCTCTAAAGGAGGTGCAATGGCCAGAGTTCTCCTGGTTGAAGACGACGACTCCATAGGGGAACTTGTCACCTACTACTTAAAGAACAAGGGCTACGACGTAGAGTGGGTTCAAGACGGCTTAGAGGCCAGGGAGCTCCTTAAGAGCCGTAAGTACGACATAATTGTTTTAGACCTTATGCTCCCCGGGGTAAACGGTTTAGACCTCTGTAGGGAGGTTCGCCTCAGGGGAATCAACAAGGACACCCCGATAATCGTCCTTACCGCTATCGGCGACGAAGACACCAAAGTCCACGGCCTTGAGGCCGGAGCCGACGACTACGTTACAAAACCCTTCAGCATTAAGGAGCTCCTTGCCCGCATAGAGGCGGTTCTAAGGCGTGCCGGCTACAGCGAGGTGCTTGAGTTTGAGGGGATAGTAGAGGACAAGCGCTCTAAGTCGGTTACCGTAGACGGAAAGCCGATTCACCTTACAAAAACGGAGCTTCAGCTCCTTGAGTTCTTCCTGGAACACCCGGAGCAGCTCTTCTCCCGGGAAGAGCTCCTGGAGAAGATATGGGGCGTTGAACACAACGAGACAACGAGAACGGTAGACGTTTACATAAGCAGGCTGAGGAAGAAGCTGGGAGACAAGGGTAAATTCCTCAAAACCCTTCCCAGGCTGGGCTACAAGTTAACGAGGGAGGAGTGATTCCTTCCTCGGCTTTTTGATTAAAGAGGAGATATAGTTTACTCGGTTGGGGTGGGTATAGTTAGAGGGAGTATAAATGGGAGGATGGAGCGGGCGACGGGATTCGAACCCGCGACCCTCAGCTTGGAAGGCTGATGCTCTAGCCAGCTGAGCTACGCCCGCTCATTGGTTGCGGGGGCGGGATTTGAACCCGCGACCTCCGGGTTATGAGCCCGGCGAGCTACCAGACTGCTCTACCCCGCGTCAGTGGTGGAGGGGGCAGGATTCGAACCTGCGTAGGCTTACGCCGGCGGATTTACAGTCCGCTGCCTTTGACCACTCGGCCACCCCTCCACTCTGGTGCCGGCTGAGGGAGTCGAACCCCCGACCTGGTGATTACAAGTCACCCGCTCTAGCCAGCTGAGCTAAGCCGGCACTCACTGTGGCCACCGAATAATATAGGAAGCAGTCCTGGAGTGTCAAGGGATTTTTCTATAATTCTGGCCCAACCTTAATGTTCAGGTGGTGGCAATGGAGATTCTCGTTGTTGGTCCCGTTAGGGGCAACGTTGAGAGGTTTAAAGGGCTCGTTGAGGTGGCCTCACCCGACTTGGTTGTTGCCATAGGTCCCCTTGGGCTTTCGGAGCCTCTGAAGCTCGGCAGAACTTGGTTTTTCGTGAGGGGGAAAGAGGATTCCCTTACCCCCCTTGCAAAGAGCGACGGTATAGATATGCTCTCCCGGGTTTTCAGGACCAAGGAAGGTGTTACCTTCTCCGGCATCAGCGGCTACTACGACCCCGTGGCCTCGAAGTTCACCAGGGCCCAGTGGGTAAAGGCGAGGGGAAAGCTGAGTAAGCGGCACGGCAACGCCGTTTTCGCCGAAGATATAGAGGCCCTGCTCGTTCCCTTCCAGAGGGCGGGGATAGAGCGGCTCGATTTCCTCGTCCTTGCCGATTCGCCGGAGAGACCTCCCTTCAAGCGGGTGGTAGAGGTTACAAGACCCAGGTATCTCTTTTACCCGGCGGCCTCTTACAGGAAGGAGCGGGTTGGGGATACGGTTTACATAGGGCTTGAGGATGTTGATTCCCCTAAGGGCAAGTACCTTTTGAAGCTTTAGTTGTTAGAATTGATTCTCAATAAACTTCTTTTAGAGGTAGCAGAGCAATGGGAAACTTTCATAAAGACTCCTGCGGAGTCGGCTTTATAGCAAACTTTAAAGGGGAGCGCTCTTACAGGGTTATAGATAGGGCCCTTGCGGCGGTATCCAACCTTACCCACAGGGGCGCCACACTTGCAGACGGCAGAACCGGAGACGGCTCGGGTATTCTGTTTCAGGTGCCACACGACTTCTTCTCTAAAGAGGCCAGGAGGCTCTCCCCCGACTTTAAGGCGACAGAGGTTGCCGTTGGAACGTTTTTCTTGAGCGGCAGTGTAGATGAAGCCCTTGAGCTTATTGAATCTGAGGTTAAGGCCGTCCTCGGCGATGCCGTTTTAAGGGACGTTCCTATTGACCCTTCCCAGTGCGGTGAGATAGCAAGGCGCTCGTTGCCGAAAATCGTTCAGGTGATAGCTCCCGCCTCTACTCCTGTTGAGGAGTACGTTCTGAGGCGCAGGCTCGAGAAGGGGTTAAAGAGCATAGACAGACGAAACTACGTTGTCTCCCTTTCGAGTCGGCTCGTTGTTTACAAGGGGATGCTCCTTGCCCCTGACCTTAAGAGGTTTTTCCTCGACCTCCGGTGCGAGGAGCTCACCTCCTCCTTTGCGATATTCCACCAGCGCTACTCTACAAACACGAACCCGGAGTGGAGGCTTGCTCAGCCCCTCAGGTTCATAGCCCACAACGGGGAGATTAACACGATTACCGCAAACAGAAACCTCATTAAGGCCCTTGAGCCGATACTCTCTACACCTGCTCTCGGGGAGAGGATAAAGGAGGTTCTACCCCTTGTTGAGTTTGATGAGAGCGACTCGGCATCCCTCGACAGGGTTTACGAGCTGATGGTTGTTGCGGGGATAGACCCTGCAACTGCCATAACTGTTTTGATTCCTCCCGCTTACGAGCTTCTCACCCACCTTACCGGCGAGGAGAGGGCCTTCTTTGAGTACGCTTCCCTCCTTATGAAGCCCTGGGACGGCCCTGCCGCTATAGCCTTTACAGATGGAACGGTTGTGGGCGGGAAGCTCGACAGAAACGGCCTGAGGCCCGCCCGCTTCGTGGTTACCGAGGGAGGAGACGTTATCTTCGGCTCCGAAGTGGGAATGGTTGAGGTTCCCGAGAGTGAGGTTGTGCGCTTCGGCAGGTTGATGCCGGGAGAGATATTCACCGTTAACGTTGAGACCGGAGAGTTTAAGGATAACGACGAGATTCTGTCGGAGATAGCTTCAGAGCTTCGGGTTGAGCGCGAGGTAAGGAGGAAGCTCTACAGGCTTAAGGGTAAAAAGAAGGTAGAGCCCCGGGTAAGGGAAGGGCTCGGCAGAGAGCTTGTGAAGTTCTGCTACTCTACCGAAGACCTTGAAGAGGTTGTGGAGTATATGGCGGAGATGGGCAAGGAGCCCGTCTTCTCTATGGGGGACGATACCCCCATACCCAACCTCCTCGATAGGCCCTACCTGCTCTTCCGCCACTTTAAGCAGAGGTTTGCCCAGGTTACGAACCCGCCGATAGACCCGATTAGGGAGAAGGCGGTTATGAGCTTGAAGCTCCGTCTCGGGGCTAAGGTTAACTTCCTGGAGCTCTCTGGGAAGCTGAGGCGGAGGATAGAGGTTGACTCCCCCCTCCTTACCCCTTCGGAGTTTGAGGAGATAAAGGGAACCGAGTTCCTCAACGTTAAGGAGTTTAAGCTTGAGTTCCGCGAGGACGAGACCCTCAGGGAAGGGCTCAAGAGGCTCTTTGAGTCGGTTAAGAGGGCCATCCTCGAGGAGAACGTAGAGATAATAATCCTTTCCGACAGAGACGTTGAGCTTCCAATCCCATCGCTCCTTGCAACTTCGGGCCTGTGTGCCTTTCTGGAGAGGGAGAAGCTCCTCCACAGGGTTTCGCTGGTTGTTGAAACCGGGGAAGTCCGCGATACCCATCAGACGGCCGCCCTTGTGGCCTTCGGAGCTTCGGCCGTTCACCCCTACCTTGTTTTCGAGTACCTGAAATCTAAAGAGGTGGAGCTGAACAAGCCCTACTCAGAGCTCGAGGCCAACTACAAGGAGGCCGTAAACGCCGGCCTCTTGAAGATTATGTCCAAAATGGGGATTTCGGTTATCTCCTCCTACCACCGTTCCCACCTGTTTGACATTCTCGGAATAGGCAGGGAAGTTGTTGAGGAGTTCTTCCCCCATACGGCCTCCCCCGTTGACGGCATAGGCCTTGAGGAGATAGAACAGACCGTAAGGGAGAGGGTGAAGCTCTCCAAAGAGCTTCACGAGCCCTCTCCCAGCGGTGAGCTGAAGTTCCGCCCCGGCGGCATCCACCACTCCTGGAGCCCCAAAGTGGTTGCCGGCATATTCAAGGCCGCAAAGAGCGGTAGCTACGAAGAGTTCAGAAAAGTTGTAGAGGAAGTCCTCAAGAGGCCCACATACCTCAGAGACCTCCTTGAAATTAAGAGCGACAGGGAGCCCATTCCCATAGACCAAGTTGAACCTGTAGAGTCGATAGTGAAAAGGCTTATGGTTCCCGGGATGTCTATCGGGGCTCTCTCGAAAGTTGCCCACGAGGTAATAGCCGAGGCTATGAATATTCTCGGCTCAAAAAGCTGTAGCGGCGAAGGAGGAGAAGACCCTGCCCGCTACGGAACCATAAAGAACAGCAAAATAAAACAGGTTGCTTCCGGTAGGTTCGGCGTTACGCCCGCCTACCTTGCCTCCGCAGAGGAGATAGAGATAAAAATTGCTCAAGGTGCAAAGCCCGGCGAGGGCGGTCACCTGCCGGGCCACAAAGTTACCCCTTACATAGCCTCCCTCAGGTACTCCGTTCCCGGTGTTGCCCTTATATCGCCGCCTCCCCACCACGACATCTACTCCATTGAAGACCTTGCCCAGCTCATATACGACCTGAAACTTGCAAACCCCGAGGCGAGAATAGCTGTGAAGCTCGTTTCGGAGGTGGGCGTTGGAACCGTTGCCTGCGGAGTTGCAAAGGCCAAGGCCGACATCGTTCAGGTGAGCGGAGCTTCCGGCGGAACCGGAGCCTCTCCCCTCTCCTCCATTAAGGGGGCGGGTCTGCCCTGGGAGGTGGGCCTTGCGGAAACCCAGAAAGAGCTTATCCAGAATGAGCTCAGAGAGTCTGTAGGCCTCAGGGTAGACGGCGGCTTCAAAATCGGCAGAGACGTTGTTATTGCAGCCCTTTTAGGGGCCGAAGAGTTTGGTTTCGGCACCGCCGCCATGATTGCCGAAGGCTGCGTTATGGACCGCGACTGCCATACGAACCGCTGTCCGGTGGGCATAGCCACTCAAGACGAAAAACGCATAAAGAAGTTCAGGGGAGCCGTTGAAACCGTTGTCAACTACTTTAAGCTGGTTGCCGAGGATATCCGCCGCATACTTGCCCAAATGGGCTACAGGAGCCTCGACGAAATCATAGGCAGAACAGACCTCCTGGCGGAAAATACCGAGCTGAAAGAGCGCTATCCCCTTGCGAGGAAGCTCAACCTCTCCTTCATCACCGGCGTTCCCGCTTACAGGCTGAAGAGGAAAGAGCTTCCCTACAACCCTGTAGTTTCCAAACTCAACGAACAGATAGTCAAAGACGTTCTTCCCCACCTTAAAAAGGGAGAGCGGGTCTTTAAGGAATACCCCATAAAGAACACCGACAGGAGCGTAGGAGTTTCCCTTGCCTACCACATAGTTAAGCTCTTCGGAAACGAAGGGCTTCCCACAAACCTTGTTCACTTAAGATTCAAAGGTGTTGCCGGTCAGAGCTTCGGTGCCTTCCTCCCTTCGGGGGTTCTCCTGGAAGTTGTCGGCGAGGCCAACGACTACGTTGCCAAAGGGCTCGGCGGCGGGATAGTAGTTTTACACTTCCCCGAGGAGTTTAGGGGCAACCCCACCGAGAACGTAATAGCCGGTAACACCATACTCTACGGAGCCACCGGCGGTGCCCTCTTTGCCTCCGGCGTTGTAGGCGAGAGGTTCGCCGTTAGAAACAGCGGAGCCGTTGCAGTTGTTGAAGGGGCAGGTCAGCACGCCTGCGAGTACATGGTAAGGGGTATCGTTGTAATTCTGGGCAGCGTCGGTAAGAACCTCGGGGCGGGAATGACCGGCGGAACGGCCTTCGTTCTCGACCCGGAAATCGAAGAGAAGATAAACAGAGACTACGTAGAAGTAAGAAGGCTGAACAGGCAGGACATCGACGTTCTCACCTCGCTGCTCATGAAACACTACAAGTTCACCAAGAGCCCAACCGCCGCAAGAGTTTTAGAGAACAGAGCCCTCCTTGAGTCCATAAGGAAGGTTGTTCCCATAGGCGTAAAAGAACTCGAGCTGAAAGTATCCGGGGAGGATAAACTGCCCGATTAATAAAGTTAAAGGGGGCTTGCGCCCCCTTATTTAATGTCTGAAGTGGCGAATGCCCGTGAACACCATTGCCATACCGTGTTCGTTGGCCGCCTCTATAACCTCTTTGTCCCTTATCGAACCTCCCGGCTGGATGATTGCCGTTACGCCCACCTTTGCCGCCTCGTCTACGCTGTCTCTGAAGGGGAAGAAGGCTTCCGAAGCCAGAACCGAGCCGTTGAGGTCTATGCCTACCATTTGGGCCTTCTCGGCTGCGCACCTGGCGGAGTCTACCCGGGAGGTTTGGCCTACGCCGATGGCAACGGCAACGCCGTCTTTTGCGTAAACAACTGAGTTGGATTTAACCCACTTAACCACCTTAAAGGCAAACAGGAGGTCCTTCCACTCCTTCTCGGTGGGCTCCCTGTCTGTAACCACTTTGAGCTTTTCGGGGTCTACGGTTACGAGGTCTCTATCTTGAACGAGCAGTCCGCCGACAACCCGCCTGTAGTCGAAGGGCGAATCTGCTCCCCTCTTCTCAATCCCTGTAAGCCCGTCGGTTGTTAGAACCCTGAGGTTCTTCTTCCTCTTTAGAACTTCCAGGGCTTCCTCGTCGTATTCGGGGGCGATGATGCACTCGTAGAACCTTTCGGTTATAAGCTCTGCCGCCTCTTTCGTAACTTTTGCGTTAAAGGCGATAATGCCGCCAAAGGCCGAGATTGGGTCCACTTTCAGGGCCTTCTCGTAGGCTTCCTGGGGCGTTTTACCCAGGGCAACGCCGCAGGGGTTTGCGTGTTTTATGATTGCACACGCCACCCCTTCGGTTTCGGGCTCAAACTCGAGAACGAGGTTCAGCGCTCCGTCGAGGTCGTAGATGTTGTTAAAGGAAAGCTCCTTCTCCCCGTGGAGCTTCCTCGCCCTGGTTACGCAGGGCTCCTTTACGAAGACCTCCCTGTAGAAGGCCCCCCTCTGGTGGGGGTTCTCGCCGTAGCGGAGGTCTTGAACCTTCTCAAAGGTTACCGTTAGGGGGGAGCGGAGCTCCCTGCACGCCAGTGGTTTACCCTCTTCATCTATCGAGTAGAGGTAGTCTGCTATGAGGGCGTCGTAGTGGGCCGTAAGGTTAAAGGCTTTCCTTGCAAGGTAAAAGCGCGTTTTTAAAGATATTTCACCGGTCTCCTTCAGCTCCTTCAGAACTCTGTCGTAGTCGGCCGGGTCTGTCACTATTGCAACGAACTTGTAGTTCTTTGCGGCGGCTCTAACCATGGTCGGGCCGCCGATGTCTATGTTCTCGATTATCTCTTCAAGGTCTGCACCCTTTGCAACGGTTTCCTTAAACGGGTAGAGGTTAATAACCAGCAGGTCTATGGGCTCTATCTCCAGCTCCTTCATGGCCCGAAGGTGCTCGTCTTTGTCGCGGCGAGCAAGGATGCCTCCGTGGACCTTCGGGTGGAGCGTTTTGACCCTTCCCTCCATAATTTCGGGGAATCCCGTCAGCTCCGATATCTCCCTCACCGGAATGCCGGCCCCCTTCAGGAGCTTCGCCGTTCCTCCCGTGGAGATGATTTCGATTCCGAGCCTGCTGAGCTCTTTGGCAAACTCCACTATGTTGGTCTTATCCGAAACGGAAATCAGGGCTCTTGCAGGGCGCATCTTCTCCTCCGTAAGCTGTTGTGGAGCAAATTTTACAGGAACGCCTTTTTCTGTCGTAAAATAACCTAAGTTCGGTTGGGGGATAACAATGGAATCGCTCTTTCCTCTAATAGTTTTCTCCGGCTTCGGTGCCCTCATACTGGCCGTTGCCTCTGTGAAAATCGTCCCTCAGAAACAGGCCTGGATAGTGGAGAGGCTGGGCAAGTACCACAGGACCCTCTACGCCGGCCTCCACTTCATAGTTCCGTTCCTGGACGTTGTAAGGGCGAAGGTGAGCTTGAAGGAACAGGTTCTCGATATCCCGAAGCAGGAGGTTATCACCAAGGACAACGTTGTTGTGCGGATAGACGCCGTCTGCTACTACACCGTGGTTAAGCCCGAAGACGCCGTTTACAACATAGAGAACCTTGAATACGCAATTGTTCAAACTATCCAGACCAACCTGCGGGACATCATAGGAGGGATGGAACTTGACGAGATTCTCTCCTCCCGCGAGAAGATAAACGCCAGGATTAAAGAGGTTCTTCAGGGTGCCGCTTCCAGCTGGGGAATACTGATTAACAGGGTTGAAGTTAAAGAGATTGAGCCCCCTTCAAACATCGTTCAGGCGATGAGTATGCTCATAGAGGCAGACAGGAAGAAGAGGGCCATGATTACAGAGGCCGAAGGTAAAAAGCGGGCCCAAGTGCTCGAGGCGGAAGGGTATAAACTTGCCAAGTGGCAGGAGGCGGAGGCCATAGAACGTATAGGAAAGGCCCAGGCGAACGCCCTCAGAAGCGTTGTGGAGGCCACCTCGAGCCCGGAGCTTGCGGCTAAGCTCCTAATCGGCGGAGACCTCGTTAAAGGTATAGAAAGGCTTGCCGCCTCTCAGAACGCGAAGTTTGTGGTTCTTCCCCCTTCTGTAGAGTCCCTCTTCAAGCTCCTCGGAGAGAAAGGTGGTAACGGCTGATATCCTGCCATTCCTGCTTGTTACGGTGGGCTTCCTCCTGCTCGTTGTGGAGTTCTTCCTGTGGAGCTTCGTTGTTTTCCCGATAGGCTTTGCCTTTATAGCACTCGGTTTTGCCCTCCTCTTTCACCTGTCCCGATGGGCGGCCCTTGCCCTCTTTTTCGGCGTTGCCTCTGCAGGCTACACCCTCTCTTTTATCTACCTGAAGCGTCTTAAGGGAAAGGAGAACCTGCTCGAGGAGCTTCGCACCCAGCAAGGCGTGGTAATATCCCGCGTAGACGAATTTACCTACCTTGTCAGGTTCCCCTTAGGTGCCGGCGGCGAAGAGGTTTGGAACGCCTACTGCGAGAGGGAGCTCAAGTACGGCGACCGCGTTAGGGTTGTGGGCCTTAAGGGGAACAAGCTGCTGGTGGAGAAAGAGGAAGATGCTTAGGTGGGCGGAAGTTCACCTCGACAGGCTGCTTTACAACTACAGGCAGGTTGAAAAACTTTCCGGCCCCAAGAAACTGATAGCCGTTGTAAAGGCCAACGCCTACGGCCACGGGAGCGTAGCCGTTGCCCGGTTCCTCCAGGAGCAGACGGCCGTTTCCGCCTTTGCGGTTGCCACCTATGCAGAAGGGGTTCAACTGCGTGAGGCAGGCATACAGAGGCCGATTATCGTTATGTCCTCTACCTTAGAGGAAGAGCTCGGCAGGGCCAGGGAGTTTCGCCTGATGCCCGTTGTTTACGACTTCTGGGAGCTGGAAAGGGCAAAGGAGCTTGAAGTTCCGTTTCACGTGAAGCTCGACACCGGAATGGGAAGGCTCGGTTTCCTCCCCTCCCAGTGGCAGGAGCTCCTCTGCTCCCTTCGTGGAGCCAAACTCGCCGGGGTTATGACCCACTTCCCCTCCGCCGACGAAGACCCGGAGTTTACCGCCGGTCAGGCGAAGCTCTTCGGGGAGTTTGTAAAGGCCTTAAAAGGGGCTTTCCCGAAACTGTGGGTCCACTGCGATAACAGCGCCGCCCTGCCCCTTGGTCTGAACGGCCTCTTTACCCACTCAAGGGTGGGCCTTGCGCTTTATGGCTCAAAACCCTTTGGCGGCTACCCGGCCTCCTTAAAGCAGGTAATGGAGGTTAAGGCCCGGATAATCTCGGTAAAAGAGCTTCCCCCCGGCCACTCCGTCTCCTACGGGAGAACCTACACCACCTCCGGGAAGGAGAGGGTGGGGGTTGTAAGCTTCGGCTACGCCGACGGCCTTCCGAGGAGCCTGTCGGGCAGGGGAAGCTTCATCGTAAACGGCAGGCGCTGCCCGATTAGGGGGCGGGTCTGTATGGATATGACCGTTATCTCCCTTGAGGGCGTTGTTGCCGGCAAGGGGGGTGTTGCAACCGTAACCGGCCTTGAGCTTCCCTTTGAAGAACTGGCCCGCCTTGCAGGTACCATCCCCTACGAACTAATGTGTAGAATTAGTCCCAGAGTAGAGAGGGTTTACCGTGGATTACAGAGTTTACGAACTTGAAGTTCCGGCCTCCGAATACGACCTTGCAACTTCTGAACTCTTTGAGGCCGGTGCCCTCGGAGTAGAGGTAGTTTCCGAAGGAGAAACCGTAACCTTTAAAGCCTACTTTAAAGAGGGCTCCCTTCCCGAAAGGCTGAAGCCCTACCTTAAAAGCGTTTCCCCCCTGGAGGAGAGAGACTGGAACAGCGAGTGGAAGAAACACTACGCCCCTGTAAACGTGGGCAGCGGCATCTGGGTTGTTCCCTCCTGGATGAAGGGGGAGTTTAAAGAGCCCGAAGGTTCGCTCGTTATCTACATCCGTCCCGGCAGGGGGTTCGGGACGGGAACTCACGAAACTACAAAGCTCGCTATGAGGTTTATAAAGAAGCTCCTTAAAGAGGGAGACTCCTTCCTCGATGTCGGCTGCGGCAGCGGAATACTCTCGATACTTGCGGCAAAACTCGGGGCCTCTGAAGTTGTTGGGTGCGACATCCAGCCCAACCTCCAAGAGGAGATAGAGGAAAACCAGAGGCTCAACGGCATTGAGTTTACCTTTGTTGAAGGCAGCGTTAACGCCGTAAACGGCAAGTTCGACCTTGTAGTTGCGAACATAGAGAAACACCACCTTGAACCCCTGCTTCCGCTCCTTGCCGAAAAGTTCAAAGGCACCCTTATTCTTTCCGGGATTCTCACCTCGCAAAGAGACCAGTTTGTTAAAACCCTTGAGAAGCTCGGCCTCAGAGTTGTTGAAGAGGCCAAAGAGGGGGAGTGGTGCGCGTTCGTGGCGAGAAAGTAGACCTTCACAGCCACTCAACCGCCTCCGATGGAACCTTCACTCCGTCGGAACTTGTTGAGCTTGCCCATCTGAAGGGAATAACCCTCTTCTCCCTCACAGACCACGACACGGTAGACGGCCTTCCTCAGGCCCGTTTAAGGGGCAGAGAGCTTGGGGTAAACGTTATCCCCGGCATAGAGGTAACCGCCGATACCTCCTTCCTCGGCCCCGGGAAGAGGGAGCTTCACATCCTCGGCTACTACTTTGACCCCGACTCAGAGCCCATCAGACACCTTACCGCCTTTTTTAAAGAGTCCCGAATAAAGCGAAACAAGGAGCTCCTTGCAAGGCTTGAAGAGAGGGGATTTCCCGTAACCTACGCCCAAATGGTGAAACGCTTCGGGGAGAACTTCGGAAAGCCCAACATTGCGAGGGTTCTCATAGATGCAGGTTTTTTCACTAACAGGGAACAGGCCATAGACTTCCTCTCCTCCTTGGGGGTTAAGCGGGAGAAAATGGACTACAGAACTGTTTTAGAACTCATCACCGAAGCCGGAGGCCTGCCGGTTATCGCCCACCCGGTTACCACCGGCCTTAGCCACTCTCAGCTCTACTGCTTCCTCAAGGAGGCCAAAGAGGCCGGCCTTAAAGGGGTAGAAGTTTACCACTACCGTCACACTCCGAAAGACGTTGCGGCCCTTAACTGTATGGCTAAGGAGTTAGGCCTCTTCACGACCGCCGGCTCCGACTTTCACGGAGCGAATAAACCCTGTATAGAGCTTGGTTTCCTTAACGTTACTACTGCTCAGATAAACTTCCCGAACTACTGCCAGATAACTTGACACAACGGGGGGAGAAATCTATATTTTGTGGTGCGGTTGCCGAGGTAGCTCAGTTGGTAGAGCAGAGGACTGAAAATCCTCGTGTCGGCGGTTCGATTCCGCCCCTCGGCACCATTTTTATTTTTCCCGCCGAAAAAACAAAAACAATAGAGCCCGGGTGGCGGAACTGGCAGACGCACGGGACTTAAAATCCCGGGGCCGCAAGGCCGTGCGGGTTCGATTCCCGCCCCGGGCACCATTGGTTGAGCCTCCTTTAGATATTCAAGTTTAAATTCTGATTAATCTATCTTACTTGGGATAGTTTTGGAGCTTTTGAAACTTAGAGTTAGGTGGTTGCCTAAGATTCCAAATTATGAGATAATCAAAATTTAAAGACAATGTTAAATCTAGCGGCACTAGCTATGTTTTAATTAAATCTTTGGGAATGAGCCCTTTGTTTATTAAAAATTTCTTAACTGCTTTTAATCGTGCAGCTATGAAATTTTCAAAGTCATCTTCCTCTAATGCTTTAATAGCAGCTTCGTTTATGAAGTGACTTTTTAAAATTCTGTTTAACTCTTTAGTATTTCTTCCATTACTTTTTAGTTTTTTAAGAAATTCTGAAGGTTTCTGGGCTCCTTTTAAAATTTTATTAGTCTCTGAACTAGATAATGTTCTATTAAGAACTATATCTGCTCTTTTCTTATTGCTAAAAAACTTTTTGGGGAATATATGTTCGTCTGTAGCCTTAAATAGAGTTAAGGTATTTCCGGATGCAAAGTCTTTTACTTTGTTTAAGAGTAAAAGAGCTATAAAGCCCTTGAGAAGTGCAGAACTTTTGGCTTTTGGTTTAAGAAGTTCTGAAAGATTGATAGACTCTATACCAATGAAGTGCTGTATTTTCTCTTCTACATCTCTACCTTTTGAAAGCAGTTCATTTATAAAGCGTAGAAAATTTTTAAAGTCTTGGTAGGATTTTGTGGCAGCTCCTTCGTCATAGCGTTCTGAGAATACGTTTAGGAAGTACCACTGTTTTATGTATTTTGTAAGTATATCTTCATTACTTAATAGCCACTTCTTAATATCAGTAAAGGTTTGTTGCTTCATGTGTGTAAGAAAATTAAAATTGCCTAATAGTTGCTGTTGCTTTTCTTTATCGGAGGTTTGTTGCTTTATGTGTGTAAGAAAAGCAAACATGGCAACTAATGGAACCAACATTGAAGTGTAAGGGAGGTTTTTGCTAACTGTTCCTAACTCGTTTTGGAGAAAGTCTAAGCTTTTCTCTAAGCCTATTTCTAAAGTTTCTTTATAGCTTTTGAAGTCTTTAGCTGAAATTGTAATTAGCTGTTTGGGTTTAGGTTCTTTGTTTAGAAGAAGAGCTAGAACTTTTAGTATTAGTGAGCTGTTAAGCTCTTTAAGATCTTTAAAGTATGAGAACTTATCCTTTATTTCTTCTATTACAATCTCTACATCTTGTTTTTTCAGACCTTCTTTTCGAAGTTTAGCAAAAAGCAAGTCTGTGGTGGAAAGTTTATAGCTGGTTCTATTGATCCGCTCAAAAATTTCTACTACATCTTCAAGTTTAACATCTTGAGGAACAGTGATATAAAATACTTCAAATTCAAAAAATCTTCTAAGAGCGCTTCTTACCTTTTGAGCTTTTTCTTGTTCAAGAATTTCTCTTAAGTTATCGTAAATTTCATCGATAATTGTGTCGTCAATTCTGCCATTACTGATAAGTTTTGATAAATTGATATATTCAATACTACCGTTGATGTTTTTTAAGAACTCTTGAAATTTAAGTTCTGAATTAGTTTCTTTTTTGAGACTCTCAAATTTTTCTTTCAAATGAAAATATTCTTTTTGTAGTATTTTTCTGTATTCCCGATTAGTTTCACTTTCGGTAGCATACACTATAGAATCTTGAAGTTCTCCTTTTATTAATTGGGGAATATATAGGTAGAATCTATGGGGATTTTTGCTACCTTGTAAAACTTGGTCTGTAGGTGTAATAGAGTAAAGGATAGAATTAAGTCTTTGTTGACCATCTAAGACAACGTTTACTATAGTGTTCTCATCAGGGGACTTTACATTTTGGTTTTTTAATGCTGGTAGAGGTTTTACTTGGAAGTCAATTTTCCCTTTAGTATTTTGATGAAAAAGGATAGTTCCTATAAAATAACCTCCAAGTATTGATGTTAAAAGCTCTTTTATATCTTCTGCTTTCCATATAAAGTCTCTTTGGAATTCGGGAATTAAAATTTCACTCTTGAAAGCCTTTTCAATAATGTTGCGAATTTTGATTCTGTCTGTAGATAACATTAGAGGCATTTTATCCCCCTATGAAGTTAGTTCTGCTTTTAGAATTTAGGAGAATATTCTATCTGCTGCAAGTTTATAGTGATGTCTTGGTAAAGTTCGAGCCTCCCTGCAACTCCTTTGCAATAGGAGTTAGTAGTCACTAAATTATTGAGCCGAAGACCCCCCTCCAGGAGGTTCGCCATGGACGTTGTTCTCTTTGTGATTGCCGTTACTTTCCTGATGAACCTGCCCTTCGGCTGGCTCAGAGAGGGTGTGAGGAAGTTCTCTCCTCAGTGGTTTCTCTACGTTCACCTGCCGATTCCGTTTATAATAGCTTTAAGGATTGGTCTTGGCGTTCCTTGGAAGTTTGCTCCCCTTCTCATCGTTGTTGCCATTCTCGGTCAGGCGGTAGGTGCAAGGCTCCGCAGGCGCCAAATGGTTGTGGAGGAGTAATGGATTTTCATGGAACTACCATCTGTGCCGTTTTGAGAGACGGCAAGGTGGCCATGGCCGGAGACGGCCAGGTTACCCTCGGCAATACCGTTTTTAAGAACGGCGCAAGGAAGGTAAGGAAGCTTTACGGAGGGCGCGTTCTTGCCGGCTTTGCAGGTTCTGTTGCCGACGCCTTTTCCTTGCTTGAAAGGTTTGAGGATAAGCTGCAGACTTACGGCGGTAACCTTTTGAAGTCGGCCGTTGAGCTTGCGAAGGATTGGAGAACCGATAGGATTCTCAGGCGTTTGGAGGCTATGCTACTTGTTGCCGATAAGAGCAGAATCCTCCTTATTTCCGGGAACGGCGACGTTATAGAGCCCGATATCCCGGTTATGGCCGTTGGTTCAGGGGGCCCTTACGCTCAGGCTGCGGCTACCGCTCTCTATCAGAATACCGAGCTTCCCGCCGCCGAAATTGCCCGCAAGGCCCTGGAGATTGCAGGTAACATCTGTATTTATACCAACACGAATATCGTTGTTGAAGAGCTTTAAGGAGGAAGTATGTTGAAACGCCTCTTTGGGGGCGAAGAGCCTCGCAGGGAGTCCGGCTCTACCGAGGAGTTCCTCACCCCCCGCCGGATAGTTGAGGAGCTCGATAAGTACGTTGTCGGCCAGAGGGAGGCCAAGAAGGCCGTTGCAATAGCCCTCAGGAACAGGTGGCGCCGTCAGAGGCTCCCCGAGGAGATGAGGGACGAGGTTGTCCCGAAGAACATCATTATGATAGGGCCCACGGGTGTGGGGAAAACGGAGATAGCCCGCAGGCTGGCGAAGCTCGTTAAGGCTCCCTTCATAAAGGTTGAGGCTACGAAGTTTACCGAGGTCGGCTACGTAGGCCGAGACGTTGAGTCTATAATCCGCGACCTTGTAGAGATAGCCGTTAATATGGTGAAGGAAGAGAAGATGGCCCAAGTGGAGGAGCGGGCCAGAGAGCTTGCCTATGAGCGCCTTGCCGAGTATATGGTTCCCGAACCCAAACACCCTCAGCAGCAGTCGGTTCAGAACCTTTTCGACATCTTCTTCCCCTCTCCGGCAAGGCAGAAGGACCACGACTACGAGGCCGAGCTTTCAAGGCTTAAGGACGAGAGGAACAGGATTAAGAAGCTTCTAAAGGAGGGGAAGCTCGACGACGAGATTGTTGAGATTCCCGTTACTGTAGAGACTACTCCCGGTATAAACGTTGTGGGCTTAGGAGGGGACATCTCGAACCTTCAAGATGTTCTCTCTTCCATACTGCCCAAGCCCAAGAAGCTCCGAAAGATGAAGGTTAAGGAAGCCATTCGCTACCTCACCCAGGAAGAGGCCTCCAAGCTCATAGATATGGATGAGGTTATCAGGGAGGCTATAGACAGGGCCGAAAATCAGGGAATCATCTTCATAGACGAAATAGATAAGGTGGCCTCCCGTGAAGGGGCGCGGGGCCCCGATGTCTCAAGGGAGGGAGTCCAGAGGGACCTTCTTCCTATAGTTGAAGGCTCTAAAGTTTCTACCAAGTACGGCCTTGTGAGAACCGACCACATGCTCTTTATAGCCGCCGGAGCTTTTCACGTTGCAAAGCCGTCGGACCTCCTTCCCGAGCTTCAGGGCCGCTTCCCCATAAGGGTAGAGCTTAAACCCCTTACAAAGGAAGATTTTGTGAGAATCCTCACAGAGCCCAAAAACGCCCTTACAAAGCAGTATAAAGCCTTGCTTGAAACCGAAGGGGTGGAGCTTGAGTTTACCCCGGACGGCATAGAGGAGATTGCCCGCATAGCCGAGGAGGCAAACGAGAGGGCCGAGAACATAGGTGCCAGGAGGCTCCACACGGTTATGGAGAAGCTCCTTGAAGAGGTCTCCTTTATGGCTCCGGAGATGAAGGGGCAGAAAGTTGTAGTAGATAGGGATTTTGTGAGGGAGAAGCTCTCCGACATAATTCAAGACGAAGACCTTACCAAGTACGTTCTTTAGGAGTTGTTTTGAGGCTTGAGGAGATTTTTCAAAAAGTTCCCGTTATAGGCGAGGCTTACCTTACCTTCAGCCAGCCCGAGAACTTCTACCTTACGGGCTTTCGCTCAACTTTTGGCGTTACGGTGGTTACCGCTAAGGGAGACGCCCTTTTCCTCACAGACGGCCGCTACTTTGAAGAGGCCAAGAAGCAGGTGAAGAACTTTAAGCTTGTTCTCTGGAAAGGTTGGGAAACCCTGAAAGAGGTGTTAAAAGGGCTCTCTTTGGAGTCTGTATCTGTTGACCCTTCAAGGCTCTCCCTTGCAAACTACCGAAAGCTTCAGGAGTTCATTCAAGTTGTGGAGGCTCCCGGCTTTATATCCCAGTTCAGGGCCAGGAAAACTCCCCGGGAAATCTCCCTCATCACAAGGGCTGTTCAGATAGCAGAGCTTTCCCTGAAAAGCGTTTTGCACCTTCTAAAACCCGGAATTACAGAGCTTGAGTTCCGCAGGGAGCTTATAAACGCCTTCTTTAAGTTCGGGGGAGAGGGAGAGGCCTTCCCCACCATAGTCGCCTCGGGTCCCGGTTCCGCAATTCCCCACTGGCAGACCTCAAACAGGGAGATAAAAGACGGCGACGTTGTAATAGTAGACTTCGGAACCGTTTACGGCGGCTACGTTTCCGATATTACAAGGACTTTCCTCGTAGGGAACGTTCCGTCGCAGATGAAAGAGGTTTACACCGTAGTTAAAGAGGCTCAGGAGCTCGGGGTTTCCCTTTTAAAGGCGGGGAAGGCCTGTAAAGAGATGGATTCGGCCGTTAGGGAGTTTATCGCCTCTAAAGGTTACGGGGAGTTCTTCGTCCACTCCCTCGGTCACGGAATAGGAATAGAGGTGCATGAAGCTCCCACTCTTTCTATCCGTTCAGACCAAGTCCTTCAAGAGGGAAACGTTGTTACCGTTGAGCCGGGTATCTACATCCCGGAGCTCGGCGGCGTTCGAATAGAAGACGACTGCCTTGTCACTGTTGAGGGAAGTTTCCTTATTTCACATGTCATCGTTTAACTACTCTGCCTAATCGGATTTTAAAATCAGTTATTTCTTTCTCTACTTTACTTCCTACGTTTAAAAAGAAGTCTGCTTCTTCTATTACAGGAGTATTCTTTCCAAATTTAAACTTGGTTAATAAAATTATTTCTCCTTCTACTTCATATTCTTTTACCAGATTTAAATCTATAAAGTGTAAAGAAGGTGAATTTTGTGGGATTTTTTCCAGTTGCCACTCATCCTTAGTTCTATCATCGCTGACTTCAATTACCTCGATTAGAGAGAGTTCTCCATAACCGTATCTTACATCTCCTCCAATGTAAATAGGGCGGTTTTTCATATTTTTAAGGTAATTTTCATGCTCTTGCTCTTTTAAATTGACGAATCCTATCCAGTGTATTTGCTCGTGTTTTTCTATAGAAAAATCTTTAAAAGGAACTTCCTGTTTGGGATTTGGTAGAATGAAGTCAAGCTCATGTAGACTTTCGTCTTTTGCTCTTCTGCTTAGTGGCTCTATCGCTGTTTGTATAATATTGTCCACTAAGTAGAATCTAAACATGTCTTCGTAAAGACAGTTTGAGTTAATATCAAAGCAGAACATACCTTCTTTATAAGAAGGCTTTAGCAATTTTGTGCCGTTAGCATCGAAACTGGGATAGAAGTTAGTTATTTCTTCGAATAAAGAGCTTGTTTCATCTTTGTCTAATTTAGCCGCCTCATCTTTAAAAAAAATTGAAAAATGGTTAGTTAGAGCTCCCCACATAGTTTGCCCTGGAATGAAGATTGCTGTTTCTTTTATAACACCCCACTTAAATGAACCTATATGAATAGGTTGTTCTTGTCTGAAAACCAATTTATACCAACCCACTGTTAATCTCCTAAACTTTTTGCATGATATCTGGCATAGATAAGAGTCTTTTCTAAAAGTTGTTTGATGAAAAGAAGTTTATGTAGATCTTCAGATATAGATTGAAAATAATTTTCAAAACTCTCTTCTTCGCTTTTTTCTTTTACAAATTTCATTACTCTCATTAATTCGTTGAATAAAGCATGATCATTTATGTCTTTTCGAGATCTTGCCCAAACCCACATAGCATAGACACCATTGTTTGCTAAAACTCCAAGTAGTTTATTTATTTCAGTTTCTTCTAATATTCCTTCCGACACTATTTCATAAGAAATTTTACTTATTAGAGCTTCTAAACTTTCTACCTTTTGGTTAGACATCTTGATTTCCTCCATCTGAATTGTTTTTTTTCTCTTGTAAATTTATTACTAACCTTCCAAAGCCTCTTGTTGTCATACCACCTATACCAAGGGTTTCATAAAAATGTTTGCTGTCCTCTAAAGCATTTTTTAAATCCCCTACTTCAGGAAGGGGGGTTAATTTTTCTTCAATCTCTCCAAAGCTTTTCTTATCGAAGATTCTTATATTTCCGTAAAAGATTGTGCCCCTTGGAATAGCTTCAGATGTGAATAACGCACCTTCTTTTGCCGCACCAGTGATTGGGTCTATAGAAACAGAAGTTCTAACTTCAAGGTTTGAGTTAACTATGTGCGGAAATAAATCTTCGGGAACAATGATTATATCTTTAGGTTCTAATTTAAAGCTACCAAACTCACTTATGTCGTTGGTGAGGCTTATATTATGTTTGCTAGTATCTACTTCCAAATATAACCAGCCTAGATTTAAATGAGAAATATCTTCTTCACTATTGTGAATTCTTATTTTTTTGTCTGTAGGTTTACTTTCATCAATTCCTGTCTTTCTCAGTTTTGAAGCTGTTGTTATCCATTTTGTTCCTTTTATTGTAAAAACGGGGAAAAGTATAATTTCCAAATCACTAAAAAATAACATCCCTTGCCAGCTAATATCTTTTTTAGAAAAACCAAAACCTTTACAAACTATACAATGTCCACAGTGCCCTGTATTTTCTACTGAGTCGTTTAAATCTTCAAAATATTTATCAGGAGCTTCATCTTGCCCAGCACATTTAATTCCGATAAATCTATTCCCTTCAAATAGAATCCATTTCTTGTTATTTGAATCTTCTATGTTAAAGATTTGCTTCATAAATTCCTTTCTTTCATTGGAATCTAACGCTGACCAAATTGATTTTCCCTTTGATCTTAGGAATTCGTTCAACTTATTTTTCCTTTCAGATTTATTAATTTTGAATTTATCATTAGAAAAATATTTATGAACCTCTAAGACAACATAATATCTCCAAGTTCCGGCTAAACTGCTACCGGGAATTTTGGGAACATTTGTTATTGGGTCTCTTACAATAGTATTGTCCACCCTACCGATTGTGTATCCACCAGTTCCAATGTAAATTGGGTCGGAAGCCATTGCAAATATTTCTAATTCTTTTACTGGGTTATTATTTCCCGTCCTCTGGCTCATCTTAAACCTCCTTTAACATTGTATGCCAGAATTCAAACATATCTATGAATAGATAAAGGTTTTTTGTGTTAGATAAAGCTTCTCTTAATTTCTCTAAATATTCCTGTGAATTTAAATTTACGTCTATGTCGAAGATTTCCTTAAAAAGTATTCTTCTGTTTATATCATGTAAGTCTAAGTATCTATAAAACATTGGAGCAAACATATAACTGTAATCTGTTCCGAAGTTTTCGTCTTCTATTTCTGGAAGCTTTGAGTATATAAACTCTACGATTTTGAATAATCGACTTCTTTGATAATTTTTCCCCGTAATTAATTTTTTGAACGCTTTAAATTTATCCCAATATTTCTCTATCTCATAAGGTCTATTAGATTTACGCTTAATAGCTCTTTTGTATTTATTGTTTTCATCATAAAAAATATCGTTTTTTCTTGTATTCGTGTCCATGAATTCAAAATCGAAAGTGTTTGAGACTATTTCCACACTACTATTTTGAGGGAATTTGTCTATTGTGCTAATCCATTTTTTCCAATTGTTGTTTGGTTTAATGTAAAAGTTATAATCTTTTTCATACATGTTGTTCCAATAGAGAGAGTAATACCTTTCAGTGTTGTTTATTGATTCTTCTATCGAGGCTAAAGATAATTTTTTCTTTTGATAAATACAGAATTCACTAATACATTTTGACTCATACAATTTATTTATATCTTTAACATCTCTTCTTATCCTTCTTAAAGCTTTCAAATTTACATAAGCAGGTCTTTTATAATGAGAAACCACAATTCCTATATGTAGCGGAAGTTTACCATGCACATATTTAAATTCTCTATTGTATCTTTCCATTACTCCGTCTATAAATTTCTCTAAATACTCTGCAGGGATAACAACTTGATAGCTTTTAGGTGATGGGTCAGTAATTTTAGCAAAAGGTTTATAGGAAATAAATTTGATGGCTTTTATATCGCTACTAGATATTGAAAATAGCTCATTTTTATCATTTGACCTCCTAAATTTTATACTGTGGAAATTAAACTCTTGGAGGAAATTCCTTTCTTGCTCAATAGAGGAAAATAAGTTATTAAGTTTTTCATTTAACTTTTCAATGTTTTCTGGATTACTTTCTTTTCTAAGCTCGCCTAAAATTTCCTTAGACTTATTTCCATATTTTTTTATAAAATCTTCAATACTAGAAATTAAGTAGAATCTAACTTTATTTCCTTTAGGTTGAGCCCAATATAGAAGTCCATCTCCTTCTAATTCTTCTCCAGTGCTTTTAATTTTATTAGCAATATTTTCGTTTTCTATTTCAAAACAAATTCTTTGTTTTCTCCATTTTGGAATATCCAAAATAGTATCCAAATTTATGTGTATATCTTCAAAAAATTCCCTCGTTGTTTCCCAAATTCTTCTAAGTCTAGCAGGTGAAGGGTTTTTTCTGAGTAAAAATTGGAGTAAGAGAATCGCTAAAAGGTCTACAGCAGGGTCGCTTTCACTAGTAAATTCTTCCCATTTTATTTTTTCATTTATCCAATCTATCTTAGAGTTCAAAGAAGTTTCTTTTATCCAGCTTTCCCATTGTGTCCCGAGTATATTATCAAAGAATAGGCTTTCAGCATTTAAATTTCCCACTTTTTTTAATTCTTCATTTCTAGTAAAACTTAAATGTAACCAATCTTTATCTACTCTTTTTTTCTTTGAAATAATATTTTCTTTTATGCTCTCAATAAGTTGTTGACTTTTATTTTCTTCGATTTTTATGATTGTATTCAACAAATTCCCATTCAACCAATCCTCAAGCTCAAATTTTAGGGAAATATAGGCAACTCTATTATTTTTATCTTTTACCTCATCCAGCCAGATGGTTTCACCAGAAATATTATCAATCCATTGGGAAACCTGTTTGTGATGAGTTCTATTATCACAAACTTCACAAATTGTCGGACTATTGTTTTTTTCTTTATCACTTTCGTAAATTAATCTAACCTGGCATATTGGACATATTCCAATAGCTTTTCCTTTTTTAGTTCTTAATAGCCATAAATTCAAATCTTTCTTTCTTTTAGCTTTTAAGAAGTTATTTTTAGCATTTTCTAATAAATAAGAAAGGTTCATTAATCCTCTTGAAGCTTTAGTTAGGAAAATAGCAGGGTAAAATTCATCTTCAGTTTCTCTTTCAAAAATTTCATAAATTTTATTTTCCAGTTCTCTAAGTTCATTTTTTAATTTAGTCATATTTACATTTTCATCTGCTCCTAAATTATCCCCAACTATAAAATAAATTCCTGTTTCATCTCTATAAATTTCATTGCCTATTGGATACTCAACTTCTAAAAGTTTTTTAATCTCTTCATCTATTTTTTCTGTAATTTCTCTATACCACTGGATAGAAGCAAGTTTTAAACCTTTTTCTGCTAGTCCAAATTTGTCATATTGTATTCCTAAAATTCGCCATTTTACCTCTCTGATACTTTCCACTACTTTAGATGTTAAAATATAATTAGATATGAGAGCTTTAAATAAAGAAGAAGTTACAAAAGTTTGTTGCCACAATGAGACTTCATTATTAGGAAATCTATCATCTGATATTAAATTATCTAGATATTTTTTTAATTTTATTTTTAATCCAATGCAATTTTTGTAAATTTCATCTATTTTATTTTGATATTCTTCTTTTTTTGTATCTCCAAGAATAAAAAAGATTTTTTTTATCTCTTTAATTAATTCATCTTTAGTAAAGTCTCCTCTTGTATATTTTGAATCTTTTATAGCTCCAAATGGGTTGGATAAATTGTTAATTTTTTCTGATTTTATATTTGCTTTTTCAAACTGACTATTTGTTATTTCGCTAAGGTTATAGTAGATTTTTAATAAATTATCCCATTTATTCCTCCAATTTTTTAAAAAATCTTTATATAAATAAAATCTTTCACCTAGTATATGAACATCTATACTAAACAAATTTTCTAACTCTAAGTCCATATCTTCTTGTTTATTCAAACCAACTACTTTTTCCCATAAAGCAAATAAACTTCCTATTTCAGCTTTTAAAATTTCACCTCTGTATTGTTCTAATCTATTTAAATCTAATCCTGACATCTTTCCCACCCTTTGTTCTTTGGTTTTTCGGGTAATTCTATATTTTTATCTAAACAAATCTTCTTTTCTGATTCTAAAATTTCAAACCTTCCCCAGCCTAATTTTGTTTTAGCTCCAACTCCTTTGTTTGCTAAAACTTTTAAAGCTTCAATTAAGTTGCCTAAATCTTTCTGGATTTCCTCTCTTAACTCTTCATCTGTTTTCAAAATCCCGTCAAAAGGAATATAAATTAATTGGAAAATTCCTTCTGTTCCTGCTGGGACTACTTCGTAATGAATTGGATTTTTTCCGGCTCTTTTTCTTCTATCGTGAGGATTGATTATTTCAAGAGAAAGTTCATCAAAATAGGTTGGATAAAATATGGCTCTTCCTTTGTGAGTTTGGAATTCTAAAGAAAGATAAGAATAGGAGTTTTTGTATTTTTCCCATACTTTGACAGCAAGTAAGTTACTAATATCTTTATAGTTTTGTGCGTTATTTACATTTTCTATTAGTTCCTGATTTATTTCCAATCCTAACTCAAACAGAACAAATTTTAGAAACTCTTCTTTATATTTTTGTAAATTTTCATGTTCATTCCTTTTGAGTTTATTTTTTAGATACTCCTCCAATGTTTTTATACTTTCTGAACCTGCTCCGAATATTCTTAGAAAACTTTCTATAGCTTTTCGACTGTTTTCTAAAGTATTAGCTTTATTTATTAATTCTCTAAACGCATGGGCTAAAGCTCCTTTCCAGGCAGAGCCTCTAATCATTGGAACTTTGAAATTTGTTTCTTTTAAAATAGGGTTTTGAATTATATAAAATTCATCATCATCTTTTGAAAAATAAGGAGCTTTGAGTTTAAATTTAAACCAAATTGCAAAGGAATATTTAGGAAGTTTTTCTACATAGCTTTGTAGATTTGATAAGTTATTGTTTTCATCATTTTCAAAAATGCCCGAAATCCGTTTTATTTGTTGATTATTACCAATCTCATATTTTTTATTTTTTCTATTCTTAATAGAACCTTTATGATTTTCTAACTCTTTAGTTTTATTCTTCACATAACCAAATTTTAACCTAATAAAACTTTTAAATGAATTTTCTGTTTTTCTGAAAATTTCTCCGCTATTTTCCTTATATTCAACATAAACTTCAAATTTAGCCATCACTTTTACCTTCCAAATTTAGTAATCCGGCAATAGATAAAAATCCTGCTTTCAGTTGTTTATTTTCTTTATGTATAAATGGAAGTATTTTTGAACCTTCTCCTCGCTCGCCCAATAATTTGTGCCTGAATTTTTTCCATTGCATAATATCTTCACATTTATAGCTTTTACCTTTACATTCTATCTCTTTATTTTTTTGAAATTCTTTCCTATTATTAAAACATTCATTTTCAAATTTACTTTTATTATTTTGTTCTTTTTCTTCACAAATATGTCTTAAGCAATCTCTTATATCTAATTTCTTTTTAAGGAGATATTTTATATTTTCATAGATATTACTACTATCGCTATTTTCTGAGAGTCTAAAAATAATAAATCTTTCAGGTATATTTTTTATATTTTCTTTAAAAACTTCCTCTTTTTTACAATTAAATTGAAAATTTTTCTTATTTATATATAAGATTGAAGAATGAGGAGAAGAATTTAAACCAATTTCACAAGATAACACTAGTTCTTTCCAAGAAAAATGAGTTTTGGAAAAATGAGTTTTGTCAAATAATTCAAAATCAGTTTTTCTCCAGTTGTTAATAGGATTATTATTGTTATTTTCTTTTACTTCCAAAACTTCTAACCTCCCATATCCTATATTCCACTTCCCACCCCAAAAGCCGTATTTATCCATAAAAGTTAAAAGTGGATAGAAAATTAGTTCTATAATTTCTTCCTCTACTTCAAAGATAACTTCAAAGTTCCCATAAAAGTATGGTTTAGCGAAATAAAAAACTGACCATGTCTTGTTAGACCTTTGGGGGCAATCTCCGTTTTCTTTAATTTCATAATTTACCTTATTTAAGCATATTCTATTTGGTAAATTGAGTTTATCCCCGAAACAGTAACCGCTTGAGTATTTAATCTCCTTTATTTCTATCAAACTTTTCCAATTTGTTGTCCCAAAGATAATTGAGGGATAAGGTATATCTTGTTCTAATAAACATTTAATTTTATCTTTAAAAGAATTCCCTTTGTTAGCCAAGCAATTTTTAAAATCTTTTCTATTTACTTCTTTTTCAAACCTACCTAATTTGGGGCTAAAGTGTTTTCTTTTACAAATCCCACTAAAATAACAAATAACTTCGAACCAAAATCTTAAACTTCCAATTAAAGAAGAAGGTCGTATTTCACAATTTTCCCGCCAGGCATCGCCCGTCCATAAGGGAGTTATTGTGTTAAATTTTACAGCTATCTCCTTTTTCACCCATCCCTCAGGTTATGGATTTTTTGGGTCAAAAGTTTTATTTAGGATATCATAAGTGTCTCCAATAATCAATCCTTACGGAGGTCTTATGAAGTTTAGGATATTAGCGCAGGAAGGGTTTGCTCGTAGTGCTAGTTTTATGGGAACCCACGGGCAGACGGAAACCCCCTGTTTTATGCCGGTGGGAACTCTCGGAGCGGTTAAGGGGTTAACGTGGGAGCAGGTTAAAGGAATGGGTTATTCCCTCGTTCTTGCCAATGTTTACCACCTTTATCTCAGGCCGGGGTTGGAGGTGATTGAGGCTGCCGGGGGGCTTCACTCTTTTATAGGTTGGAACGGCCTGATTTTAACTGATAGCGGCGGTTTCCAGGTTTTTAGCCTCGGCAGGCTGATGAAGATAAAGGAAGAGGGAATAGAGTTTCGCTCCCACGTAGACGGCAGTAAGCACTTTTTCTCTCCGGAGTTTGTAGTTGAGTTTGAGGAGAGAATAGGCGTTGATATAGGAATGGTTTTAGACGAGTGCACCCCCTACCCTGCAACCTACGAGTACGCAAAGCACTCTATGGAGAGGACTCTCAGGTGGGCTAAGAGGAGCATAGAGGCGAGGACTACCGATAAAACTGCCCTTTTCGGAATTGTTCAGGGAGGGGTTTATGAAGATTTAAGGCTGAAGTGCGTTGAAGAGCTTGTTAAGCTTCCGTTCGACGGGTTTGCCATTGGAGGGCTCAGCGTAGGTGAGCCTAAGGAGGAGATGTACAGGATTACCCGCCTTGTTGCACCGAAGCTTCCCCCTGATAAGCCCCGATACCTGATGGGAGTGGGAACTCCCGAGGATATTTTGGAGGCGGTTGAGGCCGGTGTTGATATGTTCGACTGCGTTATGCCCACGAGGAACGCAAGGAACGGGACGCTGTTTACGAGCAGGGGCAAGATTAACATAAAGGCCGCCAAGTATAGGAAAGATTTCTCCCCTCCGGACCCCGAGTGTGACTGTTACACCTGTAGGAACTTCTCTAAGGCCTATTTAAGGCACCTTTACGCCTCCGGCGAGATGAACGCCTCTATACTGAACACTATCCACAACCTTCACTTTTACGCTAAGTTAATGGAGCGTATAAGGGAGGCGATAAAAGGCGGATACTTTACCGAGTTTAAGAGGGAGTTCTTGGCGAAGTACAGGGGCGGTTAGGTCAGTCGATTGGTGAGAATATAACCTTGTTAACGAGGATTTCTCCCCGTTTTGTTCTCACTACGAGGAACCCTTTTAGCCCTTCGTGGTTTGCGATTTTTTTCAGTAGCTTCCCGATTTCCTTAAAGCACTCTTCCTTCTCTCTGCACTTTAGCACGGCGTCGAGCACTATAACTTCGCCTCTTTTCAGGTAGACTTCAACTTCCCCCTTCTCTTTCAGGGCTTTCCAGAACTCGGAGCTGTTGACTTTTATCCTCTTTTGAACTTCCCTCTCGATGATTTTTACGGTCACGGCTGCCCCCTCTGGGCGTGGTTTCCCGAAATGAATAGAATTTACTCAACAGTTTGTAGAAACCAATTTTACCAGCAGGAGGAAGGTATGTCGGAAGTTCTCAAGGGAAGGGCTTTTAAGTTCGGAGACGACGTTAATACCGACGAGATAATACCGGCCCGTTACCTTAACACTTCGGACCCTAAGGAGCTTGCAAAGCACGTTATGGAGGACGCAGACCCCGAGTTTCCCAAAAAGGTTCAGCCCGGGGATATTATCGTTGCCGGTAAGAACTTCGGCTGCGGCTCTTCGAGGGAGCACGCTCCCATAGCCATTAAGGCGGCCGGTGTTTCTGCGGTTATAGCCAAGTCTTTCGCGAGGATTTTCTACAGGAACGCAATCAACATCGGCCTTCCGATTTTTGAGTCTCCCGAGGCTGTTGAGGGGATTGAAGAGGGTGATGTTGTTGAAATCAACCCAGAAACCGGAGTGATAAGGAATTTGACTAAGGGGACCGAGTTTAAGGCCACCCCGATTCCCGAGGATATAAGGAAGATTATGGAGGCCGGCGGCCTTATGGAATACGCCAAGCAGAAGTTGGGATTAAAGTAGGAGGTGAGAAGGTGCGTAAGTTCAAGATTGCAGTTCTGCCCGGTGATGGTATAGGTCCGGAGATTGTAAAGCAGGCCGTAAAGGTTATGGAGGCTGCTGCCGAGAAGTTCGGTTTCGGCCTTGAGCTCAACTACGGCCTCATCGGCGGCGCCGCGATAGACGAAACCGGCGTTCCTTTCCCCGAGGAGACAAAGGAGCTCATTCTGTCGTCTGACGCGGTTCTCCTCGGAGCCGTTGGAGGGCCCAAGTGGGATAACCTCCCCTTTGAGATAAGGCCCGAGAGGGCGCTTTTGGGGATGAGGAAGCTCCTTAACGCCTTCGCCAACCTGCGCCCCGCAAGGCTCTACGATGAGCTCATAGACGCTTCCACTTTAAAGCCCGAGGTTGTAAGGGGCGTAGACATTATGGTTATAAGGGAGCTGACGAGCGGCATTTACTTTGGTATCCCGAAGGGGATATTCGTAGACGGCGACGAGAGGGTGGGAATCAACACCCTTCGCTACTACGAGCACGAAGTTGAGAGAATCGCGAAGGTTGCCTTTGAGGTTGCCCGCAAGAGGAATAAGAAGGTAACGAGCGTAGATAAGGCGAACGTTTTGGAGGCTACCGTTCTGTGGCGGGAGGTTGTTGAGAGGGTTCACGAGAACTACCCCGACGTTGAGCTTCAACACATGTACGTAGACAACGCCGCAATGCAGATTATCAGGTGGCCCAAGCAGTTCGACGTAATAGTAACCACCAACATGTTCGGCGACATCCTCTCCGATGCCTGTGCAATGCTTACTGGCTCTTTGGGAATGCTCCCCTCTGCCTCTATCGGCGGCAAGATAGGGCTTTACGAGCCGATTCACGGCTCCGCCCCGGATATTGCCGGTCAGAATATCGCCAACCCGATAGCCACCATAAACTCTGCCGGTATGATGTTCACCTACTCCTTTGATATGCCGGAAGTTGAGGAGGCGATAGATAAAGCGGTTAGAGCAGTTCTGGCAAAAGGTTACAGGACGAGGGATATCTACTCCGAGGGAACGAAGCTCGTTTCCACCGAGGAGATGGGAGACCTTATAGCAGAAGAACTTAAGAACCTTTAAAGGGGTGAGCTATGAAAGGTTACACCGTTGCCGTTGTAGGTGCCACGGGAGCAGTCGGGCAGGAGATGCTGAAGATACTCGAGGAGAGGGACTTTCCCGTTGCAAAGCTGAAAGCCCTTGCCTCTGCCCGCTCTGCCGGCAAAAAGGTGAAGTTTAAGGGAGAAGAGGTTACCGTTGAGGAGCTTCGCCCCGAAAGCTTTGAAGGCGTAGATATCGCCCTCTTCTCCGCCGGCGGCGACAGGAGCAGGCAGTTTGCCCCCGAGGCGGTAAAGCGGGGAGCAGTGGTTATAGACAACAGCTCCGCCTTCAGGATGGAGCCCGACGTTCCCCTGGTTGTTCCCGAAGTTAACCCCGAAGACGTTGAGTGGCATAAGGGGATAATTGCCAACCCCAACTGCTCCACCATACAGATGGTTGTTGTCTTAAAGCCCCTTCACGACCTTGCAAAAATAAAACGGGTTGTTGTTGCAACCTACCAGGCTGTTTCCGGGGCCGGCGCTCAGGCTATAGAGGAGCTTAAGGAACAAACGAAGGCCGTTCTTGAGGGAAGGCCCGTTCCTCCGGCCAACAAGATACCCCGCCAGATAGCCTTCAACTGCGTTCCCCACATAGACAAGTTCTTCGACGACGGCTACACCCGGGAAGAGCACAAGATGATTAACGAGACCAAAAAAATTATGCACGACGACTCCATAAAGGTTTCCCCCACCTGCGTTAGGGTTCCGGTTTTCGTGGGTCACTCAGAGGTTGTGAACATCGAGTTTGAGAAGCCCATAACAGTTGAGCAGGCGAGGGAGGCCCTCGAGAGAGCTCCCGGCGTTGAGGTGGTTGACGACTTTAAAAACCACATTTACCCCACCCCCATAGACGTTGCGGGCAAGGACCCTGTGCTTGTGGGCAGAATCAGGCGAGATGATACAATAGAAAACGGCCTCAACCTGTGGATTGTCGGCGATAACCTTAGGAAAGGCGCGGCCCTCAACGCCGTTCAGATTGCGGAACTCCTCGTTGAAAAGGGGCTCGTTTAAGGGGGAACTTCGATGGAAGAGCTTTTAAAGCAACTTTTAAGTGAAAACCCTGAGCTTCAAGCCCTCCTCGTTGTAGACGAGGAGGGTATAGTTGTTTACAAGGAGAGCCGGGAAGGGCTGCCGTTCGACCCGGAGGAAGCGGCCGTAGAGCTCATCACGCCCAGCACCAGAATAGACGAGTTCCTTCACGACTCCCTGGAAGAGGAAAAGGGGCTCGAGGAGTTTATAGTCTTCTCGAGGCGTTACCTCTTCCTCGTTTATAAACTGGTGAACGAGACCTTCCTCGTTGCCGTCTCCTCCAGAACGCCCCTTTACGGCCGCCTGAGGTTCAGGCTCAGGTCTAAATTAAAAGAGGTGATAAAACAGCTGTAGCAGGAGGGGAGAGATGGCGAAGCTCTGGTACCTGGGCCACTCCACTTTCTACCTGGAAGGTGAAGGCGTTAAGGCCCTTATAGACCCGTTTTTAAGCGGGAACCCGTGGAAGATAGCATCTCCGGAGGACTTTACAGACCTCAACTACATCTTCGTAACTCACGGCCACGGCGACCACTTGGGAGACGCCGTAGAGATTGCAAAAAGAACAGGCGCCACCGTTGTCAGCATCTTCGAGGTGTGCCAGTACTGCAACCTCAAAGGGGTTAACAACATTCACGCAATGCACATAGGGGGCTCTTACAACTTCCCCTTCGGGAGGGTGAAGCTCGTTCCCGCCGCCCACGGCTCCTCGGTTATAGAGAACGACCAGGTTATTACCCTCGGAACTCCCTGCGGAATCCTTATAGAGGTAGAGGGTAAAACCGTTTACCACGCCGGAGACACCGGCCTTATAGCCGATATGGAGCTTCTGGGCCGCTACGAAGATATCCACATCGCCCTCCTTCCGATAGGCGGCAACTTCACAATGGATGTGAGGGATGCGGCCATTGCCGCCGAAATGGTTAAGCCCAAACTGGCCGTTCCCATGCACTTTAAGACCTGGCCCATAATAGAGGCCGAACCCGAAGAGTTTAAAGCTCTTGCAGAGGCAAGGGGCGTTCCCGTAGAGGTTCTACAACCCGGTGATACCTTAGAGTTCTAATGCGGATTGGTGCTACTCTCTCGGGCGGCTTCGTGAAAGGGGTCGCCCACATCGGATTCCTTGAAGCGCTGGAGTATAAAGGTATCCCCCCTTCTTTCGTTGCCGGTTCAAGTGCAGGGGCGCTTGTAGGCGCCCTTTACTCTTTCGGACTCTCCACGAAAAAAATCTTAGAAATAGCCAAAGGTTTGTCCTGGAAAGACCTTGCAAGGCCTTCCCTGAAAGGGGGGCTTTTCAAGCTCGAGGGGCTCTACTCCATTTTGAAGGAAATCGTTGGCGATGCCCGTATAGAAGAGCTTCCCCTCCCTTTCGGCCTTGCGGTTGTAAACTTGAGAACCCTAAAAGTGGAATTTAAACGGGAGGGCCCTCTTGCAGACCTGGTTGTGGCCTCCTGCTCGGTTCCCCCTCTTTTCTCTCCTTGGAAAGTAGGCAGCGACTACTACGCCGACGGCGGCCTCAGAAACTGCCTTCCCGCCGAAATGGCTAAGGCCGCCGGCGTTGAGTTAAACGTTTGTTGCAGCGTTAACGGCTACACCTACGCCTTTAACCCCAACTCCCTCCTCGACGTTGCCGTTAGGGCTTCCCTTGCCACCGTAATAGAGAACCAGGAAACCCGTGAGCGCTACTGTGATATCATTGTGAACCTTTCACTTGAAGGTAACCCCTTGAGCTTCGATATGGTAGAGCTCTTTTACAGAACCGGCTACGATGAAACCTTAAAAAAACTTGAAGGAGGGGTGCCTTGGCTGTAAAGGCCATTCACGCTTTCGTCTCGGGCAGGGTTCAGGGGGTAGGCTACAGGGCCTTTACCCGCAAGGTTGCAAGAGAGCTCGGGCTTGTGGGTTTCGTTCGCAACCTGCCCGACGGCAGAGTTGAAGTTTACGCGGAAGGGGAGGAGGAGAAGCTGCAGGAGCTCCTTCGGCACCTTAAGAAGGGGCCATATTTTGCGAGGGTAGACTCTATAGAGGTTACCACCACGGAGCCAAGAGGTGGCTATGAGGAGTTTGTTATTACTTATTAGCCTGCTGTTTGCTTGCAATGCGGCTTTGGGAGAGGTTATCTACCGGGTAAAGAGGGGAGATTCCCTCGGCAAAATAGCCCAGAAGTTCCACGTAACCGTAAGGGAGCTTAAAAGGGCCAACCGCCTTAAGGGGAATACCATATACGTGGGGCAGAAGCTCGTAATCCCCGTTAAATCTAACGGCCGTTTAAAAAGGGAGAAGAGCGCTACCAGAACCGTTTACAGAATTTATCGGGTAAAGCGGGGCGATACGCTGGGGAAAATCGCTGCCCGCTTTCACACAACCGTAAGGGAGCTTAAAAAGATTAACCGCCTCAGGAGTAACCGTATATACGTAGGGCAAAGGTTAAAGGTTCCCGTTAGAGTAAAAGTTGCTTCTGCATCCTCTTCTAAAGCCGCCACTTCGGCCGGAATCGTAAGAAAGGGAGGCGCCGTTTTCGTTCCCGAAGGGCTCACAAAGGTGCCGATATACAAGTATTACAGGGTTAAACGGGGCGATTCCGTTTTAAAAATTGCCAAAAAGCTCCACGTGTCGCCCCGAATGATAATAAGACTCAACCACCTTAAAAGACCTTACATACTCAGGCCCGGCCAGAGGTTGAAGATACTCGTAGGCTACAAAGACGTTCTCAAACTAAACAGACCCATAGCCTTCCGCTTCCCCCTCGACGGCCGCGTAGACCCAACCGTTAGAGAGAAGGGATACCCCGGTATATTCATACTCAGCCCTCCCGGGGCTCCTGTAAAGGCCGCCGAAACGGGAATAGTGAAGTTTGCAGGAGAAGACAGTAAGCTCCTTAAAGCCTACGGTAAAATGGTTATCATTCAGCACCCCGAAGGTTACAGAACGGTTTACGCAAACTTAGGCTCCATAGACGTAAAGCCCAATCAACTTGTGAAAAGGGGTCAGGTTATAGGCACTGCCGGCACCTCGGGAGTTTGGGGAAGGAGCGGCATCTACTTCGATATCAGTAAAGTTTACAGGGGGAAAACCTACCACATCAATCCGTTAGAAGTTTTAAAGTGATTGGCAGGCTTGGCCAGAACCCCTTTTGAACCTTTCGGCAGGCCCCGTTCGGCTTACGGCCGTAGAGTTTCTCTCTGCACTTGTGGTTTGAGCTTGTTCTAAAAGGAGATTTTAAAAGATTTGCTGCATTCCATCATAAAATCTTCAGAACCAGACTTTTTCATAGGGCCACAAGGTTTTCAGACTTTATATTAGATTATCATCATAAGCTTAATGGAGGTTCGCTGCACTTGACCCCCTTTTCACGCTGTTCTAATTTTGAGATAGCAGAAGCGGCTCTTTAACTTTCCGAATACGGCAAATGTGGGTTTGAAATGCCCTATAAGGGATTGTGACGTCAGGTGGTTGTAGAGGACGTAGTGGCCGTTGACGGGTTTGAAATGCCCTATAAGGGATTGTGACTTCGAGAACCATCTGGTTAACCCTCTGAGGAGTTACGTTTGAAATGCCCTATAAGGGATTGTGACACGCTTTCGAGGGCCGAAATCAGCTTCCCTGCTGCGGTTTGAAATGCCCTATAAGGGATTGTGACCAAGGGTGAGAGTCTGGGGCGTGTCGTTCATTACCGGGTTTGAAATGCCCTATAAGGGATTGTGACTTTTTACGAATAAGTTTTTCAAACCTGTGAGAAGCAAAGTTTGAAATGCCCTATAAGGGATTGTGACCCTCGTCTGGCCGACGGGCGGCGGTTGATTAGGTTCAGGTTTGAAATGCCCTATAAGGGATTGCGACGAGTAATCGTAGTCGTAGCGGACCACGGCACCCTATAAGGGATTGTGCCTTGCTTTTTCACGAACTCGGAGTAGGCCTTCTTAACGGTTTGAAACGCCCTACAAGGGATTACATCGGGCGGCTGTGGTGAGTGGAATAGCAGGGCTTTCCCTGAGCTCGGTTTTAATGGTTGCTTAAGCCTACTCTTTCCAGAAGGAGGGGAGCAGCAGGGTCAGAACAGACATTACCTCGAGCCTTCCTAAAACCATCTCTATGGAAAGGAGCAGTTTGTCTATCGGTGAGAAAAAGGCAAAGTTCCCTGCCGGCCCTACTTTTTCGAGCCCGGGGCCCGAGCCGGTTATACAGGCAACCGATGCCGAAAACGAGGTGATTATGTCGTGGCCGGAAAGGGAAATTAGGAACCCGAACAGCAGGGTTGTAGAGAAGAATATCGAGATAAACGCCCATATGTTGTTCATCAGCGAGTAGTCTACAACTTTCTTCCCGAGGACTATCCTGTAAACCATTCGCGGGTGAAGGGTTTTCTTCATCTCGTAGTAGGTGGTTTTTGCCATTGTTACTATTCTGAACTGCTTTAACCCTCCGGCTGTAGAGCCCGAGCTTCCCCCCATAATCTCAAGCAGCATCATTAAGGCCTGTGTAACCGGCGGCCACTTGGTGTAGTCGGCTACGCCAAAGCCTGTTGTTGTTATTGCAGATATAACTGCAAAGGAGCCGAACCTCAGGGCCTCAAGTAGCGAGTGGTAGGTCCCCTTAAAGTATAGAACCAAAGTGGTAAACGCTACGGCAAAAGCAACTATGGCCATAAAGGAGCGGAACTCGTAATAGGAGTAAATCGCTTTCAGCGAGCGGTTTTTAAGGGCCAGGTAGTAGGTGAGCAGGTTTGTGGCTCCTGCCAGCATGAAAAAGGAAACAATCACCTCTATAAGGGGGGAGTGGTATTCACCTATACTGCCGTTTTTCGTTGAGAACCCTCCCGTTGCTATTGTTGCAAAGGCGTGGTTAACTGCGTCGTAAAGGGGCATACCGGCCGCAACAAGGGCTATCACCTCTGCCGCCGTTAGAGCCACGTAAACGGCGAGAATCACCCTTGCCATCTCTTTAACTTTGGGAACGAGCCGCTCCTCTACCGCTTTCGACGCCTCGAACCGCATCAGTTGGGCTCCTCCCGCTCCGAAGGCCGGCAGAACCGAAAGGGAGAAGACAACGAACCCTACGCCCCCTATCCAGTGGGTTGTTGAGCGCCACAGTAGAACGCTCTTTGGTAGCGCCTCTATGTTTGTGAGAATAGAGGCTCCCGTGGTTGTAAAACCGGAAACCGATTCAAAGTAGGCGTCTATAAAGTTTTTTATTGCTCCGGTCTCCTGGTAGACAAGTGCCGATATCGCCGGGAACAGAAACCAGGTAAGGCTGACTGTAAGCAGGGCCTCTTTTATGTTCAGCTCCCCACCCTCTATCTGCAGGGCTATCAGGAACAGCGCCCCCGTAAGGGCTACGGGGTATAAGTAGTAGTGGAACAGGCCGTCTTTACACCAGAGGGAGTAGAAGAAGGGGATAAAGTAGGAGAGGCTCAGGAAAAAGAGTAAAGTGGCAACGTATTTGAATACCAGCTGAAACCTCATTGCCTACCTTCTCTTTACGCAGATAACCGTATCTCCGGGCTCAATTACCGTTTCCCCGGTTGCTAAGAGAACGGTGTTCCCCCTCTTTATGGCGATAATCAAATTGCACTCACCTTTTAGGAACTGCTTGGCCTCTTTCACTTTGAAAGACCTCTCTGCCGATACCCGAATCTCTATAACGTCTAAGTTCTCGGCAAGCTCCAGGAACTCCAAAACGGCCCTCTTGCTTAGGCTCCTGTAAACCTTAGAGGCTATGAGCTTCCTCGGAACTATCGGTATGTCAACGCCTATAGACTCTATAATCGTTTCGTATTCCGGGTGGAATATGAGGGCGCACGCCCTTTTGCACTTAAACTTCTTTGCGAGAATTGCAGAGAGAACGTTACTCTCTTCGTCGTCCGATACGGCAACCGTTAAGTCGGCCTTCTCTATCTCCTCTTCCTTCAAAAGCTCTACGTCGGTAGGTTCTCCGTGTAGAACCATAACGTTGGGAAACTTGCCTGCAATCTCCTCGCACACGCTGAGGTCCGGCGAGATGAACTTAACGGTTACCTCCTTCGTCTCAGAGAGCTTAAGGAGTATCTCGTCGGTGTAGCGTGAGTAACCCAAAACGAAAACCAGCCTTGTAGGTGTGTAGGATATCTGTAGGGTCTCAACCAGCCTGTAAACGTCTTGCTCTTTAACTGCAACGTAGATTTTATCCCCGGGGTAGAGGGTGGTTTTGCCGTTGGGTATCAGTATCTCTCCTTCCCTTTCTACCGCTACAACTGTAAACTCTACCGAGCGGCGCGCTTCTTGGAGCTCTTCGAGCCGTTTGCCGGCAAGGAAGTCCTCTACCTTAACTTCGTACTTGAAAATCAGGAGTCCTTCGTTTTCCAGCCTGCTTACAGACAGGGCAAAGGGGTAACGAACGGCCATTACAACCGTTGTGACCACCTCGCTTAAAACGTTAACCGTTTCGTAGCCCAAAAGCTCCTTTACCGGCGGAGACGAAAAGGCCTTATTGTTTACCCTTACGATGATGTGTTTCTTCTGAAACAGCGACCGTAGAAGAACCGCTATGGAAACGTTCTTTTCGTCGTTTTCGGTAACAACTATGAAAAGGTCGAAGTCTTTGACCTGCTTCAGGCAGTTAACTTCAAGGGCGTTGCAGGTAACCCCGAGAACGTCGTAGCTGTAGGCTATCTGCTCAACCTTTGAGGGGTCTACGTCTACTACGGCTACCTCGTAGCCCTCTTTAGAGAGCCTCTTTGCAAGGTAACTGCCGACAACGCCGGCTCCAATTATAGCTACGCGCATCGGACTCCTTCTCGGTTTTTTTAAAGTGGGGGCGCAGAGCCCCCACCATTATATTCCTACTGCGCGTAGCTGTGAAGGCCCGGAATTATAAGGTTTACGCCGTAGTAGGTGAATATAACGCTGAGGAATCCCACAATTGTGAAGTAGGCAAGGGGTTTACCGGAAAGTCCCTTAATGTAGCGGGCGTGGAGGTATGCTGCGTAAACGAGCCAGGTAATCAGCGACCAGGTCTCTTTAGGGTCCCAAGACCAGTAGCCGCCCCAAGCGTACTTTGCCCAAACGGCACCGAGGATGATTCCGATTGTTAAGAAAACGAATCCGACTGCAACCGACTGGTACATAATCTGTTCCATCAGCTGAGTAGAGGGGAATATCTTCGATACGCCGGTTTTCTTAATGAGGTAGAGTATTCCGCAGAAAATGGCGGCTGCAACTGCAGAAACGGCAAGGAACAGGGGAACGTTCTCCCTGTAGGCAGAGTAGATGATGAAGAAGAAGATGAACCAAGTGGTTACGAAAACCACCGCCCAGTCTTTTGCCGTTGTGTCGTCCCTCTTGGCAAAGTAGGCGTAGGCTACACCTGCACTTACGGCTGCCGCTGCGTAGCCAATGAAGGTTGTTACAACGTGGAACAGTAGCCAGTTACTCTGGAGCGCGGGAACGAGGGGTTGGGCTTCCTCGCTGAAGCCGAGGATTTGGGTTGAGAGCTCCCCTATGAGGGCCAAGGGGATTACGAACATCCCGAAGGCCTTGTTCTTGTACTTCCACTCAAAGAGCAGGTAGAGGAGAACTGCGGTCCAGCCAAAGAGCATGAGGGATTCGTACATGTTGGTGAAGGGGGCGTACTTGTAGAAGGCGGTCCAGTCGGAGACCATGTTCACCCGGGCTTTCTCTATACCCCTCAGGATGAAACCGGCTCCCTGGATGATTACGCCGAGCCAGGCAAAGCCCGTGGCCAGCTTAGACGACCACGAAGACTTGGAGAAGGTGTAGATGGTGTAGAAGAGAAACGCCAGGAAGTAGGCAACCATTCCGGCGTTAAACAGCGTTACCGAGGTGATTGTCATGACTCATCCTCCTTAGGGGTATTTTGGCAGTATGAAGACTTTAAAACCCCTAAGACCTTCTCCAAGTCTTGGGCCAGCCCCTCTGTTCCTTTATTTGTAAGGCCTCCTATTACAAGCCTCGTTTTCTCTTCACCCTTCTTCTCTATTCTCGCCCACACTCTCCTGTGGGGAACGAAGAAGGCGACTATAAGTCCCACTATTAATATTGTGCTGCCCACCCATACTATCCAAGTTCCCGGGTCTTTGGATACCTGGAGTCCGGTGTAGAAGACTGGCTTGAAGTCTACAACCGAGAAGAGCTTGTCGGTTCCCGGAACTCTGTAGAACATGAAGGGCCTTATTGTGGCGTCTTGGACCTTTCCGTTCTCTATCAGCTCAACGCCCAGGGTTCCGGTGTTACCGTCGAGGCTGACTATTCTCAGGTAAACGCCTTTACCGAACTTCACAGGTTGGCCGAAGGCCACACCCACCAGTTTTTCGTGGCCTTTGGTGTCCCTTACCCTCAGGAAGGCCTCTCCCTGCCCGTAGCTTGCCTGGTAGAAGTAGATGCCCCTGTACTTTAGGGGCTTGTTAACTTCTATCGTTTTCCTTAGAACGGGTTTACCGTTCTCTATGATGGTTAGGTCGGAGATGTAGGCTTTCGGCATTCCAGAGGGGTAGAAGTCTATTTTGAACTTGTTGCACTTAACGTAGAAGGGCAGCTCTATTATTTTGGGGCCCGAGAAGAAGCTTACGAGGTTGCTTGCCGTTCCCTCTGCAAGGTTCATGTAGCCCCTGTAGCCGAATATGGCGGTTACGAGCCCGCCGATGAGAACGACCAGAACTCCCAGGTGGACTATGTACACGCCGAACCGGGCGAATACGTGTTTATCGGCGAATACGTGGATTTCGTTTTCGGTCTCTTTGGCCACTTCTACTTTGTATTTCAGCTGTTTTAGGGCTTCTATTACCTTCTCTTTTACTGCCTGAGCGGGTGCCGATAGGGTTATGGAGTGGGAGACCCTGAGGCTCTTTTCATACCCCGGAGGAAGCGTTTTCCGGGGCTCCATGGCCACTTTCCAGATTTTCGGGAGCCTCTTTATTGAGCAGACAATCAGGTTTATGGCAAGGAGCGTGAGGAGCGAGATGTACCACCAGGAGTGGTAAACGTCGGTGAAACCGAGGAACTTCATTATTTTGTAGGTGGTTTCACCGTATTCCATGAGGTACTTTTCGGGGTTCTGCTGCTGTTCGATGATTGTTCCGACGATGGAGGTGACTGCCAGGGTGAGGAGGAGAACAATCGCCAGCTTAACCGAGCTGAAGAAGTCGTATATGGCTTTGAACATCGGCGGCTCCTTGCTGTCTGTGTTTTCGCACTTTCAGGATATTTAATCAAAGGGTATTAGAAAAGTCAAGAATTCCAAATTGTTGCCCCTCTTTAATCAAAGGCTCGAAAGGGGTTGAGTGGTTTCCTTTTGCTACTGTAAATAGTGCGGTTTCGCCATAGTGTTGTAGGTTTAAAACCTTTGCACCTTTGTAGGTGATGAGGGGTAGGAGCTCCCTCAGCGGAACTCTGCAGCCGAGCTGGTAGTAAAGGCACCGAAGCTCTTCAACTACCGATAGTGAAACGTTGCTGCTGAGTCCGTCGGTCCCGAGCCCTACTTTCTCTAATGTGAGTAGCTCTTCAACGGGCGGGAAGCCGGTTTTAAGGTGGAGGTTGCTTCTGGGGCACAGAACTGCCGAGGCTTTGGCCTTCCTCAGCTCTTTTGCTTCTTTGGGGCTCAGGTTTGTGCAGTGGACTGCTATGAGGTTTTCGTTTAGGGCGTTGAGTTTTTTGAGGTAGTCCACTATCCCTTCTGCACAGAGTTTCTCGTACCGTTTTCTGCCTATGGTGGGGTAGATGAGGCTTTCGAACCTGTTGGGCAGGCACTTGGCAAAGAGCTGTTCGTCGGGGGTTTCTGCAAGGTGCATCTGGAATTTGTATCCCCTTTCGAGGCTGTCGGTTGCTATCTTTTTTATGGCCGTTGCCGAAACCGAGTAGATTGAGTGGATTGAGAGGGGAGGGGGGATTTCTTTGGGGTTTAGGTCTTTTCCTATGAACTCTCTGAAGGTAACTGCTTTAACCGGCAGTTTTACGCTGGGGGCAACCCCGAAGGAGGAGATATCGCCTACGTAGTAGGTTCCGCTCTTTTTTATCAGCTCTGCCCCTTTCCTGACGGCCCTTTCTATCTCTGGGAGCGTTTTTGTTGCCCTGCTTCCGATTATCCACAGGAGCCACTGGAAGAAGTCTTTGAAGTTATCGGGGTTGAAGTTGAGGTTTGAGAGCTCTAAGTGGGTGTGGCAGTTTACAAAGGGCGGGTAGAGAACCCCTTCTATTTGAATCCACTTTTTGAACTCGCCTTCCGGCTTGCGCCTGTGGTAGGCCTCTATTCGGCCGTTTTTTATTACTATGAAGGGGTTTTTAAGGACTTCCCCGTTCGGTTTTACGGCCCAGGATGGGTTAATTACCGCTCTCACAGTGGATTCCTTTTACCAGTTTTGCGGCCTCTTCTTTTGTAGAGACTTTGCCGAGGGCCTGAAGCTCCAGTAGTTTCTCTTTTATTTTCCCTACGCATTTGCCCGGTTTTGAGAGCCCTTTGATTTCCATTATCTCCTCGCCTGTAAGTAGGGGCTTTAGGTTTTTAATTCGTTCTTTAAAGAATTTAATCAGGTGGCGGGTGAACTCGGTGTAGAGGGGAAGCTCTTTCTCTTTCTCCCGGGAGGTTGCGCACAGGTCGGCGGCTCCGTGTAGGAGAACGTGGGGGGCGTAGGGTTTTGTGTCTCGGAAGAACCGGTAGATGGCCCTCTCTGTAAGCTCTCCCTTTTTGAAGAGTTCAAAAAGGAAGAATGGGCGTAAATGGTGCCGGATAACGTTTTTAACGAGCTTCGCGCTTCTTTTCCCGAAGGACAGCCTCAGCATTGCGTTGAAGGCTATTTCGGCTCCTAAGGCGTCGTGGCCGTAGAAGGTAAGCTTCCCGTTCTCCTCTTTCATCGTTTGGGGTTTGGCAACGTCGTGGTATAGTGCCGCAAGCTCTAAGAGCCCGATGTCGGGCAGTTCCGGCAGGTGGCTGTTTTTAAAGAGCACCTCTGCCTCTTCAGAGAGCATCTCTTCTGCCCGTTCGGCGAGCCTCTCCACCCACTCTACCGTTCTTAAGGTGTGCTCCTTAAGGTTGAACTGGTGGAAGCCGGAAGGTGGAACTTTCTCTATTCCTTGGAGCTCTGGGAAAACCGGGAAGAGGGCTCCTATTTCGTCCAGCTCCCTGAGGGCCAAAGCAAAGAACCCTCCCTTTAGGCACTTTACGAGTTCCTCCTTTATCCGTTCGGGAGCAACGCTTTTTAGCCCTTCTGCTGCTTCCCGGGCGAGTTTAAGGAAGGAAGGATGGTAGGTGAAGTCGAGCTCGTTTTTTATCCGAACTCCTCTCAGAACTCTGAGGGGGTCTGCCCTGAGTGCACCTTCGGATACTGGCCTCACAAGGCCTTTCTGGAGGTCTTCAAGGCCTCCGGTTGGGTCTATTATCAGGGCGTCGTCGTTAAAGGGCAGGAAGAGCTCTCTGAGGTCTACTGCAAGGGCGTTTATCGTAAAGTCCCTTTTCAGGAGGTCTTCTTCTACGGTTGCGCCGTCTACTCGGGTGAGGTCTATTCTCCAGTCCGGGCCGCAGAAGCTGAAAACGGCCTTTTCCCTCTCTATTACAAACGGTTTTTTCTTTAAGGTTTCCTCTATGCAACGGGCGCACTCTTGGGGTTTAAAGCAAACTACGTCTATGTCTACTTTCTCCTTTGCAACCCGCAGGAGGCGGTCCCTTATGAAGCCTCCCACTATGTAGCAGCGGCCGTTTACAAGGCACTCCTGGAGCTTCTCCAGCTTCGGGTGGTAAAAGGTAAACTTGTGTATCCGCTTCTCCATTTAAGTCTCCGGGAGGTAAGGTGGAAGTAATTATAAAGGCCGAAAACTTGGTTAAGGTTTACAGGAGCGAAGGGGACGAGGTTGTTGCCCTTAAGGGGGTAAACCTTGAGCTTACGGCCGGTGAGTTCTCTCTGCTTATGGGAGCTTCCGGCTCGGGTAAATCTACGCTCCTTCACATACTTGGAACTCTCGACAGGCCGACGGAGGGCAGGGTGCTGTACAGGGGAAGAGACCTCTTTGCCCTGCCCGAAGGGGAGCTTGCCAAGTTCAGGAACAGGAAGGTGGGTTTTGTTTTCCAGTTTCACTACCTTATAAACGAGCTCACCCTGCTTGAAAACGTTATGGCTCCTCTGCTTGTTGGGGGTTTCCCAAGGGATGAGGCGGCAGTTAGGGCAGAGGAGGTGTTGAAGAGGGTAGGTCTGGGGCATAGATTATCTCACAGACCGTTTGAGGTTTCGGGCGGAGAGAAGCAGCGGACGGCAGTTGCAAGGGCGCTTGTCACCGAGCCAGAGGTGGTTCTGGCCGATGAACCTACCGGTAACCTCGACTCTCAAACGGCCCGTTCGGTAGTTGAGCTCATGAGGGAACTCAACCGCGAGCTCGGAACCACCTTCCTGATAGCCACCCACAACAGCGAGCTGGAATCTTTTGCCGACAAAGTATACTTTATTAAGGATGGTGTAATCCTTTAGGCTTCAAACCAAATCAAAGGAGCGTAGATGTTTGAAAGGTTTACAACAAAAGCCCGCCAAATAATTATAAAGGCCAAAGAGCAGGCGGTATCCTTACGGTGTGAGAAACTGGGAACGGAGCATATACTCCTTTCCCTTTTAAAGGAAGATGAGATAACCAACCAGATTCTTGCCCGTTACAACATATCCAAGGCGAGAATTCAGGAGATTATCCTGTCTCAGATTCAGCCTGCACCTTACGAGGTGGATATAAACACTGTTACCTTCTCTACCGAGGCCCGTAGGGTTTTGGAGCATGCAGTTGAAGAGGCCAAGCTTATGGCCAGCCCCTACGTTGGCCCCGAGCACCTCTTTATAGCCCTTGCTAAGGAGAAGCTCGGCCTTGCGGGGAGAATTCTCAGAAGCTACGGGCTCGACCACTACACCCTTCGCAGGGAGGTTGCAACCCTCCTTAAGGGGATAACAACCGAGAAGAAGGGGCCCAAGAAGAGCTCTACTCCCAACCTGGATAAGTTCGGTAGGGATTTAACCAAGCTTGCCGAAGAGGGTAAGCTCGACCCCGTTATAGGCCGGGAAAAGGAGATAGAGAGGGTTACCCATATCCTTGCCCGCAGGAGGAAGAACAACCCGGTGCTTGTTGGAGAGCCGGGTGTAGGTAAAACGGCCATAGTAGAGGGACTTGCCCTTAAAATCGCCAAGGGTGAAGTGCCCGAGAAGCTGAAGAACAAGCGGATAGTGTCCCTTGATATGGCTTCCCTTATTGCCGGCACGAAGTACCGTGGGCAGTTTGAGGAGCGTTTAAAGGCGATAGTTAAGGAGCTTGAGAACAACAAGGACGTGATTCTGTTTATCGACGAGCTTCACACCCTTGTAGGCGCCGGTGCGGCAGAGGGCTCCATGGACGCCTCCAACATACTCAAACCCTCCCTTTCAAGGGGAGAGATTCAGGTAATCGGTGCAACAACCATAGACGAGTACCGCAAGTACATCGAGAAGGACGGAGCCCTGGAGAGGAGGTTCCAGCCCGTTATGGTTGAGGAGCCTTCCGTTGAGGACACCATAGAGATACTTAAGGGGCTCAAGCCTAAGTTTGAGGAGTTCCACAACGTTGTTATAACCGACGAGGCCATAGAGAGGGCGGTGAAGCTCTCGGTTCGCTACATAAACGACAGGAAGCTCCCCGATAAGGCTATAGACATAATAGACGAGGCGGGGGCTAAGGCCCAGCTTCAGGTTAGTGCTAAAGACGACAGGGTAAGGGCCCTTGAGAAAAAAATAGAAGAGGTTAAGGCCCTGAAAGAAGAGGCCCTTGCCATGGCCGAGTACGAAAAGGCCCACGAGTACAAGCAGAAGGAGCTGAAGCTCCTTGCCGAACTGGAGGAGCTCAAGAGAGAGGCTCGCCTCAGGCAGAAGCAGGAGAGGGTTGTAATAGACGAGAAGAAGGTAGAGGAGATAGTGGCCCTCTGGACGGGTATTCCCGTTCAGCAGCTTCAAGAAAAAGAGGCCGAGAAGCTCAAACGCCTTGAGGAAGAGCTCCACAAGAGGGTTGTCGGCCAGCACGAGGCTGTAGAGGCCGTTGCAAAGGCCATTAAGCGCTCCCGCCTTGGTATAAGGGCAAACGTAAACAGGCCCATAGGTTGCTTCCTCTTCCTCGGGCCTACTGGCGTGGGTAAAACCGAGCTTGCAAAAGCCCTGGCCGAGTACCTCTTCGGCGACGAGAAGGCCCTTATACGGATAGACATGTCCGAGTACATGGAGAAACACTCCGTCTCAAGGCTTATAGGTTCGCCTCCGGGCTACGTAGGCTACGAAGAGGGCGGCCAGCTTACCGAGGCTGTAAGGCGTAAGCCCTACTCTGTAATACTCCTCGACGAGATAGAAAAGGCCCACCCAGACGTTCTCAACATACTCCTTCAAATCATGGAAGACGGCAGGCTTACAGACGGCCTGGGCAGAACCGTCTCCTTCACCAACACCATACTCATTATGACCAGCAACCTCGGGGCAAAACACCTCATCTCCGCCCAGAGGGGAATGGGGTTTGAAGTGGCCGACGGCAAAGAGGAAGAGCGCTCCTTTGAGCGTATGAAGTCCCTCGTCCTCGACGAAGTGAAGCGCTACTTCAAACCCGAGTTCATAAACAGGCTCGACGGCATAGTCGTATTCCATCCCCTTACCGAGAAGGAGGTTAAAGAAATCGTTAAGAAGCAGATTGAGCGGCTCAACAAGGAGCTCGAGGAGAAGGGTCTCAAAGTTCACGTTACCAAGAAGTTCATAGACTACATAGTTGCCCGTGAGTTTAAGAAGGAGTACGGTGCCCGAACAATCAGAAGGGCCATCCAGACCCTTGTGGAAGATAGGCTCACAGACGAAATCCTAATGGGGCGGTTCACAGAGGGTGGTGAAGTCCTCTTTGACGTTACGCCTAAGGGTAGAATCTCCGTCAGGGAGAAGAAGAAGCGGAAGAAAACGGAGAAGCCTACGGAGCTTGCCAACAAATGAGAAGGTTTAAAGTAGACTCAATCAAGGGAAGCGTGGCCTACCTGCGGGGGCAGGAGGCCCGCCACGCCCTTAAAGTTCTTAGGCTCAAAAAGGGCGACGAGATAATAGTTTTCGACGGCGAAGGTAAGGAGTACTCTGCCGTTATAGAGGCCGCTTCGCCCACCTCTGTGAAGCTCAAAATCGTTGAGGAGATAAACGTAAACAGAGATTCCCCCTTGAACTCCACCCTCTATATGGGTCTTACCAACAAGCTTCAGAAGTTTGAGCTTGCCCTCCAGAAGGTTACCGAGCTCGGCGTTACGAGGATTGTTCCGGTGGTTTGTGCCCGCTCGTCAACCGCCCAGCTGGTAAAGAACTGGTCGGGGAAGATGCGCAGGTGGCAGGAGATAGTTGTTAACGCTGCAAAGCAATGCGGCAGAAGTGTTTTGCCCGAGCTTTTGGAACCCGTGCCGCTACCCGAGGTGGAAGACGACTCCGATCTTAAGTTTGTTCTTTGGGAGAAGGGAGGTAAGTCCCTGAAGAACTACCAGGACTACGTTGCCTCCTCCGTTTCCCTCCTTGTAGGCCCGGAAGGCGGCCTTGAGAAGGGAGAGATAGAGCTGCTTGAGTCTAAGGGGTTTAAGCCCATCTATTTGGGCAAGCGGATACTAAGGGCGGAAACGGCGGCTATTGCAGGAGTTACACTTGTCCAGTTCATCTGGGGAGACCTGGGATAGAGAGCAGCTGTCTCCGCTACACTCTTTCCCGTCTTTTAGCCTGAGAACCAGCCAGATGCCTACGGCTCCTACTACAAGCGGAACCCACAGCTCCATATCGACTCCTTCAAGGTGGGTTTAACTTAAACTTATACGCTCGGGAGGCAAAATTGAAGGTACTTGCAGAAAGAGAGGTAAACGGTTGCACTTTTAAGGCTGTTCAGGGTGATATTACCGAGGAATCTACCGAGGCTATTGTGAACCCGGCCAACTCCCTTCTGAAACACGGCGGAGGTGTTGCCGGTGCGATAGTCAGAAAAGGGGGAGCGGTTATTCAAAAAGAGAGCGACGCTTTGGTTGAGAGGAACGGCCCTGTTCCCGTTGGAAGTGCCGTTTACACCTCTGCAGGGAACTTAAAGGCGAAGTACGTTATTCACACGGTCGGCCCGGTTTGGGGCGAGGGAAACGAGGAGGAGAAACTGAGGCGGGCCGTTCGTTCGGCCTTGAGGGTTGCCGACTCTTTGGGTGTAAGCTCTGTGGCTCTCCCTGCGATAAGCACCGGGATATTCGGTTATCCCAAGAGGGAAGGGGTTAAGGTGATAGTCAGCGAGGCTGTTAACTACTTTAAAGACACTCCGAACTCTTCTGTGAAGGAGCTTCACTTCACCGCCTTAGACTCTGAAACGGCCGAGCTGTTTAAAGAGGCCCTTGAGAACCTCTGATTCCCTGCCCTCCTTGAAGCTTCAGAAGTTAAGAGTATTACTCTATGGTTTGGTTAAAACTTTTGAATCCAATGCCGATTATATAGGTGAGACTCCTGCCGCGGAGAGGTCTGATGACCATAAAGCAGAAGTTGCTGCTCATAAACGTTGTCATTCTGGCCTTCGTTATTGCCCTTGTGGGGTTTTTCTTCTTCGACGTGAAGCTTCAGATGGAAGCTCTGAACAGGGAGAAGGTTTTAAATGACCTCTCGTCTAAAATCAGTCTTCTCGTCCATGAAACCCAGAGGGAGCGCGGAGCCAGCGCCGGCTACTTGGGTAGCAGGGGGAAGAAGTTTGCCGCTATTTTGAGGCAGCAGCGTTTAAGGACCGATGAACGGGTTGCTCAGTTTAAGGAGTTCCTCTCACGCGTTGGGCTCGATGCCTTCCCCGAGGATATAAGGGAGAAGCTTCAGGAGGCGCTCGCTTACCTTGCTCAGCTTCCCCAGGTAAGGCAGAAGGTTGATTCACTATCCATACCGGTTAAGGAAGAGGTGGCCTACTACACCAACCTCAACAAGGTTCTGCTCGACGCAGTTGCCCTCTCTGCAAAGCACGCAAGCACTTCATCTCTCGTAAAGGCTCTAAAGGGTTACTCTTGCTTCCTGAAGGCGAAGGAGAGGGTCGGCATAGAGCGGGCCATTCTCAGCAACGCCTTTGCCGCCGATAAGTTCGCTCCGGGAATGTTCGCCAAGTGGCTTCAGCTTGTTGCCCAGCAAGAGGCCTACCTGGATGCCTTCAAGTCTATAGCCAGCGACAGGGTTTTAGAGTTCTACAGGGAGAAGATGAACTCTCCGGTTGTTTCTGAAGTTGAGAGGATGAGGCGTATAGCCCTTGAGAAAGCCGAAACCGGAGGGTTCGGCGTAGACAGCGTTTACTGGTACAAGACAATCACGAGGATGATAGACCTTATGAAACAGGTTGACGACTTCATATCCGAGAGCAACCGCGAGCTTATAAAGAGCCTTTACAGGAAGAACGAGGCCAAGGCCATTGCGGTGGGAGTTTCATCTCTGGTCTTTATGGTCGGCATTTCCCTCTTCCTCTACCTTGTGAGTAGGAGCATAAGCAGGAGGATAGAGCTTCTCAACGAAAAAGTCGGCCGGCTGGAACAGCTCGACCTTACCGTTGACCTCTCGGTTGAGGGTAACGACGAGATTGCCGATATGGTCCGCTCCCTCAACGGCGTTATCCAGCGTATCAAGGAGCTTCTGCTGCGCTCCTTGGAGGTTGCTCAGGTTAACTACAAAGAGAGCGAGCACCTGGACCAGATTGCCAAAAAACTCAAGGAGCTCAGTGATTCGGTTGCCGAGGACGTTGCCGAAATAAGGGAGAGCATCTCTACAACGAAGGAAGACGCCTTTGTTAACAAGCAGACCGCCTCTGAAATCGCCCAGGTTCTCTCAGAGGCCGGCGGCGTTGTGAACGAACTTCTAAAAAGCGTTACCTCTTTCACCGAAGTTGTCTCGAGCGGTAAGGCTAAACAGGAAGAGCTTGAAGAGCTTGTCTCCTCGATAGAGAGCAAAACCGGAGAGATAAAACGGATAGTGGACATAATCTCCAACATTGCAGAGCAGACCAACCTCCTTGCCCTGAACGCGGCCATAGAGGCCTCGAGGGCCGGTGAGGCCGGCAAAGGGTTCGCCGTTGTTGCAGACGAGGTAAGGAAGCTCGCCGAGAAGGTGAGAAGCTCCCTCCTTGAAATCAGCCAGATAACCGAGTTTATCACCAAGGGGATAAAACAGGTTGCCGTTCAAACTAAAGAGATGGCGGCTCAGATGGAGGAGATGTCGGAGAGCTTCTCGGGCCTTGTTGCAGAAGCGGAAAAGACCAAGGAGAGCCTTGTTGAGGCAGAGGAGAAGACCGACCTGCTCACCCGCCGTCAGGAAGAGCTCGTTGAGCTTATGGAAGGGCTTGAAGGCAGGGTAGAGGAGATAGACGGTGCGGTTGAGCAGGAGAAGAAAGGCGTTGAAGAGGTTCAGCAGGCAACAAAGGCCCTGAAGCGGGAGGCCAACGTCCTTAAGGAGCTCCTCTCTCAGTTTAAGGTGTAAGGTTGCTCTTTTTGAGCTCCGAGAGAAGCGCCTCCCCGAGTTTAAGGGCTTTTGAGGCTTTCTTCTCGGTTATCTGTACTTTGCGGTCGTAGTCGGCTGCGATGCGCAGGGTTTGGAGTCTTTTGAGCTTGGTGAACAGCTTTGGGTAGTGCCCTTTCACGTAGGTTAGAAGCTCTTTGTGGCTGCTGTTTTCGGACAGAACGCCGACTTTTCTAAAGTAGTCTTCGAGGTTCTTAAATACTGCGTAGTAACACCTGTTGCACACGGTTCTGTAGCAGGCCTGTCTGTTGCCCAGCGAAGTTGAAAGGGGTGAGTTTGAAACTTTCAGCAGGAACTTGGCGGTGTTCAGAAGCTCTTCCCAGCGAAAGTGGTTACTCATCAAGCTCTATACCCACCTCGATGGCAAGGTCCTTATACCTGGTGAGTAACAGGCTATAGGCTTTTTCTATTAAGGTTTCCTTTTCATTCTCGGTTAGGCCTTCGGTCACCTCAAGCAAAAGGGCAGTTCCTTCGGGGGAGGTTACTTTTTTAACGCCGCAAACCGCCTCTAACATTTTGAGTTCATCTGTAAACTGCTTGAGCCGCTCTTTAAAGCACGGCCTCTTCTCTTTAGGGTAGGTTGCCGGTATTACTGCCGGTTGGAACTCCGTAGGTTCTGTAAACACTTTTTTACCCGTGGGTTTTAAAGGTTTTACACTTTAATTATCCGCCGGGGGGTTACTCGGTGCTATAAAAACCTTTAAGGTAGTTCAGAACCCTTTGGTAGCCTTTCGGAAGCTCCACCTCAAACTCCATTCTCTTGCCGGTTCTGGGGTGGTCGAAGGCGAGGTAGTAAGCGCAGAGGGCGTGCATTCCCATCTCGTCTATCAGCCTGCGGAGCTTTTCATCCTCTATTCTACTTGGTTTGTAGCCGTAGGTTCTGTCTCCAAGTAGCGGGTGGCCCAGGTTAGACATGTGGACCCTTATCTGGTGGGTTCTTCCCGTTTCCAGTTTGCACTTTATCTCTGCAACGTTGTGCTCGGGGAACTTTTCAATAACCCAGTAGTTGGTTATGGCCTCCTTGGGGCTTGTGGTGTTGGGAGAGAACTTCTTCCTGTCGAACTTATCCCTTCCTATCGGAAGGACTATTCTGTCGTGCTCTCTCTTTGGAATTCCGTAGATTAGGGCTCTGTAAAACCTGCCTACGCTTCTGTTTTTAAACTGCTCAATTAGTGACTGCTGGGCAAGGTCGTTCTTTGCAACAACAATTAGGCCGGCGGTGTCTTTGTCGAGCCTGTGGACTATTCCCGGCCTGAGGGCCCCGCCTATTCCTCCCAAGTCCTTACAGTGGTGGAGGAGCGCGTTAACCAGAGTTCCCGAGTAGTGGCCGGGGGCGGGGTGGACAACCATTCCCGCCGGTTTGTTTATCACTATAACGTCTTGGTCTTCGTAAATTACCTCTAAGGGGATGGCCTCCGGTTTGACCTCTATGGGCTCGGGCTCCGGGACTTCAAACTCTACCCTCTCACCCTCTTTAACTTTATATGCCGGTTTCTGAACGGTCTTTCCGTTGACCTTTACAAGGCCTTTCTCGATAATCTCCTTTGCCTGGCTTCTGGATATCTGGGCCGCCTCGGCAACGAACTGGTCGAGCCGCTGCTTCTGGGTGGCCACCTTCTCCATTGTCCCTCCGTGCACTTAGGTGGTGATAAATCTATATTTCATAGGAACCTTTGCGGAGGCTTCCCTTGAAAAAGGTAAAGTGCCCTAACTGCGGAAAGGAGGTGGAGTGGGAGAACAACCCTTTCCGTCCTTTCTGCTGTGAGCAGTGTAAGCTGGCAGACCTCTCAAAGTGGCTGAACGAAGAGTACGCAGTTGTGGAGGAGATAGTCCTTGAAGAAGAAGGTGACTCCGGCTCTTAGGCAGTACTTGGAGCTTAAGGAGCAGTATAAAGACGCCATTTTGATGTTCCGGATGGGCGACTTTTACGAGATGTTCTTTGAAGACGCCGAAGTTGCCGCCCGGGAGCTCGAGATTGCCCTTACAAAGCGCTCCTTCGGCAAGGGGGGCGAGAAGGCCCCGATGTGCGGCGTTCCCTACCACGCCGTTGAGGGCTACATAGCCAAGCTGGTTAAGAAGGGCTACAAGGTGGCCGTTTGCGAGCAGCTGGAGGAGCCTAAGCCTGGTAAGAAGGTGGTTAAGCGCGGCGTTGTAAGGGTGATTACTCCCGGAACCTATTTTGAGGACGAAAGTGAAGACCGCTTTCTCATGGCGGTTTTCCCCGCCTCCAGGGGGCGCTTTGCCGTTGCCTGGGCAGAGCTTTCAAGCGGAGACTTCCTGTTTACAACCGTAGATGCCCAAGGGCTTCGCTCCCTTTTGAATAAGTTTAGGCCCAAGGAGGTTATCCTGCCTCCCGGGGTGAAGCTCCCCCTCGTTAAGGAAGAGCTTCCCGCCGCGCTTGTTCAGGAGAGGGACTACTTTAAGCCCGAGCTTAAACTGCCCGATGCCGCAGATAACGGCGAACTTTCGGCCGTTAACGCCATTTACCGCTTTGTTGAAGAGACCCAGAAGGAGTTTGTTCCCAAGCTGAAATCCCCCAGGCGTTACACGGGGGAGCGCTACGTTTACATAGACCCTTATACCCAGAGGAACCTGGAGCTTACAGAGCCCCTTGTTGAGAACCTCTCCAGGGATACCCTCTTTTCTACCCTTAACAGAACGAAAACGGGAATGGGGCGCAGGCTCTTAAAGTTCTGGATACTCCACCCTTTAAGGAGCGTAAGCGAAATCAACAGGCGGCTTGATGCCGTTGGAGAGCTGAAGGAGAGCTTCCTCCTCGCCGACGAGCTCTCGGAGCTCCTTTCGGGGGTTTACGATGTAGAGCGCCTTGTTACCAAGGCAACGGCCGGAATCATAAACCCCAAAGAGATGGCCTCGCTCAGGGCCTCCTTGAAGGCTCTGCCTAAAATTAAGAAGCTCCTTGAGAGCTTCTCCTCCGAGCTTCTATCTCAGCTTGCCTCAACTTTCGACGACCTCTACGATATCTACTGCGAGCTTGAAAGGGTTCTCGTTGACTCTCCGCCCCTCTCTCCCAAGGAGGGGGGCCTCATAAGGAAGGGTGTTCACCCGGAACTCGATGAACTCCGCCGCATAAAGGAGAACGCCGAGCAGATAATCAGGGAGATTGAGGAGAGGGAGCGGAAAAGAACCGGTATTCAGAGCCTTAAGGTAGGCTTCAACAACGTTTTCGGCTACTACATCGAGGTCTCAAAGCCCAATTTGCACCTGGTTCCCTCCGACTACATAAGGAGGCAGACCCTCGTTAACGCCGAGCGTTTCATCACTCCCGAGCTCAAGGAGTTCGAAGAGAAAGTCCTCTCGGCTCAGGAGCGCATAGAGAAGATAGAGTACGAACTCTTTAAAGAGCTTCGCCGCTTTATTTCAGACAGGGCCTCCCGTATAGTTGAAACGGCCGAGAAGCTCGCCACGATAGACGTTCTCCTCTCCTTTGCGAAGGTGGCAAGGGACTTTAACTACACCCGGCCGGAGGTGGGCGACTTCTACGAAGTAGAGATAGTTCAGGGGCGCCATCCCGTTCTTGAAAGGAGCCTCCAGGAGGAGTTCATACCCAACGACACCACCCTTAACAGGGAGCAGTTTTTCCTCCTTATTACCGGTCCGAACATGGGAGGAAAGTCGGTCTTCCTCCGGCAGACCGCCCTCATAGTTGCCATGGCCCAAATGGGCTCCTTTGTTCCGGCCGAGAGTGCCCGAATAGGCGTTGTAGACAGGATATTTACCCGGGTTGGCGCTTCCGATAGCCTCAGCCGAGGCCTCTCTACCTTTATGATGGAGATGGTTGAAACCGCCAACATCTTAAAGAACGCCACCGAGAAGAGCCTCATAATCCTCGACGAAATCGGTAGGGGCACAAGCACCTACGACGGTATGAGCATAGCCCGGGCCGTAGTTGAGTACATATGCAACAGAATAGGTGCCAAAACCCTCTTTGCCACCCACTACCACGAGCTTACCGAGCTTGAGGGGCAGGTGAGGGGAGTGAAGAACTACCACGTCTGCGTTAAAGAGGTAGACGGCAAGGTCGTTTTCACCCACCGGGTAAAGCCCGGGCCTTCGGAGAAATCCTACGGCATCCACGTTGCCGAGCTTGCAGGCCTTCCCGAAGAGGTGGTAGAGAGGGCAAGGGAGATACTAAAAAGCCTTGAGTCGGGCGGCCGTAAAGGCAGTAAGAGCCTTACCTACTCCGCTGGAAGCTCCGAGCTTCCCCTCCTTCAGGTTGCCCAGAAAAGGGTTGAGTACGGCTCCGGCCCCAACCTTGAGCCGGAAGTTGAAAAAATACTCAGGGAAATTGCTCAGGTGGAGATATCTACAACCACCCCCCTTGAAGCTCTGATGCTCCTTGCTAAGCTCAAGGAGGCGGTTAAATCCTTGAAAACCTTCAAGGAGATGGCCTGAGCCTCTCGGGTGCTGTAAAGAAGGCAACGGCCGCAACAACCCAGCCTGCCCAGGCCACAACCACGCCTATACCCAAAACGAGCAAAACGGCGCCTGCTAAAAATAGCTTCCCGGCCCAGCCGAAAAGCTCCTGACCCGTAAGGCGCTGTAGGTTGTCGAAAACCCTCTTTAAGAAAAGGGCCTGGACAACTCCGGTCACGTAACCCAATAGCAGCCCCGCACCGGTTATAACGTAACTCGGTGCCCCGGTTCCCTTAATTGCCGGTAGGGTTCCCGTAAAAACCAAAAGGGCGGCAGCCGCACCGCCTACAATCCCCACGGCAACCCACAGCAGAAAATCCCTAAAGAGCTGCGGCTCCCCGAGGCTCTTTAAGGCCAAGCCGAGAAGGATAACCCCTGTCAGTGTGAGCAGGGGGCCTATGTAGGGAACTACGCTTAAACAGATGAAAACCGCCCCCAATCCCCCGAGAACCTTGTAGTCCCTCATCTTCTCTTCTTCTCCTCTTCCTTCATCAGCTTGTACTTAAAGGCGTCTGCCAGGGCCAGCCACGACGCCTCAATTATATTGGGAGAAACGCCCACCGTTCCCCACTTGCTCTCGCCGTCTGTAGACTCTATCAGAACCCTCGGCAGCGCCTTCGTTCCGGCCGCCTCGTTCAGGATTCTCACCTTGTAGTCGGTGAGCTTCACGCTCTTGAGCTCGGGGTAGAACTTCTCAAGGGCCTTCCTCAGGGCCTTGTCCAGGGCCTCAACCGGCCCTCTGCCTTCTGCTGCGGTGTGCTCTACTCTCTCTTCTAATCCCTTCTCCCTTGCAACCTCCTCCGGTATCTCAACCTTGATTGTGGCCTCTGCGTAGGCCTCGTCGTTGTCGGAGCGTTTCTCGGTTAAAACCCTAAAGCCTTTGAGCTCAAAGTATTTCTTCGCCTTGCCCACGCTCTCCTTAAAGAGGAGCTCTAAAGTCCCCTCCGCCCCCTCAAAATGGTAGCCTTGGGCTTCAAGCTCCTTAACCCTTTCGAGGACCTTTTTAACTTCCGGAGAGCCCTTCTCGAGCTCTACGCCAAACTCCCTGGCCTTGTTAACGATGTTGCTCCTTCCCGAGAGCTCCGAGACCGTAATCTTCCTCCTGTTCCCTACCAGCTCTGGCTCCATATGCTCGTAGAGCTTGGGGTTTTTCTCAACCGCCGAAACGTGAACTCCGGCCTTGTGGGCAAAGGCGTTCTCCCCTACAAACGGCAGGTTTGCAGGGTGGGGTCTGTTTGATAGCTCCGAAACCAGCCGCGACACCTTGTAGAGCTTCTTCAAGTTCTCCTTTGGAATCGACTCAACCCCCATCTTCAGGACCAGGTTGGGGATTATCGAGCACAGGTTGGCGTTTCCGGTTCGCTCCCCTAAGCCGTTTATCGTTCCCTGAACTTGAACTGCCCCCTTCCTTACGGCTATGAGCGAGTTCACAACGGCCATATCGGCGTCGTTGTGGGCGTGAATTCCCAGGGGAGCCTTAACCTCCTTTAGCACCGCGTCGAATATCTCCTCGGTTTCAAACCATAAAGTTCCGCCGTTTGTGTCGCACAGGACGAGGCAGTCGGCTCCCGCTTCCTCTGCAACTTTTAAGGTCTTAACGGCGTACTCGGGGTTCGACTTGTAGCCGTCGAAGAAGTGTTCTGCGTCGAAGAAAACCTCCTCAAAGTAGCGCTTCAGGTAGGAGATTGTGTCGTATATGAGCTGGAGGTTCTCCTCAAGGCTGATGCCCAAAGCCTGGGTGGCGTGAAGGTCCCAGGACTTGCCGAACACGGTAACAGCCGGAACCTCCGTTTTTACAAGCTGCTGGATGTTGGGGTCCTCTTCAACTTTTAAACCTTTCCGCCTGGTTGAGCTAAACGCAACAACCTTTGAGTTCCCGAGCCTTAACCCCTTAACGGCCTCAAAGTATGCAAGGTCTTTGGGGTTTGAGCCGGGCCAGCCGCCCTCTATGTAGTGAACCCCGAGCTCGTCGAGGGCTTGGGTGATTCTGAGCTTATCCTCAAGGGAGAAAGAGACCCCTTTAGTCTGTGCTCCGTCTCTCAGGGTGGTGTCGTAGATGTAAACCATCTGCACCCCTCTAATGTTCCTTATCGAGGCCGAAGGCTTCGTGGAGAACCCTTACCGCGAGCTCTGTGAACTTCTCGTCGATTATGCAGGATATCTTTATCTCCGATGTGGAAATCATCAGTATGTTGATTCCGTAGTTGGCAAGGGTTTCAAACACCTTGCCGGCAACTCCGGCGTGGCTCCTCATTCCGAGGCCTACAATGGAGACCTTGGCTATTTTGTCGTCCCTTATAACTTCCCTTGCCCCTATCTCTTGGGCCACTTTCTGGGTTATCTTCTCGGCCTTCTGGGCGTCGTTTTTGTCTACGGTGAAGGAGATGTCGGTGTAGCCGTCTACCGAAACGTTCTGAACTATCATATCTACCGGTATGTTCGCCTCTGCCAGGGCGTCGAAGAGCTTAGCCGCAATGCCCGGCTTGTCGGGCACCCTTACAACCGTAATCCTCGCCTCGTTCTTGTTGTGGGCTATTCCCCTTACTACCACTCTCTCCATGGTCTCGTCTTCCTCCTTGATGAGGGTTCCCTCGTCTGGCTGGAAGGTGCTGCGCACCCTAAGCGGGACCTTGTACTTCATCGCAAACTCAACGGAGCGAATCTGTAAAACCTTCGCACCGAGTGAGGCGAGCTCCAACATCTCCTCGTAGGAGAGTACCGGTATCTTCCTCGCCTCGGGAACTATTCTGGGGTCTGCGGTGTAAACGCCGTCTACGTCGGTGTAGATGTCGCACCGGTCGGCGTTGAGTGCCGCCGCAAGGGCCACCGCCGAAGTGTCGGAACCTCCCCTGCCCAGCGTTGTTATCTCGCCCTCTTCGGTTATGCCTTGGAAGCCTGTAATTACAACTATCTTGCCCTCTTTAAGGTGCTTTAGGATTCTCTCCGTGTCTATCGAGATTATCCTCGCCTTGGTGAAGGCGTCGTCGGTCTTTATGCCGGCCTGCCACCCCGACAGGGCCACTGCCGGGTGTCCCAGGTGGTTTAGGGTTATAGAGAGGAGCCCTGCCGATACCTGCTCCCCCGTAGAGACCACAAAGTCCATGTCCCGCTCGTTGGGCTCGGGGGTTATGGACTTTACGAGCTCTATGAGCCTGTCGGTCTCGCCGGCCATTGCCGATACTACCACTACAACCTGGTTGCCCTTCTCCTTCTCCTCAAGGACCCTTTGGGCCACCAGCCTTATTCTCTCTATGGAGCCCATGGAGGTTCCGCCAAACTTCTGGACGATTAGAGCCATAGAACCGCCTCCGGCCAGTAGGTTGGAAGTTTAAACTTTGATTATAGGTTCTACTTTCACGCAGAACAAGGATATCTCTTCAGGAGGGAGCGTGAGGGTTTACGTTTCGTTTGAGGAGGCTGTTAGCCTGATTCTTGAAAGGGCCGTTAGGTTGGGCACCGAGAGGGTTTTCCTCACCGAGGCTTCCGGCAGGGTTTTGGCCTGCGACGTTATCGCTCCGTTTAACCAGCCCCGGCTTCCCCTTTCGGCTATGGACGGCTATGCCGTTTCCGTAGCTTCCCTCAGCGAGCTTCCCGCCCGGCTGAGGCTCGTAGGAGAGGTTCCTGCGGGCTCTGCCTGGAGTGGCAGGTTGGGCCGCGGCGAGGCGGTAACGGTTTACACCGGCTCCCCCGTTCCCAAGGGGGCCGACGCCGTTGTTCCCTTCGAGCAGGCGAAGGTAGAGGGTGGGTTTGTCGTTGTAGAGAGGCCCTTCCCTTCGGGCTGCAACGTTAGGGAGGTTGGAGAGGATTTTAAAGAAGGAGAGCTCCTGTTGGAGAGGGGCACCCTTTTGGGCCCGGCCGAAGTAGGAATAGCCGCCGAGGCCGGTTATTCCCAGCTTGAAGTTTACAGAAGGCCCCGGGTGGCGGTTTTTGCCACCGGTAACGAGGTTGTTGAGCCCTTCTCTCCCCTTCCCTCCCCTCAGGCGGTTTACAACGCAAACGCCTATCAGCTTCTTGCCTACATTGAGGAGGCAGGGGGCGAGCCCCACTACCTCGGAATTCTGAGGGATTCAAGGGAAGAGGTGCTCGGCAGGCTGAAGGAGGCCCTGGCGGAGTTCGACGTTGTTGTTACAACCGGCGGAGTCTCCATGGGGAACTACGACTTCGTGAAGGAGGTGGTGCCCGAGCTCGGGCTTAGTGTGGTCTTTTACAAAGTACAGGTAAAGCCCGGGAAACCGGTTCTCTTTGCCGCAGGAGGCGGCAGATTCCTCTTTGGGCTTCCGGGCTTTCCGGTCTCAACGGCTGTAAGCTTTAACCTCTTCCTCTTCCCCTTTTTAAGGGCCCTTCAGGGGGCGAAGGAGCTCTTCAGGAGGAAGGTGGTTGCAGAGCTCTCGGCGCCTTACTCCCGGAAGAGGGCCGAGAGGACGGAGTTTGCCCGCTGCCTTTACAGCTTCAGCAGGGAGAGGGGCCGCTACGTTGCCGTGCCCTTGAAGAACCAGAGCTCCGGGGCCCTCTCTACTTTGGCCGGCAACGTTGCCCTGATGGTTGTTCCCAAGGGGGTAAGGAAGCTCCCGGAGGGGAGCTCGGTGGAGCTTATCCTGTTCAAGGAGTTATAGCCTCCACCTGTCGTAACCTATGAGCTCTCCGTAGGCGGTTAGGGTGCTGCTTAAGTACTCCCTGACCGCCTTCACTTTACTCTCTTTGAACCGCTCTTCCCACCTCTTGTTGCCGAACTCGCTGCTTGCCGCGGCTATGAGGTCTACAACCCGCTCCGAGGGCGGGAACACCGGGTAGCAGTCCGCCTTGAGGGCGTAGTCGCAAAGCCTTGATAGAACGTTTTTGGCGTGTTCTGCAAGGTCTATCCTCTCGCCGTAAACAACCTCAAACAGCCTTTCGAGAACGGGCTTTGAGAGGCTTCGCTCAAGCTCACACTCACCCTCCAGCTCGCAGCTGCTCGGCCCTGCCGTAAGCCAACGCCTGTGGAACCTGCACCAGCCCACGTTGTCGTACCAGAACTCAGATATTGAGCTCTCCGCAATTTTCTCGGCCAGGGCCTCGGGCTCCGGGAATACCCCGAACTTGTAGTAGGTCCAGTACTTTCCCTGAACCGGCAGCGGAACGAAGTTCCCCACGGCCCAGTACATTGTGGGGTTTACCTCACCTTCCGTTCCGAGTGCAACTAAAACGGCGTAGTCCAGGGAGCTCTTCCCCTTGGGCAGCCTCTCGCCGTAGCGGCTATCTATGAAGGCTGCCGCCTTCCGTTTGCCCTTTCCCAGGAGTTTGTGGAGCTCCGCTTCGGGGTATGCCACTTTGTGGGCAAGCTCTACCAGAAGCTCTGCGTTCTTCTTCGATACCTCCTTGGGGCTTTTTTGAATCTCGTTCAGGTCGAGAACGGGCTTACCGCTTATACCCGCCTCTTCCGGCTTTAAAATCCCCCTTGCCACGAGCTCAAATATCCAGGCGGCCGCGCCGCCGAACTCTATGGCGTCGAACCCTAAGGCGTCTACCGTTCTGACTGCGCTGTCTGCCGCCTTCAGGTAAACGTTCCCTGCAAGGGGGCCGTTGGCGTTGTAAGGTTCGTAGTCGGTTTTCAGTCCGTTCCTGACCTTTTTGCAGGCGGCGGGGCACGGCTCGCCGCAGGTTGTCCAGCTCTTTGTCTCTATCGCCTCCTTGTTGAAGATTTCAAGGTACTCCTTCTCTATCACCTTGAAGAGCTTCACCCTCTCTTCCCGGGGTATGTAGGGCATCTGCCAGTTTAAAACCGGGGTCTTTTCCCTTTCGGCGTAGTAGTCTTCTCCGAAGGTTCCCCCGGTTTTGTGTTTCGGGTTGTAGCGGTACTTGGTCGTTTTCTCGGTTATCACCTGGAAGAGGGGCTTGGAGTAAACGGCCCCGAAGACTTTTTTCGTCTGGTCGGGGTTGGAGATAACCCTCTTCTCTTCCCTGTAGATTCCTCCGAAAATTACGGCCGCTATGTTGTGGGCTCTCAGGAGAACGCTGCCTCCTCCGCCCCTTGCGGCCCAGTCTTCGCTCCCCTCTACGGGAGTGCCGTTTCTGAGGGTCTGCGAAAAGATTGCCCCGTAGTCGGTTGTGAGGGATGCGGGCCCCACGCAGGCAACCCTGAATTCGCCCGCTATCCTGTTTTTGAACTTCTCCACTAAGTAGTCGGTGAAGCTGTAAACGCCGAAGCGCTCGGTCGTTCCCTTCCAGAGGGTTTGAAGCTCCTCTTCTAAAGGTTCTACGTAAACCTTTACGCTCCTTTCGAGCCCCTCTATAACCAGAACCGACGGCTTTTGGGCCTTTCCTATGAGTGTCACAAAGTCAACGCCGGTCCTCTGGAAGGTGTAGGCTGCCCCTCCCATGGTTGAGGGGTAGAGGGTTTTGTAGAGGGGAGACCTGAAGAAGAAGACGAGCCGGTGAGAGCCGGGAAGTATCGAGCCGGCAAAGGGGCCCTTGCCGAAAACAACTGCGTTATAAGGGGAGTAGGGGGCGTGCTTGTAGGTTTTCAGCTCCTCGTGGACTTTTAAGCCGTAGTCGAGAACGCCGAAAACGCCTTTCCCCTTTTCCCTTCTAAGGGTTGCCTTCCCCTCGAGGAGGTCTACGGTTAGGGTGGTAAACTCCATCTCCTGCCCTCTCTTTGAACTTAAGACCATTATAAAACAGCGAAAGAGCTGCCGAGGGCAGGCGGAGTTGCTATATCCACAGGCTGAAGAGCTTCAGTCCGGCCTCTTCCGGCAGGCCGAACATCAAGTTCATGTTTTGAACCGCTTGGGAGGACGCCCCTTTCCCCAGGTTATCTATTGCAGATACAACAACCGCAAGGCCGCTCTCTTTATCCTTTGTAACGTAGATGTCGCAGAAGTTGGTTCCGGCTACGTCGTGGGTTCTCGGCGGGGAGGTTCTGACCCTTACGAAGAACTCCCCCTTGTAGCGGTTTTCGTAAAGGTGCTGAAGCTCCTCTTTAGAGAGCTCCGTTTTAAAGTAGGCGGTTGTCAGAATCCCCCTGTTCATCGGAACAAGGTGGGGGGTAAACCTTACGCTCTTTAACCCCAGCTTCTCGGCAATCTCCGGTCCGTGTCTGTGGCCGTCTACCGAGTAGGCTCTGAAATCCTCGTTCACCTCGCAGAAGGTAAAAGTGACGCTCTCCTTCCTACCGGCTCCGCTCACCCCCGACTTACTGTCGACCACAACGGGGTGGTCTGTATCCACGGCTCCTGCCTCTACCGCCGGGTATAGGGCCAAGATGGCGCTTGTCGGGTAACACCCCGGGTTTGCAACGAGCCTGCTTCTCTTTATCTGCTCCCTGAAGAGCTCCGGAAGGCCGTAAACCGCCTCTTTGAAAAGCTCCCTTGCGCCGTGCTCAACTCCGTAAACCGACTCGTAAGTTTCAAAGGAGTTGAACCGGAAGTCTGCACTGAAGTCAATCACCTTAACCTTACTGCTTGCCTCCATAAGGGCCTTTACGGCCGGGAAAGAGGCCCTGTGGGGCAAACAGCAGAAGACAACGTCGCACAGCTCAACGGCCCTTTCCGGGTTGAACTCATCGAAGGAGAGCTCTTCAAAGGGGCTTCTAATCAGGTGGGGGAAAATCTCTTTAACCTGCTTTCCCCTGAACTGGCGGGAGGTTAAATAGGTAACGGTTGCGTTGGGGTGAATGGAGAGGAGGCGGAGAAGCTCCGCCCCTGTATATCCGGAAGCGCCGACAATACCGACCTTAACGCTTGGACCACTGGTACCTTGCACGAGCTCCCCTCTGACCGTACTTCTTCCTCTCTTTGATTCTTGCATCCCTTGTGAGGAATCCGGCCTTCTTGAGGGTCTGCCTCAGCTCCGGGTTGAAGGCGAGGAGAGCCTTGGCTATACCGTACTTAACCGCGTCTGCCTGCGCAGACTTACCGCCGCCCTTTACGGTGCAGAGAACGTTGAACCTTCCGTTTGTTCCGGTTACGTCAAAGGGCTGCTGCATTATCTTCAGGAGCGTGAGCCTGTTGAAGTACTCCTCTGCGGGTATCTCCTTCTTCTTGGATACCCTTACGAATATCTTCCCCTCTCCGTTGGGGATAAGCCAAACCCTTGCGATTGCAGTCTTCCTCTTGCCGGTACCGTAGTATCTTATTTCAGCCATTGTCTCCTCCGTTAAAGCTCAAGGGGTTTAGGGTTTTGTGCTCCGTGGGGGTGCTCAGAGCCTGCGTAAACTTTGAGCCTCTTCATCCTCCTGTCGCGGAGCTTGTTCTTGGGAAGCATGCCTTTAACGGCAAGCCTGATAACCTCTTCCGGCTTCTCTTTGAGCATGTCCTTGAGCTTGGTCTCCTTAAGGCCACCCGGGTAGAGGGTGTGCTTGTAGTAAATCTTCTTCTCCAGCTTCCTTCCGGTAACGTGGATTTTGTCGGCGTTGATTACAACTACGAAATCTCCACCGTCTACGTGGGGGGTGTAGGTGGGCTTGTGCTTGCCCATGAGGATTTTTGCGATTTCAGACGCGAGCCTACCGAGCGTTTTCCCGGTTGCGTCTACCAGGAACCACTCCCTCTGAACCTCTTCCTTCTTCTGCATGAAGGTCTTCATCCTGTGTTCCTCCGAAAATTGGCGTTTTTGTAAAACGCCGAAAATGTAGCGGGCAGCGGAAATTTACTAAAGGAGCAATCACTTGTCAACACCGCTCAAAGAGACTATATTTGCACTCTGCACGGAGGGGTGCCCGAGCCTGGCTGAAGGGGCACGATTGGAAATCGTGTGTACCCCTAAAAGGGGTACCGCGGGTTCGAATCCCGCCCCCTCCGCCATTTTAAATTAAAAATAAACGTTGTGGGGGAAAGGTCTAAGTTTATAGTCGGCAGTTGGATTCCCACCTTTGAGCTTTTCTGTTTTCAAGACTTTTCCTGAGTTCCTCTCCTCTGTTACAAAAAAGGATTTGGCGTTTGAATATTAGGTAGTTTTTAAGGGAGCTTGTTTTCTTTAAGGCCTGTGAAAACTTACATAGTGTTCATGTGTAAATTTCTGTTATAAGCTAACGGTTGGGGTTTTTAAATCAAGGATGATGGAGTCTCTTGAGCTTAAGGCATATCAGCTTGGAGCTATAGGGGTTCTGCTCGAGGGGTTAGGTGTTTTTCTTGGTTTAGTTGGGCTGTTGAGGTAACAGTTATATTTGGAGACGGCCGTGGATAAGGCTATAGATATCGATGCTGTTATTGAGAGGTACGTTAACGGGGGAGTCTATCCCGAAGACGACGAGGAGCTTCGGCGCGTAGTTGATATGCTACTCGATATAGGGATTCTGAAGTTCGGAGTGGACCCTGAAAAAAAGGAGGTTAGAGTTAAGGTTAACAGGGCCTCGTACTATCAAGATTATAAGCCTTCTCTTTTTGACAAGTTCAGTGCGCTATCGCTGGTTTTGGGTTTGAAGCTCTTTCACCCTTTTAAAAGCTTTAAAGCTTCCCAAAAGTAGTTCACCGGGCATATATTAATAGCAGCCGGGGTCTCTGCAACGCCCGGAGGGTGAACCCCGCCAGGCCCGGAAGGGAGCAACGGTAAGCCTGAAGGGCGTGTGCAGTAAGGCTCCGGCTCTTATTTTTTCTCTTCAAGCAGTTTCGACAGAGCCCGGGCTACGTTTTCCACCAGGGGAATAACACTTGTGTAGTCCATCCTCTTGGGGCCTATTATCCCTACGACTCCGCTGTTTTTAAAGCCTATCCTGAACTTGCTTATAACCAGGCTGAAGGGTTTTAACGGCTCTACTTCGGTTTCGGAGCCGAGAATTACCGATACCTCTTTTTTCTCCTCGAGGAAGTTCCTGAGTATCTCTAAGAAGAGGCTCTTCTCTTCAAGTATTTCAAGGACCTTCTTCATACGGGCTATGTCGTCGGCCACCATGTTTACTATGTTTGCGGTTCCCTGGATTTCCAGGTGGTTGACTTCGTTTAGCGTTTTCAGGATTTGGGTGTTGAGCTTGAACGAGAGCTCGGCTATCTCCTTTCGGAGGCCGTCTATTTCTTCTATCAGTTCCCTTTTTACTTCCCTGAGCGTTTTGCCCCGGAACTTTTGGGTTAGGGCTCTGCTGAGTTTTTGAAGCTCTCCTTCGGGGATTGAAGCTCGGATGACCTTGTGGAGGACGTAGTCGGGTTTGAAGTTGATAACTATTAAAACTTTCTCGGAAGCCACCTTCACCAGGGTTATCGATTCAACTGTTAGATTCTCTACCAAGTTGACGCCGAAGCCTACATAACCCGTAAAAGACTGCAGGTAGTCTAAGACTTTCAGGAGTATTTCGTCGCGGTCTTGGACTTTTTCGCTCTTTAAGTAGTCTATCAGCCTGTTTACAAGGATCTCTTCCTCTTCGCCGAGTGCGAGGAAGAGGCTATTTATGTAAATTTTGAGCCCTTTATCCGTGGGGACTCTGCCGGCAGATGTGTGGGGTTGGTAAAGGTACCCTTTATCCTCTAAGTCTGCCATTACGTTTCTGATAGTGGCAGGGCTAAAGGGGAGTTTGAAGGTTTTTTGAAGAGTTCGCGAGCCCACCGGCTCTCCTTCCCTTATGTAGAGCTCGGTAAGTTTTAAAAGTATATCCCTCTCTCTTTCGGTCAGTCTCTCTTCCAATGAGGCGCTCCTTACTTAAAGCTTTCAAGGTACTCGTTCTTATATTTAACGTATCTAAGGGCGTGCTCTTTAAGGCCTTTAATCTCCTCGGGTGTAAGCTCCCTCTTTACCGTTGCGGGAAAGCCCATTATGAGGCTGCCCGGAGGGAACTCTTTGCCGGGAGGGACAAGGCTCCCTGCGGCAACTATGGAGTTCTCTCCTATTACTGCGCCGTCGAGTATGATTGCCCCTATGCCTATAAGGCAGTTGTCTTTTACGGTGCACCCGTGGAGTTTAACTGCATGTCCTACGGTTACGTAGTCTCCGATTATTGTGGGGTGGGTTCTGTTTGTTACGTGGACTACAGTGCCGTCTTGAATGGACGTGCAGGCCCCTACCTTTATGAAGTTTACGTCTCCCCTGAGGATTGCTCCGAACCAGATGCTGCTGTCGTCGCCGATTTCAACGTCGCCTATGACGGTTGCGTTCTCGGCTATGAAAACTCTTTTGCCTATTTTCGGTTCTATTCCTTTGTAGGGCTTAATCAACTTTTACCTCCTTTTACCTATTTAGTGAGAAGTTTACAAAAGTGGTCTATCTATGAATTTTATTAATGCCTTTCCGTTGCAGTTGAGTTTTAATTATTGATGACGGAATTTCCGCTTTAATTTCATTTATGGCCTTTAAAAAAGCAAAAAAGTAAATAAAACTTAAAGGGAGGGGCCATGCGATTGCTTTTAAAACTTCTAACTGCTTCAATTTTTCTGGGGTATGCCGCCCAAGCACACCCGATTATCACCCTTAAGGATCAGTTCGGTAGGCCTGTTAGCGAAAGTCACCTGCCTATTGATATCAGGAGGAGCTGTGGTTCATGCCACGATGTCGATTTTATCGGCTCCTCTTTTCACTTTCAGCAGGGTAGGTTGGCGATTCTTTCTGACGAGGTTTACAAGCTTTACTACGAAAGGTTCGGCGATTCTCAGTTTACTAACGGCCTTCCGAAAGAGCTGAGCAAGCTCGACATGGGAATGTACGGAAAGCTCTGAGCGCCCGCTTACCGCCAGTTGGCGCCCGTTAAGTCTTCTAACCCTCAAACTGTTGATATGACTACCCCCGAGTACGATGCTGCCTGCGGCATGTGCCACCCTGGCGGCGGTCCTATGGAGAGGGACCGGGAGGGGAATTTCCTTCACGAGAAGTCCCTGTCGGAGATAGAGGCCGCCCTCAGTAACGGTGAGGTTCTCGGTGATTACACGGTTTGGAGTCCGAAGGAGAAGCGGTTCGTTCCTTTTGTCTGGACCATTTCCGCCGGAAACGAGACTGTAAATAACACCCTTGCTCCCAACTGTTTTATGTGCCATTCGAGCGTTATCGGCTCTCAGAACCCCTACGCTCCCTCTTCTACGTTTAATATGCCCCTGCTCTCTTACAGGTTGGCGACTTTTAAGCTGCGTTACTTTTCAGGTGCCGGAACTCTCTCTTCGGGAATTGCAACCCTGAACCCCGATAACACCTTTAACTACAACCTTGCCTTTGACGCCGATAACGCCACTGCCGGGTTACAGGTTGACGGTAGTTTTATAGTTCACTCCAACGATATGCACTGTAGTCAGTGTCACGGCGGCGGCTGGGACGACTTCGACGGTGACGGCAGGATAACCAAGCTGGATTTCCTCCTTCAGGTTAAGGACCTGCGCTACCTTCAGCCGGACGGTTTAAAGGAGGCTAAAGTTTGGTTCTTTAACGAGACCATTACCGACGGGAACTACGTCTCCTCTAAGGTAGACGGCTCTCTCATTCCGGTGCCCAGGAACGTTGACGTTCACAGGTGGGCAAGGTACGTAGGAGATGGCAACGTTAAAGGGTGTGTAGATTGCCACGCCCCTGTTAAGCACGACTATATAGGAACCGGTTACTTCCCCGATGTCCCCTCGCTCATTCCGTCCCACGATTTTGCAAAGGGTAACGCCGGTCCGGCGTTTACGGTAAGGTGGCACCAGCTTGCAGGTAGCGCTTCCTGCGAGAGTTGTCATGAGAACCCGGTTGGGCTTCACTCGAGAGCTTTCGGCCCGGCAGCAGCCGAGCACCTGGAGAAGGTAGCCTGCACAACTTGCCACATTCCTAAGAAGTACTTCTTTGAGGCTAAGCTGATGGACTGGACGTTACCTATGTTTGTGGTGTCCGGTGACAGTAACGGCTACACCTTCCTCGGCCTTACTAAGAACGTTTACGTGGGCGGCGACTCCGTTAACGGAACACCGGTTGACGTTGCCCTCTTCCCGATTAGGGACTTTTCAACGGGTGAGGTGGTTTGGAAGTTAAGTGCTGCCAATGCCATGGGGGTTCTGTTCTTTGCCGATAATTCGGAAGGGACCTTTAGGCCGGTGATTCCCCGTTACTTGGCTAAGGTTTTCGGCCTCAGTTACGACCTGCCGACCCGCTACATTATTGAGGAGGTGGACTCGAGCGGTAAACCGGTTAGGGTCGGTAGTTTCGGTCACCTGGTTCTGAAGGTGAAGAGCGGGGTTATATCCCAGGATTCAGACCTTGCTGCTGGCGGTTGGAGGCTTATTAACGCCCTCCCCAACTTTATAGACGTTGACCAGGACGGAGCCTTTACTCCCGGCGTTGATGTTCAGATAACCGACGATACCGGCCTTGACGGCTCTCCCGACGGAGTTCCCGAGGTTAACACCCAACGGGAGGTGAGCGCGGCCCTTTCTACGGTGAAAAAGGTTGTTTCCGGTGCCGTTGGGCGGGATGTGGAGGTGAAGCTCATTGCAACGGCTATTCCTTTCGGGGTTTCTCATAACGTAAGACCTGCTCCGGAGGCTTTGAGGTGTGACGACTGCCACGGCGGTAGGGAGAGTGAGCTTCAAGGGGCCGTTTTCACGAGGAAGGTAAACCTCTACTTCCCGTTTGACCCTGCGGTTGAGAACTCTACCGCTTTCGTGCCGAAGGTTCAGCGGACGCTTACCGAGTATGCCTTTGCAGATTGGACCAGGAGAGAGATTGAGTCTATGGGCTTTCCTGCTGCCATCCTCGACTACTCTACGGTTAAGGTAGAGGTAGACGGTGAAGTTATTGCCACCCGTGCTCAAACCGAGGAAGCCGCTTCTGCTTTAGGGGTTTCGGCCGGTGATTTAATAGCCGCGGTTGCGGTTGCTCCCTCCGATAACCCGTTTAAGGTGCTCTTTGAGATTAAGGAGCCTCTATCCGATTACGGTGTTAAGGTGGTTAACGGCACGGTTACTTCGAAGGTTGTTAGCGGTAACCGTCTTGAGGTTCAGGTTGCTCCCGCTTCCGGTAGAAGTGTTGTGGTTGGTCTTGTTAAGGAGGTGGCCGGTTCCGGCTCCTCGGCAGGGGTTAGCTCCGGAGGTGGGGGGTGCTCTTTCTCCCCGTCTGGGCCGGCAGGTCTCCTCTCCTACCTCCCGGCGGCTGTTGCCCTTGCCCTACTCAGGAGGAGACGCCGTTTAAGCGGCTAACCACTCCCTCTTCGATTTCTCTTCTTTAAGGGGGCTCTTGCCCCCTTTTTTTATTTGTAGGGCGCTGGTAGAATTTGGCTTCACCGGAGGTTGAGATGGTGCCGATGCTTGCTCCTTCCATACTGTCTGCGGATTTTGCCCGCCTGGCCCAGGAGGTTTCGGCCGTAGAGAGGGCCGGAGCAGACCTCCTGCACGTTGATGTTATGGACGGCCGTTTTGTCCCCAATATCACCGTTGGTATTCCCGTTGTTGAGTCTCTGAGGCAGGTAACGGAGCTTCCTTTAGACGTTCACCTGATGATTGTTGAGCCCGAGCGGTATATTCCTGCCTTTGTAAAGGCCGGGGCCGACTGGGTGTCGTTTCACTTTGAGGCGGCCGTTCACCACCACCGTATAGTTGAGCAGATAAAGGAGCTGGGAGCCAAGGCGGGGATTGTTATAAACCCTTCTACTCCCGTTGACTTCCTGGTGGAGATACTGCCCTTTCTCGATTTTGTTCTGGTTATGTCGGTTAACCCGGGCTTTGGCGGGCAGAAGTTTATACCCACTTCCCTTGGGAAGATTCGCAGGTTAAGGGAGCTGGCAGTTGAGCTGAACCCTTCGCTTGTTATTGAGGTTGACGGAGGGGTGAAGCTATCGAACGTGGAAGATGTTTTGAAAGCGGGTGCCGACGTTGTTGTGGCCGGCTCGGCCGTGTTTAAGGGAAACCCGGCAGAGAACGTTGCAGCCTTTAAAGAGAAGTTAAACCGATTTGGGGAGAGGTGATATGAAGCAGGTTAAGCTGATGACCGGAACCGCCAATCCCGAGCTTGCAAGGAAGGTGGCCGCAAACTTGGGAGTTCCGCTTGCAGACGTTACTGTTGGCCGTTTCAGCGACGGAGAGATTCAAGTGGTTGTCAACGAAAGCGTAAGGGACTGTGATGTCTTTATCGTTCAGTCCCTGTGCAGGCCGGCAAACGACAACATAATGGAGCTTCTCCTCCTTGCAGACGCCCTTAAGAGGGCTTCTGCCGGACGGATTACCGCCGTTATTCCCTACTACGCTTACGGCCGTCAGGACAGGAAGGTTAATCCGAGGGACCCCATTAGTGCCAAGGTTCTTGCCGATATAATTACCACCGCCGGCGTTAACCACGTTGTTGTTGTAGACCTTCACGCTAAGCAGGTTGAGGGCTTCTTCGACATCCCGGTTGACCACCTGGAGGCCCGTCCGGTTCTGACCGACTACTTCCTAAGGATGGGAATGGGGGGCGAGGATACCGTTGTGGTTTCCCCGGATATCGGCGGCGTTGCAAGGGCCAGGAACTTTGCAAAGGTTCTGGGCTCTCCGATAGCGATAATAGACAAGAGGCGTCCGCGTCCGAACGTTTCAGAGGTTATGAACATTATCGGAGAGGTGAAGGGGAAGCGGGCCATCATCATAGACGACATCATAGACACTGCGGGAACTATAGTAAACGCATCGAGGGCCATTAAGGAAGCCGGAGCTGTTGAGGTTTATACGGCCTGCACTCACCCTGTATTCTCCGGGCCGGCTGTTGAGAGGCTCTCAACGGCCGTTAAGGAGGGGGTTATTAAGGAGGTTGTTGTTACCGATACTATTCCCCTTCAGCAGGAGTTCGAGGGCGTTAAGGTGCTTTCGATATCTGCAATGCTTGCAGAGGCCATCAGGCGTATCCACTACGGGGATTCAATCAGTCAGATGTTCAGGTTCTGAGCTTGAAGGTGAGGGGAAGCTCCCCCTCGCCTTTTATCTTTAGAATTAGCTTGATTAACCCTCCTCTTGCAACGTTAACCTCTTTCCAGCCGTCTGTAGAGGGTGCCAGTAGGTCGATTGAAGAGACCTTCCCGCTTATGAATGAATCCTTCCAGGGCGTTGCCGTAAGTGCGTTTATCGGCCTTTCACTCCTTACGAGGAAAAGGGGTTTTTCCTCCTTTTTTAGAATCCAGAGCTTCACCTGGCAGACTCCCTTGAAGAAGTAGCAGTTCTCGGTGTAGTAGGTTATCTGGGTCACGTTGCCGTCCAGGTCTCTGCGGGCCGTTAGCGGTCCGTATGCTCCGTTGACCGACTCTAAATCTTTCAACAGCAGGTAAAAGAGGGGAGTTATCGTGTTTGAAGCCTTTGAGGTTTCAACGGCCGCTTTCCCTCCCCTTTCCACGAAGTTGAAAAACTGGTAGGCCACCGTGAGAACTATACCGGCAAGGGCAACCGCTATCAGGAGCTCAAGGAGCGTAAAGCCACCCTTAGCGGGCTTCGTAGACCTCAACCAGCTTCCCCCAGTTAGGTGTTCTGGCCTCTACTCTCACAACCCTTATGCCCATAATCTCCTGGAAGTCCTGTTTCAGCTCTACTGTGCAACCGAGGACCTCTACCTTTTTGTTCTGGCAAGAGCGGTTCAGGTAAACGGCCTCGTTTATGCAGTTGTGGGCGGCAACGGCGGATACTGCCGTTTTAAACTGCTGGTCTGCCGTTGAAACTGCCGAAGTTGTTAGTAGAATAAAAGCACCGAAGGCCATACCCACTATGGCTGTGGCTATCAGAACCTCGAGTAGCGTGAAGCCGTACCTCATGAAACCGATTATAACGCCGGGAGGTAGCAGTGGGAAGGAGAATCAGACTCGGAGTTAACATAGACCACGTTGCCACCGTAAGGAACGCAAGGAGGACTTTTGAACCCGACCCTGTTCACGCCGCCGTTATTGCCGACCTTGCAGGGGCCGACCAGATAACCCTTCACGTAAGGGAGGACCGCAGGCACGTTAACGAGAGGGACCTGAAGCTCATAAAGGAGCTCATCCACTCAAGAGTAAACCTTGAGATGGCCGTCACCGAGGAGATGCTTCAGATAGCCACTTCGGTTAGGCCCCACCAGGTTACCCTCGTTCCCGAGAGGAGGGAGGAGGTAACCACGGAAGGGGGGCTCGACGTTAAGGGGCAGCTGGAGCGGGTTCGTGCGGCCGTTGAACGTTTGAAAGGGGCTGGTATAGTTGTAAACCTCTTTATAGACCCGGAAGAGGAGCAGGTAAGGGCTGCCGCCGAGGTGGGAGCCAATGCGGTTGAGCTTCACACCGGCCGTTACGCCGAGGCCTTTGCGGCCGGTAATGAGGGAGAGGTTCAGGAGGAGCTTGAGAGGCTGAAAAGGGCTGCCAAGCTTGCCAAGGAGCTCGGCCTCAGGGTTTACGCCGGTCACGGCCTTACCTACAAAAACGTAAAGCCTATAGCGGAAATTCCCGAAATAGAGGAGCTGAACATCGGCCACTCCATTGTTGCCAACGCCGTTTTACTCGGCCTTAAAGAGGCTGTTGAGAAGATGATAAAGCTCATAAACGGTTAGCCGTGCTTGTTGCTATCGGAATAGATATAGTTTCGGTTGCCCGTTTCGAGGGGCTGCTCTCAAGGTACGGAGAGAGGTTGCTGAAGAGGCTCTTTCCCGAAGGGGTTGAGTATTGCCTGAAGAAAAGGCCCGGGGAGCTTGCAGGCTGTTTGGCCGCCCGGTTTGCCTTAAAGGAGGCGGCCGTTAAGGCCTACTCCCAGGCGGGGGTTGCCGTGGGGCTTTCGGCAGTTAGGGTTATCGGCGGAGGTAGGGAAATTAGGCTCTCGGTGGAAGGGGCGCCGGCTCACCTCAGGCCGGTTTTCTCCATATCCCACGAGCGGGAGTTCGCAGTAGCGGTTGTTAACCTGGTAGAGCTCCGCCGATGTTGAAGAGGCTCTTTGCCACCCATTGGGCGGTTACGGTGTCCATGGTGTTTATGTGCTCTACTATCCAGGGCTTAAAGGTGCTTTCAAAGTAGTTGAGGGCGGCCTTTCTGTCCTTTGTTTTCAGCCAGCGGTTGAACACCTCTTTAAGCTCCTGCCGGACTCTGTTGTGCTCTCCGTGGTGGCAGTCGAAGGCGAAGAAGTAGGTGAGCTTCATAAGCTCTTCTTCGTAGGAGAAGTGGTTCTCAACGTCCTCTATGAACTCTCTGAAGAGCTTCTCAACCTCTGAGTCGTCGGCCTCCCCTCCCAGAGCGCTGTAGAGGCGGTTTAAAATTCCCAGCTCCCTTAGGTGGACGGCGTTCATCCCCTCGTAGGCGGTAAGAGGAAGGTCTTTCGGCTCTATGAGCGCTCCCATCGGTCACCTCTCAATAACTTTAACTTCAATTTAAACTGCTTCCCCTTACCCCTGTAATGAGGGAAATCAAAAAAGCCCCCTTAATCAAGGGGGCTTTCGGTGGCTTTAAGGGTATGGGTGAACTTAAAGGTGCTTCTGTATGTACTCTATTGCGTCTCCTACGGTCTGTATCTTCTCGGCCTCTTCATCGGGAATCTCAATGCCGAACTCCTCTTCCAGTGCCATAACGAGCTCTACAGTGTCGAGGGAGTCGGCACCGAGGTCCTCAACGAAAGAAGCCTCGGGTGTAACCTCTTCGGGGTCAACACCGAGTCTATCGGCCACAATCTCTTTAACTTTCTGCTCGATGTTTTCCATGGCTCTACCTCCCAGGTTATTTAATGGCGCTTCGTATTATAAGCTAACCCTTAGAAAAGTCCACCGTTTACGTGGAGAGTGGTTCCCGTTATGTATGAGGCCATGTCCGAAGCCAAGAAGAGGCAGGCGTCTGCAACCTCCCTGGGCTCCCCTTCCCTTCTAAGGGGAATGGACTTCAGCAGCTCCGCCTTTATCTTCTCCGGAATCGCCTTTGTCATGTCGGTTGTTATGTAGCCAGGGGCCACCGCGTTTACCCTTATTCCCCTGCCTCCCAGCTCTTTTGCCAGCGACTTCGTAAAGCCTATAAGGGCCGACTTCGTGGCCGAGTAGTTTACCTGCCCCACGTTTCCTGTAAAGCCCACAACCGATGAGATGTTTATTATCACCCCTTTACGCTTTTTCACCATAGAGGGGACAACCGCCCTTGTAACGTTGTAAACGCCGGTGAGGTTTGTGTTTATAACGGCATCCCAGTCTTCGTCTTTCATCCTTATGAAGAGGGAGTCGCGGGTTATGCCTGCGTTGTTTACGAGGACGTCTATCTGCCCCTCCTTCTCGAGGATGTCGAAGATAACTTCTTTAACCTCTTCCCTGTTGAAAACGTCCATCTTAACGCCTACGGCCCCGATTTCCCGGGCTACCGCCTCGGCCCTTTCTTGGTTTGTTCCGGTTATGTACACCTTGGCTCCAACCTCTACGAAGCGCTCGGCGATTGCCCTTCCTATCCCTCTTGTTCCTCCGGTAACCAGGACAACTGCCCCTTTAAGCTCTTCGAACATCGGCTCCTCCTTTTTGATTTAATTATCTCACTTGGCTGCGTCAAGGCCAAAGCTGCCCATAACCGAAAAGAGGGAGACCAGCACAACCGCCCTCAGGAACCACTCTTTGGAGTCCACTATCGCCGGGTAGACGCCGAGTATGAGCAGCGCCAGTGCCGATACGGTAAACGAAACGGCCAGAATCGTTATGAGCCGCAGGGGAACGAACCCTCCTACGTTTTGAACCTTCCAGTTCCCGATTTTCCCGTACTTAATTACGAAGTAAAGGCCCACCACTATCAGCACTACGAGCAGTAGTGCGTGGAGGTTGCTCATCTTTTGGGAGAGCTCCCACACGTCGGAGTTGGCCGCAAACGGAAAGGCCATGAGGGTGGCTCCCGCTATCTCCTGGATGAAGTCGCTGAACTTGAACCCTTCCTGCAGCTTGAACCGGCTGTTTATCTCTTTAAGCTGCTCTTCTATGTTGTGGAGTTCTCGCTCTATCTCCTCTATTTTCTTCTCTTCCAAGGGTGCTCCGTTTGTTAGAATTCTGCTATGTTTCGGGCGATAGCAATTTTATTCCCTCTGTTTCTCTTTTCCACAGTTTTGGCCTCTGAGTGTCCGTCCCTCTATAGGGTACAGGCGGTTTTAGCTTCTTCCGGTTACCCCTTTATAGTTAAGGGGGTTGAACCGGTTAACGGAACTTCCCTGTGTAGGGTCTTTACAGTTTCGGGAGAGGAGCTCCTGGTAACTTCCAACTTGAGGTTCGTTGTTGAGGGGAAGCTCAAGCCTCTAAAACCGCTAAGGCTCTCGGAGAGGGAGCTGGAAATCTTGAGGTCTGAGATTCTCTTCTCTGTTGGGAAGGGGCCCGAGCTTCTCCTCCTTACAAACCCCTTGTGTAGCGCGTGTCGCAGCCACAGGGCACTGCTGGATGAGCTTGCCGCCCGTTTCAGGGTTGAGTTTGTTCCGGTAGGGTTTGAGGGAAGGGAGTTTGAGGCTGCGGTTTCCGCCTACTGTTTGGGGCTTAAGCCTTCCCAGTTCTTCCGGTTTAACGGTCCGTTTAAGGTGTGTAACCTCGGGAAGCTGAAGGTTTGGAGCGTTCAGGCAGTTTTGAAGCGCCACGGGCTCTTCGGGACTCCGGTGGCCGTTGACTCTGCCGGCAGGGTCTACGTAGGTGCCGACGAGATAGCAGGGCTTGTTAAAGGAAGAGCTTCTTTACCTTCTCAATCTCCATAGGTTTACCTATGAAGTTCCCCTGGGAGTAGTCAACTTTGAGCTCCTTTACTTTCCTTAGTAGCTCCTCTGAGGAGACGAACTCAGCAACGGTTTTCACTTTTAGTTCCTGGGCAAGTGAGACTATAGCCTCGCACAGGACTTGAGCTTCTTTGTCTTTGAGGAGCCTGCTTATTATGGAGCCGTCTATTTTCAGGTAGTCGACCTGAAGCTCTATGAGGTGTTTCAGGTTGGAAAAGCCCGCCCCGAAGTCGTCTACCGCTATGGAGCAGCCGAGCTTTTTCACCTTTTTTATGAACTCCCTTACCTGTTGGTAGCTCTCTATGCTGTAGCTCTCGAGTATTTCAAAGGTTACCCTGTGGGGGTTGGGAAACCGGCTCAGGGTTTCGGTTATGGTGGCTTTCGTCTCCTTAGAGGTGATGTCGGGGTAGCCCAAGTTTATGCTTACCCCGAAGGGTAGCTCTCTGAAGTCTGCAAGGGCTCTGGTTATCACCTGCCGGCTCAGCTCGTGGTAGAGCTTCGCCCTCACCGCTATCGGGAGGAACTCGTTTGGCCTTAAAATTTCTCCGTTTTTCGTTTTTATTCTGACGAGGGCCTCGAACCTCTCGACTCTGTCGGTTGAGTTGTTGAGTATGGGCTGGTAAAGGAGCAGTATCCGGTTCTCCTTGAGGGCCGACTGAAGCTCTTTCAGTAGTTCCAGGTTGCGGCGATAGGTCTGTTTGGGAAGCTCCGACTCTTTCAGGATGACAACTTTCCTGTTCTGCTCCCTCGCCTCGTTCAGCGCCACTTCCGCGTGGTTTATGAGCTTTTCGCTCCCCTCCCTGCCTATGCAGACTCCGGCTGTTAGGGATACCGATACCTCAAGGCCGTTACAGTGGAAGGGTTTCGCCTCTATTGAACCGAGCGCTTCCCTCAGCCGCTTTTCAGAGAACTCCTCCCCTTCCAGCATCAGGGCGAAGTCGTCGGAGTAGAGCCGGTAAACCCTGCCCGGGAAGAGGGAGCTTAGCCTGTAGGCCAGCTCTTTCAGTATTTCGTCTCCGCACTTTTCACCGTATATCTCGTTTATGAAGCGGAAGTTTGTAACGTCTATCAGGCATATTACCGGTTTCCGGAGCTTTTTAACCTCCTCTACCAGCTTCTCCCTGTTGGGAAGGTTGGTAAGGGTGTCGTAGTAGAGGAGCTTTTTCAGCCTGTTCTGGGTTCTCCTTAACTCCCTTACCGTTTCGTTCACCCTGTTAACGGCAAAGTTCAGGGCCTTTGCAACCTCTCCCGTTTCATCGGGAACCACTATCTTTGCCTGAACCTTGAAGTTCCCCTTGGAGACCTGGTTGGCAACCCTCGTAAGCTCGTCGAGCGACGCTGTTGTGAGCCTGTAGATTTTGGCGATGAATAGCAAGGCCACTCCGGAAAGCGTTGCAGAAACCAGAACCGTAAGGGTAAGCTCTGCAACCGCCCCGTTCCTCACCCGGATTAGGAACTTCTCCAGCTTCAGCGACAGGAAGTCGTAGAAGAGGAAGGTTCTGTTTACCGTTTGGGTCGCCTCGTTGAAGTAGGTCAGCGGGTTTATGCGCCCCTCCTCCCCCGTGAGGAAGAGGGTTTTAACTATGGCCGCAAGCCTTTGGATGCTCTGTCTGGTTGACTGAAGCTCCTCTTGAACCCCCTTTAGGGAGGCGTTTTTTAATGTCCAAACGATTAGGTTCTCGTAGCTGTTAAGGGATGAGTAGAGGTCTACAATTCTGCCCCTCTCCTCGGGGGTAATCTCCCCTTTTGCCAGGTAGCCGCTGCCGAGGCCCCTCAGCTGGCCCTCTATCTCTACAAGGTTGGGAAGCTCAAGGAGCGTGGCGTCTGCCAGTATCCTCACCTTAACGTTGGGGTCGGTCACTATCCCGTGTTTTATCGCCTCGCTCCTGAGCAGCTTTATGAACCTCTCTATGAGGTCGGTATGGAGCCTGAAGGCTTCGTCGGGCCTCAGCTTGAGAACTACCGGGAGCTTAAGCTCCCGGTACTCCTTGTTAAAAGATTCCAGCCGCCTCTTTATCTCTTCGTCTTCACACTTTTCGATACACTCTTCAAAGTAGCCGTTCATCTCCTCTTCCAGCTTCAGGAGCTCCTCTTTCACCTTGGGGTCGGAAAAGCCGTTCATGTAGATGTACAGGAGCCCCCTGTGGCGCTGGAGGAGGAATATCAGGTTGGTGTAGCGTTTGGCGTGCTCTATCCCCTTTATCTCGTTGTTGAGCTTGGTTACCTTGTTAACGCCAGTGAGAATTGCGTAGCCGGTGAGCAGCTGAAAGGGCACAGCGAATATTAGAACAAGCAGAATCAGCCGCTTTTTAAGGGATATCCTCTTAAGTATCTCCACCCACTCTCCCTATTGCGGTGGCCCTCCCGTTAGAACTGGACGAGAATCCTCCTTACTTTTTGCTTCCTTACCGATTCGGGAATCTCGCTCAGGGCGTCGCTTGTCCGTATCTCGTCCGGGTCTTTAATCCCATTAAAGTTTATCAGGTAGAAGCCTACAGAGTCGCCGTATATTAGCTCCTCGTCTAAAATAAGGCCGCAGACGGCAAGCTCCCCCTTCTCCACCAGAACGCCGATTTCCGGCGTAGAGAGGAGCTTCTCTATCTGGCTGTCTATGTTCACCTCCATTAGGGCCGCGTTAAACTGTTTCCTGTTTTCGCCGTAGAGCGAGAGCAGAATCTCTGCGTTCTCTTCGTAGCTTTTTTTCAGCAGCTTAAACTCAAACTCGGCGGCCTGGAGGTTGAGCTTGATAAAAGGCTCAAGCTCCAGGCCGCTGCTCCCCACTATTGCAACCAGTGAAACTTTGAGCTCTCTGACGGCGTAGTAAACGGAGGCGAGGTTCGGGAAAATCTGGGCCGCTGCGTTTGCCACTATGAAGCTCTCGGGGAAGAGGGAGGCAACCCTCCAGACAACCGGCGTTGCGCAAACTATACAGGAATCGTAGTTGTTGCTCCTTTTAGAGGGAGCACACTCCTTAACGAGCAGCTTCTCTATGACTTTTGCCGGGGTCATTTGAGCTCTCTCACCTCAACGGAAAGGTCGCGGGTATCAAGTATAACAAAGGTCTTCTTCCCCGTTAGGTAGCCGCACAGCTCTCCGGGGTTTATAACCTTACACCCGTTTATCTCCTCTACCCGGAGCTGGTGGGTGTGGCCGTATAAAAGGGCGTCGAACTCCCCGGACTTTGCCAGCGCCTCAACGAACAGGGGCTCGTGCATAACGGCAACCTTTAGGCCGTTTAACTCCTTCAGAACCGGCGGCTTCTCTATGAGCCCTCCGGAAACCTTTAACAGCCCTGCCACTTCCCCGTCGTTGTTGCCGAAAACGGCCGTGAAGTCACACTTGAGCTTCTGGAGCATCAGCTTAACCGTAAAGGGCGAAACAAAGTCGCCGCAGTGGATAACAAGCTCAACTTCCGAGTTGTTCACCTCCTCTATGAACTGCTCCACCGCTTTAAGGTTGTCGTGGCTGTCTGACACAACCGCAACCTTCAACTTTCACCTCCCTTGGGCGGTTTAGAGGAGACAAAGTCGCAATCGGGGTAGCGGCTGCAGCCGTAGAACCGCTTCCCCTTCTTGCTCCTCCTTTCCACAACCTCTCCCTCTCCGCACTTGGGGCACTTGCCGAAAGTTAACGGCTCGGTGTGCTTACACTCCGGGTAGTTGGAGCAGGCTATAAACCTTCCGAACTTGCCGTTTTTGATTACCAGCTCGCCTCCGCACTCGGGACACTTCCTGTCGAGTTTTTGAGGCTCCTCCTTTATGCTCTCCTTGTAGGTGCACTCCGGGTAGGCCGAGCAGGCTATAAACGCCCCGTACCTGCCGTGTATCTTCACCAGGGGAGCGCCGCAGCGGGGGCACTCTCTTCCGATTTCCTCGCCCTTTATCTGCTTCAGCTCCTTCTCGGCCCTGTCAAGGAGCTCCTTAAACTCCCCGAAGTAGAACTCTTTTAAAAGCTCCTTCCACTCCTTCTGCCCCTCCTCTATTTTGTCGAGCTCCTCTTCTACGTTTGCGGTGAACTTAACGTCTACTATCTTGGGGAAGAGCTTCTTCAGCAGCGAGTTGATGAACTCTCCCAGCTCTGTAGGTTTTAGCTTCTGCTTCTCCTTTGCAACGTATCCCCTCTGGATGATGTTGGAGATTATGGTGGCGTAGGTGGAGGGCCTACCCACCCCTTCCTCTTCAAGGGCCTTTACCAGGGTTCCTTCGGTGTACCTGGGGGGTGGCTCTGTAAAGTGTTGAACCCCTTTAACCTCTTTCAGCTCCAAGGCTTCACCCTTGTTCAGCTCGGGAAGGAGCTTCTCCTCAACCTCTACCGGGTAGACCTTCAGGAACCCTTCCTCCTTCAAGGTAGAGCCCGTAGACCTGAAGGTGAGCCCTCCCCCTTCAACGTCTACCGAAACGGTGTTGAACACCGCGTCTTTCATCTGGGATGCAACGAACCTGCGCCATATTAGGTCGTACAGCTTGAACTGTTCCGGCGTTAGGTAGGGTTTTACAGATTCCGGCGTTCTGAAAACGGAGGTGGGCCTTATGGCCTCGTGGGCGTCTTGGGCAGACTTGGGCTTTTTCGTTTCGTAGCTGCGCTTCGTTTTCGGCAGGTAGTTCTGGCCGAAGTGCTCCTTTATGAACTCCCTTACCTCCTTTACGGCCTCGTCGGATACCCTTGTAGAGTCGGTCCTCATGTAGGTTATGAGGCCCACCCTTTCGCTTCCCAAGTCGATACCTTCGTAGAGCTCCTGGGCTATCTGCATCGTTACCTTGGCCGGGAAACCGAACCGCCTTGAGGCCTCCTGCTGAAGGGTAGAGGTTATGAAGGGAGCCGGCGGCTTCCTCCTCCTCTCCTTCCTCTCAACCTTGGCAACCGAGAAAGCGGCCCCCTTTGCTCTCTCTACAAGCTCTTTGGCCGCCTTTTCGTTTGGAATGTCGAACTTCTCCAGCCGTTTCCCGTCTACCTTCCACAGCTTGGCGGGAAGCTCCTCGCTCCCCTTGGCGAACTTGGCCTCTACCGTCCAGTACTCCTTGGGGACGAACTTCCTTATCTCCTCTTCCCTGTCGCATATGAGCCTGAGCGCTACCGACTGAACTCTGCCGGCGGAGAGGGCCCGTTTGAACCTTCTGGAAAGGAGCGGAGATATCGTGTAGCCTACGATTCTGTCGAGGATTCTCCTGGCCTGTTGGGCGTTTACCTTCTTCTCGTCTATAGTGTCGGGGTTTTTTACCGCCTCCTGAATCGCCCTCTTTGTAATTTCGTGGAACCTTATGCGGTATATGTTGTCCTTCTTAACCCTTTTCAGGGCGTTTGCAATGTGCCAGCTTATCGCCTCCCCTTCCCGGTCCGGGTCTGTTGCAAGGTAAACCTCGTCGCTCTTTTTTGCCGCCTCTTTAATCTCCTTTAGAACCTTCTCCTTTCCCTTTATCGTTGTGTACTTGGGTTTAAACCCCTTTTCTATGTCTACGCCGAACTCCTTTTCCGGCAGGTCTATAACGTGGCCCATGGAAGCCTTTACTATGAAGTCCTTGCCCAGGTACTTCTGTATCGTTTTAGCCTTTGCCGGAGACTCAACGATTATGAGCTTCTTTCCCACTTCCTCTCCTTTAAAGGGTTTAGCCTCTGCTCAAATGTAACCGCGGTGGACTTGGCCGTCAAACAGCATACCTTAACAAGTGGAGAAAAACTATAAAACGGGAGGTGGAAAAATGGGTCTCTCGCTAAACGCCCTTCTGCCCTATGTGGTAGTGGCGGTAAAGGCGGTGGTCATTTTCGTTGTAGGCTGGATTTTTGCCGCCGTTGCAAAGAGCATCACCTACAAAATCTGCAACAGCATCGAGACCATCAAAAAGCACGAGGGGCTGCCCAAGAGCACGTCGAGCCTGGTTTACTACTTCATTCTGCTGATTACCGTTGTTGCCGTCCTTGAGGTGCTCGGGCTCAAGTACGTTACCCAGCCCTTCCTAGACCTACTCAACAAGGTTGCCGCTTACATTCCCAACATCATCGGTGCTGTGGTTATCCTCTTTGTGGGTGTTTTCTTCGCCAAGGTGGCCAAGGAGTTTGTCAACTCCCTCCTTGAGACCTTCCAGATTGAGGAGCTGGGCAAGAAGTACGGCATAGAGGACCTTGGCGGTGCAGTAGGTAACCTGGTTTACCTCTTTATCCTTCTTTTTGTTGTGATTGCCGCCCTGAACGCCCTTCAGATTCAGGCGATTACCGCTCCTGCCGTTGCAATGCTCAGCGCGATTCTTGAGGCGATTCCGAGAATCGTTGCCGCAGTTTTGGTCTTCGGCATCATCTTCTACGTGGGTAGAATCGTTGCCGACGTTGCCGCCAAAGTTGTAGACGAGCTCAACATCGACGAGATTGCCAAGGACATCGGCATCAGCTCCGACAAGCTCAAGTTCGACGACCTCGTAAGGTACCTCATCCTCACCTTTGCAGTCCTCCTGGGCCTCTCTCAGGCTTTCCACTACCTGGAGGCGGAAGCTCTCTACGAGATTACCTACCGCTTCACGGTAATAGCCTTCAGAATTGTTGTTGCTTCCGTGATTCTCTTTGTAGGAGCTTACATAGGCTCCCTTATAGAGAAGAGGGTTGAGAGTGAGACCATAGGGAAGTTTGCAAAGGTGGCCTTCATCGTTGCCGCCTTCTTCATCGCCCTTCCCTACGTTGGCGTCTCCCCGATTGTTATCGAGATTGTTGTCTTCTCCCTCTGCTTCGGCGTTGGTCTCGCCTTTGCCCTTGCCTTCGGCCTGGGCGGTAAAGACGTTGCCGCTAAAATCCTTGAAGACCTCATGAAGAAGAGGGAAGACAACCAGGGTAAGTAACCCTTTTTCGTTCTTAAGAGGGGGCTTTCCGCCCCCTTTTATTTTTTTAAACTGCTTGACAAACAGAAGGGGCCTTCCTATATTATTCACCGTCCGTTGCGGGAGTGGCGGAATCGGCAGACGCGCCGTCTTGAGGGGGCGGTGCCCTTACGGGCGTGCGGGTTCAAATCCCGCCTCCCGCACCACTTTAATCCTCTTAAATCCCACCCGGTAAACACCTGAATTCCCCTTACTCGACCCTAAAAACTTTCCTTTTAACTGCCCTGGTTTTTTTTGAGGAAGCCCGCAGGAGCTTCCCCTCCTAATTGTATTGTTCTTGTTTCTACCTGCACTTACTCCCTTCTCAGGAGCTCCTGAATCTCTGCCCTGAGCTTCTCCGCCCTTGAGAACCTGTCGAACATTATCTCAACGAGCTCGTGGGCAATCTCTTCCCTTATATTCTCAAATTTCTGGGGATTGTTTTTTAGTTCATCAACTAATTTAAGCATCTTTCTCTTTCTGCTCCCCTCTCCGTGGAGCTGGCTTACGGCGTTTCTCAGCTTCGATGTATCTCCCTCTTCCTGAACTCTTAAGAGGTTTATGGCCCCTTCCTGAACGTCGGGGCACAGGTCTCCGAGCCTGTTTGTCCGTAGAAGTTCTTTAAGGTAGTTAAAACTATCCCTCATCTCCTCTCCTTAATTGCGGTTTTCGTAGAAAAACAACTCCTGCGGGCCACTTTAAGACCATTATATACCGACGTTTAAATTATGAATCTGTATTCCGGAGGGCAAAGGAAGACTCAGGCGGCCTCCTTAGAGGTTACGAGCTTTTTGAGCTTCTCCGCCTGCTCCTTGGTCCCTATTATGATGAGGGTATCCCCTTCAAGGACCATGGTTGTTGAGGTGGGGTTTAAGATGAACGAGCCGTCTTCCCTGCGGATTCCGATAACTATCACGCCGGTTTTCCTGGGTATGTCGAGGTCTCTGAGGAGCTTCCCGTGGAAGGGTGAACCTTTCGGAACCTCCACCTCCTCCAGCCTCAGGTCCACCTCGCCGTGGTGGGTCACTATGTCTAAGAAGCTCACAACGCTGGGCCTTATGGCCAGCGAGGCCATCCTTATGCCCCCTATCACGTTGGGCAGGATAACCTCGGTTGCTCCTGCCCGTTTGAGTTTTATAACGTTTTTGCCCGTTTGAGTTTTATAACGTTTTCCTCCCTGTTTGCCCGGGTAACTATCCGTATCCTCGGGTTCAGGTTCTTTGCCGACAGGGTTATGAACAGGTTGTCTGCGTCGTTTGCCGTTGCAACTATTAAGTTTGCCGCCGACTTTACACCCGCCCGGATTAAGGTCTCGTCTTGGGTTGCGTCCCCCTGGATGTAGATGAGGTTGGGGTACTTCTCCCGGGCCTCTTCGATTCTCGCCTCGTCTTTCTCTACAACTACGAAGGGAATCTTCTCCCGGTAGAGCTCCTTTATTGCGGCCTGTCCGGTTCTTCCCAGTCCGCACACAATCGTGTGGTTCTTTAGCTTCGTAACCATCTTCTCCATCCTCTTTACGGTGAATACCTTTTTAAGCTCCCCTTCAAACACCATTGCGGCAACGGTTGAAGCCCCGTAGGCAAACGTTGCAAAGGCAACCACAATAACGGTCATTGTGAATATCTTGCCCAAGGGTGAGAGGGGCTTCACCTCGCCGTAGCCTACCGTAGAGATGGTGATTATCGTGTGCCAGAGACAGTCGAGCCAGTCCCACCCCTCTATGAGCTTTATCCCGACGGTGGAGATTACAACCAGCAGAATCAGACTTGTTAAAATCTTTGTAAACTTCTTTACCGTATCCCTGTAGGCGGCTTCCCCGGTCATAACTTTATAAATAGATTCCTTTATTGCGAAAATTCTTAATTTCTATTATAGGTAGGTGAACTGTGAAGTTCAAGTTCTTTATAGTGGGGAAAATTCCCAGTAAAGCCAACTACAAAAAGATATCCCACCGGCGGGTCAACGGAGAGATAAAGCCCTTTATCGTTAACAACCCCGACGTTATAAAAGCCCAGCAGGACGCCGTTTGGCAGCTCCACAAGCAGAAAGTCGCCTACGGGCTCGATAAGTTCCCCATAGAGCGCCCCGTTAAGATATCGGTCACCTTCTACCTTACCGGAAGGGTTAAGCAGCGGGACATAGACAACGCCGAGAAGTTCGTTGGAGATGTTCTCGAGAAGGCGGAGGTTCTAAAGAGGGACTCTCTGATTTACCTGAAGGAGAGAGTTGAAAAGAGGTTGGGTATTAAGAGCTTTAAAGAGGTTATAGAGCTCGAGCTTGAGGAGCTTCCCGACTCTGCCAGACTTGAAATGGAAAAGGGTGAGCCCAACTTTCCCCCTGAGTTCTTTTCTTTTCTGAAGCTCATTAACGAGAGGTTCCCCGATGAAAGTTGAAGTAGAGGTTAAAGTTCCCGTTGACTCTACCTTAGAGGCCCAACTTGAAAAGCTCGGTTTAACCGGCGACTACACCGTTCTCAGGCGCTCCATAGACTCCCGGAAGAAGCCCACCTTCGTTTACAGGCTGCTGTTTGACCTGCCCGAGGAGAGGGCAAAGGAGCTAATCTCCTCGGGGGTTGCCAGGGAGCACAAGCCCGTTCCCGACTTTACCGTGCCCAAGGTCCCAAAGAAAAAGAGGGTTCTGGTTGTGGGTGCTGGACCGGCGGGGCTGTTTGCCGCCCTTACCCTTGCCCGGGCCGGCCTTGAGGTTGTGGTTGTAGAGCGCGGAAAGCCCGTAGAGGAACGGGTTAAAGACGTTTCCCGCTTCTGGAAGTATAGGAGGCTGAACGAAAACTCAAACGTTCAGTTCGGCGAGGGAGGAGCAGGAACCTTCTCCGACGGGAAGCTGACAACCCGGCTGAAGGACCCGAAGAAGCACTTCGTTTATAAGGTTTTGGTAGAGTGTGGAGCCCCCGAGGAGATACTCTACTCCAGCAAACCCCACCTTGGAACCGACAAGCTGCGGGAGGTTATTCCGAACCTGAGGCGGAAGCTCTCCTCTATGGGGGTTGAGTTCAGGTTCTCCACTCTGCTCGGCGGCCTTGAGCTTGACTCCGGCCGGGTTGTAGAGGCCACCTTTACGGAGCTTTCCTCCGGCAGGAGTTACAGCGAAGAGTTCGACTTTTACTTTCTGGCAGTGGGAAACGGTGCAAGGGACACCTTCTCCCTGCTGAAAGAGGCCGGCGTGGCCCTGGAGGCAAAGCCTTTTGCCGTAGGGTTGAGGGTTATCCACAGGCAGAAAACCATTAACCGCCTTCAGTACGGCCGCAGGTGGTTTAAGAATCCGAAACTGCCCCCGGCAGATTACGCCTTTACCTTCCGCTCAAGCAGCGGCCGGGGAGTTTACACATTCTGTATGTGTCCCGGCGGCTACGTTATCTGCGCCTCGTCGGAGAAGAACACCGTTGTGTGCAACGGCATGAGCAACTTCGCCAGGGACAGCGGCTACGCAAACAGCGCCGTAGTTGTTCAGCTCTTTCCCGCAGACTTCGACAACGACCCCTTTAAGGCCATAGAGTTTCAGAGGGCCCTTGAACGGGCGGCTTTTGTTATGGGAGGCGGCAACTACGCCATGCCGGCCCAGAGGGTGTGGGACTTTCTGGAAGGGTGTAGCTCCTCGGAGCTCATAGAGGGCGGCTACATCCCCGAGATAAAGGGCGCCAGACTCGACAGGCTCCTGCCGCCGGAGATATCGGTTCCCCTTAAGGAGGCCTTTAGCTACTGGAGGGAGCGTTACTCTTTCTTCGTTCCCAGCAACGCAACCCTTGTAGGGGTTGAAACGAGAACCTCGTCTCCGGTGAGAATCGTAAGGGACGAGCTTTTCAGAAGCGTGAGTGCCGGGAACCTCTACCCTATAGGGGAAGGGGCCGGCTACGCCGGAGGTATAACGAGCTCGGCTGTAGACGGTATAAACGCGGCCGTTGCCCTTGTTGAGTCACTCCTTTAGCATCGGCTCGGTCCGCTTTACAGAAGAGTAGAGGGACGAGAGTATGAAAAGGAGCGCAACCGAGCTGATAACCGGCTCTGGGATGTGGATGAAGAGCTCAAGGAGCATCATTATGCCCAATCCCCCTATTCCCCAGTGGGCGCCGTGCTCAAGGTAGGGAAGCTCTTTTAGCTTCCCGCTCTCTACAAAGTAGAGGGTTAGGGTTCTCAGTATGAAGGCTCCTACGGAAAGGCCCACGGTGATGATTATCAGGTTTTTACTTATTGCAAACGCCCCTACCGTTCCGTCCAGTGAGCAGGAGGCGTCGAGGAGTTCCAGGTAGATGAAGCTTCCCAGCCCTGCATCTACGGCGCCCCCGTGCTCCTTAAAGTACTCTATGGCCCCCTTTATAAAGTGAACCACCTCAAAGAGCAGTATCCCGAGTATCAGTGCCAGTATGATGTTCGGCTCCCTCTTCAGGTAGCCTACTGTGAATATTACGGAGAGGGCTATTATCAGCTTAACCTCTCCCATTTTGGCAGCCTTAGAGGCCATCTCCTCCAGCTTCCTTATCCAGAAGAGCTCTTTGCCTGCGTCGAAGAGCCAGTTTATGAACACCATCAGCAGGAACGCTCCGCCGAAGGCGAGGATGAGGGGTTCGGCGTGTTCAAGGTGGTGGGCGTACTTCTCCGGCTCTTTAAAGGCCAGCTCTACGACTTTCGTTACCGGCAGACCTGCCGTAACCGCCACTATCAGAACGGGAAACAGGAACCTCATTCCGAAAACGGCGATTACCATGCCCCAGGTGAGGAAGCGCCGCCTCCACAGCTGGGACATTCCCGCCAGTATTACGGCGTTCATTACCGCGTTGTCGAAGGATAGGGAGATTTCAAGGAGCGAGAGTGTGGTTCCCTCAAAGACCCCTTTAATTCCCATGTAGGCGAACTCAATCACCCAGCTGACGGCGAAGATAACCAGAAACTCAGCCAGTAGCCGTTTTAACTTCAACCCCTTCCTCCTTTCTGCTGCCAGATTCTACCAGCCTCAGGAGCTCACCTACTACCCTTTCGGGTTCGATGTTAAAGCATCGTCTGTGGGTACAGCTCGTTTTACCGTGTAGGGAGCAGGGGGAGCAGGGAAGGTTTAAGGTTACGGCCACCCCTTCGTCGGGGTAGGGGGCAAACCCGAATGCCGGGTGTGTGGGGCCGAAAACTGCAACTACCGGCGTTTTTACGGCCCTTGCCATGTGAACTACGGCCGAGTCGTTGGATATCACTCCTTTTACAAGGCTTAGTAGGGCAAGGCTTTCGCTGAGTGAGAGCTTCCCACACAGGTTCTCCGCCCCTTCCTCTTTTAGGGCTTCGCCCAGCTCAAACTCCTCTCTTCCTCCAACCACTAAAACCGTAAACCCTTTGCTTTTAAGGAGCTTCACAACCTCCTTAAACTTCTCTACCGGGTAGCGTTTCCCCTCCCACTTTGCCCCCGGTGCAACTGCAACTGCGTTCCCCGCCGGGAGGAGCTTCTTAACTTTGTTCAGCTCCTCTTTTCCCGGGTAGAGCTTCGGCCTGAGACTCTCGGCCCCTATGCCGGCCCTTTTCAGGGCCTCTCCGTAGAGCTCCGGCACGTAGAGCCACTTTGCCTTAAACGGCTTAAAAACAACCATGAGCCGCCTGAGCAGGGCCCTCTTGGGATATACAAACACCTTTGCCGGTATAAACGGGCGCATGAGTTTGGTTCGGAGGTTGTCCTGGAGGTCGAAAACGGCGTCGTAGCCTTTTAGGCCCTCTGCGAAGCTTTTGAGGTTTGAGAGGCCCCGAAGCTCCTCCCTGGAGGTCTCTAACACCCTGGAAACTCCCGGGTGGTTTCTGAAGAGCTCGCCAAAGGGCCTGAAGGTTAAAAACTCCACCCTGTAGCCGGCCCGTTTCAGGGGCTCTATAACGGAGCTTGCCAGAACAACGTCTCCCAGGGAGGAGAGCCTTATTACCAGGGCCCTTTTCATTCGTCTACTGGTTCGAACTTATCCTTTGTGGCTCCGCACACCGGGCACACCCAATCTACGGGCAGTGCCTCAAAGGGCGTTCCCGGAGGGATGTTGTTCTCGGGGTCTCCCTCATCTACGTTGTAGATGTAGCCGCAAACGGTGCAGCGCCAGAGCTTGTGTCTTACTTCCACCTTCTCCTCCTGAGATTTTAAAAGTTCCCGATGGTGACTCGGGACTATCTTAAAAATTAGGCCTTAAACCGTTTTTAGGAGTTGCTATGAAGAGCCCGGTGAAGAAGGCGGAGCTCGCTCCGGAGGTGAAGCTCTTAAAACCCCTGGCCCCCATAAGGCGCTTTGACGTTTTTGCCGAGTGGAACAGGCTTAAAGCCCTGAAAGAGCTCGGCTTTACCGAAGATGACGCAAAGGCCTACGGGCTTGCAGTGGCCAAAGTGGTTGCCGCCCGCAAATTCTACGGTCACAGGATAAAATACAAGGGGGCAACAAAGGCCTTCGTTGAGGGTAGAACAAAGGAGAAGTGGTGGGAGAAGCTCGCCTCTGCCGCAGAGTTCGACGAGAAGATAGTCAACAGGATGGGCAGGGACTTTTACGAGAAAGTCTTCTCCCCCACCATAGAGAGCCTCTACGAGCAGGGTAAGAAGTACGAAGAGATAAGGGATACGGTTAGACAGGAGTGGAACAAGCTGCTGAAGGAGTAGCCGTGGCTTCGGTTATCGGTTACCTCGAGCTTGAGCTCTACATACCGCAGGCCCACTCCCTTAAAGAGAAGAGGGGGGTGGTTAAAGGGACGGTTGAGAGAATAAAGAAGAAGTTCAACGCCTCCGTTAGCGAGGTAGACGCCCAGGACAGCTGGCAGAGGGCCGTGATAGGGGTTGCCGTGGTCGGGACCAGCTCTAAAGTTGTAGACGCCACTTTAGAGTCCATAGTCCGCTTTATAGACGAGCTCTACCCCGGCCTCTTAACAACTTACCATAAGGAGCTCCTCTGATTTGGTATAGAATAAACTGCTAATTTGCCGGTTGAAGCCCTGTTAAGGCTAAAAAACTCTTCGGTTTTACTTTTTCGGTTGAAGCCAAAAACACGGTTCGGCTTAACTACAAGGGTTAGGGGTTGAATTAGATGGTAAGGGTAAGCGTTTCGCTTTACAACAACCTCCTTGAAGAGGCGTTTGAGGGTTTCTTAAAAACTTTAAAAGAAATTAAGGTTGTTCCTACTCCGGACGAGGGGGAGATATTCCTCTTTGATAAATCGGGAATCATAAATTTCGACCTCCGCGCTCTCTCGGAAAGGGGGGTAAAACACCTGCTTGTAGACACCGGAATCGGTGAGGAGGAGCTTCTGTTCCTCGTTATCAACTTCCCGATTTCGGGCGTCATCTCCCCGGATACAACAAAGGAACTGCTCCTCAAGTGTTTTAACGCAGTTTTAAGGGGAGAGAAGTGGTTTAAGAGGGAGCTTCTCAACCTCATCTCCGGCAGCAAGGGCTCGCTGAAGATAGACTCACTCTCCGATAGGGAGCTGAAGGTCCTCTCCCTCCTCGTTGAGGGTAAAACAAACAAGGAGATAGCCCGGGAGCTGGGGATATCGGAGCAGACCGTTAAGTACTACATAAACCAGCTTCTCAAAAAGGCAAACTGCTCAAACAGGGTGAACCTTGTAAGCCTTTTCAGCAGGATTATCCACTACGTGAACTGCCGGTGATGAGCTCTAAAACCATCCACTCTACAACCGACTGAGGTTTGCCGTAAAAGTTCAGAAACTCCCTGGCTCTCTGAATCACCTCCTCCAGGGCCAGCAGGGAGCCCTCCTCCCGGATGTAGTTCTCGAGGGCCTGGAGGAAGAGCAGGGCCTCCTCCCTGCTTACGCTGCTGAACAGCTCCCCCAGGGGGACCACTTCCCGTGCGGGCTTGGGGCCCTTTACCGCCTTTAGAAAAGCCTCTACCAACTGTGGAACGTTGCTCTCGCTCAGCCTCAGGGCAAGGCCCACGCTCCCGCCGGCCAGCTTTACAACCCTCCTGTCGGCCTCAACCCCCAGCCTCTTCAGTGCGTACTCTACGCTCGTGTCGGGGAGCCTGGAGAACCGGAAAACCTTACACCTTGACCTTATGGTCGGCAGAACGGCCACCTCGCTGTTTGCCACCAGAATCAGGTAGCCGTACTCGGGGGGCTCTTCAAGGGTTTTGAGAAGGGCGTTTGCCGCCTCGCTTCTCATCCGGTCGGCCATGTCTATAACCGCCCCCTTCCCCCTTCCCGAAGAGGGTTTTGTAAAGAGCCAGCTCGAAAGCTCCCTCACCTCCTCAACGGTGGGCGGCTTTTCCTCCCCTACCACCTTTACCTCAAGGGGAGAGCCCGTTATCGCCTTTAAAACTTCTACGGCAACCGTTTTCTTCCCCACTCCCTCCGGGCCTACAAAGAGGGCGCTCTGGGGGAAGAGTCCCCTCTCTACGAGGCTCCTTATCACCCCCAGGGTTTTAGAGTGACCCACTACTTGGCTGAACACCTTAGCCTCTCTTCGATTACCCTTTTCACCCTTTCAAACACTTCGCTTACCGTGCCCCGGCCGTCTATAACCGCAACTCTTTCGGGCTCTTCCCTGGCGATTGAGAGGAAACCCTCTCTTACTCTTCTGTGGAACTCTAAAGGCTCAGACTCCATTCGGTCGCGGCTCTTTTGGGCTATCCGCCTGAAGGCCTCCTCCACCGGCAGGTCTATGAGGAGCGTCAGGTCCGGCTTTAGGCCTCCGGTGGCCTTCCGGTTCAACAAGGCTACAAACTCCCTGCTGAGCCCCCGGCCGAAGCTCTGGTAGGCAAGGGTGGAGTCTGTGAACCTGTCGCATATCACAATTGAACCTTCCTGCAGGGCCGGCTTTATCAGGTTCTCAACGTGAAACGCCCTTGCCGCCTCGTACAGAAAGAGCTCCGCCATAGGCGGAAAACGCTCCTCCCAGCGTTTTAAGAGCACTTCCCTCACCTTTTCTGCGGCCGGTGTTCCCCCCGGCTCCCTGGTTAAAACCGAAGTGTAACCCCTATCCAGCAGCCACTCGTAGGTTAGCCGAGCCTGGGTGCTCTTCCCGCACCCTTCTATCCCTTCAAAGGTGATAAACATCTAATCCCCCAAGAGCTGCGATTTTGAGAGCCTGCTCTTCCTCTTTTTCTTCTTCCTGAACAGCAGGTTCAGTATTTTGCCGGACTCCTTTACCGCAAACGAACCCAGTATCGACGAGGCGAGAACGTAAACGGCGGTTATGGGAACCAGCTTGGGAACGGTTGCTGCAACCAGTATGGAGAACTCTCCCCGGGGCAGCAGCATGAGGCCCGCCGAAACGCCCCTTTTAAGAGAGAGCCCGTAGAGCTTCCCGGCCGCAACGCCGGTTAAGAGCTTAGTCGCAAATGAGGCAACAATAAGCACCCCGAGGGGCACAATGAGCGATGCCTCCATCTTGCTCAGGTCTATCGAGATGCCGAACGTCAGGAAAAAGAGCGCCCCGAAGAGGTCTCTGTAGGGTATTACTACCTGCTCAACGCTCTCCTTGTGGGAGGTTTCGGCAAACAGGGTGCCGGCGGCAAACGCTCCTATGGCCTCGGAGAGGCCGAACCCCATTGCCACCTCTACGAACGCAAACAGAACCGTTCCCACAAGCAGAACCAGGAACTCCGTTGCCGTTCCGTACTTACCTATTACAACGTCGACCACCTTGTTGAAGTTCTTTATGAACACAACGGCGAAGAAGATGAACAGGGCAATCTTAATCACCACCTTTAAAACTGTCACGGGGTCTGCACTGCCCGTTGTAGAGATGTTTACCAGAACCGCCAGAAGGGTTGCCGCGGCTATGTCTTCGAATACCAGTATGGCCAGAACCGGCTCAACTTCCGGGTTGGCCAGCTTCTTAAGGTCTATGAGGAGCTTAGAGACAATTGCCGACGAGCTGGGGTAGAGAATCACCGCAAGAACAAATGCCGTAAAGGGGTCGAACCCCAGGGCAGCCGAAACGGCCCACAGGGGAAAGAGGTTAAGGGTTAGGTCTACAATTCCAACGGAGAGTATGTTCTTGAAGTTCTTCTCCATCTCCGCCAGGGAGAACTCGAGCCCTATGTAAAACAGAAGCAGTATCACTCCGAGGGCTTCAAATACTTTGGTTTCCCCGGCGTGAACGAACAGCGATACACCAATCCCCGCCAGTATGTAAACCGGTATGACGGGAAGCCTGAGCTTGTGGGCAACGAAGTAGGAGGCGAGCAGGGCCCCGGTAAAGAGGGCAAGGTATGTTGTAAAGTGGGCCATTACTCCCTCTTCTCTCCCTCTACGGCCTTAACGAACTTCTTTATGTTCTCTAAGGTTCCCACCACAACCAGCGTGTCTCCGGGCTCAATAACAAACAGGGGCGACGGGGAAACTATCACGTTCTCGTCCCTTATAACTGCCACGATTATCACGCCGAAGCGCTTCCTGATTTCCAGCTCTTTGATGCTTTTGCCCACAAGGAAGGAGTCTTTCGGAACTTTTATCCACTCGAAGGCAAGGTGTTTCATCAGGAAGCCTATCTTCTCCTCGTCGGAGGTGGGCTGGAAGAGTGCACCCACGAGTATAGTTCCGAGGGTACGGGCCTCTTCGTCTGTAAGCTCTATCACCGCCGTGGGCTCCTCGCTGTCCTCTTCGAAGTAGTAAATCTCCCGCTTGCCCGTGTAGTGGATTACGACAACTATCGTGTCGCCGTTTTCTGTTTTCATGGAGTACTTCTTCCCTATGCCGGGAAGCTCACCCTCTTTAACGAACATCTACCCCTCCTTAAGTGCCTTTTCGGGAATTACAACTTTAAACACACCCCTTAACTGTCCCACCTTGTAGCCGAGGGCCCTGTCGTAGGGGTACTTCTCCCGAAGTATCCTTAAAACCTCCGGGTCCATGTGGCGCGGGTCGCCGTGGCAGTTAAGGCAGAAAGCACCAACTCTGATGGGCTTGTAGTAGATGAAGTAGGTCTCTGTGCCCTTTTTAACCTTCACCACTTTGTAGGGGGGAAGTTTACCCTCCTTTAACTTCTCTTTGAAGTAGTTAATCACCTTCAGGTCGAGGGGTGTGGGCCTATCTTTTGGGTTTCTGAACTTGTCCGAAACTCTGCTCACCTTTACGAGAACGAGCTCCCTGTTTACCTTCTCGGTGAGCTCCTGGGCCTGCCGAGAGCAGAACTCGATTGCGCCGGGCAGCCCTCCCTCTTTAAGGGCCATTCCGAGGTTCCTCTTCAGGGTTGCCATCAGCTTTCTGCAGGCGGCGTTTCCGAGCTTCACAACTTCCTTCTCTTCGCTCTTTGTGGGCTGTTGGGGCTGGTGTACACACCCGGCAGCCGTAAAGAGCAGGCAGCAGGTCAGGAGAGCTTTAAGCCTCATCTTTAACCTCCCTTGCGATTGTGAGCGTTCCGCAACCGCCGAGTTTGTCGCGTCTGAACCTGTTGCTTAGAGTTACCCTCACTCCCAGCTCCCTCAGCTTCAGGAACGCCTTTTCGTACTCCTCTTCAGAGAGGCCCTTAAACGGCAGCCCTTCAACCTCGTTGTACGCCATGAGCATAACGGTGAAGCGGTGCCTCTTTGCAAGCTCGGCAAGGAGCTTCAAGCTCTCTTCGTCGTCGTTCACCCCTTTTATGAGCAGGTAACCCAGCTGGAACCTCTTCCTCCTGCTTGAAGAGCTCCTCTCAAGGTGCTCTTCAACAACTTCCAGCACCTTCTCTATCGGCTGCTTCAGCTTAAACAGCCGCTCCCTTATGTGGGGCTTAACCGCGTGAACCGAAATCGTCAGCCCGTTGTGGGGGGCTTCAACCAGCTTCCTAAAACCCTCAAGGTCGCAGCCTGTAGAGCTTACCGTAACCTTTAGCCCTTCCTTTTTAAAGCGTCCTATCGCCTCAACAACGGAGTCTGCGTTAAGGGCCGGCTCTCCTATGCCGGCTATCGCAATACCCCTTATCGGCAGTTCCCCCTTTAAAAGGGAGTACTGGGCGTATATCTCTTCGGCAGAGAGGTTTCGCTTCAGCCCCTTAAGCCCCGAAGCGCAGAATGCGCACCCCACCGGGCAGCCCACCTGGCTGGAAACGCAGAGTCGCTCTCCCTTGTAGAAAACCGACTCTACCCTGTAGCCGTCGGCCGTTTCGTATATGAAGAGCCTGTTTAAGGGGCTTTTAAGCTCAGTGGTGATTCTCATCGCCTATTACCCCTGCTTTGAAGAAGCACTTGATTCTGTCGTCTGCTTTCTCCTTCAGTTTGTTAACGTACTCCTCCCACTGCTCCTCTGTTACAAAGAGCCTCAGCGGAACGGCCACCTTCCCCTTTTCGGGAACTTCAACCACTACGGTTTCAAGGGGCACGTTTATATCGACAACAGTTCCCGCCCCCTCGGGGGTTTCAACCTGCTGGCCCACCTCGGGGAGGAACTGCCTGATGTAGTAGTTCGCCTCTTCAAACTTGAGACAGCACATTAGCCTGCCGCACGTTCCCGACAGCTTGGCAGGGTTCGGGGGGAGCCCCTGGAGCTTGGCCATATTAAGGGAGATTGAGCTGAAGCACTCGAGGAACTCTTTGCAGCAGCAAACCCTGCCGCACATTCCTACGGCGCCTATCATCTTCACTTCGTCGCGGACCCCTATCTGCTGAAGCTCTATTCGCGTTCTGAAGTGGGAGGCAAGGTCCCTGACCAGCTGGCGGAAGTCAACCCGGGACTTTGCCGTAAAGTAGAAGACTATCCGCTCCCTCTTTAAGGTTGTGTAGGCTTTAACCAGCTTCATCTCGAGTCCGTGTTTTAGAACTTTCCTCTTGCACACCTCCAGGGCGTCTTGGGCAAACAGCTCGTTGTCTACAAAGCGGTTTCTGTCTTCGGCGGTTTCCCGGCGGAGGGCTTGGTAGAGCTCCTCTTCTTTAACTCCAAACTTCTCCATGCTCTCTTTATCGAGCTCGTAAACTTTCAGTACTTTAACCAGCTCCTCTCCCCTGTCGGTTCTGACAACTATCCAATCTCCGTAGTTTAAGGGCAGAAGCTCCTCTTTACTCTTTGCGAGCCCTACCTTCTCCGTGTCGGGGTACTTGAACTTTATCACCTGGGTCATCTTCCGCTCCGGTTCTATATATTTATTAAGGATTAAGAAGTGCGTGGTATATAATCTATACGCCGAATGAAGTCTATGGGGGAGGTGCGAGAATAAGAAATTCCTAATCTACTTCCTAACGAATAAAACAATAAACTCTTGACAACCAATTGGCGCTGAGTATAATAAAACTTTAGAAATAAAAGGGAAAACTCCAAGCCTAAGGAGGGAAACCATGAAGGGGAAGCTCAGCAAGCTTCGCACAGGGCTGCTGGCGGTTACCTTCGCTGCAGCAGCAGTGATTGGTCTTAATACTACCGACGCCAGCGCAGCCCTGAGGTACATCTCTAAGGAGTCCCAGGCGTGCCTCGGCTGTCACAAGGGCATGAACCCCGCTCTTGTTCAGCAGTGGGCTACCAGCAAGCACGCCGATGCCGGTGTTGGCTGTTACGAGTGTCACCAGGCCAACAAGGGCGACAAGGACGCCTTCCAGCACTTTGGCTTCACAATCTCCACAATCGTATCTCCTCTCGACTGTGGTAAGTGTCACCCCAAAGAGGAGAAAGAGGTTACCGAGTCCCACCACGCAAAAGCTGCCCAGTTCGTTGGTTCTCTTGACAACGTTCTCGGTAGGATTGTAGAGGGTGAGCCTCTCTTCAACCTCGGTTGTGCACAGTGTCACGGCCGTACAATCCCCGTTAAGAACGGCCTCCCGATTCTTGGACCGTGGCCCAACGAGGGTATCGGAAGGGTTAACCCCGACGGCTCCAAGGGTAACTGTGCTGCTTGCCACTACAGGCACAGTTTCAGCCTCAAGCAGGTTCGTGAGCCCGGTACTTGTGGTAAGTGTCACCAGGGTCCCGACCACCCGCAAATCGAGATTTGGGAGCTCTCCAAGCACGGTATCGCTTACAAGGCTCACCTGTCTGAAATCGAGCAGACCCTCGACAGGGCTAAGTGGGTTCTCGGTGAGGACTACTACCAGGCTCCCAACTGTGTAACTTGCCACATGGGAGCTTCTGTAACCGGTGCTAAGCCGACTCACGACGTAGGTGCAAGGCTCTCCTGGACACTCAGGCCGCCTATCTCCAAGCACAAGCCCAACTGGCAGGCTAAGCGTGCCGAGATGAAGAAGGTTTGTGCAGCTTGCCACCAGAAACTCTGGATAGATGGTTTCTACTACCAGTACGACCAGCTTGTTGAGCTCTACAACAACAAGTTTGCTAAGCCTGCCGCAGCCATCATGAAGTTCCTCAGGCAGAACAAGCTCATCGACCCGATTCCGTTCAACCAGAAGATTGAGTGGGAGTACTTCCTCCTCTGGCACCACGAAGGTCGTAGGGCAAGGATGGGTGCTTCTATGATGGCTCCCGACTGGACCCACTGGCACGGTCTCTTTGAAGTTGCTTACAACTTCTACTTCAAGCTCCTCCCCGAAGCCGACAAGATTGTTGCCGAGAAGGGCAACAGGCGTGTTAAGAGGGAGTGGGCTGAGTTCAAGAAGAAGCTCTTCTCCAACCCGTACCACAAGTGGTTCCACGAGTTCAACAAGGAAGAGCTCAGGAAGATTGCAGAGTTCTACGTCAAGCGTTACGGAGAGGCTGCTCAGTAAGCCTTTATACTCTTTCTGGGAGGGCTTCGGCCCTCCCTTTTTAATTTCCCCCCTATACAACCTCTGGAGGTAAAAATTGAAAAAGAAAATTCTCCTTCTGACCGCCGCTCTTTCCGTTTTTACAGCTTCCTCAGGTTTTGCAAAGCCCGCCTCCTTTGAAAAACAGATAGAGAAAAGGCTTCAGTGCCCTAAAGATTTCCTTCAGAATCCGCCCCTTTACTTCTACTGCATTTATAGGGATTACCACAATCACAAGTACGACGACGGTATAAAAAAGATAAAACTGGCCCTTAAAGAGGTTGAGCCCATTTTAAAGGAAAATCCAAACAAGCCCATTCCGAATGCAAAACAGAAACTCGGAAGTCTTAAAGACCCCCGGGCCTTTAAAGTCGCCTCCGACCTTCACATGCTTTTGGGTATGTTCTACTACAAGAAGGCAATGAACCTGAAAGATACTGCAACCTCTAAGGTGTTCCGTAAGTTCTACTCAAAACTTGAGAAAAAGGGCTTTAACTTCTTCCAGGTTAACGAGCTTATGACCCTTTACAGTATGAAGAAGCTCTTCCCCGAAAATATGACAAAAGAGCGAGAGAAGAAGTATCGGGAACTTTTAAAGAAAATGGGCCTTAAAGAGTCCGACCTTGATAGGCTTATGGAAGAGTCTCAAGCCGCGGCTGAGCGTGTAGATAAAGAGCGTCTTTCCCTCCTTCAGAAGGCGGTTCAGGAGCTTCAAACTGCCGTGAAGCTCGACCCGAACAACGCCGAGGCCTACTACCAGCTTGGTAACTTCTACAGCGGAGCCATGTCTGAAGATATGCCCGAGGCTTCTGAAGCCGCAGAAGAGGCCTACTACAAGGCGGCCCTTATACTGAAGAAGGAAGGGGATACTGCCGCCTACAAGGAGGTTGTTAAAAGGCTCAAGCTGATGAACCCCAACTCTAAATACCTTAAACTGCTGGAGAAAAACGGCAATGCGTAAGTTTGTCGCTCTTGCCCTTACTGCGTTTGCGCTGGCTTCCTGTGCAACAACCTCTCCAAAGAACGAAACCGCCAATAACTACCTTCCCCCTCCACCCCCTCAAACTCCCCTCGACAGAAAGCTTGCAGGTTCAATGCCTCAGGAACTCCCCCTTTCTGCTCCTGTGAATCCCAATTCATTGGATAAGTGTACGAGATACTTGCTCTTTACAGACCAGTACATTTCGGCTGCTGATTACCCGGAAGCTGAGGAAGAGTTACATAAGGCGGAGGCTTACTGCTCTCCTAACGACCCGAGGCTTAACTATATGAGAGCGGTTCTACTTGATAACGACGAAAAGTACAAGGAAGCTTACCACTACTACTACCTTGCGGCTAAAGGATATATAAAAGAGGGTAAACTTGACGAGGCGTTCAAGTGTTATTCTGGTATGGTGTCGATTAACCCTAACGGCAAAGAAGTGAAGGAGCTGAAACACTATTTTGAAGACGAAGACTATTAGTGATTTCTTTAAAACTACAAAACTATGGTAAAATTGTTGCCTGAAATAAGGAAGTTTTAATATTAGGGTTAGGAGGTAGAGGTGGCGGAGAAGAAGGCCTTTGTAGTAGGTGCCATTGTCGGAGCTGTTGTTGCAGGCGTTGGTGCCCTTATAGCGGCCCAGATGATAGAGGAGACCTCAACGCCTGAGTTCTGTAGCTCCTGTCACGAGATGAAGCCCATGTACGAGACCTGGAAGACCGGACCCCACGGTCCCCTCGGGAACAAGAGGGGGGCAATAAGGGCTGCGTGTACCCAGTGTCACCTGCCCCACGGAAATGTTGTAACATATCTTGTAACTAAGGGTATGTCCGGAACGAGAGACTTCATCGGTCACATCTTCCACGGAGGCTGGGTTAACGACCCGGAACACTGGATAGAGAAGAGACAGGAGCGTGAGCGTTACGTATTCGTGTCTAACTGTGAGCACTGCCATGTGGCACTGCCGGACAACATCATGCACGAAAAGCTTAAGGCCGGCGAGATTAAGGGCGACTGCCTTACCTGCCACTGGTATGTCGGCCACGGATTTGACTTAGAGCAGAAGTTGAAGGAATATTTTAGTAAGAAGGGAGAGAGTGAAACCACTGGAGAGGCTCACGAGTAGAACTGAAATAAAACGGGGAGGTGCAAAGTGAAGGTAAAGACCCTAGCACTACTGGCAGGCCTGATGGTGGCAGGCTCAGGTCTTGCCATGGCAGACCAGCACCCGGTTCCACCGAGCGTTATAGCCAAGCTTCCGCCTCAGCAGCAGCAGTGTAGGGTGTGCCACGAGAAGGTAACCCCGAAGGTTTACCAGCAGTGGGCACACTCCAAGCACGCCATAGCTAACGTAAGGTGTTTCCAGTGCCACGGAACTTTCAGCGACTTCCACAAAGTTCCGCCCATTACCAAGTGTATGGCTTGCCACTACCAGGAAGTGGTGACCATGCAGGAGAAAGCGCCTAACTTTAAATGTTGGACCTGCCACACACCGCACGTGTTTGAGTTCCACGGTAACGGCGTTAAGAACATCAAGAACGCCAAAGAGTTTAACCCGGCTCAGTACTAAATCTTAAGGAGGGTACGATGGGAATTGGAAGGAGAGACTTCCTCAAAAAGAGTGCTGCTCTAACGGCAGCTTCTCTTGTTGGGGTTAACCTAAAGATAAAGGCAGACCAGCTTCCCACCTTTGAAGAGGCCAAGGCCGAAGAAAACCTTATGAGAATTCCCGAGGAGGTTAAGAAGTCTCCTGCTTACAAGAAAGAGGGAGGTTACACCTGGGTAAGGGGTGTTTGCCGTTTCTGCGGAACCGGGTGTAAGGTATGGCTCGGTTTCAGGAACGGAAAACCTGCAGTAATCCGCGGTGAGCGCCACTCCCAGATTAACTTCGGCTTCCTCTGCATGAAGGGAATGCTCTTTTACAAGCTCTTCAGGCACCCCGACAGGCTTACCCAGCCCCTCTACAGGAAGAGCAAGAAGGAGCCCTTCAGGCCTATTTCCTGGGAAGAGGCTTACAACATCATTGCCGACGAGATGATTAAAGCTATGAAGAAGGGAGAGTGGACTCCCTTCGGTTGGTCCGGCATTGCCTACTACGGTTCCGGTCAGGCCCTTACGGAAGAGACCTACCTTTTCCAGAAGCTCTTCAGGTGCATCGGAACCAACCAGGTAGAGGGTAACCCCAGGCTCTGTATGGCATCTGCGGTTGGTGGTTACCTTACATCTTTCGGAACAGACGAGCCTGCAGGTGGTTATGCAGACCTCGACAAGGCTCAAACCGTCTTCATCATAGGTTCCAACACTGCAGAGTGTCACCCGATTCTCTACCGCCGTATTATGCACAACAAGCTTGCAAGGCCCAACGAGTACATGGTAATTAACGTAGACCCGAGGATTTCTCCCACCTCTAAGATTGCAGATATCCACATGCAGTTTAAGCCCGGAACAGACCTCGCCCTTCTCAACGCTATAGCCCATGTAATCGTTAACGAGGGCCTCTACGATAAGGAGTTCGTGAACAAGTACTGTGCTTTCCACATCTACACCAAAGGAAAGGACAAAGTTCCCCTTATCGGTCACCAGGTATCCTTCGAGGAGTACAAGCGTTTCCTCCAGAAGTACACGCCCGAGTACGCTGCTCAAATCTGCGGCGGGAACATCACTCCCGAGATGATTAGAAAGGTTGCAAGGCGCTTTGCAACCACAAGAACGGTTTCCATATGGACAATGGGTCTCAACCAGAGGACCCGCGGTGTATGGGCAAACAACCTGGTAACCAACCTCCACCTCCTTACAGGTAACATCTGCAAGGACGGTGCAGACGCCCTCTCCCTTACTGGTCAGCCCAACGCCTGTGGTGGTGTTCGTGAAGGTGGCGGTCTGTGTCACATCCTTCCCGGTCACAGGTTTGTTAAGAGTGCCCACGACAGGCATCAGCTTGAGAGAATCTGGGGCGTTCCTCAGGGAACCATTCCTCCCAAGCCCGGTTACCACACTGTAAAGATGTTCTCTGCTTGCTCCTACACCGAGGAGGACAGGAAGAGGTTCCCCGGCCTCAAGAAGATTTATTTCATGTGGATAGAGGAGACCAACCCGCTGCAGTCTCTCCCCAACCTTAGGAGGTTCCGTGAAGCCTTCCGTAACAGGGAAGACCTCTTCGTTGTTGTAAACGACATCTTCCCCACAAGGACAACCGAGTTTGCAAACCTCATTCTTCCAACACCGTTCCACTTTGAAAAGACAGGTGTTTACGGATGTACCGAGCGCCGTTCTCAGCTGACACCTGTTGCCGTTAAAGCTCCCGGACAGTGTAAGCCCGAGCTTCAAATCATCGTTGAGTTTGCTCAGGTTCTTGCCAAGAAGCTCAGGCGTGAGCGTGACCCGAGGATGAGGCAGCGTGCCCACACCGTTTACCAGTGTGTAGCTCCGTTTATAGAGGCTGCCAAGCGTGACCCCTGGTGGGAGCTTGCTAAAGAGGTTTGGAGTGAATACGCCGGTAGGGTTACGAAGGGGCAGGACAACGACCTCTCCGGAGCCACCTACGAAGTTCTCCTTGCAAGGCCCGACGGCGTTCAGTGGCCTGCACCTACAGTTGAGATTGCAATGAAGGGCGGAACTCTCAGAAGGTTCGTTGTTGGTAAAGACCCGCTTGCTACCAAGTTTGCCAAGGAGTGGGGTCTCACCGACTGGAAGGTTGTTGACTACGGCCACCTCCACAAGGACCATAAGTTCTGGATTTGGCTCAGGCCTTACAAAGGTCCTGCCGAGCCTCCAGATGCCGAATACCCGTTCTACCTCTCTACAGGCCGTGTTATCGACATGTGGCATACCGCTACAATGACCGGCCGTATCCCCGAGCTTGCAAACGACTACCCCTACGCTTGGGTAGAGGTTAACCCGAAGGATGCTCAGCGTCTCGGCATTAATCCCGGCGACCTCGTTCTCATCGAGACCCGTCGCGGTAAGAACATCATTCCCGCCCGCATCTCTACCGACGAAGGCCCGATGGAGGGTATGGTCTTCGTTTACTGGTACGACCAGGAGAAGCACAGGATGATTAACTACTGTACCATTGATGCGTTCGATCCCGGCTCTAAGCAGCCCGAGTTCAAGATTTGTGCTTGCCGCATTAAGAAGTATGCTCCTGCTCAACCCCTCAAGCAGTACCTTGTTAAGCTTGAGAAGGTTAGGGGCGGATACCTCCACAACGCCGAGCTTGACCCGAACGAGGTTTAATGGACACTTTGGCGGGGGCTCTGCCCCCGCTTTTCTTATTCCCTTTTGATTCAATTTCCCGAATATAATAAAACAGCGAGGTGATGTATGCCCATAGTCAGTTGCGTTGTTACCGCAGAGCCCGATAAGGGGTTTCAGGTTGAGAGGGCGTTACTTGACATTCCCGGTGTGGAAGTTTACGGCGGAGAACTAAAGGAGAAAGATAATGCATACTACATAATAGTTGTTTTGGATGCTGAACGATATGAAGAACTTGAGGAAATTGAAAAGAAGATAAAAGAGATAGACGGCGTTTTACAGTTAGCTGTTGTTGAAGCTTACTTCCTCGATGAGTTTGAAAAGATAGAGAGGGGAGAGCTGCACCCCGGTAACCCGTTCCACGGCCTAAAAAGGGCGGAAAAGAAGGCGGAGAAGATGTGGTTTGGAGAAGACGATGAAGGAGAAGAGAACTAACAGAAGGGAATTTCTAAAAGTTACCCTCGGTGCCTTTATGGCCGGAACTCTCTTTAACTCCTGCGACCTTTCAAGGTTGAAAAACCCGAAAACGATGATTAAATCGCCGATAGGCCCCAACATCCTAAGGCCTCCCGGTGCCGTATCTGAAGAACACTTTGCCCAAAAGTGTATAAGGTGCGGTAGGTGCGGAGAGGTCTGTCCTTACCACTGCATTAAGTACTTTGACGTTAAAGAGGCCGGTGTTTTCTCCGGAACCCCTTACGTTGCCGTTCTTGAAAAGCCCTGCTACCTCTGTATGAAGTGTGTTTACGTCTGTCCTACCGGCTCCCTTGTTCCCTGCGCCAAGGAAGATGTTCGTATGGGAGTTGCGGTTATCAACAGGGAGATTTGCGTAACGTGGCAGCAGGATAAAACCGGGCTTATGTGTAAAACCTGCTTTAGCGTCTGTCCCTTCTCCGGGGTTGCAATTAAAATCGATCACGACTTCAGGCCTTACATAGTAGAGGAGTACTGTACCGGCTGCGGAATCTGCGCCTACTCCTGCATTGCCGATACCTGGCCCGAAAACCACGGTAAAAAGGCAATCACCATAATGCCTATTAAGTGGAAGAAGATTAAGGAAATCAAGCTCTCCGATATTAAAAAGGCGTAGCGGGGTGGACTGTGGCAAAGAAACCTTTCTTTAAACGGATAACCCTCTGGCGCTACCTGTTTCTTCTGGTCTGTTTCGTTACTGTTGTGGGAAACCCGTTCCTGAACTACAAGTGGGATATTAACTTCGTTCAGGGTTGGTTTCAGTCCCTCGGGGTGGGCAACCTGTGGGTTGTTTCCCCTCTGGAAGGTGTAGAGTCAATCCTTACGGCCAAGGCCTTTTACATGCCCTCTCTCGTGGGAATGGTTATTCCGGTTGCCCTTGCTTTTCTGATGGGTAGGGTTTTCTGTAGCTGGATGTGTCCTGTTGAGTTCCTCTCTATGCTTACCGACAAGGTACTCGGCCTCGTTCCCAAGTGGGGAAGGAAGCTGAAGTACAGGCCCGACCTTCTGCGCCTTGCCAAGAGGACCCTCTGGTTTGCCCTCATAGCGGAGCTCCTGGTTACTATGATTATCGGCTACCCGATGTTTGTGTGGTGGTCTCCGCCGGGTCTGATAGGTAGGGAGACTATGTTTTACGTTTTCTACAAGCACATTACCGTTGAGGTTTGGATAGTTGTTGTTGTTCTGCTGATGAACCTGTTTACCAGGCGCTTTTTCTGCAGGTACCTGTGTCCCCTCGGGGCTACTTTGGCCCTTATAGGCAAGTGGCGTCAGCTCGTTATCAGGTACGACGCCTCAAGGTGTGTAGGGTGTAAGGTGTGTGATTCCCGCTGTCCGATGGGGATTAAGCCCAGTGTAGGCGAGAGCCAGAGCGTTTACTGCTGGAACTGTGCTGAATGTGTGGACTCCTGCCCCACAAACGCCCTCAACTTCGTCTGGAGGGACGACGGTATTGTGAGGGTGAAGGTGGCCCCTCAGCAGGCCGGGAAGTAGGATTAATTTTTTATAATCTTTGACAGTTCTACACAATTTCCATAAATTAAGAGCTGCTAAACTACCGTTAAGGAGGAAGAGGATGAAAAGGTTCTTAGGTGCTATGGCGGTAGTTGCACTGCTCGCAGCTCCGGCATCTGCCGGCGTATGGGAGTCCCAGTGCGCTTCCTGCCACAACGGCAGCCTTGCTCCGAGCGCCGCTCAGCTGAAGGCCAAGTTCAAGACTCCTCAGGCTTTCGTTAAGGCTGCTCAGACAACCAGCAACCCGATGATGGCCGCAGTTAAGGGCAACGTTGCCGCCCTTAAAGCTGCTGCTAAGGAGCTCTACGGCAAGTAAACTGTAGGGGGGATTTTCCCCCCTTTATTGAGCAGGTAGAGCGTAACAATTCCCCGTAGAACTAAGCCCTCTACCAGCCTCCACCCGGTTACACGGCCCACATCTTTGGCGGCACCTCCCGTCAGGAATACCCTGTTTGGCTCTATGCCGATGTGTTCCACTACCGCTTTTACGGCCCCCACCGTTGCCGCAAGTATTCCGGCAGATATGCACTCTCTGGTAGACCTCCCCGGTTTTAAGGTTTTGAACTCTTTAACTTCAGGTAGCAGGGCGGTCTTTTCTCTTAAGGCCTCTGCCATTGTGTAAAGGCCCGGGAGTATGTAGCCTCCGACAAACTCCTTCTCCTTTACTGCGTCTATTACGGTTGCCGTTCCGCAGCTTACAACTACGTAGCTTTCAAAGTGGTGCAGGGCGCTCATTGCCGCCAGCCTGTCGGCCCCCATTTTGGAGCCGTAGTTTACGTTTATCGGGAGCTTTTGGGCCCGGGAGACTGAAAAGCTCTGGGGAAAGAGCTTGTCTATGAGTCGGGATACTTCGGGAACAACCGAGGCGTAGGCAAGGGGGGTGCCGGAAAGGTTTTTAAGTTGGAGGGGAAGCTCCTCGGAGGCTCTTGCCGTAGGAACGGTAAAGAGGGAGAAGAGCTTCCCCCCTTCAAACAGGGCCGCCTTTACCGCCGTGTTCCCTACGTCGAGGACAACCAGTTTACGTTCTGTACTCTGCATTTATTCTCACGTAGTCGTAGGTTAGGTCGCAGGTAAGGTAGGTGAAGGAAAAGCTCCCCAGGTTGAGGTTTAGCCTTATTACAACCTCTTGGCTCTCCTTCATGTAGTTGGATACCGCCTCTTCCGAGAACTCGGCTCTTCCCCCTTTAAAGAGCAGGTAGGAGCCGAAGTAGAGCTCCGTCTGCTCCTCTACTATGCCCGCTCCTGCAGAGCCGGCCGCGGCGAGCACCCTGCCCCAGTTGGGGTCGTTCCCGAAAACGGCCGTTTTAACAAGGGGCGACAGGGCTACTTTCCTCGCCACGCTCCTTGCCTGCTGCGGGCTTTCCGCTCCTTCAACTACAACCCGTATGACCTTTGTGGCGCCTTCGCCGTCTTTTACTATTTGGTAGGCGAGTTTTTCGAGTACTTCGGTAAGGGCAACTTTAAATAGCGAGTAGTTCTCCTCGGTTATTTCCACTCCGGACTTTCCGGTGGAGAGGAGGAAGACGCAGTCGTTTGTGCTCATATCTCCGTCTACGGTGATTGCGTTGAACGTTACCTCTACGGCCTCCTTTAGGGCCCGCTGAAGCAGCTCTTTGGGAACCTTTGCGTCTGTTGCAACGAAGGAGAGCATTGTGGCCATTGCAGGGTCTATCATTCCTGCCCCCTTTGCGATTCCGCCGACCACAAAGCCCGAGCTCTCTTTGAATGCCAGTTTGGGGAAGATATCGGTTGTCATTATCGCCCTTGCGGGCTCTTCCCCTTGGGCCTTTCCGAGGTTTGCCACCGCTTGGGCTATGCCGGTTCTGACTCTATCCATGGGCAGCGGCTCTCCGATTACTCCCGTTGAGGCCACCAGGAACCTTCCCTTTCCTGTGAGCTGAGAGGCGAGTGAGGCCATTTCCAGTGCGTCTTTTATCCCCCTTTCGCCTGTGCAGGCGTTTGCGTTGCCGCTGTTTGCCACAATGCCCGATACCTTACCGCTGAGCTCCATGCTCACCTTTACCGGTGCGGCTTTAACGTCGTTGGTTGTGTAAACGGCTGCAAACTCTGCCGGCTCCTCGGTTACAACAACGAGGAGGTCGGGCCTCTCCTGGGGTTTGGCGGTTTTTTTTATGCCGGCCCTTGCAACTCCGCAGGTTATTCCCGGAACTTCGGCAATTCCTTTAGCCATAGTGCCTCCGCTTTCTATAATTGTGGTTACTTCTGTGTAAGTTTAACACCGGAGGGGCCGTGAAGTTCAGGAAACCCAAGGAGCTGGTTGCTGAAGCCCTTGTTCGGACGGGAGTGAAACGCCCGAAACTGCTTTTTCAGCCCGGCAGGGGAGATTTCTTTAACCGCATAGCTTACAGGCTCGTTAAGGGGGATTACGGAGTTGTTAGGGCTGAAGAGCTCGGTGAGGAGATAAGGCCCGGTAAGGTTGTAGAGGAGTGTGGCGAGCTGAAGCTCCTCGCTTTTCGCGGAGCCGTAGAGGCCGACGCCGCTGTAGTGAGGCGGCCGGGAACGGTTGACCTTTCGGGGGTGAAGCTCTCTTACCCGGACTTTGCCGTAGACCTTTCCCTCTCTTCGGAGCTTCTTCCCCAAGAGCGTAAAAGCCTTGCCGTTCAGCTCGAGATAGCCTACGGCACCGTTAAAGACTTTTTCACTCCGGAGAACTTTTTCCTGACCGGCGTTACCCCCGAAGCCCAGCGCTTCCTCGGGGAGTTTTTCTCACCGCGGGTACCTTTTCCGGTTCTCGGTAGCCTTAAGGGTTACGATACCGTTATAGTTCTTGACCCTTCCGGGGAGAAGGAGTTTACCCACGAGGAGGTTACCCCGAACACGCTGATAGTTGTAGGCGGTATAGTCGACAGCAGTAAACGCCTTGAGGGCTCTACCAGGCGGATAATTCCCGAGGCGTTCCACAGGAGAATCACCTATAAAGGTATAGTTGAGCTGGTTCCCGATAGGATAAACGAGATAATAAAAATCGTATGCGATTACCTTACTTCAGACTCCTCCCTTTACGAGGCCGTAAGGCGCAACCTTACAAGGGACTCTAAGCTCCACTTTATGAGGCGGCTCGTTCAAAACAGTATAGTCCGCTTCAGGTATAGGGGAGAGCTTCTAAGAGGCATTCCTTACGACCTTTACCGAAAGTGGAAGGAGGAGCTCTCCCTTACCGATTTTTACTTCCGGAAGGCGGCAAAGCACGTGGGCGGTTTCTTCGTTTTTCGCCCATCAATCTTTGATAAAGTAACCGGTAGAGAGAGAGTTAGGGGAAAGGAAGTTTTTGTTCTGAAGGAGCTTAACGATGAAGACGTGGTTGTCAGGTATCCTTGACGCTGTTGGAAATACGCCCCTGCTCAGGGTTGAGCTCGGCGGGGTGGAGGTTTTCCTGAAGCTCGAATCTTTCAATCCCGGCGGCTCTATAAAGGACAGGGTGGCAAAGGCGATAATCGAAGAGGGAGAGCGCTCCGGGGAGCTTACACCCGATAAAACTGTTATAGAGGCCACAAGCGGTAATACCGGAATAGGCCTTGCCATGGTTTGTGCCGCTAAAGGCTACAGGTGCCTGATAGTGATGCCCGAGAACATGAGCCAAGAGCGGAAGAAGATTCTCAGGGCTTACGGTGCCGAGCTTCTGCTAACTCCGGCAGAAGAGGGGGTGGCAGGCGCCGTTAGGCGGGCCCAAGAGCTGGTAGAGAGGGAACCCGAGCGCTTTTTCCCTGCGCGCCAGTTTGAGAACCCGGTGAACCCTAAAGTTCACTACGAGCAGACCGCCCTTGAGGTTCTTACCCAGTTGGGGCGCCTTCCTGCCCTTTTTGTTGCAGGTATAGGCACCGGAGGCACATTTACCGGGATGGCAAGGCGCTTTAAGGAGGTGAACCCCAACTGTCTGTGCGTTGCCGTTGAGCCCGATACCTGTGCACCCCTTTCGGGAGGCCCCGTCGGCCCCCATAGGATACAGGGAATAGGGGCCGGTTTCGTTCCTAAAACCCTCGATAGAGGCCTTGTTGATAGGGTAGAAACCGTCTCCTACGAAGAGGCTCGGGAGTTTACAAGGCGCCTTGCAAAAGAGTTCGGGGTTCTGTGCGGCGTTTCAACCGGGGCCAACCTGGCGGTTGCCGTTAGGGTTGCAAAAGACGTGAAGCCCAACGGGCCGGTTGTAACGGTTGCTCCCGATACCGGCGAGCGTTACCTCTCGACCGACCTGTTTGAGTGAGGGAGCGGGTGGAAATCAGGAGGATAGAGGGGATAATTCCCGTAGAGGCAGTCTCCCGGAACCTGCCCGTTAAGTGGGAGAACTTCTCCTACCGGCAGATGAGGCAGCTACTCTCCCTTGTGAGCAAGGGGGAGCAGAAGGGAAAGGGGGAGTTTGAGGACATAATCAGGGCCACGTTCCTCGGCTACACCCCGGAGGGGAAGGCCAAGCTCCGCTCCGGTAAGTTGACCCTTATTGCCGATGTTAAGCTACCGGTTGAGCTTCAGGAGGGGCAGGAGCTCCTTCTCAGGCTGAAGGAGGTTTCGCCGAAGCTCGTTTTCTCTTTGGTCTCCGCCGGAGTTTCGCCGAAGGAACTTTCAAAGTTTGTGGCTTCGGTTCTGGGTAAGCTCCTTAAGGGCGAACCCCTTCCCTTAAACGCCGTATTTACGCCTGCGGTTGTTACCTACCTTGAGGAGCTTTTTAAAAAAGAGCTTCCCCAGCTTGCCCCCGCCTTCGGGGAGTTTAAGGAGGCCCTTCTTAAGGGAGACCCTGCCGCCGCCGTGAGCCGGTATGCGCTTGTTGGGCTGCTGCTTCTGATAGACAACTTTGAACAGTTTAAGCCCCGCCTACCCCGCTGGGTCACCAAGGAGAAGCTCACCGAGCTTCTGAACACCCTTTTGGGCGTTTACGCCCTCTACCTGGTTACCGGAACTGTGATTGTTCCCCTTTTAACCGTTTCGGACTTTAAGGGGAGGCTCTTTGTGAAAAGGGAGGGGGAGCTCTTTAAGGCGCTGCTCGAGCTTGAAACCCCCAAGGGGGAGCTGAAGGCCCTTTTGAAGCTCTTGGGGTATGAGCTCTCGGTAGACCTCTGGGCCGAAGAGCCTTTAAAAGAGCTTTTAAGGCCCGAAGAGCTTGCCGCAGAGCTTGAGTCGGTCGGCTTTAAGGTGGTTTACTGCAAGTTCTCTCCGGGAGAGCTTCACCCCCGGGAAGAGGGCTTTCTGAAGGGAAGCTCTTTTGAGTTCTTAGCCTAAGAAGTCGGGGATGAACTTTGAGAGCTCCCGAACCAGCTTTAAGTGAGGCTTCTCCTCTCTCAGCTCGAGGAGGGTCCTCAGGTTAACCGATAAGATGAAGGAGTCTTCCCTCTCCGAGACCTTAAAGAAGGGTTTATCACACAGAAGCTCAAAGAGCTCTTCCTTGAACTCCTTTCCCACTTTAAAGGTTAAAACGCCGTGCTCAACAACCGAAAGGTGGCCCATAGAGACCACTCTCTTTACGAGCTCCCGGTCCTCCTCCTCCCCGTAGCGGGAGAGGAGCTCCTCAAGGGGAAGCCCGGAGTAACAGACCCGGGCGGCCGTTGCAACAACCTTGAGGAGGTTCTCCGTTTGGGAGAGGAGCTCAACCATCTTAGTACTTGCCCTGGTACTTGGCCATAAACTTCTCTACCCTACCCCTTACAACTTTCTGCTTCTGGGTGCCGGTAAAGAACGGGTGGCACTGGTTGCAAACCTCTACCTTTATCTCGGGAAACTTAGTGGACCTTGTTACCCAAGTGTTACCGCAGGCACATACAACCCTTGTCTCCCTGTATTCGGGGTGGATACCCTTCTTCATACCCGATACCTCCTGATATAATTGGCCGTCGTGCGATTGGAAAGTTTAGTTTACCTCTCTGAAGGTGTCAAGTGGACCTCTCTTCCCTCTACTCCCTTGTAAACGAGAGCGTTAACTTTATAAAGGCCCACCCAGACCTGGCCTGCCTGGTCATATTCACCTGGGCCTTCCTTGAAACCGCCCTGCTCTTGGGGCTCTTACTCCCGGCGGAAAAAGTGTTGCTGCTCTCGTCGCTCCTTGCGGCAAAGGGAATTATCTCACCCCTTCAGTTTCTGGTGTGCGGAACCGTAGGAACGTTTCTCGGCTACACGGTTTCCTACTTCTTCGGGGCTATGCTGGGGGAGGAGCTTCTAACTTCTGTTGCCGCAAAGTTCGGGCTCTCGGAGGAAAGCCTTAAGAAAACGAAGAGGTTCATCGAGACCCGTGGGGAGCTCTCTTTGGTTGTGGGCAGGTTTCTTCCCGTTGTAAGGCCTCTGCTGCCGGTTGTTATAGGAGCTTTCAGGCCCTCCTTTTTAAAGTTCTCGCTCCTTAACGCCGTTGGTGCCCTCCTGTGGATACTCTCTTACCTGCTATTTGGAAACTTGATAGGTTACCTCTTTTCCTTTATTATTAGCCATAAGTTTGTTGCTATCCCTGTTATCCTTCTCGTTCCTACTCTTTACCTAATCTGGAGACGCTATGGAAAGAATAGCCGCCACCTTCTCTGAGCTCGAGGCGAGGGGAGAGAAACCTCTTATAGTTTACGCAACTGCCTGTGACCCGAACTGTTCAAAGTCCCTCGATTTCTTCAAACTCATACTTGAGTTTGCCGACATGGTTGAAGTGGGAATGCCCTTCTCCGACCCCCTTGCCGACGGCCCTACGATTCAGAAAGCCCACGAAAGGGCCCTTGCCTCCGGGGCAAACACGGTAAGGGTGTTGGAGCTGGTTGAGAAGCTCAGGGCTTTTGCTCCCACAAAGCCCATAATCCTTATGGGTTACTACAACCCCATATTCGCATACGGGGAAGACCGCTTCATTAAAGACGCAAAGGCCGCCGGAGCAGACGGCTTCATAGTCCCGGACCTGCCTCCCGAGGAGGGGAGGGACTTCTCGAGGAAGGCAAAGTCTTTGAAGCTCTCTCCCGTGTTCCTTGCCGCCCCAACCAGCACCGACGAGAGGGTTAAGCTCATAGGGGAGGTTACGGGAGACTTCATCTACTACGTTTCCGTTACCGGAATAACGGGCGAGAGGGAGAAGCTGGCCTACAAGCAGATAGAGGAGGATATAGCAAGGGTTAAGCGCATCTCCGGTAAGAGGACGGTGGTAGGCTTCGGTATATCCCGGCCGGAGCATATAAAAGAGATGTATAATAGTCCAGATGGCTTTGTTGTAGGCAGCGCCGTTGTTAGGCGTATAGAGCAGGAGGACTTTGAAGGGTTGAGAGAGCTTCTCTCCTCTCTGAAAGAAGCGACGAAACGCAGTTCCCTATAAAGCCCTATCTTCTGGAGGTGCCATGTTCGGCATTGGAACCCAAGAGCTAATAATTATTCTGGTTATTGCCCTGCTGATTTTCGGGCCCAAGAAGCTCCCCGAGCTTGCCCGTTCCATGGGTAAGGCCATAAACGAGTTCAGGAAAGCCTCCTCCGGCCTTATGGACGAAGAGGAGAAGCAGGAGAAGAAAGAGACCACCGTTGCCAAGTCTGAGCAGACCAAAAAAGAAGAGCAGGTAGAGAAGATAAAGGTTAAGGAATAGGATGCCCGAGAAACGCCCCCTTCCCGACGAAGAACTTCCGGTAACCGAACACATAGAAGAGCTGAGAGAACGCCTCTTTAAGTCGGTGGCCGCCATATTTGTAGGTTTCCTTATTGCGTGGCCATTCAAAAAGGAGCTCCTTCTGCTCCTTGAAAGGCCCCTTCCCAAGAACCTGCAGGGTAAGCTGATATTCCTCTCCCCTCCCGAGGCCTTCTTCACGGCCCTTAAAATCTCGTTCTTTGCGGGTATTCTCTTTGCCCTGCCCTTCATCCTCTACCAGGTGTGGAAGTTTATAGAGCCGGGCCTTTACGAGCACGAAAAGCGGTTTATCCTGCCTTTTCTCTTCTTCTCGGTTCTCTTCTTCTTCCTCGGGGCCTCATTTGCCTACTTCGTTATCCTCCCTTTTGGCTTGAGGTTCCTCCTGGGCTTTATGGGCGACCTCCTTACGCCCCAAATAACCATAGGGAGCTACGTCTCCTTCGTTATTCAGATGATTCTCGCCTTCGGCTTTGTCTTCCTCCTGCCGGTTATAGTGTGGCTCCTTTCAAAGCTCGGGGTGATAAACTACAAAATGCTTGAAAATAACCGTAAGTATGCTATCTTAGTTATATTCATAGTAGCGGCAGTCCTTACGCCTCCCGATGTGTTCTCTCAAATAATGATGGCACTTCCCCTTTTGGTTCTCTACGAGCTTAGCATCTGGGTCTCCCGCATTGCAGGTAGAAGTGCGAAAGAGAGAGAAGAAGAGGCTTCAGAATAAACATTCAAACCAGTTGGAGGGAGAAGTTTATGGCAGAAAACCTTGTAGAGGGTTTTACTATTGACCAGCTCCAGAAAATGAGCATTTTCGACCTGAGGAAGATTGCAAAGTCCCTGGGAGTGGAAGTAAAGTCCGCAAAAAAGCAGGAGCTTATAAAGAGGATTCTGGAAAAAGACGCAGAGCGAAGGGGAGCAATTTTCAGAGTTGGCGTTCTTGAGGTTCTGCCCGACGGTTTCGGCTTTCTCCGCTCTCCCGAGAACAACTACCTGCCGAGCTCGAGCGACATCTACGTTTCCCCCTCTCAAATCAGGAAGTTCGGCCTGAGGACCGGGGATACCGTTGCCGGAGAGGTTCGCCCCCCCAAGGAGGGTGAGAAGTACTATGCCCTTTTAAAAGTCCACGCTATTAACTGGGAGCCCCCGGAAGTTGCCAAAACCAGGCCCCAGTTCGACCAGCTCACTCCACTGCACCCTACGGAGCGTTTCAGGCTCGAAAACGACCCCAGCGAGCTCTCTACCAGGGTTGTGGACCTTATAACCCCTGTCGGTAAGGGTCAGAGGGGGCTTATAGTTGCTCCTCCCCGGGCGGGAAAGACCGTTCTGCTCCAGAAAATTGCCAACGCCATAAAGACCAACTACCCCGATACTTACCTGATTATCCTCCTCATAGACGAGCGCCCCGAGGAAGTTACCGATATGAAGAGGAACACCCTCGCCGACGAGGTTATCTCCTCTACCTTCGACGAGCCTCCCGAGCGCCACGCCCAGGTTTCCGAGATTGTCATAGAGAAGGCCAAGCGCCTTGTGGAGCACAAAAAGGACGTTGTAATACTCCTTGACTCCCTTACCAGGCTTGCAAGGGCCTACAACACCTTAACCCCTCCAAGTGGTAAGATTCTATCGGGAGGTATAGACGCCCACGCCTTCCACAAGCCCAAGCGGTTCTTCGGCGCGGCAAGGAACATAGAGGAAGGCGGTAGCCTGACGATTCTCGCTACGGCGCTTGTGGAGACCGGCTCCCGTATGGACGACGTTATCTTCGAGGAGTTTAAGGGAACCGGAAACATGGAGATAGTGCTCGACAGGCAGCTTGTTGAGAGGCGGATATTCCCGGCCATAAATATCCACAAGTCGGGAACGAGGAAGGAGGAGCTTCTGCTCTCCGAGTGGGAGCTTAACAGGGTGTGGATTCTGAGGAGACTCCTGACCTCTATGTCTCCGGTTGAGGCTATGGAGTTCCTCCTTGAGAAGCTGAGGAAGTACAAGACGAACGAAGATTTCCTGAAGGCGATGAACGCATGAAGGAGCTGATTTACTACACCTTCCTTGAGAGTGCGGACCTCAAGAGGGACTTTATAGAGGAGAACAAAGAGCGGATATACTCCGCTTTCTTAGAGGTTGCCCGCAGGCTGAAGGCGGGGGGGAAGCTCCTCATCTGCGGTAACGGCGGTTCGGCGGCCGATGCCCAGCACATAGCCGCCGAACTTGTAGGGCGTTTCGAGCTTGAAAGGCCGCCCGTTGCCGCCGTAGCCCTTACAACCGATACATCGGTTTTAACCGCCGTTGCCAACGACTACTCCTTTGCCAGCGTTTTTGAGCGTCAGGTAGAGGCCTTGGGAAGAGAGGGAGACGTTCTCCTGGCCATTAGCACCAGCGGTAACTCCGAAAACGTTGTGAGGGCCGTAGAGAAGGCAAAGGAGATTGGCCTTCTTACAGTCGGCTTTCTCGGTAAAGACGGTGGGAAGCTCGCCTCCCTGTGTCACCACCCTTTCATCGTTAAGAGCTTTTCCACTCCGAGGATTCAAGAGGTTCACATAACCCTGGGTCACGTTCTCTGCGACTTCATAGAGAAATACCTTTTCTCCCCCAGCGGCTATTTCCCTCCCTCCGGGGAGGGAGAGGGCTAAGTCACCGTCGATTTCGTAAAATCACCACCTAACCGACGCCTGAACAGAAATTCCACTTATCCCGGAGGTATCGGCCATGAAGATAGGTAAGGCCATCCGAATGGAGAGGATTATTAACAGGGAAACGGGAAATACGGTCATAATACCCATGGACCACGGGGTTTCCATGGGCCCGATTCCCGGCATAATCGACATCAGGGAGTCTATAGACAAGGTGGCCAACGGCGGTGCCAACGCCGTTATCATCCATAAGGGGCTCGTTCGCCACGGCCACAGGAAGAGGGGTAAAGACGTGGGCCTCATAGTTCACCTCTCTGCCAGTACCAACCTCTCCCCCAAGCCCAACTCCAAAGTTCTCGTTTGCACGGTAGAGGAGGCGATAAAGCTCGGAGCCGACGGCGTTTCCGTCCACGTGAACCTCGGTGATGTAAACGAAGACAAGATGCTTGAAGACCTCGGCAGGGTTGCCGAGAAGTGTCTTGAGTGGGGAATGCCCCTTATTGCGATGATGTACGCCCGCGGCGAGCACATAGAGAACCCCTTCGACCCCGACACGGTTGCCCACTGTGCCCGCGTTGCTGCAGAGCTGGGGGCAGATATAGTTAAGGTTGCCTACACCGGTGACCCTCAAACCTTCGAAAGGGTTACCAAGGGATGCCCCATTCCCGTTGTTATAGCCGGCGGCCCCAAGATGAGCAACGACATGGAGATTCTCGAGATGGTTGAAGGGGCTATGAAGGCTGGAGCCAAGGGCGTTTCTATAGGAAGGAACGCCTTCCAGCACGACGACCCCGAGAAGATAGTAAGGGCGATAGCGGCGATAGTTCACGAGGGTAAGAGCGCCAAAGAGGCCGTAGAGTACCTCAAGTAGGGGGAGCTTCCCCCTACTTTAAACGGTTAAGTGCTCTTTGAAGCTTTCCAGCTGGGGGAAGAGCTTCAGAAGCTCCTCCTTACTCTTAAAGGGCCTCCTGAGAACGATGTCCGAGGCCGTTTTCCTTGAGATTCCTGGTATGAAAGAGAGGAGCTTAACGCTGGCCTCGTTTACGTTCAGCGGCGTAGGGAGCCCGATTACAGAGCGCTCCCTGTGGCCAACAACCACGGCGTTAACCGTTTTAAAGAGCGGCAGCTGCTCGGGAATCCTAACGAGAACCGGGTAGCTCCCTATCTGCCTGCCGAGGGTATGGCCTCCGTCGTGGGCCTCCAGCAGAACCTCCCTTATTACGGTTCCCACCGGGAAAACCCGCCTCATCATGGGCAGGTCGAACTGCTCCCTTACCCACTCCTTGAACTTTTCAAACTCCCTGCGGTGTTTCGTCTTTGCCCTTTTGACCATCTCGGCTATGGGCGTTCCCTCAAATACCATCACCTGCCGTATGTTCACCCTCCTTACAAGCAGGCCTTCGTCCAGTATCGCTTCAAGGAACTCCCTGTTCTTCTGAAAGGTCTTCTTGGTTTCCCCGGGCAGCCCTACGAGGAAGTTAATACCCGGCAGTAACTTGTAGAGGCCGTTTTCCCTTTCCTTAAAGGCCCCCACCTCGTTAACGACCTTTACCGCAAACTTAATCCCCTCGGGGTCAACTTTCAGGAAGTTCCTCCTTATCACCTCCGGGTCTGCGCTCTCAAGGCCGAAAGGTGCAACGTCCCCTTCGGTGTCGAGCCGGGCAATTGCCTCAAGGGCTTCCCTGCTCTCTGCCGGGTGGGCCTTTATCGTTCCGGCGTTTACGTTGTCTATGTGGAGGGTCTTTATCTCTCCAACCGACCTTATCCTCTCGAAGAGCTCTCTTATAACTTTTGGGTTTGGTTTTGGAAACTCTCCCTCGGCGGGGAGGGCTTTGAACCCCAGTATGTTGGGCTGACGGCCGATTCTGAAGTACCTTACCCCCTCTCCGTATAGGGCTTCAACCTCTTTAACTATGCCCTCTACGCTCCGCTCGTCGGGTTTGCCGTAGAAAGCCTCGGTACAGTAGGAGCAGTGGTGTCTCCGCTCGCACCCCCTAAAGGTTTCCACTTCGCAGATTACAAAGGGGTAGTAAAAGTGCTGCTTCACTATGAAGGCCCCTAATGGGGCCACCTCATCTACGAACCGGGCACTCCTTTTAAGGGTGAACTCCCCTTCCGGCAGGGCTTCGCCCCCTACAAGGGCCCTGCCGATGTGGAATGCCGCAAGCTCGGGGTCTCCCGATATGAAAAGGTTGAAACTCTCAAGGTTTAGGCTCTCTGCCCTCGTTCCCCCCTTTAGGGTAAAGCCGAACTTTACCGGCCCGCCTATCGCCGTGTAGGTGGGCAGCTCCCCTATTCGCTCTATCTCCTCCTTTGTTATCGGCCTGCCGCCGAGGTAGCGGCCCGGAACGGTCATTCCGGTTATGAGCAAAACGACGTCGGCCTCTTTGAGGGCTTCCCACCTTTCCGGTTCCCTTCGCAGCTGGTCTACGGTTGTGTAGTAAATCGCCTCCTGAGGTATGCCTGCCTTAACCAGAGCTCCGGCACAGTAGCGGACGTAGGTCGATATAAACGGGGGAACGCCCAGGCAGGTGGGCTCATCTACGTAGCCGTCAACTATTGCTACTTTCACTCCCTTCCCCTTTAACCAGTAGGTTAAAGAGAACCGGTGCAAGTATGCCGGTTACTATTGCGAGGAGTATCAGCAGGTTCTCTGTGTGGTGGTCTATGACCTTCAGCTTCGTCCCGAGCTCCGCCGTAACAATAACCAGGGTCAGCGGCGCAGACAGCAGTGCTCCGGCTCCTACAGACTCCCTCAGTGTGAACCCTTCAAGTTTTAGCAGCAGCGACGGCAGGATTTTTGCCGTGAAGCTTAGGGCTACTAAAACTCCGAGCAGCTGGAGCAGGTGGAGCGACAGGTGGGGCATTTTAAAGTTTATCCCCACGTATATGAAAAATATAGGTATTAGGAAGCCGAAGCTGATGCCGGAGAGCTTCTCCTCTATGTTCTCGGTCTCCTCAAACACCGTGGCGAATATAACGCCCGAAATGAATGCCCCTATAATCGGTTCAAGGTTTATGAGCGACGCCGCAACCGAGAGCATGAACATAACCGCAAGGCTTATCCTCACCCCGATTTCCGAGGGGTTCTTCTCGAAGAAGAACTTGAACTTGTTGGGAAACCACCAGACTATGCTCTTCAGGAAAACCAGCAGAATCCGCGCAACGAGCAGGTAGACTCCCAGCTTCAGTAACCCCAGCCAGAAACCGCTACTGAAGCCAAACTCGGTGTAAAGGGAAAAGAGCGTCAGCAGGGCGATACTTATAACTTCGCCTACTATTCCTACCAGGAAAACGGTTTTGCCGTAGCGGGTCGAGAGTAGCCCCTTCTCCCTGAGAACCGATACCACTATGCCGACCGATATGGCCCCTATCGCTATTGCCGTTAAAGCGTTGAGCTTTAGCCAGTGGGTTCCTGCAAAGGCAACTGTGAAAACGAGAACCGGTATGACCGTGTATAGCAGGCGCGTTTTTAGCGGCAGGGAGGCAATCTCTTTCAGTTTCACCTCGAGGCCCGCTATGAACATCAGTAAGAGGAAGCCGAAGGTTGAGAGGAAGTTGAGCCACTGGGAGTGGTGAACGAGGTTCAGCAGCGACTTGCCGATTACTACGCCGTAGAGTATCTCTCCCACCGATACCGGTATCCTCAGAACCCGGCTGAGGAAGGGAACGAAGAGGATACCTACGGCTATAAGGATTATCGCAAGCAGGGAGTTCTCCATCTTACTCACCTACACATATTAGTAGTGAACTGCACTTGGACCTGTGAACCATGTGGTAGGGAGGGTAGGGGTTGAACCAGTTGGTTTTCCTTCCCTTTCTCGCCCCGATTACCGATAGCTGGTAGTTCTTGCTCTCCTTCGCGAACTCGTTAACCGGGTTTCCTACCCTGTGTTTGAACTCTATGGAGACCCTGTAGAGCCCCGAGATTTTGGCCACCCGTTCTCTGAGGGGCTGAACTCTCGAGTCGTTCTCGGACGGCGTTACGAAGAGGGCGGTGATGTTTGCCTGCCACATTATGGAGAGCTCTATTGCCACCTCCAGGGCCCTGAGGCCGCTAAAGGAGCCCGATACGGGAACCAGTATCCGCTCTACCGGCGTTGTTCCCCTGGCTATGAGAACGGGGGATAGGGTCTCTTCGGCAACTAAAATGGGGAGCGTTTTTATCCCGAAGAAGAGGGGGGTCTCCCTGTACTTGTCGGGCATTGTGATGAGGCCGAAGCTCTCCTCTTTTATCTCCTGGAAGAACTCCTTCTCGCAGAGCTTGAGCTTCTTGAACTTGAGCTCGCTTACTTTAAGCTGCTCGAACGCCTCTTTTGCCCTTTCCCCTCCGTTGCAGGTGTAGAGCCTTACCTTCTGGAGCTTCGTGTTCCGGAAGAAGAAGAGGGCGTCCTTTACAACCTCCTCCCTGTAGTTGGGGAGGAATACCACCTCCTCCACTCCGAACTGTAGGGGGAACTGGGGCTCTCCCGACTTTATAAGCCCCGCTATGTACTTGAGGATTTTCGGGTCTCCCACTATCAGGACCCTGTCGCCCGGTTTAACGACAGTTCTCGGCCTGGGGAGTATGAGCTTGTCGCCCCTAAAGATGGCCACTATCCGCCACCTCTTGGAGGAGAACTTCCCGACCGGGTAGCCGGCTATTATGGAGGTGGGCATAACGGCCACCTCCATAATCTCCCCCTGCCCCAGGCCTATGTTTGTGGGTATCACAACCCCCGACTCTATCTGCCTTTCAAGGATGGAGGCCGTTGCCGCCGCTTTGTTTACGTAGTTCACCCCTTCTTGTTCGTACAAGGGGTCGTTCTCAGTGCTGTTTGAAACGGCGAATATGCTGGGAACGTTGAACTCCTTGGCTATTCTGCACGCCTCAAGGTTCACTTCGTCGTCTCCGGTGCAGGCGGCGAAGGCCGTTGCCTGCTCTATACCGGCCTTTTTCAGCATCAGCTTGCTCGTTCCGTCTCCCTGCAGGAGTATCACCCTGTTGAGGGACTCGGAGTCGAGTAGCTCCACGACCCGGGTGAGCTTTTCGGCGTCTTGGTCTATTACGGCAATCTCCCACTCTTTCTGGAGCCTTTTCAGCAGCTCCCTGCCGACCTCGCCGGCACCGACGATGATGAGCTTCATTCTCCCACGCTCCTTTCTGTGTTGGTCCTAATTTATACTTGGTTTGAGGGGGTGGCGAAAGAAAAATAAGAATGGTTACCATTAAGATAGAGGTAGAGGTTGACAGTCCGTTGGGAAGCTCTTAAGATTAAGATTAACTAACGGTGGAGGAAGCGATGGAGCCGATTCTCACGGTTAACGACGTTAAGCTTACCATAGACGGAAGGCCCATTCTCAAAGGGGTAAACCTCGTTGTAAACAAGGGAGAGATTCACGCCGTTCTCGGCCCCAACGGAGCCGGTAAGTCTACCCTTGCCAGCCTTATCATGGGGATAAACGACCTTAAAGAGCCCGATTCCGGAGAAATCGTGTTTAAAGATAAACTCCTCAACGGCCTTGAGATATCCGAGAGGGCAAAACTCGGAGTTACCCTTGCCTGGCAGGAGCCCGCAAGGTTTGAAGGCATTACCGTAGAGGAGTACCTGAAGCTCTCCGGCAGGAACAACCCCGACCTTGACGTTGTTGAGTGTCTTGAACTTGTAGGGCTCGACTGTTCCTACCTTAACCGCTTCGTAGACGATACCCTCTCCGGCGGGGAGAGGAAGAGGGTTGAGCTTGCCTCCGTTCTGGCCATGAGGCCTGAGCTTGCCGTCCTCGATGAGCCCGACTCCGGAATAGACTTTGCCTCTATGGAAGACATAGCCAACATGATTCGCACTATGAGAGACCGGGGAACAACGGTTCTAATGATTACCCACCGGGAGGAGATAGCCGAAATCGCCGACAGGGCGACCCTCATGTGCGACGGTAAGGTGGTTCAAACCGGCGACCCCAAAGAGGTCGGCGGTAAGTTCAAGAACATGTGCGTTAAGTGTGAGGTTCGTAACCCCGAGCTTGTTGGAGGTGAGTAATGGCCACCGAAACCAAGAAACTTTTAGATACGATTAGTAGGAAGTTCATTCAGATAGGGCTTCCCAGGGAGCTCTTCGAGAAGAACAGGTTTAACCTCCTTGTAGACAGGAACAAAGTCGTTGTTCGCTACCCGGCTCCCGGAGTTCGCTCCGAAGTTGTTGAAACCCCTACAGGGGTGAAAACGAAGGTCTACGTTGAGCCGGGCACGAAGCTCGAAGAGCCCGTTACCCTCTGCTTTGGCGCCGCAGAAACAACCGAGGTTCAAACGACCGAGGGCGAAATTGTTGTAGGCGAAGGGGCCGACGTAAAGTTCCAGGTTTACGGCGCCATGGCCGAGGGGATAAAGCTGAAGCACAAGAACAAGCTGAAGGTGCGGGTTGAGAAGAACGCTCGCTTTGAGTTTCTCGACCTCCACTACAACGGCGAGGAGACCTTTGTGGAGCTGGAGACCGAAACCGAGGCCTACGTAGGTGAGAACGCCTACTTCCGCTCTGTCTTCAAACAGACCCGCGGCCGTGCCGGTAGGGTGCGGATAGTCCTTAGAGCCAAGGTGGATAAGAAGGGCGTTGCCGTTTTTGAAACCAAGATGATTGGGAAGAAGGACGACGAAATATACGTTGAAGACGTTATCCACCTTGAGGGTGAAGAATCCCGCGGCATCTCAAAGAGCAGGATAATCGCCGTAGACCAGACAAAGGCCACTTTCGTAGGCGAGACTTACGGTAACGGCCCCAAGTGTAGGGGGCATATAGACTGCTCCGAGATTATCAGGGGTAAAGACGTAACCGTTAAGGCTGTCCCCGTTGTAGTTGTTAACGACGAAACTGCAAAGGTGACCCACGAGGCCGCTATCGGCAGCATCGATAAGAAACAGCTTGAAACCCTGATGGCGAGGGGCCTCTCTGAAGACGAGGCCGTAGACGTTATCGTCCAGGGAATGCTCAGATAAAACCACTTTATAGGAGGAGGAAGGATGAAGGTTCACGGACCGGAGCCGGAAGGCAAGAGGAAGCACACACCTGTTATTGAAGCTCCCGCAAAGGTTAAGAAGGGAGAGTGGTTCGAGGTAAGGGTTGTTGTAGGGAAGGACATTCCCCACCCCAACACCAAGGAGCACTGGATTGAGCACATCTCCCTGTGGGCCGGTGACTTCCTTGCAGGAAGGGCAGACCTTGAGCCCGAGAGGGCCGCTTCCGAAGTAGTTTTCAAGATTAAGCTCGAGGAGACAACAACCTTAACCGCTCACGCCTACTGTAACCTCCACGGCCTCTGGCACAGCGAAGACGTTACAGTAGAAGTTGAGGAGTAGTTCCCGGGGGCGTTGTCCCCCCTTTTAACCTTCCCGTTTCTGTAAGCCTCACCACGTACTTCCCTATTACGTCGAACTCAAGGTTTACAGTTTCTCCGGGCTTTCTGAACTTCAGGTTCGTGTTGTTTAGGGTGTGGGGAATCACCGCAACTGAGAAGGTAGTTGGGAACAGGCCCGCAACGGTGAGGCTGATGCCGTCTATGCCGATAGAGCCTTTCTCAACCAACAGGTGGCTGAAGCTCCTGGGGAGTTTGAAGAGGAACAGGAAGCTGTCTCCCTCCCTCCTTATCCCCTCTATCTTCGTTGTTGTATCTACGTGACCTAAGAGTAGGTGGCCGCCGAGGCGGTCTCCTAACTTCAATGCCCTCTCGAGGTTCACCCGGAAGCCGGGCCTCAGCTGCGAAAGGTTTGAACGCTTTAAGGTCTCTGGCGAAACGAAGAACTCCAGCCTGTTTCCTTCTACCTTCGTTACCGTAAGGCACACTCCGTTAACGGCTATGCTGTCGCCGAGCTTTGTCCCCTGGGAGCAGAGCGGAGCCTCTACCAGGAGGGTTCCCCCCTTTGAGCTCCTTCCGAACCGAACCACTTCTCCCACTTCTTCAACGAGTCCTGTAAACATCTTCCGCCCGCTTGTTAAAATTGGCAATCAATTATAGCGGGAGGGAAAGGCTTGAGGATAGCCACCATCGATGTGGGAACGAACTCAACCCGGCTTCTCATAGCCGATGTTGAAGGGGGGAGCATAAAGCCGCTTTTCAAAACCGGAAGGGTTACCAGGCTCGGAAGGGGGGTTAGGCAAACCGGCAGGCTTTCATCGGAGGCCATAGAGGCGACCCTTTCCACCCTAAAGGAGTTTAAAAAGCTCATTGAAGACTTTGGGGCAGAAAGGGTTGTTGTTGCAACAACCGAGGCCGCAAGGCTTGCCGAAAACGCCGAGGAGTTCTTAAGGCGCGTTAGGGAGCTCGGCTTCCAGATAGAGATTCTCAGTGACCGGGAAGAGGCGGAGCTCGTATTTGCCGCCAATATGAAGGTTTTCTCCCCCTCGGGCAGGGCAATGACGGTAGACCTTGGGGGCGGCAGCACTGAGGTTGTTTACGGGACTCCTTCGGAGGTTAAGTTCCTTAAAAGCCTTAAATTCGGAGTTGTTTTCCTCTACGAGAAGTTTTTAAAGGGCGACCCGCCCACCGCCGAGGAGCTTCGCGCCATGGAGTCCTTCATAAGGGAGGAGCTCCTGCCGATAAGGGAGGTTATAGGCGGCTCGGACTTTACCGTTTTCGCCGTTGGCGGAACCATAACCTCCGTTGTTGCGATGGAAGAGGAGATGACCGTTTACAGGGCAGACGTTGTTCACGGCTACACGGTAACGTCTCGGATGATTGATAAGTGGTACTCTAAGCTCGCCTCTCTTCCCGTAGAGGAGCGTAAGAAGGTTGTTGGCCTGGAGGAGAACAGGGCCGACGTGATAATTCCCGGCCTTGCTTTCTTTAAGGTGTTCTGTGAGCTTTTCGGGAAGGAGCGTTTGACGGTCAGTGAGGTAGGACTACTTTACGGTTTAGCACTTAGGGAGGCTGCAAGGTGTTGAAGGGAAAACGCATAGCCGTTATAGGTACAGGTTACGTGGGGCTTGTGTCCGGAGCCTGTTTTGCCTACTTGGGCCACAGAGTTATAGGCCTCGATGTGGATACAAACAAAATAGAGCGACTCAAAAGGGGAGAGGTTCCTATCTACGAGCCCGGGCTCGACAGGATACTCAAGAAGGCGATAGAAGACGGCAATATAGAGTTTACAACCGACTACAGCTACGCCGTTAAGAACGCCGATTACATCTTCATAGCCGTTGGAACCCCCTCCCGGGAGGACGGCTCTGCAGACCTCTCCTACGTAGAGAGCGCCTACCGTAGCATAGCCGAGTTTATAGACGGCGACGACTTTAAGGTGATAGTGAATAAATCTACCGTTCCCGTGGGAACCGGCAGGTGGGCAAAGGAGTTTATAGCCGGCCTGCTTAGGGAAAAGGGCGTAAAGGAGCCCGAGAAGCGGTTCGAAGTGGTTTCAAACCCGGAGTTCCTCCGGGAGGGGAAAGCCGTTGAGGACTTTATGAACCCCGACAGGGTAGTTGTAGGTGCCGACAACAGGGAGGTTGCGGGCCTCGTTGCTTCTCTGTACGAGCCCCTTCAGCCCCCCATTCTCATTACAGACCTCCCTACGGCCGAGATGATAAAGTACGCTTCGAACGCCTTTCTGGCTACGAAAATCTCGTTCATAAACGAGATTGCCAACGTCTGTGAGAAACTGGGGGCCGATGTTACCGTTGTCGCCAGGGGAATGGGATTGGACCACCGGATAAGCCCCCACTTCCTCAGGGCCGGCTGTGGCTTCGGCGGCAGCTGTTTCCCTAAGGATGTAAAGGCCCTTATCCACACGGCTAAGTCTGTGGGCGAAGAGCCCCGACTCCTTGAATCGGTTATAGAGGTGAACGAGAGGCAGAAGCTCAGGCCGGTTGAGAAGCTCTTAAAGCACATCCCCGACCTTGAGGGCAGGACCGTTGCCGTTTGGGGCCTTGCCTTCAAGCCGGAGACCGACGATATGAGGGAAGCTCCCTCCATTCCCATAATCAGGGAGCTCCTTGCCCGGGGTGCAACCGTTAAGGCCTACGACCCTGTTGCCGTTGAGAACGCCAGGCGGGTTTTTGAGAAGGAGCTTCACACCCACCCTCAACGCCTCATTTTCACCTCCGACATGTACTCGGCCCTCGAGGGAGCCGACGCCCTAATCCTTGTTACAGAGTGGCCCCAGTTCAAAGAGGTTGACTTTGATAAACTTAGGGGAAAAGTTGTTATCGACGGTAGGAACCTCTGGAATCCTACCCTTATGAGGAAGTACTGCACCTACGAAAGTATCGGGAGAAGCTAAATGAACATAACCAGTAAGAGGGATACCCTTAAAAAACTATACTCCCCTTTTGGGTGGCTGCTTGCCAAGGCAAACGTTTCCCCAAACCTTATAACTCTTGCAGCCGTTATCACGGGAACGCTGGCCGCTTTCCTCTACTACACGGGTCACCCGGTTGTCGGGGCCTTCCTCTTGCTCTCTTCGGGCCTTTTCGACCTGTGCGACGGCTACGTTGCCGTTAACAATAAAAAGGCCACTAAGTTCGGCGCCGTTTTCGACTGGCTGGCCGATAAGTGGGTAGACGGTTTTGTTCTGGGTGCTGTTGCCCTCAGGTACGCAAGCGACTGGGTTGCACTTCTGGCCGTTGTGGCCACCATGCTCCACACCTTCATAAAGCCCGTTGCCTACGCCGAGATAGGCTACCAGGAGCGGACAACGGGCAAGATTAAAGACCCCCTTGAGAGTACCGGCTTTTTCGGCAGGCCCGAAACCCTTATTGTTCTTGTGGTTTCCTCCCTCATTTACCCCTTCTACCACAAGGCACTCACCTACGGAATAGAGTTTATTGCCGTAATGTCGCTCCTCTCCTTTGTCCACAGGCTCTACTACCTCTACAAACGCTACGGAGACCACTACGAGGTATAAGATGGAAAGGCCTTACGTTCTGATAGTTTCGGAAGTGACCATAGACGGGAAGCTCACCCTTGCCAAAGGGGTGTCCAGCAAGGAGATAATGAAGCTCATGGACGATGAGGCAAACCGTTACCTCCACGCCGTTAGGGCTGAGTGCGACGGCATAATGGTGGGCGCCAACACGGTGAGGATAGATAACCCCAACCTTACGGTGCGCTACGTTGAGGGGAAGAACCCTATCCGCGTTATCCCCACCTCAACCGGCGACATTCCCCTCGATGCCAACGTTTTGAACACCGAGGTTGCCCCCACTATTATCGCCGTATCGGAGAGGGCTCCCAAGGAGAAGGTAGAGGCTTTTAAGGAGAGGGGGGCCGAAGTTCTGGTTGCCGGAAAGGAGAAAATTGAGTTTCCGTTGCTTTTGAAGCTCTTGAAGGAGCGGGGTATAGAGAAGCTCATGGTTGAAGGCGGCAGCGCGGTCAACTGGGAGCTCATAAAAAACGACCTTGTAGACGAGATAAGGCTCATCCACCTGCCCGTGATTGTCGGCGGCGACGACGTTCCCTCCCTCGTTTCCGGAGAGGGCTTTAAAACCTTGAGTGCCGTAAAACGCTTCAAGATAAAGAGGGTTTTCCGCTGCGGAAATCAGGTAATTACAGAGTTTGAGCGGCTTTAAAGGATGCTCCGCTACCTTCTGAAGCGCCTCCTTCAGATGGTTCCCCTCGTTATAGGGATGACCTTTATCTCGTTCGTTGTGATAAAGCTCGCCCCCGGAGACTTCCTTACGAGGCTGGAGCTTAACCCCTCCTACTCTAAGGAGACCATTCAGGAGCTTCGCCGCCTCTACGGCCTCGACCAGAACATCTTCGTTCAGTACCTCCACTGGCTAAAGAACGCCCTTGTTTTCAACCTCGGCTACTCCTTCGCCTACCACAAGCCGGTCCTCTCCCTCATAGAGGAGAGACTCCTTAATACCTTGGAGCTTACCGTTACCTCCTTCGTTCTCTCCTGGCTCCTTGCGGTTCCCCTCGGGATAGTTGCGGCCGTTTACAGGGGGAAGCTCCTCGACAGGGCCATAACCCTCTTTTCGCTCTTTGGAATCTCCGTTCCGAACTTCTTCCTCGCCTTTCTGCTTATGTTCTTTGCCGCTAAAACAGGCCTCTTTCCCATAGGAGGGGTTGTCTCCCAGAACTACAGTCAGCTCCCCTGGTACGGTAAAATTCTCGATAGGCTCTGGCATATGGCAATCCCCCTAACTGTTCTCGTTGTAGGGAGCATCGCCGGCCTCCTGAGGCTCGTGAGGAGTACCGTTTTAGAGGAGCTCGGGAAAGACTACGTGAAGGTGGCGATTGCCAAGGGCCTTCCCTACAGGAGGGTAGTTCTGAAGCACGCCTTCAGAAACGCCCTCAACCCGTTTCTTACCCTTATAGGTTTTGATATTGCCGGCCTGCTTTCGGGTGCTGCCCTTGTGGAAATCATAACCGCCTGGCCCGGTATGGGGCGGCTCATGTTCGAGGCCGTAATGGCTCAGGACCTCTTCGTTGTTATGGGTTCCCTCTATATCGGGGGTATAATGCTGGTTATCGGCAACCTTATAGCCGACCTCCTCCTTGCCCTGAACGACCCGAGAATCAGGGAGCGTGAGGTGGAGGGAAGAGTTGCTCGCTAAGCTCAGAGCTTTCATTTCTGGCCTTTACCTTAAGAGTCCGGCTGCCGTGTACTCCCTGGTTTTCCTCGCTCTCCTCTACTTTGTTGCCCTCTTTGCCGACTTTATAGCCCCGTACCCTTACGACGTTCAGTTCAGGCACCACCCCTACCAGCCTCCCACTCCCATTCACTTCATAGACAGAGAAGGGCACTTCCACCTTAGGCCCTTTGTCTATAAGCACAGGCTCGTAGACCCGGTTAACAAAACCTACACCACCGACTACTCAAAGCGCTACCCCATTTACTTCTTCGTTAAGGGAGAGCCCCACTACCTGTTCGGTCTTTTCAAAACCGACTACCACCTGTTCGGCGTTAAGGGCGATGCCCACATATTCCTCCTGGGGACCGACCGTTTGGGCAGGGACATCTTCTCGAGGCTGCTCTACGGAACGAGAATCTCCCTTACGGTGGGCCTCATAGGCGTTTTAATATCCTTCACCCTCGGGGTTCTTATAGGTGCCGTTTCCGGTTACTTCGGCGGCGTTGTAGATACGGTTACGATGCGGTTTGTGGAGCTTCTCATGGCCTTCCCCGCCTTCTACTTAATGCTTGCCCTCCGCTCCATGTTCCCCATAGATATCCCCAGCTACCTCGTTTTCATAATCATAGTGGCCATTCTCTCCCTTATAGGCTGGGCCGGCCTTGCAAGGGTTATAAGGGGAATGGTCCTTTCGATAAGGGAGAGCGACTTCGTGAAGGCCGCAAGGGTTCTGGGCGCTTCCCACCTGTACGTAATATTAAGGCACGTTATACCGAATACCCTCTCCTACGTTATAATTGCAGCCACTTTGAGTATTCCCGGCTACATACTGGGAGAAGCAGCTTTGAGCCTTATAGGACTGGGAATCCAGGAGCCGATTCCCTCCTGGGGAAATATGCTATCTGAGGCGAGTAACGTTCACGTTCTCTCTGCCTACCCGTGGGTGCTGGCGCCGGGCTTTGCAATCTCCGCAGTTGTAATAGCCTTTAACCTGTTGGGAGACGGCTTAAGGGACTTCTTAGACGTTAAGCTGGAGAGGTGAAATGCTCTACCTGCTTTTCTACAAGCTCTTAGGTGTAAACCTGTTCAAGTACATAACTTTTAGGAGCATCTACGCGGCCATAACCGCCATGTTCCTGGGCTTTTACCTCTACCCTTACTTTGAACGCTTCCTGAAGGACTTTCAGTTCAAGCAGACCATAAAGGAGTACATGCCCGAAGGCCATAAGGGGAAGAGCGAAATCCCCACTATGGGCGGCATACTCATCATAGTTTCACTGCTGCTTGCGGTCCTACTGTGGAGCAACCTGGAGAACCCTTTCGTTTGGGTAACCGTTTTCGTTGTTCTTACCTTCGGGCTTATAGGCTTTGTAGACGACTTCGTGAAGGCCAAGCTGAAAAGGCCCGAGGGGATATCCGAGAGGGCAAAGTTCCTCTCGCAGCTGGCCGCCGCAACGGCTGTTGCCCTTTTCCTCTACAAGAGCGGTTTCTCTACCGTTTTGTACTTCCCGGTTTTTAAGGAGCTTCACGTAGATTTGGGACTCCTCTTTATCCCCTGGGCGGTTTTCATAATTGTCGGCACTTCAAACGCCGTTAACTTAACCGACGGCCTCGACGGCCTTGCCATAGGACCCGTTATAACCACCAGCTTCGTTTTCCTCATTTTCTCCTACGTTGTGGGTAACTACAGGCTGGCAACTTACCTGCAGCTGCCCTACGTTCCCGGGGCCGGAGAGCTTACAGTTGTTTGTGCCGCCGTTATAGGGGCCTCCTTGGCCTTCCTGTGGTTCAACGCTTACCCGGCGGAAGTGTTTATGGGAGATGTGGGCGCTCTCTCTTTAGGTGCCCTCCTTGGAACGGTTGCCCTCCTGACCAAGCAGGAGTTTGTTCTGGCCATTGCGGGAGGCATTTTCGTTGTGGAGACCATGTCGGTTATTATTCAGCGGTTCGTTTTTAAGCTCACGAAGCGCCTCTACGGTGAAGGGAAGAGGGTCTTTAAGATGGCTCCGCTTCACCATCACTTTGAGAAGAAGGGGTGGAAGGAGCCGAAGATTACTGTTAGGTTCTGGATAGTCTCAATTATCCTCGCCCTTGTCTCCCTGAGTCTGCTGAAAATCAGGTAGGGCCACTCCTGCGGCTTTGAGTATTTCCAGGACCTTTTTATCCTTCAGCCTACAGGGAGATTTTACGTTGAACTTGTCGGTTTTCTCTATTATCCCCATCTCCCTCAGGATTGTTGCGTGTTGAGAGAGCAGCGGTTGGGGAACTCCCAGCTCTTCTCTTATCTCCTTGGGTCTTTTGGGGCCTTCGGCAAGAGAGACGATGATGCCTATCCTTATGGGGTTTGAGAGGACTTCGAAGAGTTTGGCCACCTGGCCGTATTTTTTATACTTTTTCCCGCAGGAGTCAGGCATAGACACCTCCCCTCGTTCTAACTCTGCTATTTTAGCACAAGGGAGCAGTTATGTTTAAAAGGCTTCGCGAGGATATTAAAACGGTTTTTGAAAGGGACCCGGCCGCACGGAGCGTTTTGGAGGTGCTGCTGTGTTACCCGGGACTCCACGCAATCTGGCTCCACAGGGTTGCCCACTGGCTCTGGTGTAGGGATTTGAAGCTCCTTGCGAGGCTTGTTTCCCACTTCTCCCGGTGGCTTACCGGTATAGAGATTCACCCCGGCGCCAAGATAGGCAGGCGCTTCTTTATAGACCACGGTATGGGAGTTGTTATAGGCGAAACAACCGAGATAGGCGACGACGTTACCCTGTACCACCAGGTAACCCTGGGGGGAACGAGTACCAAGAAGGGGAAGAGGCATCCCACCGTTGGTAACAATGTTGTTATAGGGGCGGGGGCCAAGGTTCTCGGACCTGTTAAAATTGGCGATAACTGTAAAATCGGGGCCAATTCAGTGGTTGTGAAAGACGTTCCTCCCAACTCTACCGTTGTGGGAATTCCGGGGAAAGTTGTAAAGCGGGAGGGGATTAAGCCCACAAAAGTTGACCTTGAGCACGGGAAGCTCCCCGACCCGGTTATGGAGACCCTTAAGGAGATGCTCAACCTCATTCACGACCTTGAGCTTGAGGTTAAAACTTTAAAGAAAGAGATGAAGAAGTGAGAAGGCTCATCCCTTTTTTGCTCTTCCTTCTGTTTGCGGCGGGGGCTTTGGGAGCTCAGTTGAAGCTCCCCCCTCCGGGAAGCAGGGTTTACACCGTTCAAGTTGGCTCTTTCCTGAAGAAGGAGGAGGCCCTTTGGGTTTTTGAAAAGGTTAAAGACCTTCCCGGGGCCAGGATTGTTTTGAGGGGAGGGCGGTATAAGGTAAGGGTGGGCTTCTTTAGTTCCTACAAGAAGGCCCTTGAGTTCTGCCGCTCCGCCCACATTCCCCAAAGGGTGGACAGCTACTACGTGACCCTTGTGCGGTTTTACCCGAAGGGGATTGTAGAGCTGGCAGGTGAGCCTCCGAAAAAAGAGGTAAAAACCGTAAACGCTACAGAGCTTCGCCCTTCGGTTAAACTTGTCACTTTTATACCCTTAAACGAGAAGGCTTCTAAAGGTTCTGAAGCTAAACCGAAAACTTCTGAAACTTCCAAACCTCCGCAGGTAAACGGAACCGCCCGGGTTGAAACCCCCGAACCTTCCGCTCCTAAAAGCCTTCCCTCCGGGAAAACCCCGGAGCGGGAGGGGAGCTTTCACCTTCCTGCAAGGAAGCTCCTTTACGGCTTTGGAGCCCTGTTGGCCTTGGGAGTTGCGGTTCTCTTCCTGCGCAGGCGTTCCCTGAGAAGCTCTACGCCTCAAGCGGTTGTTGCCAAGCTCCTTGCCGACGGTAAGTTCGAAGAGCTCATAGAGTTTGCCCTTCCCTACCTTGAAGAGAACCCGAAAGACACCTTTGTTAAGAAGGCCCTTGCGGAGAGTTACGAGAAGCTCGGCAGGTTCTTAGAGGCTGCGGCCGTTTACGAGGAGATATCTAAGGATTTGGAGGAAAAGGGGCTCAACATCCTTGCAGAAGGTTTCAGGAAGAGAGCAGAGGAGCTCTACGCCGCCGAGTTTAAAAAGGGGGGATAACCCCCCTTCGGTTACTTGAGCTCCTTCTTCTGCTGTTTGAGGAAGGGCATCATCTCCCTGAGCTTCTTGCCAACCTTCTCTATCGGGTGCTCGGCCTCTATCTTCCTGTAGGCGTTGAGAACCGGGTAGTTTGCCTGGGCCTCGAGGACAAACTCCCTTGCGAACTCTCCGGTCTGAATCTCTTTGAGGATTTTCTTCATGTTCTCCTTAACGTGCTCGTCTATTACCCTCGGGCCGCGGGTGTAGTCTCCGTACTCAGCAGTGTCGGAGATGGAGTAGCGCATGCCGGCAAGGCCGTGCTGGTACATGAGGTCCACTATGAGTTTCAGCTCGTGGAGGCACTCAAAGTAGGCAACTTCGGGCTGGTAGCCGGCCTCTACAAGGGTCTCGAAGCCTGCCTTTACAAGGGCGGAGGCTCCGCCGCACAGAACGGCCTGCTCTCCGAAGAGGTCGGTTTCGGTCTCCTCTTTAAAGGTTGTCTCTATCACGCCAGCCCTTGTTGCGCCGATGCCTTTGGCGTAGGCGAGGGCAATCTCCTTTGCTTTACCGGTTGCGTCCTGGTGAACCGCAACAAGGGCCGGAACTCCCGCTCCCTCAAGGTAGGTCCAGCGAACCAGGTGTCCGGGGCCTTTGGGAGCCACCATAAACACGTCTACATCTTCCGGGGGAACAATCTGGTTAAAGTGGATGTTAAAGCCGTGGGCAAAGGCAAGTGCCTTACCGGGCTCAAGGTTGGGCTTAACCGCTTCCTCGTAAACCTTCTTCTGAACCGGGTCGGGGAGGAGGAACATGATAACGTCGGCCCTCTTTGCCGCCTCCTCGGGGGTTAAAACCTCGAACCCGTCCTTCTTGGCCTTCTCTGCAGACTTCCCGGGCCTTAAGCCGATTACAACGTTTACGCCGCTGTCCCTGAGGTTTAAAGCGTGGGCGTGGCCCTGGCTACCGTAGCCCAGGATGGCCACCGTTTTGCCGTTTAAGTATTCGAGGCTTGCGTCCTCGTCGTAGTAGATTTTTGCCATATTTGAACCTCCTTTTAAGTTTTAGTCTCCGAATGTGTCGCCCTGAAGGGCTCTAACCATTGCAACCCTTCCGGTTCTTGCCATCTCCCTGATGCCTAAGGGCTTTATGAGCTGGAGGAAGGCGTCTACTTGGTCTTCGTCTCCGGTGAGCTCAACTGTGTAGGTGTCGTGGGAAACGTCGACGATTTGGGCCCCGAATATCTCCACCAGCCTTTTTATCTCCTCCTTTTTCTCGCTCTTTTCGGCGTTTACCCTTACTATCAGAAGCTCTCTATCGAGCTTCTTCTTATCTGTAAGGTCTCTCACCTTGAATACGTCTATTATCCGCCTGAGCTGCTTGACTATCTGCTCTATCGTGTGCTCATCTCCCTTTGCAACCATCGTAATACGGGAGATTGTAGGGTCCTCGGTCTGCCCTACGTTCAAGCTCTCTATGTTGTAGCCCCTGGAGCTGAAGAGCTCTATTATCCGGGCGAGGGCTCCGGGCTGGTTCTCAACCAAAACGCTTATAACGTGCTTGCGCTCCTCTTTCCTGTCCATGGCTTCCCCTTAAACCGCTTTCTTGGCTTTCTTCTTGCCGTAGTCGGGTAGTATCATCTCGTGGAGTGCTCCGCCGGGCGGAACCATCGGGAAGACGTCCTCTTCCCTGTCTACTATAAAGTCTATAACTACCGGGCGGTCGTTTATCGCCATGGCCTCTTTTAGAACCTCTTCAACCTCCTGGGGCCTTTCGGCACGCAGGCCAACGGCGCCCATTGCCTCAACGAGCCTCACAAAGTCGGGCTGGACGTCTAAGTGAACCTGGGAGTAGTTCCTGTCGTAGAAGATTCCCTGCCACTGGCGGACCATTCCGAGGAAGCTGTTGTTTATTATGGCAACCTTTATCGGGATGTTGTAGTGGACGGCGGTTACAACCTCCTGCATGTTCATCTGGAATGAGCCGTCTCCCGAGATGCAGAAAACGGTTTTGTCGGGCCTTCCCACCTTTGCCCCAACGGCTGCCGGAAGACCGAATCCCATAGTTCCCAAACCACCGGAGGTTACAAGCTGCCTGGGGAAGCGGAACTTGTAGAACTGGGCCGTCCACATCTGGTGCTGGCCCACGTCGGTTGTGATTATCGCCTCTCCCTTTGTGACTTCCCAGATTTTCTCGATTACAAACTGGGGCTTGATAACCCTGTCGCTCGGCTCGTACCACAGGGGGTAGCGCTCTGCCCAGCTGCGAACCTTAACTATCCACTTCTCCCTAACTCCGTAAAACTCCCTGTTTTTGGCAACCTGCTTTTCAACTTCCGGAAGGAGCTCTTCCAGAACCAGTTTGGCATCGCCTACTATCGGAATGTCTACAGCCCTGTTCTTGCCTATCTCGGCGCTGTCTATGTCTATGTGGATAACCTTTGCGTTGGGTGCAAACTCCGAGAGCTTCCCGGTAACCCTGTCGTCGAAGCGTGCCCCCACCGCTATGAGCAGGTCGCACTCCTGAACGGCCATGTTGGCGGCGTACGTACCGTGCATGCCCAGCATGCCGAGGAAGAACGGGTGGTCGCCGGGGACTGCGGTGAGGCCCATGAGGGTGGCAACCATCGGGATGTTGGCCACTTCCGCCAGCTTTACAACGAGGTCTGCCGCCCCCGACGAGACGGTACCTCCCCCAATGTAGAGAACCGGCCTTTCGGCGGAGGCTATGGCTTTAGCCGCCCGCTTTATCTGGCCCGGGTGGCCTTTAAGGACCGGCTTGTAACTCCTTATCTGAACAGGGCTTTTGTACTCCTCTTCGAAGAAGTCTGCAAGCTCCCTCGTTACGTCTTTGGGAAGGTCTACGAGAACAACGCCGGGTCTTCCGGTTCTGGCTATGTAAAAGGCCTTCTTAACGGTATCGGCAAGCTCTTTAACATCTTTTACGAGAAAGTTATGCTTCGTTATCGGCCTGGTTATGCCAACCGTGTCAACTTCCTGGAATGCGTCGTTGCCTATCATGTAGGTGGGAACGTTCCCTGTAAAGGCTACAACCGGAACCGAGTCTATTTGAGCTGTTGCAAGCCCGGTTACGAGGTTTGTTGCCCCCGGGCCGCTTGTGGCAAAGCAGACGCCCACTTTACCGGTTACCCTTGCGTAACCGTCTGCTGCGTGGGCGGCTCCCTGTTCGTGGCGGGTTAGGTAGTGTTTTATCGGCGAGAAGGGGAGCCTGTCGTATATGTCTAATACGGCTCCTCCCGGGTATCCGAATATCTTCTCAACGCCTTCAAGCTCTAAGGCCCTTAAAAGGATTTCTGCTCCGGAGAGCTTCATAGCCTTCCTCCTGAATCGTGTAATTGGGAATGATAGCAAATAGCCAAAGGCACTACTATATTTTGAGCAGCTTACAAGGAGGAGGCCGTGAGAGTTTTCGACCTTCCCTTTGCAGACCCGTTTAAGGTGTTCCTCTGGCTGAAGGAGAGGGGATACCCCGTTAGGCTGTTCCTCGATTCGGCTCAGGTTAACCCCAAAACTGGGCGTTACTCCTTTATCTGTTTAGAGTGTGAGGAGGAGCTGCGCCTTGCCGGTGACCCTGCCGCCTTTGAGAAGCTCAACCGCCTCTTTTTCGCCCTGAAGGAGCGTTACTCCGCAGGTGACTTACCTTTCGGGCTTTTCGGTTACGTAACCTACGACGCAAACCGCTTCATAGAGGAGCTTCCCACCCCCTTCGTTAACGACATCGGCATGCCCGAGCTCCACTTCATACTCCCCAAGCAGCTCCTCATCTTCGACAACGTTAAGAGGAAACTCTACGGCGTTTCCCTTGAAGGGCCTCTGCCGGAGCTGAAAGAGCTCCCCGACTACTGCGGCAGTTACTCGTCGCGCCTTTTGGGCTTTAACATGGACAGGGAGTACTTCTACTGGGCGGTGAACCGCATAAAGGAGTTTATAGCCGCAGGAGACACCTTCCAGGTGAACTTCTCTCAGCGGATAGACCTCCTCTTTGAAGGCGACCCCGTGGCCCTTTACAGCCGTTTAAGGAGCATAAACCCCTCTCCCTTTGCCTTCTACTTTGAGCTCGGCGGGTTTACTGCCGTCTCCTGCTCCCCCGAGCGCCTCCTTAAGCTGGAGGGGCGCCTCGCCCAAACCAGGCCAATAGCCGGCACCAGGCGGCGGGGCAGAACGGAAGAGGAGGACAGGGCCCTTGAGCGGGAGCTGTTTCTCTCGGAAAAGGAGCGGGCCGAACACGTTATGCTTGTAGACCTTGAGCGTAACGACCTCGGGAGGGTCTGCCGTTACGGAACCGTTGAGGTAGATGAGCTTATGGTTCCCGAGCGCTACTCCCACGTGACCCACATAGTATCAAACGTTCGCGGAATCCTGAGGGAGGACGTTTCGCCGATTGAGGCCCTTGTTGCTCTTTTCCCCGGAGGAACCATAACGGGGGCTCCCAAGATTAGAACGATGGAGATAATAGCCCAGCTTGAGCCCACCTGGCGGAACCTCTACACCGGCTCTGTGGGCTACTTGGGGTTCAACGGTGAGGCCGATTTCAACATAGTGATAAGAACCCTGATTCTGAAGGGGAACAGGGCTTACCTTCAGGTGGGTGCGGGGATTGTTGCAGACTCTCGGCCGGAGAGGGAGTATAGGGAAACCCTCCACAAGGGGAGGGCCCTTCTGGAGTCTTTGGGGGTTGAGCTGTAGTTACTCTTCGGCTTCTGCCTTCTCTTCCTTCTCCTTCTTGCCGGACTCTATAAGCTCTGTAAGCTCTGCTACCGAAGAGGTGGCGAGTTTCTCCTCGATTATGGTCCTAATAAGCTTGTTAAGTTTCTGTTCGTTGTTGCCTGCAACCCCGTAAAGGATGTAGTAGAGCCTTTTTGGAATGGAGAGTTTTACCGTTTTGTTCGCTCTTTTTCCCGCTTTCCTTCCCCTGGCCATCTTTATCCTCCGATAAATAATAGTCTTGTTTTGGATTTTACCAAAAATTTTGAATTCTTAGTGGCTTTTATTCAAGTTTTGAGGATTCTCCTCCCGAGAATGTCGTGGAGGTGGACTATGCCCGTTACCCTGCCCTCGCCGTCTACAACCGGCAGGACCGTTATCTTGTGAAGCTCCATCAGCCTTAAGGCCTCCTCACCGAAGGCGTCTTCCCTTATTGTTTTCGGGTTTTCGGTCATTATCTCCTTTATTGGAGTGTTGAGGTCTGCTCCCCTTTCGAGGGCGCGGCGCAGGTCGCCGTCTGTGAATATTCCGAGCAGCCTCTCACCGTCTTTAACCAGCGTTGCCCCGAGCTTCTTGGCCGACATCTCTATTATCGCCTCTTTGAGGGTTGCCTCGGGGGGAACTTGGGGCACCTCGCCTCCCTTGTGCATGAGCTCTTTTACCCGGGCCAGCCTTACGCCCAGCTTACCGCCCGGGTGGAGCCTTGCAAAGTCTTCGCTTGTAAAGCCTTTAACCTTTACCAGGGCGGCCGCAAGGGCGTCGCCCAGGGCAAGGGTTGCGGTTGTTGAGGAGGTGGGGGCAAGGTTCAGGGGGCACGCCTCCTTCTCTACCCCGAGGTTTATGGTAACGTCTGCCACCTTGGCCAGCGTAGACTCGGGGTTGCTTGTTATCGCTATTACAGGTATGCCGAAGCTCTTTATAAGCGGGATGATGGAGAGGAGCTCGGCAGTTTCCCCGCTGTTTGAAACGGCTATTACCGTGTCTTCTCCCTTTAGCATCCCCAGGTCGCCGTGGGCGGCGTCTGTCGGGTGGAGGAAGAAGGCGGGAGTTCCAGTACTTGCAAGCGTTGCCGCTATCTTCTTACACACCAGACCCGACTTCCCAACTCCCGTAAGGACCACCCTCCCCCTGGTTGAGGCAAGGAGCTCAACGGCCTTAACGAACTCGCCGTTAAGCCGCTCTGCCAGCCGACCGAGGGTTTCTGCCTCCTCCCTCAGTACTCGCTTGCCTTCTTTTAATATCTCCTCCTTTTCCATTTAACCTCCTTAACACCTTCTCCCTGTAGCGTTCGGCGTTGAAGGGCTGCCTCAACCACGACTTGGGGAACGTCCTTATCCACCTTTCCAAGTTGGCTATCCTCTTTTTGTTCGTGGGGTGGTCCATGAAGAGCTCCGTCACCCCCGACGGTTTGAACTTCATTAAGGAGTCGAGTATCTGAATGGTCTCCACCGAGGCTACCGGGTTCCAGCCGGCCTTTCCGGTAAAGTAGGCCCCCATTGCGTCGGCTTCAAACTCCTCCTTTCGGGAGTAGCCGGCGATAACTATCTGGTAGAGGACCTTCAAAACCTCTTCCTCTATGGGGCTGAGGTTCTTGCCTCCCAGGGTGAGGCTCAGCAGCAGGTTTATCCCGTAGATGAGCTGGAGCCTCCTTATTGCGTGTCTTCCCACTATGTGGCCCGTTTCGTGGCCTAAAACGAAGGCAAGGTCTGCTTCGTCCTTCAGGTGTTTCAGTAGCCCGGTGTAGATGTATACCCACCCTCCAGGCAGGGAGAAGGCGTTGAGCTCCGGGCTTTCGATTACTTTGTAGTGGAACTCTATGTCGTGTCTGCCGCATACTGCGGCTATCCTCTGGCCCACCCAGTTTACGTAGCCGTTTATTACCGGGTCTTTACACATCTTTGAGCGCCGCTCAATCTGGAGGGCCGCGGCCCTGCCGATGGCCACCTCTTGTGAGGTGGGGATGAGTATGAGCGAGCGCTCCCCGAACGGCGACGTTTGAACCACTCCGCAGGCAAAGAGAAACAGCGTTAGTGTTAACCCTACCGCCGCTGCATATATTCTCTTCATAGTGGTTGAATTGTATCAGCATTCGGGGGACTATGGAGCAGCGTCTTGGGTTCGACCTGAAGCTCTCTCAGCAGCTTCGACTCTCTACGGCTCAGGTTCTCGGCCTTGAGGTTCTTCAGCTTCCGATTCTTCAGCTTGAAGAGCTTCTCCGCCAAGAGCTTGAGTCCAACCCTCTCATAGAGCTGGAAGAGCCGGAAAGTTCCCCTTCTCCTGAGGAGGATACCCAACCGGACGACTTCTCGTTTGTAATAGAGGGAGGAAACCTCTTTGTTCCCGAAGAGAGAGAGGAGCTTCCGCTCCCTGCCAAAACCTCCCTTCAGGAGATTCTGAAGGAGCAGGCCCGCCTGGAGTTCTCCGACGGAGAGCTTCCGGTGGCCCTCTACATAATCGAAAACCTTGACTCCGGGGGCTACTTTACAGAGCCCGCCTCTGCTGTTGCGGAGAAGTTCGGCGTTTCGGAGGAGCTCGTTGAGCGGGTGAGGCGCCTAATCACCCGTTTTACTCCCGCAGGCTGCGGCTCCAGAGACCTTAAAGAGGCGGTGAAGGCTCAGCTCGAAGAGCTGGGAGCCTCCGGTAAGTTCCTGAAGGCTGTTGATTACCTTGAGCTCCTTCCCCAGGAGGAGCTCTTCCTAAAGAAGAGCGGCCTGAAAAGGAGTGAGCTTAAAGAGTTCAAAGAGCTCCTTAAGAGGGTTGACCCCTCTCCGGGGGCGGAGCTCGACGCCGCCGTTAAAGTAGAGCCCGACGTTAAGGTGTGGTTAGAGGAGGGCTCTGTTAAGGTCTGGGTTCCGGAGGTGAGGCTCTCCTCCTTCCGAATAAACCCCGCCTACCTGCGGCTTGCAGACGAGCAGGAGGTTAAAAAGTTCGTTCGGGAGAAGTACCAGCGAGCGCTCTACCTTAAGAAGGCCCTTGAGCAGAGGCGAAAGACCCTTGCAGAGATTGCCAGGTGCGTTTTTAACCGTCAGCGCCGTTTCCTCGAAGACGGTAAGAGTTTGAGGCCTTTAAGCTACTCCGAGGTTGCCGCCGCCGTCAGAATCCACGAGTCTACAGTCAGCAGGGCCGTTAAGGATAAGTTCGTGGAGACCCCTTTTGGAGTTTTCCCTTTTAAGCTCTTTTTCCCAAAAGGGGTTTCCGGAACCAGCGTGGACTCTGTAAAGGAGGCCATCAGGCGGATAATAGAGTCTGAAGATAAGAGGAAACCGTTAAGCGACAGTAAAATCGCCCGGCTCCTTGCAGAGCAGGGTATAAAGGTTGCAAGGCGAACGGTTGCCAAGTACCGGGAGGAGATGGGCATACCGGGAGCCTTTAAGCGAAAAGTCAGGGAGGGAGCGTGAAACTTCTGGTCGAAAAGCTTAAGAGTTCTCTGCCGCAGGAGTGGCACCCCCTTGTTGAGTTTGTAGAGCGGGAGAAGCTGCCCAATCCCCGCAGGGCCCTTATCCTGCTGGAGAAGCTCTACAGGAAGGTGAATGCCCTTCCCGAGCCTATGAGGGGGGAGTTCGGAAGCCACGTTGTAAGGCTCTTTTCCTACTCTCAGTTCCTCGGAGAGTTCCTCGTTCGCCACCCTGAGCTCCTTCCCGAGCTTGAAAGGGTTTACGGGAAAACTCTATCTCCGGCCGACTTCAGGCCCCCTGTTGAGGGGGAACGCTCCTCTTTCATGAAGGGGCTGAGGGTTTTTAAGCACTTTCACATGTGTAGGGTTTTACTGAGGGATATACTGGGGCTTGCTCCCTTCTCGGAGCTGGTTAGGGATGTAACCCTTATCCACAAAGGTGTTACTGCCGCCGCCCTTGAGTTTGCCTCCCGGGAGTTCGAGAGGCGTTACGGTAAGCCCTCCAGTACCTTCCTTGTTGTCGGTATGGGGAAGGCGGCAGGCTTTGAGCTCAACTACTCTTCCGACCTCGACCTCATATTCGTTTACGGCAGCCGCTACGGCGAAACGGCCGGAGGCTCTTACGGGAAGCTCCAGAACCACGACTACTTTACCCTCCTTGCTAAAGAGGTTGTTGAGCTTTTAAGTGCCAACACCCCCGAGGGCATCTGCTGCGTTGTTGACACAAGGCTCAGGCCCAACGGAACTATGGGTCCCCTTGTAAACGACCTTCAGGCCCTTGAGCAGTATTACACTGCCGTTGCAAGGCCCTGGGAGCGCTTTGCCCTGCTTAAGGCTCAGCCCTTTGCCGGCGACTGCGATGGACTCGGCGTTGAGTTTCTGAAGCTTACGAGGGCTTTCGTTTTCAGGAAGTACGTTGACCTTACGCTCATAGAGGAGGTTTTGAGGCTCAAGGAGCTCATAAAGGCCAAGGTTCAAAAAAAAGGCGCCAAAATAGACCTTAAGCTGGGTAAGGGGGGAATCCGGGAGGTTGAGTTTATAGTTCAGGCCTTCCAGCTCATCTACGGCGGGAAGTTCCCCCAGATTCGCTCCCGCAATACCCTTGTAGCTTTAAAGAGGCTCTTTAAGTGGGGATTCCTCGACAGGCGCTCCTACACCGACCTCAGGCAGGCCTACCTCTTCTTGAGGAGGGCCGAGCATATGCTTCAGGTTACCCACTTCAGGCAGACTCAGACCTTTCACCCTGAAAGTGAGGAGGCCGCTGAGCTCGCCCTGAAGATGGGCTTTGACAGCAGGGAGGCCTTTCTGGCGGCCCTTAGGGAGGTTATGGAGAGGGTAAACGGCTACTTCAACCGCTTCTTCCCCACCGGGGAGAACAGACCCCTCTCTACGATTACGGAAGAGGACTTAAGGCGTATGGGGTTTGCCGAGCCCGCCGAGGTAAAGCGGTTCATAGAGGTGCTGCTTTCGAGTAAGAAGCTCTCTCCGGAAGAGCTTAACAGGCTCGACGTTATGGGGGAACGCTTCTTAGAGCTTCTGCTTGAAGCTCCGAGCTCCAAAAACGCCATGAAGAACCTGGTGGCCCTCTTCGATAGGGAGGAGGGGAAGCTATTCTTCTTCTCGATTCTGAACCAGGTGAACGCTTTAAGGCTTCTCCTCTTTCTCCTCTCCACCAAGGACTTTTTTATCTCCCGCTTCAGGGCAACACCCGAGCTTGTCGACTTTATCTTCCGTCCGGAGCTCATAGAGGAGCCGGTAACTTCCGAAGTTATAGAGAGGTACTACGGCCTTCTCGGTAACCTTCAGCTCGTTAAGAACCTGTTTGAGGTTGTTGCCCTGCTGCGTTACAGGCTTGCAAGAACCAAGGTAGAGGAGTTCTTCGAAGAGTTTACAACCGTTTGCGACTTCGCCCTTAGTAGAATTTACCGGGAGGTTTCGCCCCCCTTTACGGTGTCGTCTCTGGGCAAGCACGGCAGCCGGGAGATGACCGTAGGCTCAGACCTCGACCTCCTCTTTGTCTCGTCTGCCCCTCCGGGCGAGGAGGGAGCTCGCTCTGCCGTTGAGCTCATAAAGAGGCTCGAGGGGCTGGGCTACGAAGTTGATACAAGGCTCAGGCCTTTCGGCGAGAAAGGGGAGCTCGTTTTCACCTTGAACTACTTCAGAAAGTACCTAAAGGAAAACGCCCGCCTGTGGGAGCGGCTCGCCTTTACCAGGTTCCGCCCCTTTGCAGGGAGCATCTCTTCGGAAGTTGAGGAGGCGGTAAGGGAGTTTATATTCTCCGAGCCCTTGAATCTTGAGACCTTAGAGGGCATAGTTCAGATGAGGGAACGGCTCGAAAGGGAGCTCGGCAGGAAGGAGCCCTTAAAGTACGGCAGGGGCGGCACCGTTGACCTTGACTTTATCTCCTACACCTACCAGCTTTACAGCGGTAAGTGGTTGAGGAATACCCTAAAAGCCCTTAGAACTTTGGCCGAGCAGGAGCCCCGCTTTGAGCGGCTTGTTGAGCTCTACCGACGGCTGAGACAGGCCGAAACCGAGAAGAGGCTCTTCGGGGAGCTCGTTACCTACGGTGATAGAATAGCCGACCTCAGGGAGGAGGTGAGAACTTTTTACCTGGAGTTTACTGAATGGATGAGAGAGAGGCTCTCCTGAACTACTACAGGGAGATAAGCCAGTTCCTCGAGGACCACTTTGAGGGCTTTCGGCTCGGGGGCCCCTACGATATGGAGGTTATAAGGCAGTGGTTCCGCTACAACCTTCCTCCCTACTACCTGCTCCGTTTGAAGGATGAGCTTCCCGAGAGCTTCACCCTCCGGGACATAGGCGACTTCGTCTTAAGGCGTTTCCTTTCGGAGAGAAACGTCAGTTTTGTCCCCTCTCCGGTTGGGCCCTCGAGTGCCCTTGAGCGCCTTGCCCTGCGGGTCAGGGAGATTCTCGGCGAGCTCGGGGTTTCCGACTTCTCGATTGCAGAGCGCATCCTTGAGCTTGCCGCCGACGACGACCTGTTAGAGGTTGAAAAGGAGCTCTACAGCCTCGAGAAGCACTTTTTCAAGCTGCTTGCCGCCCGCTCACCCTACGCAAAGGAGTGTAGGGAGTTTGCCCGCAAGAAGCTGGAGCCCTTTAGAACCCGCTGGAGCGACAAAGTTCTGGCCCTAACGGAACAGGCGCTTGTAAAGAGGTGCCTTTGGGAGAAGCACAATGTCCCCGAGTTCACAACTGCTACGGTTACTTGACTACCCCCGAGGAGACGAAGGAGAGGGCAGGAAGCTCCTTGAAAGGATAGAGTCTGCCGGCGTAAAAGGGCTTTCCTTTGTTGCCAAAGGCTACCGCGGCGTGGTGTTTAAGGGGAGCCTGAAGGGTAAGCCGGTTGCTGTTAAGGTTAAAAGGAGCGACGCCGGCAAAGACTCCCTCCTTGAGCGGGAGTTTTCCGTTTTAGAGCACCTTGAAAGGGCCCTCGGCCCGGAAAACCCTGCTCCTAAGCCCTACCTGCTCGGAGACGGCTTCTTGGTTGAGGAGTGGATAGAGGGCCTTCCCTTTGAGAGGGCCCTTGAGCTTTACCCTGCTGCTTTGGTAGTTACCCGGGCCCTTGAGGCCGCCCACCTCCTTGATAGGGCCGGTGTAGAGCACTCCGAGCTAAAGGGGGAAAAACACCTGCTCTTCGACGGCAGCCGCTTTAGGGTTATAGACTTTGAGAGTGCCCGCTTTAAAAAGCGCCCGCGGAACCTGCTCCAGGTTGCCGGTTACCACCTGCTCAGAAGGGAAAAACTCCTTGAAAAGCTCGGGCTTACAAGGGAGGAGCTCCTCTCTGCCCTTAACCGCTACAAGGAGAGTTTCGACTTTAGTGCGGTTTCCGAACTCTTTAGCCGATTTTGACAACCAACGCCCTTTGCCTATAATTCCCAGTATCAAATTCCCAACCAGGGTGGAGGTGAAAATTGTCCACTAAGAGAACCTACCAGCCCAGCAGGCTTCACGGTAAAAGGGTTCACGGTTTCAGGGCCAGGATGAAGACAAAGAGCGGTCGCGAAATCCTCAGAAGGCGCAGGAAGAAGGGGCGCTGGAAGCTTACCGTGAGCGACGAGTGGAAGAGAAGGTAAGGTTCACCTTCACCAAGGAAGAGCGCCTGAGGAAGAGGCGTGACTTTGAGAGAGTTTTTGCCCACGGGAAGAGCCTCGGCGGTTCTACCGTGGCTTTTTATTTTCTGGAAAACGACGTTGGCAGGCCTCGGGCGGGGTTTATAGCCTCTAAGAAGGTTTCCCGTAAGGCCGTTGAGAGGAACAGGGCCAAACGGCTCATGAGGGAAGTGTTCAGGCTGAATAAGCACCGCCTCGGGCCCTTCGACATCGTTTTTATAGCGAGGAAGGGTATAGTCGGAAAGAGGTTTCAGGACGTTGAAGCGGACTTCCTGAGGCTTGCCAAAAAGGCGGGTATCTTTAAGGAGCAGACTTGAAAAAGTTGGTTATAGCTCTGATAAAGTTCTACCAGCGCTACATATCGCCGCTCACTCCCGGCACCTGCCGGTACTACCCCACCTGTTCCAGTTACGCCATAATGGCCGTTGAGAAATACGGCCTTCTGAAGGGAGGGGTAAAGGCGGTTTGGCGGGTGTTGAGGTGTAACCCCTTCTCTCGTGGCGGCGTAGACTACCCTTAGGAGAGGGAATATGGAGGAAGGAAAGTTCGGAACCCTAATCCAGTCGTTGATACTGGCTCTGCTGATAGTAATCGGTTTTCAGTTCTTCTTCCACCGCGGAGAGGAGAAGAAGGAGCTTCAAAAACCCACCTCCGCCAAAACCTACTCCCTGCAGGATGTTCCCTCCTCCAAAAGGCTCGGGGAGCTCGTTACGGTAGAAACGCCCCTTTACACAGCCCAGTTCTCTACCGTTAACGGAAAGCTCGTAAAACTAACGGTTAAAAAGTACAACGCTCAGCTTGTTTCGCCTATTTCCAAGGAGCTTGGCGTTTACCCCCTTACCACGGTTGCGGCAAATCCCGAGCTCTCTAAGGTTCTGGTAGACCTTAACACCACTCCCAGTGCCAAGGAGCTAAAGGTAACAAAGGCTCCTGCAAAGCTCACCTTTACCGGTAAGCTCCCCGACGGCAGGGTGTTTAAGAAGGTTTTCACCTTCTACCCAAACTCCTACCGGATAGACTTTAAGGCTCAGCTGAAGGGGGCTCGCCTTCAGACGATAGTGGGGCCCGACATTAAGGTGAACGAGGCCCACACCTCCAGAATGGGCCACATAGGTCCGGTTATAGAGACGCAGGAGAAGGTAATCAGGCTGAAGCCCGAAGAGATAAAGGGCTTTATGAGCTTTAACAACGTTCTTTGGGCCGGCGAGGAGGATAAGTACTTCCTCATGGCCGTTAAGGATACCGACTTTACCGCAACCGTTGAGAAGGTAGGGCCCAAGGATACCCTCGTAAGGAACTTCGTAGGCAGCGGAATCTTCTACGGCGGTCCCAAGGAGCTTCACCAGCTGGAACCCTTGGGGATGGACTCGGCGATAGACTTCGGGATTTTCGGCTTCCTCGCAAAGCCGCTTTTAAAGTTCTTCCTTTTCCTCCACAAGTTCGTTCCCAACTGGGGGCTGGACATAATCCTCTTCGTTCTCATCATCAAGATTCTCCTCCACCCCCTTGCCCACAAGAGCTACGTTTCGATGAAGAAGATGCAGGAGCTTGCCCCCAAGCTTGAGGAGCTGAAAAAACGCTACGGAAACGACCCCCAGAAGCTTCAAGAAGAGACGATGAAGCTCTACCAGGAGATGGGGGTCAACCCGGCAAGCGGCTGCCTGCCGATGCTCCTGCAGATTCCCATCTTCTTCGCCCTCTACGAGATATTCCTCAACGCCGTTGAGCTGAAAGGGGCCTCCTTCCTCTGGATACCCGACCTCTCCCAGCCCGACCACACCTACATCCTTCCGGTTCTCATGGGCCTCTCTATGATTGTTCAGCAGCTCCTCACTCCCACTACCAACAAGCAGCAGCAGAAGATATTTATCCTTATGGCCGTTATCTTTACCGTTATGTTTGCCACCTTCCCTGCGGGTCTGGTTCTCTACTGGTTCACAAACAACGTGATAACGGCCATTCAGAACTTCATAATCCTTAAGATACTCGAGAAGAAAGGGTAGAGGCCGTGGAAGGGGGCAGTCTGACTGTTTACCTTTTCGTGCTCCCCCTTCTCATTCTGCTTTCGGGCCTCTTTTCTGCCTCGGAAACGGCCTTCTTCTCCCTTAACACTTTAAGGCTTGAGAGGCTTGCCAAGGAGGGCAACAAACGGGCCCAAGAGATTTTAAAGTTCCTTCAGAACCCTGCAGACCTGATAGCTACGATTCTCATCGGGAACGAGCTGGTTAACGTTGCCATAGCTGCCACTTCGGCCGTTCTGTTTGTGAAGCTCTTGGGGGAGGAAAAGGGGCCTGCCCTGGCCGTTCCGGTCACGGTTCTCACCCTTTTAATCTTCGGCGAGGTAACTCCCAAAACCTTGGCGATTAAGTTCAGCGAGCGTTACGCCTTTTTCATTTTTCCCTTTATAAAGCTCGTGAGTTACCTGATACTGCCCGTGCGCCTTGCCCTTGTTGGATTTGCCTCCCTACTCCTCAAACCTTTCGGAGTGGAGCTCTTTAACAAACCCAAAGCCATGACAGACGAGGAGTTTCTCATTCTCGTTTCGGAAGGAGCCAAGGAGGGCACCATAAGGCGGGAGGAGAAGGAGCTGATAGGCAGGGCCTTGGAGCTCGGGGAGATGCTCGTTAAGGAGGTTATGGTTCCAAAGCACAAGATATTTGCCTTGAAGGAGGACCTTCCTGTTAGAGAAGCCCTTATGCTTTTGAAGGATACCCGCTACTCCCGGATTCCGATTTTTAAAGACTTCTTAGACCAGATAACAGGGATTCTCTACACCAGGAGGATTTTGCCCCTGAAGCTCTCTAAGGAGGATTTAGATAAGCCCATAGCCGAGTTTGCAGACCCTCCCTTTTTCGTCCCCGAGTTCTTAACCCTGGATAAGCTCCTTGAACAGATGCAGCGGACTAAGCGCCACATGGCGATAGTTGTTGACGAGTACGGTAACACCGCCGGCCTTGTAACCTTGGACGACATTCTCAGGGAAGTTGTAGGTGAGCTTCCCGAAGAGAGGAAGAAACAGCGGGAAGAGGAGGTAAAGCGCCTCGAGGACGATAAGTTCCGTCTGAAAGGCGACCTTCCGGTGGAGGAGCTTGCGGAGCTTCTGAAGCTCCGGGAGGACGAAATCCTCGAGGAAGTGGACACGGTTTCGGGTCTTATGATGGCCCTTTTGGGGAAGATTCCCAAGCCCGGGGACTCTGCAGTTTACCAGGGTTACCGCTTCACCGTTGAAGAGATGGAGGGCAATAGAGTCAAGAGCGTAGTTGCCGAGAGGGTTGAGTAATGGAGCTGTGGCCGCTCTTTGTGATACTTCTGTGTGTTCTCTTTGAAGGGTTTTTCTCCGGTAGCGAGATTGCCGTTATATCGCTGCCCAAAGTAGAGCTTGAAAAGCGCCTTCAGAAAGGGGATAAAGCGGCCAAACTCCTTGCAAGCCTTTTAAAAGAGCCGGAGAAGCTTTTGACCACTACCCTTATAGGTACAAACCTTTCAACCGTAACCGGCTCTACCCTGTTTACCACCTACCTGCTCGATGCGGTTGCTTCACACTTGCCCCTTATAGGGAGCTATCCAGAGCTTGTCACCGTTCTCTGCTTTACGCCCGTTACCCTTACTTTTGGCGAGCTTATACCCAAAAGCCTCTTCCAGAAGTACTCCCACGTTATTGCCTTTAAGGTGGCTTACCCCCTTTACTTTTTCTACACCCTCTTTAAGCCGGTCTCCCTGTTCGTTATGGGGCTTGCGAGGCTCCTTTCAAAACTTCTGGGGGCCGAAACCGAAAAGAGCCCCTTTGTTACAAAAGAGGAGCTGAAAATGCTCGTAGAGAGCTCCTCTCGCCTTCTGGTTGAAAAGACCGAGAGGCGAATCTTGGGGAATATACTGAACCTTAGAGAAAAGTCGGTTGGGGATATTTACACGCCCCTCTCTTCGGTTATTGCCGTTAGCGACAATGCGGCTGTGGGGGAGGCTCTTGAGCTTTTTGAAAAGAGCGGCTTTTCCAAGCTACCCGTTTACAGGGAGCGCTTTGACAACATCGTAGGTTACCTTCTCATATCGGACCTTATCTCCGTTACCGACGACTCAATGAAGGTAAAGGAGATTATGCGTCCCGTCCTTGTTCTCCCCGAGTATATGAGCATATTCGACGCCCTCAGGGAGTTTAGAAAGTCTAAGGAGCAGCTCGGTATTGTTGTTGATGAGTTCGGCTCCACTTTGGGAATAGTTACAGTTGAAGACATACTTGAAGAGATTGTCGGCAGAATAGAGGATGAATTTGACAAAACAACGTTGCATATTACGAAAACCGGAAACACCGTAACTGCAGACGCCCTTGTGGAAGTGGAGGAGATAAACAAACTTTTAAGGCATAAACTGCCCAAAAGCCCCGACTATACAACCGTTGCGGGTCTGATTCTCTCGAAGCTCGGTCGCTTCCCGCAGCCCGGCGAGAAGGTGGAGCTTCCCCTCCACACAATCACAGTAAACAGCCTCAACGGCCGTAGAATAGGTAAAGTAACAATAGAAGAGAAGGGCTAAAACTCCTTGGTTCGAGTAAACCGGAAGGGTATCTGCCTTTAGGTAAACGGTTAAAATTCCACCCAATAGGACTTGTGAGAACTTCCGCATACTTTTCATTCCTGCCTTTACCTTCCGGTTACTCTGGGTAAACGCTGGGAGCAAATGGGAACGGAGTATCTATAGTCCCGAAAGTGTTCTGCTTAACCCTGCGGAGCCGCTCGAAAAAGGGGGAGAGGATAGGTAGAAGCTAGGCATGGTTTCTCAGGGGCTACTTCAACTCCGGTGTAGCAAGCCGGTGAGAGGGGTTGGGGGCAGCGGACCTCTATTTAGGCCGAGTTAAAGCCGGCCCGCTGCGGTTGTTGAGCTTCACTAACTCTTCTTGGCCCTCTTCTGTCTGGCTGCAAGCCAGGCCTTTTTAGACTCTACGGCCTCTCTTTCTACGCCGTTCCAGTCGGGGATTGTAGACTCTGTTGCTGGAGGTGCCGTCTCCTCTACTTGAGTAAGACACCCCTCTTTCGGGCAGGCCCTTACGCACTCGCCGCAGTAGATGCACAGGTAGGGGTTGTAGTGGAACTTTTTACTTCCGTCTTCGCTGTAAGTAAAGCGGATTGCTCCCGGCGGGCAAACAAGCTCGCACTTTGTGCAGAATATACACAGTTCCTCCTTGTATACAATCACCCCCCTGTAGTTGGGAGGTGGCGGCGAGAGCTCCTGGGGGTATTTAACCGTAACGGGTTTACTGAAGAGGTTCTTTATGGTCTGAACTACCATTTTCCTCAATTTCCACCTCCGAGTAGCTGGTTGTAGTAATTCGGCAGTGCTCCGGCTTTGATTCGCTCGTGGCACTTTACGCACTTCTTTATTACCCTGTGGGCCTTAGAAGTTCCCATGACTTTTTGGTAGTTGTGGCACTCAAAACAGTCCTCTCCGCAGCTCGACAGGTACTTGTCGGAGTGGCTCTTGTGGCACTTTTCACACTCCTTTATGGGAGCGTGGGCCTTGTCTTTGGGTATGTTAAAGTGGCACATGTAGCAGTTGCTTCCGCACGCAAGAGCGGGAGCTTCTAAAACCAAAGCCAACACAAAAGCTCCTGACAGGGCTCTACCTTGCAGTACACGAAAGGCACGGGTCAAAGCTGATAACGGTTGCCGGAACGTCTGCATAGTCCATTCCTATGAACAGCTCTTTCATAACGGGTATGTTTGCAAAAGTGGGCACTCTAATTCTAAGTCTATCGAGAACCATCTTCTTTGAAGCCTTTATGTAGTAGAAGAGCTCTCCCCTGGGAGCTTCCACCCTAACGAAGTATTCGCCCTCGGGCACGCCCTTAACGGGCACTTTTATCTCGCCCTCGGGCAGGCCCTCTAACGCGTTTTCTACCATTTCTATTGAATTTAGAACTTCTAAGGCCCTGAGGAGGTTCCTCTCGTAGATTGAGCCCCCTTCAAGGGTTATCAGTTTAAATCCTACCTCTTCAAAGGGGAGGTAGTTAAACTCCGCCCGTGCGTCCGTTGCCAGCCCTGCCGCCCTTGCCGGTGGGCCCACTACGTTCATCTCTGTGGCCATCTCCGGAGTTACAACCCCTATCCCCTTCCACCTGAGGGAAAGGGAGAAGTCGTTTTCGTAAACGTCTTTGAGCCACAGGCAGTGCTCTTTCAGCTCTTTGAGCTTCCGCCTTATCTCAATTTCAACTTCCCTTGTGAGGTCTCTGTTTACCCCTCCGGGAGCTGCAAAGTCGAACTGAACCCTGTTGCCGGTTAGTAGCTCCAGGATTTCCATAACAAGCTCTCTGTAGCGGAACGTCTGCATGAAGAGGTTCTCGTAGCCGGCAACCTCTGCAGTGTGGCCCATGGCGAGCAGGTGGGAGTGGATTCTGTCCAGCTCGCTTACTATGAGCCTGAGGTAAAGGGCCTTCTTGGGAACTTCAACTTTCATTAACCGCTCAACTGCTGTAACGTAGCCGAGAGTGTGGCTTATTGCACACAGGCCGCACACCCTTGCTACAACGTAACCCACCTGCAGGTACTTAAACTTTGTCATGCAGGCCTTTTCAATGCCCCTGTGAACGTAGCCTACATCTACATCTACGTCTACAATCTTTTCGTTCTCGGTCTGGAAAACGAACCTTACCGGTTCCGGTAGGGCAACGTGTTGGCTACCGAAGGGAACGGTAATCCTTTTTCCCATCTTAACCTCTCCTAAGGGGGGCTTTGGGGCTGTCGGGGTCGAGGAAGAGTCCGGTTTTGGCACCCTCCACCTTCAGCCCTAAAAGGTCTGCAAGCTCCCACTCTGCAATCCAGGCAGAGGGTACAAGGTAGGTAATCGTGGGAACCTCGTCTTCGTAGCCGGCCTCTGCCGTTACAACTTTAAAGGTCTCTTTTGAGCCGTAGGGCATGAAGAACCACTTTAGTTCAACTTTTCCGCCCAGGTCGGTGCCGTTTACCGTTATGAAGTGCCACTTTTTCGGGTCGTAGAACTCCTTTATCGCCCTTCTCACTTCTCTGAGGGGAACTTTAATCTCTTCTACCTGCATGGAGCGCCTCCAGGCATTTTTCGAGGAATTTCTTCCTGTTAACGGGCTCTTTTGCCTCTATCGGTTTGCAGAGTTTTCCTTTCTCGAAGCTCTTCTTCTTCCGTTCAAGGATTTCAAGGGCCTTTATTACGCCGTCTATTATCGATTCCGGCCTTGCGGCACACCCGGGAACGTAAACGTCTACCGGTATTACGGAGTCTACGCCGTTCTCTACGTTGTACATGTGGCGGAACACGCCTCCGGTGCACGCACAGGCCCCAACTGCAACAACAACTTTCGGCTCGGGCATCTCGTAGTAAAGCCTGAGTAACCTCTCCTTTGCCCTTTTTGTCACCGGCCCCGTCACTATCAGAACGTCTGACTGTTTCGGGTTCCCCCTGTTTAAAATCCCGAACCTCTCAAGGTCGTATTTGGGGGCCAGGCACGCCAGTATCTCTATGTCGCACCCGTTGCAGCTGCCTGTGTTGTAGTGGAGCAGCCAAGGTGACTTCTTCCTAAAGGTTTCCAGTCCCATTTAGCTCCTCCATAGCGCAAGTAGAAGTAGGTTGACGATTACAACCGGGATGAGAACGTACCAGTGGAAGCCCACCATTTGGCGGAAGTTGACCCTTGCCGTTACGTTGTCTATGAGGTTAACCAGGAAGAAGGCCAGAACCACCAGAAAAGCTCCCAGTAGGTAGTTGGAGCCTCCGAAGAGGAAAACGAAGAAGAAGCTGTAAACGTACTCAATCCACTTTGCGGTGTAGATTGCCTCGTAGAACCTTCCCGAGTACTCTATCTCCGGGCCGCCGATTATCTCCTGATGGGCCTCTGCAAGGTCGAAGGGAGACTTCTTTAAAAGTGTCGGGAGCGATAGAAGTAGCGCAAGGAAAACCAAGGGTAGGCTTACAACGGGAGGAGTTTGGGCGGCCAGTATTCCCGATACTTTAAAGGTTCCGGTAACCAGGTAAAGGCCCGCTGCGGCTAAAACGTATAGGGGCTCGTAGGCTACCATGTGGAGAAGCTCCCTCATTGCCCCTATAACCGAGTAGGGGGAGCGGACGCTGAAGCCGCCTACAACCAGGAATGCGAGTGAGAGAAGGTGGAAGAATATCGCTATGAGGAGGTCGCCTCCCGAGAGCAGAACGAACAGGGCAAACCACGTTCCTATCAGGTACATCACGCCCATAAAGGCGTGGAACGAGTGTATTATTACGGGCCTTTTCTCCATGAGCTTGAAGAAGTCGTAAAAGGGCTGAAGGAGCGGAGGGCCGACCCTCGCCTGCATTCTCGCCCTTACGATTCTCTCTACGCCGTAGATAAATCCCCCTATAACGGGAGCCAGGAGCGTTACTATCAGAGCCGCTGCAAGGTTCATACCAGACCTCCTCCCAGAATCAGGGTAAGCACGAAGAGGGCGGTTGCAGCCGTTTCTATGAGGGGTTCAACTCTGCTGATGCAGAAGAAGTTGTAGGTTCCGATTGTGAGCTCTACCTTCTCTCCGCAGGTGTAGGGGTAAACCCTGTCCGTCCCTTCAAAGTGGACGAAGTAGGCAATTACCGGAACTACGAGCAGTAGAAGGAGGGCTCCGACTATCTGCCAGCCGTATAGCTCAGAAAGGGGCGTTTTAAGGGTTAACCCTTGGGCTGCAATTGCTGCGGGCTTACCGACCACGCTTGCAACAATCGGGTTCACAAACTCCTGGCTGAAGAGCGCTATTAGGAGTGAAGCAACCAAGGTGAAGAGAACGAGGGGAACGGTGGTCAGGAGGTATAGGGGCGGGAGTTTTTCGAGCTTGAACCTTATGAACTCGCCCCGTTTTCTCGTCATTATGCCGATTACTTTGAAGTAGAGGAGGGTGAGTATTACGCCGCCGACCGCCATGAAGATTATTGAACCGACGTAGGCTCCGTGGGCGAGGAAGTTAGAGGCTTCCTCAAGGGCCAGCCACTTGGCAACGAATATCCCGAAGGGCACTATGGTCATGCTCATGAAGCCGATGGAAACGAACATAACGGTAATAGGGGCCTTTTCTACAAGGCGCCTGATGTCTTCGATTCTCTTTGCTTTAAAGAGTTTCTCCATAATGCCCGCCTCCATAAAGAGGAGGGCCTTTACCGCTCCGTGGAAGAGTATCAGCAGAACCGAGGCGAGAACCGCTATGGGGCTTCCCATACTCGCCGTGAGCATCATGAGCCCCAGCAGGGAGATTGTTGAGTAAGCGAGAATCCGTTTAAAGTTGTCTTGGGTTAGGGCAAACATTCCCGCCGCAACGAAAACGAAGCCTGTTGTGATTATCAGGAGCTTCGCAAGAAGCGTCCCCTTAATTACCGGAGAGAGCCTGAGGATTAGGTAGGGAGCTATCTTCACCATGGTTGCCGAGTGGAGAATGGCGCTCACCGGCGTTGGGGCAACCATGGCGCCGAGCAGCCACCGGTGGAAGGGCAGCTGTGCTCCTTTAACGAGTGCAGAGATTGCCAGAAATCCGAACGGAATCATAACCAAGGAGGCTCTGTTTAATTTCAGGAAGTCGGTAAAGTGGTAGAGGCCGTAGTACTTAACGGCGAACAGAATGCCCAGCAGGATTGCTATACCGCCCACCTGGTTCATCCACAGGGCCCTGAGGGCGTTTTCAACCGATACCCTGTCCCACCTGAACCTTATCAGTATGTAGGAAGCGAGAGTCGTTGTTTCGAAGAGGGCGAAGAACCACTCCAGGTTGTTTACCGTTACGGCCAGGTTCATAACCCCTAAGAACCACAGCAGGATTGCAACAAAGCGGTTCTCCCTCTCTAAGTTCTCCTGCTCCATGTACTTTGTGGCGTAAATGCAGATAAGCGAGCCTACAGTTGCCACAAGGGCGTAAATGGCAACCGACAGTCTGTCTACGTATAGGTTGGCCGTTTCTGAGTGGGGCATAACGGTAAGTGCCCAGCTGAGCAGAAAGAGCTGAGCAACGGCCAGAACCGTTACCAGGAAGTTCCTGAACTTGAACCCCTGGTAGAGGAAGTAGGCCAGCAGGCCGTAGTCGTAGAGGGTGAATGCCAGCTCCAGCCAGCGGGGGGTGTGGATGAAGAGCGGAAGCTCGGAGTTCCAGAGCAGGAAGGTAAGGTAGGAGAGAACCGGCAGGGAGATGAGCGTTACCGCCTGCCTTACCCTGTGCCACGGAGAAACGAAAACGATTAATGCAAGGAGCCACGGAACGACAAACAGCGCGTAGACTACCTTCTCCATCTGTTCCCTCCGCTTACTGAGAAGAAACCGCAGACTTGTGCAAATTTCCTGTCTTCGCTCTTGAGCCTGTCTGCAAGGAAGTTGAGAACCACTTCAAGGAGCTTCACCGCAAGTTTCGGGTTCTCGGCCTTTAGGGCCTCGTAGTCTTCCCTGCTCAGGTAGAGGGCCTCAACCTCCTCCTCTGCAACCGCCCTTAGGGAGTGGGGCGTTCCGAGGAAGAAGGCACACTCTTCCAAAGGGACTCCACCGTAAACGGCGGCAACTTTTGTCCACCTGCCGAAGTTGTCGCTTCTGAGCAGTGCCACTTTGCCCTTCGATATGAGGAAGAAACCCTTTGCCGGCTCAAACTCGTCGAACAGGAGCTCACCCTTTTTAAAGCGGACTTCCCGGAAGTGGCGGGCGAGAAGCTCCTTCTCCTCTTCTGAAAACTCCCTAAACAGCCTGCACTTCTCTACAAGCTCGGTAGATACCATCACACCCTCACAACCTTTACCGTTTCAAACTGACCACCGAACTGGTGGACTGCACACGCAATTCAGGGGTCGTAGGCCCTTATGAGCATCTCTGCCCGTTTCTTAAGCTGGGAGTCGGGCAGGTATGAGAACTTCTCCGCAAGGGCTTTAAGGTCTTCCTCTATGCAGGCCTGAAGCTGGGCTGTGGGCGTCACTATGTTGGCTCCGATACAGTGGCCGGAAGGGGAAAACCTGTAGTGGTGGTAGAGAACTCCCCTCGGAGCCTCTTTCACCCCGTAGCCGCCGAACTCTCCGGGTTCCAACTCGGCTTTCGGCTCAAAGGGAAGGAGCTCTATGAGCTTCTCTGCATACTTAACGCCCCTGTGGGCGAGCTCCACCATCTCAACGGCCCTTGCAAGGTTTGCAAGGAGGGGGTTTTGGGAGGGGAACCTGTTTTTCAGCCTCGACAGAACCTCTTTCGTCTCCTCCGTGTAGAAATCCTCTCCCCGGTTGACCCGCGCGAGGGGTCCTATCCTGAAAGCCTTTCCGTTTACGGTTGAGCGCTTTGCCGTGCTGTAGGGGGATACTTCTTCCTTGATAAAGTGCTCAAACTCCTGCTTCGTGAACTTTAAGCCGTTTGATACGGCGACCCTGTCTGAAGGTTCGCTTGGAACCGGGTTCTCGAGGGATACCTCGAGCTCAACCGGACTTTCAAGCTCGAAGTACTCGAGGGAGTCAAACAGGAATGCGGTGGCCTCAAGCTCCGGCAGAATCTCGGTGAGCCAGTCTATGACCAGCTCAAGCTCCTCCTTCTCTGGGGCCCTTGTGAATCCTCCGGCAACTATTGCCTCTCCGTGAACCGTTTTGCCCCCGAGCAGTTTCATAATCCTGTTGCCCACCTCTTTTATCTTGAAGCCCCTTCTGACAACGTTGGGGTAGTCTTTCGCCATCTCAACGGCCGAGCCGTATCCCATGTAGTCGGGGAGGGCCAGGAAGTAGAGGTGTAGGGCGTGGCTCTCTAAGAACTCCCCCACGATGAGGAGTCTTCTCATAAGCTCAACGGCTTCGGGAACTTCCGTTTTAAATGCGTCCTCTATTGCCTTTGCCGCAGCAAGTCTGTGGGAAACGTAGCAGATGCCGCAGATGCGGGAAACGATTTTCGGTATCTCGCTGAAGAGCCGCTCTCTCGTTATGAACTCAAAGAAACGGGGACCTTCGGTAAAGGAGAGCTTTATCTCCTTTACCTGGCTGCCCTCCAGCTTCAGCTCAACGGCTCCGTGTCCCTCTACTCTCGTCAGGTGGTTTACTTTAAGCTCCCTTTCCATCTGCGTAGCTCCCCAGCTTTTCTGTGTTGAACGTTTTGCCCCTGAAAACCTTCAGGAACTTCAGGGCGTCGCTCCTTTTGAGGCCCCTTTCTGTAAGGAGCTTCACCATCTCGTCGAAGTTGGGAAAGTCACAGTTCCCCCTGCACCCTTGGCACCCTATTCCCGAGGCCGTGCACGGTGCGCCGCAGCCCGCAAAGGAAACGGGCCCTTGGCAGGGAATCCCTTTAAGGGTTAAACACTCGGTTTCCGAGAGCTTGCACTCGTGGCACACCGGAATCTTCGGGAAGAACGGCTTTACCCCGTTAAGGAGGGAAGCCACCGTATAGATGAACTGCCTCTTGTCTAAGGGGCAGCCGGGAAGCTCGTAATCCACCCGGACAACCTCCGAAACGGGGCGGGGCTTAAACACCTTTAAGAAGAGCTTCTCCCCGCCGTAAACGGTCTCCAACATCTCCTTGAGGCTCGCCTCGTCGTTCCTCTGGGCTTGAACGCCTCCGTAACAGGCACAAGAACCTACTGCAACAACAACTTTTGACTTTTTCCGAACCTCTTTTACCTTCTCCTCGTCGAGCTCTGTAGAAACGGAGCCCTCAACCAGTGCAAGGTCGAGCTCGGGAACTGTGTGGTCGTCCTTTGCCAGCGGGAAGAAGGCGAGCTCTGCCCTTTGGAGTATCTTGCTCAGAGCCTCTTCACAGTTGAGAATCTCACACTGGCAGCCGGAGCACCCCGTTAAACCGACGATGCCTATCCTTACCATCTAAATCATCTCCGGAAGGTTTTTGGTGTCCCACAGGGGGAATATCGGGCCGTCTACACAGGCGAACTTGTAGCCTATCTGGCAGTGGCCGCACTTACCTATGCCGCACTCCATCTTCCTTTCGAGGGAAACGAAAATCTGGCTTTCGGGATACCCGTTCTTTAAGAGCTCCTTGCCTATGAAGCGGTAGGCTACCGGCGGGCCGCAGACTGCAACGTAGGTATCTGCGGGGTCGAGCTCTACCTGAGGAATGAGGGCCGTTAGAACCCCTTCAACGTCGGCCCACTCCCTATCCTCTGCCGTTTCGCACCTGTCGAGGACGAACAGGCACTTAACGTCGCTGCGCTCTCTGAGCCTTTTGAGCTCCTCTTTGTAGAGGACCATTTGGTAGTTTCTCGTTCCGTAGAGGATGTATATCTCCTTGAAACGGTGACGCCTGTCGAGGGCGAACCAGATGAGGGAGCGTAAGGGGGCTATACCCAAACCTCCCGCTATTATCAGGAGGTTGTGGCCCTCCATAATCTCCACCGGGAAGCCGTTCCCGTAGGGGCCTCTTATCGCCGCAAGGTCTCCCGGTTTCATCCTGTGGAGAACCTCTGTTTTCCTTCCCACTTTCCTCACCGTGAGCTCTACGGTGCCTCGCCTGGTAGGTGAGGAGCAGATGGAAATCGGAATCTCGCCCGCTTTGGGAACCGTCAGCATTACAAACTGGCCGGGAAGGTGGTGCCATTTGGCGTTCAGCTCTTCGTTCAAGAAGGTGAAAGAAAACTTCTTGTGGTCGGGTGCAAGCTCCTCTACGTCGGTTATTACAACTTTGTGGGGAAGGTAGGGGTCTACCGGTAGGGGTTTATTCAGTAACTTCTCTAAGCTCTTTTTCATTGCACCCTCTCAGCCGCTTTATTGTCTCCACCATGCTGATTGATGCCGGGCACTCGGCACTACACCTTCCGCAGCCTACACAGCCGAGCATCTCAACCTGATAGGGGTATCCCACCAGCTTGTGGTAGTAGCGGTGTTTGAACCTGTCGGCCCTGGTTGCCTTAAAGTAGTGGCCTCCGGCAACGAGCGAGTAGTAGGGGTACTGGCAGGAGGTTGTGAACTCTATCCGCTTAACTTCGGTTCCCGCTATGTTGGGAACGTCTACACTCGTGTAGCAGAAACAGGTTGGACACACGTTTGTGCAGGTTCCGCAGCCCAGGCACCTCTTTGCCTCTTCCTGCCAGACTTCCGAGTCGTACTCCAGCTCTACAACGTGGGAGATTCTCTCAAGGTCGGGCAGTTGTTCGGGCTTAAAGAGGCTTTTCTTCTTTAAGGTTGTTGCCTTGTAGGCGTTTAGGTCTTCCTTCTCTATGTCTCTAAAGAGAGACCTCTGGCTGTAAACGATTTCGTCCCCCTTGGGGCTTCCTATGGAGACGAAGTAGTCGGCCCCTATGTCTGTGAGGAAGAGGTCCCAGCTTGCCCCTTCCGGGAAGGCCGTGGCGGTGGCCAGGCAGAAACAGAACTCGTCGGGCACGCAGGAGACCCCTATCAGAACCGTTCTCTTCCTTACTTCAAGGTAGCGGGGGTCGGGGTTCTCCTTCAGGTAGATGGAGTCCAGTATGGAGATTCCGTGGAGGTCGCAGGAGTGGATTCCGAAGATTACCTGGTTCTCCGCCTTGAAGTTGGTTTTAAAGCTTAAATCCTCAACGCTGTAGGAGAAACGCTCTCTTCTGTAGGGAACGAGGAATTTCTTCGGGGGCAGAATTGTTCTGGTGTAGTTGAGCTCTACCTCTTCGGGCTTTTCCACGTGGGTGAATACGAACTTCTCCCCTTTTCTGACGGGGGCGATGAGCTTTCCCCACTTTTTGAGCCCGCTTATGAAGCTGTGTAGGTTTGCCTTGGGCAGCACTTTTGCCCGCTCTATGTGGAACTCCACGGAACCTCCGGGGCAAGGGAGTTATGTTTGTTCCTTTATATATACATAAAGTTATCTCTCAAGTCAAACTTTTCTAAATATCTAATATTTATAAAGTCTGCTGAATATAAAAAACTCCGCATAAACGGTTTTCCTTATGGAGCGTTTTGTAGAATTCCCGCAGGAGGTACCATGATAAAGAGAGCCATCTACCCGGGAACCTTTGACCCCGTTACCCTCGGCCACCTTGATATTGTTAGGAGGGGATTGAAGCTCTTCCCAGAGCTCATAGTGGGAATTGCCGAGAACCCGAGGAAGCGCCCCCTTTTCTCCCTCGAAGAGAGGAGGGAGATGTTTATAGAGAGCCTTAAAGAGGTGGGGCTAAACGGGAAAGTTCAGGTTAAGACCTTTAACTCGCTGCTCGTTGAGTTCGCAAAGAGGGAAGGCGCAGTTGCGATTTTGAGGGGGATTCGGATAGTTTCTGATATGGACCACGAGTTTACGATGGCCTCTTTGAACAGGAAGCTCTACCCGGAGATAGAGACGGTCTTCCTGATGCCGTCCGACGACTACGCCTACCTCTCCTCTTCCGCCGTTAGGGAGATTGCCTACTACGGCGGAGACGTCTCGCAGTTCGTTACGGAGTTTGTCAGGAAAAAGCTCGAAGAGAAGTTTAAAAGGTAGGGGCGAAGGGCCCCTACCCGGCTCAGTTGAGGTCGAAGCAGATGGTCTTTATCTCGGTCATCTCCTCTACGGCGAACTTCGGTCCTTCCCTGCCTATGCCGCTCTCCTTAACGCCGCCGTAGGGCATCTGGTCTACCCTGAAGGTGGGAATCTCGTTTACCATTATCCCGCCGCACTCAACCTCTTCTGCAAACTTGAATGCCGCCTTTAGGTCGTTTGTGAAAATACCGGCCTGTAGGCCGTAAGGGGAGTCGTTTACGGCCTCTATTGCGGCCTCTAAGGAGTCTACAGGGTTAACAACTATTACCGGGCCGAATACTTCCTGCCTGAACAGCTTGGCTTCTCTGGGAACGTTCACAACAACCGTAGGTTCAATGAGGGTCTCGGAGAGCCTTCTGCCCCCGCAGAGAACCTGGGCCCCCATACTGCGGGCCTCTTCTATCCACTCCATTATCCTGTCTGCAGCGTTTCTGTCTATTACAGGGCCTACGTCGGTCTCCTCGAGCCTTGGGTCTCCTACCTTAAGGCTCTTGGAAAAGGAGCAGAGCTCCTTCGTAAACTCCTCGAAGAGGCTCTCGTGAACGAAAACCCTTTGAACCGAAATGCATACCTGTCCGGCAAGGGCGTAGCCCCCTCTGCCTATGCGCTCTGCGAGCTCCTTTAGCCTTCCTGTTTGGTCTTTGTCTACGTAAACTCCGGCGTTTGAGCCCAGCTCCATTGCGTATTTTTTAAGCCCTCCGCGGCTCATGATTATCTTGCCGGTGGCCACGCTTCCGGTGAAGGTAATCATCCTCACCCTTTCGTCCCTTACGAGGGCGTCTCCGGCCTCCTCTCCGTAGCCGGTTACCACGTTAACGGCCTCGGGGGGAAATCCGGCCTCTACGAGAACCTCGGCAAGCTTTATAACGGTTAAAGAGGTATTCTCGGAGGGCTTTATAACAACGGCGTTGCCGGCAGCGAGCGCCGGTGCAACTTTGTGGCAGGTGAGGTTAAGTGGGAAGTTGAAGGGAGTTATACAGCCTATTACTCCCAAGGGCACCCTTCTGAAGAAGCCTACCTTGCCTTTTATTCCCGGTGCTGCGTCGAAGCGCACCTCTTCCCCGAGGACCCTTTTGGCCTCTTCCGCCGAGAGGGTTATCGTGTTTACCGCCCTCCCGACTTCGCCCATCGACTCCTTTATGGTTTTCCCGACCTCTAAGGTGAGAAGCTCGGCAAACTCCCTGCTCCGGGAGGCTATTATCCTTGCCGCCTTTTGGAGCGCCTGGTAGCGCTCGTAGGCGGTCATCGACTTAACCTTTTCAAACCCTTTCAGGGCTGTTTCAACGGCAAGCTCCACGTCCTCCTTTTTGCCTCTGGGAACGGTTCCTACGGGCGAGCCGTCGAACGGAAAGTCGATTACAATCTCCTCTTTTTTAAAGACCTTTTTCCCGCCGATGAGCATGTACCCTTTAATCACTTTACACCCCCAGCAGTAGTCTTGCGGCAAGGAACTCGGGCAGACCGGCGTTTAGGATTGCCCTTGCCGCCTCTTTAACGTTGTATTCTATCCTATGGAGGTAAAAGGCGTTCTCCTCAAGGTCTAAAACTCCGAAGGAGGCCCTCGGGTCTCTGTCTCTGGGCTGGCCAACGCTTCCCGGGTTTATGAGGTATCTCCCTCCCCTTATCAGAACTATCGGCAGGGAGAGTTTATCTACCGCGGAGCCCAGGAGCCTGTAGGCAACCGGTATGTGGGTGTGGCCGAAGAGGCAGACCTTTTCCTTTAAGGAGAGCAAGGCCCTGTAAGCGCTTCCCTTATCGAGGATGTACTCCATGCTTCCCGGGGCTGCAGGGGTGTCGTGGACCAGCCGGCATCCGTAGGCCGTGTCGTGAAGAGGGAGGGAGCGCAGGTAAGCTATATCTTCCCGGGAGAGCCTCTCCCTGCTCCACCTAACGGCTTTTGCCGCTACATCGTTGAGCTCTTCCGGCTCTACGAATCCCAAAGCTGCAAGCTCGTGGTTCCCGAGCACTGCCTTTGAGCAGTTCTCCCTCACCCACGAGACACATTCGGAGGGGAAGGCCCCGTAACCTATTGTGTCTCCCAGGGACCAAACCTCTTCCACCCCCTGTCTGTTGAGGGCCTCTTCAACTGCTTTAAGGGCGTGGATGTTTCCGTGGATGTCGGATACTATTCCTATTTTCAACTCTACTCCGCTTAAGAGGGGTTGCTGTGATAGAGATTCTAATAAAAAGGGCAAAGGCCTTAGAGGCGGTTAGACGTTTTTTCTCTTCCCGCTCCTTTGTAGAGGTGGAGACCCCCAACTTGGTGCCCTATAAAAATCCGGACGACAACGTTGAGAACGTGAGGGCAACCTTCTCCGACTGGCGGGGCAGGCGTTTTGACTGGTACCTTCACACCTCTCCCGAGTTTTTCATGAAGAGGCTTCTGTGGCACGGAATGGAGCGGATTTTTCAGGTGTGTAAGGTTTACCGAGACGGCGAAACCGGTCCTCTGCACTCTGTTGAGTTTACCATGGTTGAGTGGTATAGGGTCGGGGCAGATTACAGGGCCGGTATGGAGGAGACTCTCTCTTTAATAAATGAGGTAGCAAAGGCCCTGGGAGCTTCTCCTTTCTCCGAGCCCGTTTACTTAACCGTAGAGGAGGCCTATAAGGAGTTTGCCGGAGTAGAGCTTTCAAACCGGGAGCTTGTAGCTGAGAGGTTCGGCTCGGGGAGTTTTGAGGAGGCCTTTTTCAGGTTGCTTGTAGAGAAGGTAGAACCGGCCCTCTCAGGCTTTGACTCTCCCGTTGTTCTTTACGATTACCCCGAGGAGTTCTCGGCCGTTGCGAAGGTTGAAGGCGGCACTGCCCGGAGGTTTGAGGTTTACCTTAAGGGGGTTGAGATTGCCAACGGCTACACGGAGCTGACAACCTACTCCGAGTATAAGCGGGTCTTTTCCAAAAAGGGTGGGGCCGAGGATTACGGCCTTTTGAAGCTCCTTGAAGAGAGACCCCTGCCTCCCTGTGAAGGGGTGGCTTTGGGGTTTGACAGGCTCGTTATGGTTCTGACGGGAAGCTCTTGCTTAAAAGAGGTAATGCCCTTTTCTACTCTCTCCCTTCTTGAGGAGCTTCCCAGTTCTCAATGAGCCCAAACTCCTCGTTCAGCAGGGCTCTGAGTGCGCGTTCAACAACGAAGTCAACGAGCTCTTCTACCGTTTTCGGCCTGTGGTAGAAAGCCGGAGAGGCCGGAACAACTTTGGCTCCCGCCTCTATTGCCTTTAGGATGTTCTGGGCGTGAACCCTGTTTATAGGGGTTTCTCTGAACAGCAGTACCAGGGGCCTTCCCTCTTTGAGGGTTACGTCTGCGGCCCTGTGGATGAGGTTGTCGGCAACGCCGTTTGCTATGTGGCCCAGTGTTCCCGCCGAGCAGGGAGCTACAAGCATCCCCTTTACCGGGTGACTGCCGCTGGAGGGCGGTGCAAAGAGGTCTGTAGGCTCGTAGAGCTTAACCTGCTCTTTCGGAAGGCTTGCAACGAATTCCTGCGGGCTCTGGCCGGTTTCAAAGAGGAATACTCTCTTGCCCGTTTCAGAGAAGATGAGCTCTACGCTGTATCCGTTTGCGACTAAGACCTCTACGCACCTTTTCCCGTAGATGCTTCCGCTTGCTCCGGTTATTCCCACAACTACCCTTTTGGTCACGCTCACCTCCCGGCGGGTTTGGGTTATTATCCTATAACCAGAAAGCACTTACAGGAGGGGTCTGGTGGAAACTCTAATAGAGAAAGTGTCTACCCTGCTCGAGGCGTTACCCTACATAAGGGAGTTCTACGGTAAGACGGTTGTTATTAAGTACGGCGGAAACGCCATGGTGAACGAAGAGCTTAAGGAAGCTTTCGCCCAAGACGTTGCCCTTTTAAAGTACGTGGGAATAAACCCGGTGATAGTTCACGGCGGTGGGCCCCAGATAGGCGAGCTCCTCAAGAGGCTGAACATAGAGACCCGTTTCGTCGGCGGGATGAGGGTTACCGACAGAGAGACGATGAACGTGGTTGAAATGGTGCTTGTCGGGAAGGTTAACAAGGAGATTGTGAAGCTCATAAACTCCCACGGCGGTAACGCCGTAGGCCTTTCGGGTAAAGACGGCAACCTTATAGTGGCCGAGAAAATAGACTCCAGGGAGTACCTGTCGGAGTTGAAGGCTCCGGAGATTATCGACTTGGGTTTTGTGGGGCGGGTTAAAAGGGTCAATCCCGATATTGTCACTAAACTCCTTGAGTCTAAATTTATTCCTGTGATAGCTCCCGTTGGAATAGGTGAAGACTTTGAGGCCTATAACATAAACGCCGACCTTGTAGCCGGAGAGATGGCAGCCGCCCTGAAAGCTGAAAAACTGATAATGCTTACCGACGTGGAGGGGATTAAGGATAAAGAGGGGAGGCTGCTCAAGTCCCTTCGTCGCGACCAGCTTCCTCAGTTAATTGCAGACGGCACCGTTTCGGGAGGGATGATTCCGAAGGTGAAGGCGTGTGAGGCGGCCCTTATGGGAGGGGTTAAGAAGGCCCACATAATAGACGGAAGGGTGAAACACTCCATCCTTTTAGAGATGTTTACTCAGGAGGGTATTGGAACAGAGATAATATAAGTGTTATTTAATATTTGACTCGGCTAATTATTAAGCTGATTTTGATATAATCGCAGTTTAGAACATTGGGATATAAAACCCCTATGGGAGGTGCCGCGATGGACTTCGTACTACTGGTATCGCGATTGCAGTTCGCGATGACAGCCTTCTTCCACTTCGTGTTCGTTCCGCTTACACTGGGGCTGTCTACGCTTTCTGCAATCATGCTTACGCTCCACTACGCTACCGGTAAAGAGATTTACCGGGACATGGCAAAGTTCTGGGCGAAGCTCTTTGCCATTAACTTCGCCCTCGGAGTTGCTACCGGTCTTGTTCACGAGTTTGAGTTCGGTATGAACTGGTCGGTCTACTCCAGGTTCGTAGGTGACATCTTCGGTGCACCCCTTGCCATTGAGGGACTCCTTGCCTTCTTCATGGAGTCTACCTTTATGGGTGTTTTCCTCTTCGGTTGGGACAAGGTGCCAAAGGCAGTTCACCTTCTTGCAGCTTGGCTCTCATCTATCGGTTCTAACCTCTCTGCCCTCTGGATTCTCGTTGCAAACGGCTGGATGCAGCACCCGGTTGGCGCCAAGGTTGAGATGGCAGCTGCCGGAAAGAGGGCCGTAATGAGCGACTGGTGGGCTGTTGTCTTCAACCCTGTTGCCGACGTTAAGTTCTGGCACACCGCTACTGCTGGAATGATTCTCGCATCCGTCTTTGTTCTCTCCGTTAGTGCTTACCACCTTCTCAGGAAGCAGCACGTTGAGTTCTTTAAAAAGTCTGCTTACATCGCCCTTATCTTCGGTTTTATAGCTTCCGTCGGCGAGATTATCATCGGTGACATCCACGCTCACGAAGTTGCCAAGACCCAGCCGACAAAGCTCGCAGCTATGGAGGCTCTTTGGGATACTAAGCAGGGTGCCAACGTTCTCCTCTTTGCCTGGGCCGACCAGAAGGCTCAGAAAAACGTAGTTGAGATACCCCTTCCGATTCCCGGACTCCTCAGCTTCCTTGCAACCCACGACTTTAACGGTAAGCTCCTCGGAGCCAAAGACCTCCAGAAGATGTTTGAGGCCAAGTTCGGCCCCGGAGAGTACATTCCTCCCGTTAACTTTGTCTTCTGGGCGTTCCACATTATGGTTTACCTCGGTTTCTTCTTCGTTCTGCTGTTCCTCGTAGGTCTTATCAAGTACAAAGACCTCGAAAACTCCCCCGGCTTCCTCAAGCTTGCACTCTACTCCCTGCCTCTTCCGTACATTGCCTGCTGGCTCGGTTGGGCAACGGCTGAGGTCGGAAGGCAGCCTTGGATTGTCTACCCGCTTACAGATGACTACGGTAAGATTCTCCTTCCCGACATCGGCCTTAAAACTGCCCAGGCCGTTTCTCCCCTCACAAGCGTTGAGGTTATCATCACTTACATCCTCTTCGCAGTAACCTTTACAGGCCTTGCTATTGCAGACTTCTACCTGCTTTCCAAGTTTGCTACAAAAGGCCCAGAGAAAGAAGCAGAACTCTACTAATGGAGGAGGTGGGTTATGCACTTTGACTTGCAGACTATCTGGGCGATTCTGGTTACGATACTGGTCGCCGGTTACGTTGTTACAGACGGTTTTGACCTGGGGGTGGGTATTCTTCACCCCTTCGTTGCCAAAACCGATATAGAGAGAAGGGTTAACATCAACGCAATCGGTCCCGTTTGGGACGGTAACGAGGTTTGGTTCATCACTGCCGGTGGTGCGGCCTTTGCCGCTTTCCCCGAGCTCTACGCTGCTCTGTTTAGCTCCCTTTACATTGCCCTCTTTGTGGTTCTCCTTGCCCTTATCTACAGGGCGGTCTCCTTTGAGTTCAGGAGTAAGGAGGAGAGCGAGGGCTGGAGGAAGTTCTGGGACCAGAGCATCTTCTGGTCTTCTTTAATCGTTGCCCTTCTTATAGGTGTTGCCATCGGTAACATCCTTGCAGGTCTTCCGATTATCAACTCTCATATTAAGGGAGACATCCTTCACGGCTTTGTCTACGCCGAGAAGTTTCCCATGAGCTTCATCAACCTGGTTAACCCCTTCGTATTCCACGGCCTCTTCGGTCTTCTCGTTGGTGTGACAACCGTTCTTTTCATCATCATGCACGGTGTTTCCTGGCTTCTGTGGAAAACCGAAGGCTCCATCGCCGAGAGGGCAAGGAGCATCGGTCTTAAGGTTTGGCTGCCCTTCGTGATTATGTACGTTATCTGTACAGGTCTTGCCTACACAATCTCCTTTAAGGTTAAGAACCCCGAGCTTGCCAAGAAGTACCTTGAGCTTCCGCCCGATATGTTCCAGCAGATAGCCTCTATGCTCGACTCTAACGGTGTTCTCCACCACGCTCTCTTCAGGTTCCCCGTTATCGAGATAGCTCTCATAGTTCTTGCCGCCCTCTGTGCGGTAGGCTGGCTCATTGCCGTTAAGAACGCCAACGGTGCATCTGCCTTCCTCTTCTCTACTCTCACGTTCCTCTTTGCTGGCTTTGCCGTAATGTTTGGTGCCTACCCGCTTGCAGTGCCTTCCAGCATTGCCCTTGAGCACTCCATTACCATCTACAACGGTGCCTCCAGCCACCTGACCCTTACGGTTATGTTGATTGCTGCGATTATCTTCACTCCCATCGTTATCGCTTACCAGGCATGGGTTTACAAGATGTTCCTCTTCAAAATCTCCCCCGAGTCTATTAAGAGGGAGATTGAAGAGGCCGCAGAACACTAAGGAGGTGGAGTATGTGGCTTATCATATCTTTCATCTGGTGGGTGGCCGTAGCGTGGTTGACCTATACCTTGGCGAAGTCTAAGTTTGAAGGAGGAGGGGCTTAATCCCCCTCCTACCTTTTAAGGGGAGCCGTTATGGGCGCTTTTGTGGGTCTGAAGGAAAGGTTCTTGGCGGAAAAGAGGGAACTCCTCAGCAGGGTCCGTAAGCTCTACAGGGATACGGGCAGCTGGGAAGAGGTTGAGAAACTCCTAAAAGAGGAGTTTAAGGAGGAGCTTAGCTTCTTCAGACCCAACCTTTTTACCTACTTTCTGTTTATCGGAGGCTCCCTGATACTGCCGCTGCTTTACATGTGGAAGGTGGCCTTTGAGCCGGGTACAACGGCCCACTTTATAGCCAGGCTGCTATTTGTTATAGCGGCTATGTTTGCTCTTAAGGGAATTGTCGGCCATTACGTTGTTGTGTTCCTTAACAGGGACCGCTTTGAGGCCGAGCTTAAAGCTCTGAAAGCTTCTTTGGAAGGAGGGAAAAATGGAGAACAGCCTAATTAAGAAACTCATGTTCTACGGGGTGTTCGGTATATACATCCTCATAGTTCTTATCACTTCTTTCGTAATCGTTACAAGCCACTAATTGCGGCCCCCTTCGGGGGCTTTCCCCTTTAGAACCTCCCTTTCGAACTTCTCCGGAGTTACGGTAACCGTTGTTTCGTTTTTGTAGGTAACGAATCCCTTTCTTGTTCCCGGCGGTTTTCTGACGTACTTTACCTTTGTAAAGTCCACCTTAACTTTGCCCGATTCCCTACCTTTGCTGAAGTATGCCGCTGCGGAGGCTGCGGTTAGAAGCTCTTCCTCCGAAGGCTCTTTTCCCCTTTCAACTTTTAGAATAACGTGGGAGCCCGGAACCTCCCTTGCGTGGAACCAGTAGTCGTGGGGGGAGGCGAGCCTCAGCAGTAGCTCGTTGCCGCTGCTGTTTTTGCCGACGAGCAGCTTCCTGCCCGAAGGTAGGGTATATGCGGCTATGGGTAGCCCTTTGCTACTCTTTTCTTTTTGGGGCTGTTCAAGGAGCAGTAGCTCCTCTCTGTTTTCTGCTTTCTCTACCCTCTCTTTGAGTAGGCTTACAAGGAGGAGCTCCGTTTTGAGCTTCTGAGCCGTTTCCTTTGCCCTTTGGAGCTTCCTGGAGAGTTTCCTGTACTTTTTGAAGTAGTTTTCAAGGTTCTGCCTCGGGCTCAGGGCCGGGTCGAGTTCAACTGTTACCGTTTCTCCGGTTTCGTAGTCTGTTACGTGGGCTTTCCGGCTTCCCGGCTTTACAAGGTGGAGGTTGTACTTTAGTAGCTCGCCCAGTTTTTTTGCCTTTAGTGCTTCTGCCTCTATTTTCTCCGGGTTTTCATACTCCCGCAGCTCTTCTCTGAGCGCTTTCTCCCTTTTGGCAAGCCTTTTCAGGATTTCCCGCTTTAGGTTCTCGAGTTCCCTCTCCTCTACTGCCTCTTCGAAGAAGGTTCTCCAGCAGTCGCTATAGGGATTATGGCCCGAAAACTCCTTAAACGGCAGCCCTTCGAGTGAGCCGTACCGGAAGGTTGTCATGAACTTGGGTTTGCCGTTTTGGTAGTAGAGGTAGCTCTTGTCGCTTTTTGCGTGCTTTTCCATAAAGGTGGCGTAGGCTACTGTCAGCTTTTTTGTCTCTTTGAAGATGTGGGCAATCTCCTTTGCGTTAAGGGGTGAAAGGCCTGCAACGAACTTGTAGAGCTTCTTCTCCACCCCTTTGGGGGTAACCTCTCCGAACTTCAGCTCCTCAAAGGGCTTTTTATCGTTGGGGGGGAGCTGGTAGAGCTCTCCCGGTTTGAGTGGGCGGACGCTGCTTTTAACTTCCTTGAGCTGGTAGATAATTCTCCTCTCCCCGTTCAGAACGAAGAAGTTGGCGTTTTTCCCCGTGAGCTCTATAACCAGGTAGCTGACTGTGGGCTGCCCCGACAGAGAGAGTTTAACCAGCTCGATTTCCAGCACCCGGTCTGTTGTTGGGAGGTTTACGCTTTTGATGAAGCTCCCCTCTACCGGGAGCTTTCTGGTTCCCCTTTTGGCTTTGGGTTCTTCAGATACAAAGGCTGCGTTCGGGTTCCCAAAGTACAGGTTCAGCCAGAGCTTCCCCACCCCTACGGAAACCAGGTTCCCCTCTACCCTTACCTCTCTGATTTTCCCCTTCCGCAGGAGCCTGTTGAGCTCCCCGGAGAGCTTCTCTATGAAGAGGTAGTCCATCAGACCGCCTCGGGCTCTACTGCGGCGTAGGGCAGAACGAGCTTTGCGTTTCCGTAGAGGGCCCTTGCGGCCGTTCCGGCGTAGTTCCCTTTCAGCCTAATAAAGGGTTTACGGAGCTCTGGGTTTTCAGAGAAGGTCCTGTGAACGGCTCCTAATGGAAGGGAGAGTTTCCGGAGGGCCTCCTCGTACTCCCTCTCGGCAGCCCTTTTGGCCTCAAAGAGCTTCATCTGTATTCGGCTTTTAACGTTGACTTCGCCGTCTCCGGAGGTTTCAACGGATATGAATATTGAATCGGGAAGGTCGGAAAGCACCTTGGCCTGGGCCCCGTCGCTCTGGGTAGAGGGCATGCACCCGAACGGCTTAACCGAAACAACCATGTGGGTCTTTCTCTTCTTAACGTTGTAGATATGCTTTGCAACCTCAAGGTGCCCTTCGCCGCCAACTACGAAGTAGTCGAAGTAGGGCTTTGCAAGCTCGGCGAGCTCCCTTTGGGAGGGAAGCTCCTTCGGCCTGTTATCGAAGGCCGACCTGAAGAGGTTGTAGAGTCCTCTAAAGGTTTTCGCCATTGCCCTTACGGCCAGGAGCTTTTTCACCCTTTCAACGGAGAACCCTTTAACTTTAAGGTCCCTCTTGAGCTTCTCCTCCTCTATGAAGAGCTGGTAGTCTATCCATCCCGCTATTGGTTCGGGCCTTACCTCGGCTCCTTCCTCTTCGAGCCACCGGTGGAGTCTGTAGTTTCCGTCTCCTTCCGTTGTGTGGGCCCAGAACTCCCCTATTACGCTTACCACCGGTTTAACCCTGGTGTAGTCGAACTCGAGCCTCTCCAGCCGGGAACGGAACCCTTTGAAGAGCCTGAGCATCTCCTTTACGCCGGCTCTTCTCTTTAGGGCTTCGTAGAGTTCCCAAGAGAAGCTATCAATCTCTGAATCTACGCTGCCCTTTGCGGTTTCGTACGGTCTGAGCTGATATCCCAAGTCTCTGATTATGTCTGCCGCCCAAACGGCCTTTACCATGTGCCAGATGAGCTTGGGCGTCAGCTCAAACTCCCCTTCCGACGACAGGTCACTCTGGTTGAGAATGGCCACCTTAAAGTTGGGGAAGCCCGCCTCTTTCAGGGCGTGCCTGTACTCGGTTTCGTACATTCCGAACCTGCACGGCCCGCACGCCCCTACCGTTACAAAGAGGTACTCATCTTCGGGGTTTACCCCCCTTTCCTTCTCCTCAAGGAGGAACTTGATTAAGTTGCCCACAGTGTAGTAGGTAGGATTGCACATTCCCCTGTTGCAGAACTCCCTACCCACTGCAAGTGAGCGGTTGTCGGGAGTCGGCAGAAATTTGGCCTTGTAGCCGAAAGCCTCTACCGCTCCCTTCAGGAAGAGCTCGTGGAGGGGGGTAAGGCCGCCGAAGAGGATGGTTTTAGCCATTATCGCTCTCCTGCTGTTCTGTAAAGAGGTTCTTAACAGGCCTTGAGGGCACTATTGTCGCTATTGAGTGTTTATAGACCAGCTGTTGGGTTCCGCCGTTCTCTAAAAGGAGCGTGAACTGGTCGAAAAAGGTTATAACTCCCTGAAGCCGCGTTCCCTTCACTAAGAATACGTTTACCGGAATTCGCTCCTTCCTCAGCCTGTTGAGGTAGGTGTCCTGCAGGTTCATCTCTTGCCTCCCTTTTCAGCCCCAAGTTTAAAAATTAATATATGACTATACTTCGCTGTTTGTGTCAACTTTCTTAAGCTCCCGTTTGATGATTTCTAAAAGCTCCTCTTCGGAGATTTCGGAGAGGTTTACCCACTTGAACCCCTTTTCCTTCCTGAACCAGGTGAACTGGCGCTTGGCAAACTCCTTGGTCCTGCGTTTAAGGAGCCTTTTTGCCTCTTCAAGGGAGGCTTTCCCCTGCAGGAACCCTGCCATCTCTTTATAGCCAAGGGCCTGAAGGGCCGTTAAGTCCTCGCCGAGGGAGAGGAGCCACTTTGCCTCCTCTAAGAGCCCCCTCCTTACCTGGTCTTCAACTCTGTTCTCTATGCGTTTGTAGAGCTCATCTCTGTTCCTGAATAGGAAGTAGCCTAAGAACGGATACCTGGGGGTGTCGCTCCACTGTTTGAAGGCCGTTATCGGTTTGCCTGTGAGCCTAAAAACCTCAACGGCCCTTATGAGCCTTTTCCTGTCGTTGGGACCCACTTTCTCGGCGTACTCGGGACAGACTTTGAGGGCCTCTTTAAAGAGCTCCTCCGTGGGGACTCTTTTCAGCTCCTCCCTCAGGGCGGGGTCGGAGGGGGGAGTTTGGGGAAGGCCGTAAAGTAGTGCCTTTATGTAGAGGCCGGTTCCTCCCACAACTATCGGGTATTTTCCCCTCTTCCAAATCTCCTCTACTGCCCGGTCGGCCTCCCTTACAAAGTCGGCCACCGAGAACTTCTCGGTAGGCTCTACAACGTCTATGAGGTGGTGGGGAATCTCCTCCCTTACCGCTTTGGAGACTTTGTCGGTTCCTACGTCGAGCCCCTTGTAAACCTGCATGGAGTCGGCAGAGATTACCTCTCCTCCCACTTCCCTTGCCAGTTTGAGGGAGAAGTCGGTTTTTCCCGTTGCCGTTGGTCCTGTTATTACTATCAAGGGTTTTTTCTTCATCTCTTCCCGGTTTCGGTTGGTTGGGCGGGACCTCTGTCCGGCCTTTTATTTAAGCTGCGAGAGGCTGTTTTCGAGCCTTCTGAGGACTCTCTCTTTCCCCAGTAGCTCTACGAGGACCGGAAGCTCAACTCCGCTTGTTCTTCCCGTTAGGCCGATTCTTACCGGCATAAAAAGGTTCTTACCCTTAACGCCGAGCTCTTTCCCTATTTCTTTAACCAGTTTCTTGAAGGTTTCCGACGTTAGTTCTTCTTGGAGCTCTTTCACTTTTTCGTAGAAGAGCTCAATAACTCTGAGTCTATCGGGGCTCTCCTCTATGAACTTTTTGGCCTCCGGTTCAACTTCAAATTGGTCCTTGAGGAACACCTCCATGTACTCGGGGGCGTCGGCAAGGACCGTGAAGTACTCCCTGGTTACCTCCACTACCTTCTGGAGCCACTGTTTGTCGAACTCCGACAGGTTAAAGCCTGCCTTTTCGAGGTAGGGAATCACGAGTTCTGTGAGCTTCTCTATCGGGTAGTTCCTTATGTAGACCTGGTTCATCCAGTTGAGCTTTGTGGTGTCGAACACGGCGGGAGCGCTGTTAACGTCTTTTATGTCGAACCGCTCTATCAGCTCCTCCATGGAGAGTATTTCTTTGCCGTCTTTGGGGTACCAGCCCAGCAGCGCAAGGAAGTTCGTAAAGGCTTCTGGTAGGTAGCCTTTCTCTCTAAACTCCTTTACCGAGGTTGAGCCGTGTCTCTTTGAGAGTTTGCTCCTGTCGCTTCCCAGTATCATCGGCAGGTGGGCAAACTGAGGAGCTTCAAACCCGAGGGCCTCGTAGAGAAGCAGTTGCTTGGGTGTGTTTGATATGTGGTCCTCTCCCCTTATAACGTGGGTAATTTTCATCAGGGCGTCGTCTACAACCACCACAAAGTTGTAAACGGGCATTCCGTTGGAGCGAACGATTACAAAGTCCCCTCCCAGCTGCCTGCTGTTTATCTCGATTTCCCCTTTAACGAGGTCTTTAAACTTTACTACCCTGTCTTCGGGGACTTTGAACCTTAAAACGGGCTTTCTCCCCTCGGCTCTCAGCTTCTCCTTCTCGGCTTCGGTAAGGTGGCGGCACTTCCCCGTGTAGCGGGGCGGCTCTCCCCTCTCCAGCTGCTCTTTCCTCATTTGCTCAAGCTCTTCCTGGGTGCAGTAGCACTCGTAAACGAGCCCTTTCTCCTTCAGCTTCTCTATGAACTCTTTGTAGATGTTGAGCCTTTCGGACTGCCTGTAGGGGCCGTACGGGCCGCCTCTGTCGGGGCCTTCGTCCCAGTCGAGGCCCATCCACTTCAGGGCTTCGTAGATTACTTTAACGGCCTCTTCGCTGTGCCTTTCCGTGTCTGTGTCCTCTATTCTGAGGATAAATGTGCCGTTGTTGTGCCTTGCAAACAGGTAGTTAAAAAGGGCCGTCCTTGCGTTCCCTACGTGCATGAAGCCGGTTGGGCTCGGTGCAAACCTCACTCTGACGCTCATTCTCCAACCTCCAGCTTTTGTGGCCTCTATTTTAAACTTGATAAACTTAAAACGATGGAGAGGAAGAAGGCGGCCGCTTTAAAGTACGAAAGGGGTAAGATGCGCGCCCCCAGGGTTGTTGCAAAGGGCGAGGGGGTTGTTGCCGAAAAGATTGTAGAGATTGCCAGGCGAAGCGGCGTTCCCGTTCTTCAGAACAGGGGGCTTGTGGAGTTCCTCCTGCAGGTTGACCTGGGAGCGGAGATTCCTCCGGAGCTCTACAGGGCGGTGGCCGAGCTCCTTGCCTACGTTTATAGGGTTACGGGGAAGGGCCCTAAAGGCCGAGAAGCTCCTTAACGATTGCTTCGGAGATGGCCTCGGGCTTTATCGGATACCTGCCCTCTGCAATTGCCCGCTTTATGGCCTCTACCTTCTCCTTGGACACGGGCTCAGGCTTGAGGCCCGATATCTCTGCCGTTATCTCAACGGAGACTTCAACTTCGGAGCTTTCGGAAGCTCCGGCCCTCTTTACCTTGCCGGAGCGCACGCTTGAGCTCTTTCCGGCAAGGAGCTTCATCAGTTCGGAAGAGAGGCTCTCTATCCTCAAGTTAAACCCCTCCTAAGGTTCGTTAACTATTATCGGCAGTTTCCACGGCCCTTTGAGGCGGGTAATATTATCGTTAATGTAGGAATTTTGTTTAGCGGTGCAACTGCTTAAGCAGGCGGTTTACTATCCCCTCTACTGTGTACTCCCGAGGCGGCTCAAGGGGTTTGAACCCGGCCTTCTCTATGGCCTTTTGGGTAACGTGGCCTATAGGCAGAAGCTTAACCCCCTTAAGGAGTTCTTCTCTTCCCGTTACGGAGAGGAAGGCCTTAAAGTTGGAAGGGCTTGTAAAGGCTGCGTAGTCCACCTTTTTCTCGAAGAACCTTTCCAGCTCTTCCTTAACTTCCCGGCGGGGAAGGGTTTCGTAAACGACCGCTTCGAGTAGCTCTGCCCCCTGTGCCTCTAAGAAATCCTGGACCACGCTTCTTGCCTTCTTGGGCCTTACTATAAGGACTTTTTTCCCTTTTACGCTCAGTTCCTTTAGAAGCTCTACTACCCCTTCGCCGCTGAAGTTCTCGGGAACAAGGGGAGAGAAGCCGAGCTCCTCTAAGGCTTTTGCCGTTGCAGAGCCTACGGCAACTACCGTAACTCCCTCAAGTTCCCGGGGGTCAACTCTTGTGAAAAAGTGTTTTACGCCGTTTTTGCTTGAGAAAACGGCAATATCTGGTGAAAAGGCGGTAACTTCCTCTGGTTTAAACTCAAGGGGAACGGTTTTTATCAGGGGAGTGGCGAGGAACTCCACTCCCTCGCTGCTGAGCCTTTCGGCAAGGTGGGGCGGAAGCTCCTTAGAGATGAAAAGGCGCGCTTTTACTGGCATTTCAGAAGCTCTTCCAGTATCGTTTTACCGCCGGCAGAGAGCAGTCTCTCTGCAACGGCCACCCCTATGGAGTCTGCCTCCCTCAGGTCTTTAAACCTGAAAACCCCCTCCTCTTTGTGGTAAAACCTGCCGTTGAGGTCGGAGATAAAGGCCCTTACAAGGATTCTGTCCTCGTTAACAACTGCGTAGCAGCCCAGAGGAACCTGACATCCTCCCTCAACCGTCCTCAAAAAGGCCCTCTCCACCGTTGCGGCAACTTCAGACTCGTAAGAGTTAACGGCTTCCCTCACTATCCTCTCAACCTCGCTGTCTCCTTCCCTGCCTTCTATTCCCAGTATGCCCTGACACACCGAGGGAATCATCCTCTCGGGTGAGAGGATTTCGTCTATCTCCTCCTCCCAGCCCAGCCTTTTAACTCCTGCGGCTGCAAGGATTATTGCGTCATACTGACCCTCTTTGAGCTTCCTTATCCGTGTATCCACGTTGCCCCTTAGGTCTTTAATCTGGAGGTCGGGCCTTAAAATCCTCAGCTGGGCCTTTCTCCTCAAGGAGCTGGTTCCTACAACGGCCCCTTCCGGAAGGGTCTCAAGGGTGTACCTGCCGCAGGAGAGAAGTGCGTCTCTGGGGTCTTCCCTGTCGGAGAAGGCAATGAGCTTCAACCCTTTGGGGAGCTTACTCGGAACGTCCTTAAGGCTGTGAACCGCAATGTCCACTTCTCCCCTGAGCATCGCCTCTTCAATCTCTTTGGTAAAGAGCCCCTTATCTCCGATTTTTGCCAGAGGAACGTCCAGAATCTTATCCCCCTTCGTTGTTATCTTTACAAGCTCAACTTCAACGTCGGGGAACTTCTTCTCTATCTGAGCCTTTACCCACTCAGACTGCCACAGGGCCAGCTTACTCTTCCTCGTGCCTATCCTTATCTTCATTCCCTACTCCTTGCTCAGTCCGAAAATCTCCCTGAATATCTGAACAACCTGGCTTGTGCTCTCCTCAACGGCCTTCTTCTTCACGTTGGTAATCGGCTGGTGGAGGAGCTTGTTTATGATTATCCTCGTTATATTGTCGACTTCCGCCTCCTGCTCCGGCGTCAGGCCAAGCTTGGGAAGCCTCTTCTCTAAAACCTCCTTCCTTATGGCCTCGGCCTTCTCTTTAAGCTCGGCTATAAGCGGGGCAACCTCAAGCTCCCTCAACCACTTTATGAAACGCTGAACGTACCCTTCAATAATCTCCTTGGCTACCTCCGCCTCCCTGAGCCTCTCTTTAATGTTTGCCTCTACAACGTGCTGCAGGTCGTCTATGTCGTAAAGGTAGAGGCCTTCGTGGTCGTTCAGGGCCGGGTCTATGTCCCTTGGGACGGCTATATCTATGAGGAACATCGGTCTGTCGGGCCTTGCCTTAAGGGCCGGGAGAACGTTTTTGGGAGTAAGCACGTATCCCGGGGCTCCCGTTGAGCTGATTACTATGTCGGCGAGCTTCAGAACCGTTTCAAGCTCTGTAAGGGGAAAGGCCTTGCCCCCGAACTCCTCTGCCAGCTTTTGGGCCTTCTCGAGGGTTCTGTTAACAACGAACACCTCCGAGGCACCGTTGGAGATGAGGTGTTTAACCGCAAGCTCTGCCATCTCGCCGGCGCCTATTATGGCAACCTTTTTGCCGTTTAAATCTCCGAATATCTTCTTGGCGAGCTCAACGGCGGCAAAACTTATCGAAACGGCGTTCCTTGAGATTCCCGTCTCGGTCCTTACCCTCTTCGAGACCTTCAGGGCCGTTTCGCAGAACCTACACAGAACCGTGCCTACGGTTCCCAGCTCTTTTGCTGTGTAGAAGGCGTCTTTAAACTGGCCTACTATCTGGGGCTCGCCGACAATCATGGAATCGAGGCTGGAAGCAACGTAGAACCCGTGCCTTACGGCGTCTTGGTCGCTTTTGCGGTAGAAGAACTTTGTTATCTCCTCTACCGAAGCCCCTTTATGGGCAACGAGGAACTCTATCACCCCTTTAAAAGGGGTCTGTGAGCGGGTTGTGAAGTATATCTCCACCCTGTTGCAGGTTGATAGTATGAAACACTCGTCAACGTCGGGAAGGGCGTTGAGCCTCAGAAGGGCGTTTTCGAGTTCCTCCCCCTTAAACGAGAACTTCTCCCTTACGCTAACGGGAGCCGTTTTGTGACTCACCCCCAGACAGCACAGCGTCAGCTCTCCCATGGTTACCCCTTAAACGAGTGGATATCTTTAGAAGATAATAAATTTACTCCGATAAAGTTTAACATTATTACAGATAATCCTGCCAACGAGAGGTAGCAGAGCCTTTTGCCCTTCCAGTTTCCGTAGAGGTACAGGTGGATTATCCCCGCGTATACGAACCACGATATCAGCGTTGCAACCTGCTTAGGGTGCCAGCTCCAGTAGGTACCGAACAGCCTCTCCGACCAAACGGCGCCTGCAAACATCGAAACGGTTATGAACATAAAGCCGACCGTTATTGCGTGGTAAATTACCGACTCCAGCAGGTTCAGTGAGGGGAGTTTGTGGAAGAAGACCGAGAACTTCTTCTTCTTCAGGTGCCTCTCAAATATCAGGTAGATAACCGAGAGCACCGCGGCAAAGATGAACGCACTGTATCCTAAGAAGGCTGTAACTATGTGGACCATTCCAACCGTTCCCACCGGCAGAACCACCTTCGGCGTGCCCGAGGCGAGCGACGCAACTATCAGCGAAACGGTGGCCCAGGGCATGAGAAAGGCCCCAGACAGGGAGAGCCTGTGTTTTGTTGAGAAGTAGAGGAACACCGTAACTACGCTTATGCCCAAAAGCAGAAAGGCCCCTTTGGGTGTAAACAGGCTTATGGCTCCTGCCTTTACAACGAGGGCGACTACTGCTGCAAGGTTTGTGAGGAACCCTACCCGTGCCGAGTAGAGCCCGACTACCGCCAACTTCTCCTTCTGGAATATGAGGTACAGCAGGTAGTGAACCGTAGAGATAGCGTAGAGAACGGTTGTAGAGTAGATGAGAACTTCCGGGCTCATGGCTGAGATTATATCACCGGCTCCGCTTGGAGCTTCAGCTTCTCTTTTGCGTAGTCGGGGTAGAAGTCCGATATGAGCCTTACCAGCTCCTCCGCCTCTATCTGGCCCGGGGCAACGGGCCTGCCGAAAAAGGTGTAGGTGAGCAGTGAGCCGAAGCTAAAGCCCACAACTCGGGTGAACTTCCCCGCTTCCCCCATAACCATAAACACCTTGGGCTCCTTAAACTTCGAGAGCGTGCAGCATACCCTCGCCGCGTCTGCGTGGGTTTTGCCCGCGAAGGCGAGCTTAACTATGTCGGCCTGTTTTTTTAAGCACGCTTTAAACAGCTCCTCTATCTCTTCCTCTCTGGGCGTTTTCTCAAAGTCGTGGTAGGAGACTATGAGCTTCTTGCCGGCCTCTTTTGTGATTTGCCTCACCGGCTCTGTCAGCTTAGAGCGTAGCTCCACGTCTACGGCGGCGGTTGCCGGGTGGTTTACCGCAAGTTCAAGGAGCTTGAGCCTCTCCTCCTCGCTCCCTTCAAACCTTCCCCCTTCCCACACCGGCCTTAAGGTTGTTACTGCGTAAAAGCCGTAGTCTGCAACGGTATCGAGGAACTCCCTTACCGTTTCCGGCTTTACCTCCTCGAGCAGGTCGAGCCTTGCCTCTACAAGGTCTATTCTGAGCCGCCTGGCCCTTTCAAGGTTCTCTTTGAGGTTTTTACCGTTCAGGGCTACGATTACCCTCGGAATCTCTCCCAGCTTTACGGTTCCCAGCAGCATCTTACTCCCCTTTCCTGTGTCTGTAGGAGATAACCTCTACATCTTCAAGGACAACGAGTCCCTCCTCTATAACCTGGTCGAGCTTCTCAAGGAAGGGTTTTATCTTCTCCTCGGAGTCTATTATCTCTATTACCACGGGAAGGTCCTGAGCCAGCCTCCACACGGTAAAGGTTCTCAGCTCCGAGTGGGCTCCTATGCCTGCAGCCGCCTTGAAAACGGTGGCACCGGCAAGCCCTTCCTCCTTTACCATACGGAGGATATACTCCCACAGCGGTTTACCCTTGAACTTATCGTCGAGGCTTATGAAAATCCTCAGCAGCTTCCTCTTTCCCACAAGACCTTTCATCAGTAGCTCCTCGTTACCCTCAGAACTTCTTCGGGTGTTGTAACGCCCTTGGCAATTTTAATTTTGCCGATTTCCCTTAGGGTCCTCATTCCGTACTTTTTGGCTATCTCTCTTATTCTGTCTGCGTTTTCTCCCTTTACTATTGCGTCTCTGATTTCAGGAACGAGCTCCATTACCTCGTAAAGGGCCACCCTGCCTTTGTAGCCGGTGTAGTCACACTTTTCGCACCCCTTGCCCTTGTAGGTTTTTATCTTCTCTATCTCCTCGGGCGTGAAGCCCACCTCTTCGAGTACCTCTTTAGGGTACTTAAACTCCTCCTTGCAGTAGGGGCAGATTTTCCTCGCAAGCCTCTGGGCGATTACGAGAATTACCGAGGATGAAACGAGGAACGGCTCTATTCCCATATCTACGAGCCTTGTTACGGTGCTCGGGGCGTCGTTTGTGTGAAGGGTCGAGAGAACCAGGTGACCTGTAAGGGCGGCCTCAACTGCAATTTCGGCGGTTTCGGTGTCCCTGATTTCTCCGACCATTATGATGTCTGGGTCTTGCCGGAGAAAGGCCCTCAGTGCCCTTGCGAACGTGAGGCCTATTTCCGGGTTCACCTGAACCTGGTTTATGCCGTAGAGGTTGTACTCAACCGGGTCCTCTACGGTCATTATGTTGACTTCCGGTTTGTTCACCTCGAGGAGCGACGAGTAGAGGGTTGTGGTTTTACCGGAGCCCGTGGGGCCGGTTACTAAAACCATGCCGTAGGGCGAGTGTATCGCTTTTTTTAGGAGGTTGTACTCCCTCTCTTCAAAGCCCAGCTCCTCTAAGTTCAGCTTCAGGGCCCCTTTGTCCAGTATCCTTAGAACAACTTTCTCACCGTAAACGGTGGGAACCGTTGAGACCCTGAAGTCTATGTCTCTGCCCTGGAAGCGGGCCCTCATTCGGCCGTCTTGGGGCAGGCGCTTCTCTGCTATGTCGAGTCCGCTCAGGACTTTGATTCTCGCCACTACGGCGTCTTTTATGTCGGGCTGGTACTTGGCTACAACGTGGAGGACGCCGTCTATACGGTAGCGGATTCGAAGCTCCTTCTCAAAGGGCTCTATGTGGATGTCGCTTGCGCCCTTCTTGAGGGCTTCGAGTATAACTGCGTTTACCAGCTTTACAATCGGGGTTTGTGAGGCGAGGCTCTTCAGGTCGTCCAGCGACAGAACTTGCTGGGATATCTGAACCTCTTCAAGGGTCTCCTCCTTAGAGGAGCTCTCTTTCATTATCTCGCTTTTGAGCCTCGAGAAGAACTCCTCCTCGGCCTTTCCGTAAACCTCCTCCAGTTTCTCCTTTATCCTGAAGGGGAGGGCAACGAAAGGCTGTATCTTGAAGCCGGTGGTGAACCTTATCCGCTCCCTCGTTTGGACGTCGGAGGGGTCTGCCATTGCAAGCCGGAGAATCGGCCCCCTCTTTTCAAAGGGGAGTATGAGCTGTTTCTCTGCGGTTACCCTCGGAACGATTTTTACAACGTCCGGCGGGATTTCCACTTTCCTTAGGTCTACGTAGGGAACGCCGAAGAACTCGGAAAGGAGGGAGAGGAGCTTCTCCTCCGAAACAATCTTCTTCTCTATGAGCTCCTTCTCCCATTCTTTCCCCTGGAGCAGTTGTAGCGGGAGTCCCAACCTGTCTGCGATAAAGCTTTTAAGCTTGTTTTCATCTGCTCTAACCGGCATCAGATGCTCTCTTTACTGGTTGGCCTTTGCAGCCTCGGCCAGTTTGTGCAGGAGCTCGGCCGGGCTGTCAATCGGGTATTTTATCCTATCCAGAAGCTCGCCGGCTTCAACTCCTTTAATCTTAATACCCTTCAGCCGCTCCTTCAGCTCCTCTTTCAGCCCTTCATCTACGGGGAAGTCGAGCCCTTTGATGGCCTTCAGAACCAGAACGGGCCACACCAGGTTAACGTCGGGGCAGGTCTCTGCCGTCTCCATGTGCTTCTTAACGTAGTCTTCGCACACGGAGGCAACAAAGGCAACGTAGTCGTTACCCCTTTTAACTTCCCTGTAGGCGAGTTTTGCAAGCCCTCCTGCCGTGTGGACCTTTATCTCCTTGCTCTCAAGCTCCCCTTGGAGCTTCTTCATAACCAGCTCCGGGTCGGCAGAGAGCATGTTCCTAACGGTCTGCTTGGTCAGTCCGAGGAACTCGGCGATTTCGTCTTCGGTTTTCATCGCCTCTTCCCTCAGAACCACTGCATAAGAGGCCTCTATGAGGCTCGGAACCCAGGTGAGGTTTCTATACTCAAACAGCTTCCTCGGTCCGCCGAGTATCTCAAGGGCCTTCAGGAATACCCTGAGGGCAAGTGCGTCGTAGTCCACCTCCCTCGGCTCTACCTGGATGACCATCGCTCCCTCCTTAAAAAAGCTTTTTACATTACTTGCTACTTTAATTATTAACCTTACGTAAAAGGTAAAGCAAGCGCTTCCAGATTAAGTTATTATTTAAACTTCAGGAAACGGCAAAGAGAGAGCCTGCCATGCTGGGAAGAAGGGAAGCTTTGAAGCTCCTGCTGACATCGCCGCTCCTCCTTGTAGGTGAGGCGGTTGCAAGGAGCAGACCGGTAATACTGAGGGTTCGCTACTCTGCAACCAGGGAGAGAACCCGTATAGTCCTTGATTGCACCGGAAAAGTAGAGAGGAGCTGGATAAAGGAGCACTTCTCCGGCAATACTCTCTGGCTAACCTTTAAGGGAGTGGGAGCTTCCCGCCGCATGGCCCGTCTTTTAAGGCGCAGCCCCCTTGTGAGGGAAGTTGAGGTCATTCCGGTTACCCACACGAAGGCCCGTGTAAAAGTGGTAATGCGGGAGCCCCACAAGTTCAAAATATTCGGCCTGAGGCCCTGCGGAAGGCGGCCCTTCAGGGTAGTTATAGACGTTTTCCCCGACTACCTCCCCATAGAGTGTGCCGTTAGGAAGGTGCCCCAGCGGATAGTGGTTATAGACCCGGGCCACGGCGGAAAGGACCCCGGGGCCGTTTGGCCGATTGGCTCAAAGCACCCAAGGATAGAGGAGAAGTGGATAACTCTTGCCATAGCCCTGAAGGTTAGGAAGTACTTGAGCCGCAACCCCAACATAAAGGTTGTTATGACCAGAACGAGGGACGTTTACGTCCCCCTTCTAAAGCGGGCCGAAATTGCCGCAAAGGTGTGTGCCGACGCCTTCGTCAGCATCCACGCCGACTCTATGCCCAACTACCCCAACTGGAGCGGCGTTACCGTGTTTAAGGCCTCTCCTGCGCTCTTTGCAAAGGCCCAACAGATGGCCAGGAAGGTTGCCAAGAACGTTAGGATGTGTAGTGATACCATGTGTTGGAGCATAAGCCCCCTCCTTATAAACCTCTCCACAACCGTTACTTTCGCCGAGAGTGCAAAACTCGCAAGGGCGATAGTGGAGAGCCTGAAGGCCCACGTTAACGACGAGCTCATAAACGGCATAAAGGACATGCGCCGCAACATAGTTGTCCTTAAAACGCCGGGCAGACCGGCGGTTCTTATAGAGTCTGGCTTCATCACCAACCCCCTTGACAGGAAGCGCCTTGTTGAGCCCTGGTACCAAGACGAAATTGCAAGGGGTATAGCCCGAGGAATAGAGCACTACCTGGACTCTCTCAACGCCGTTGCATACCTTGAGAGGAGGCGTTAATGGTTACGCTGCACTTTAAGGGCAAAAAGCTTAAAGGGGAGCTTCGGGTCCCTTCCGATAAATCCATCTCCCACCGCTGCATTATGCTCGGCAGCCTCAACAGGGGAGAGGTTGTTGTAAAGCACTTCCTCCGCTCTGAAGACTGCCTGAACACCCTGAAAGCCTTTGTGGAGCTCGGCGCCGACGTAACAGATACCGGCACCGAACTTATCATTAAGGGAAAGGGTAAAAGGAGCCTTAAAGAGCCCTTTAACGTTATAGACCTCGGGAACTCCGGAACTTCCATAAGGCTGATGGCCGGAATACTTGCCGGCCAGCCTTTCTACTCCGTTCTCACAGGCGACAGGTACCTCAGGCGCAGGCCTATGGACAGGGTTGCCGTTCCCTTGAGGATGATGGGGGCCCAAATCTACGGAAGGGAAGGGGGTAAGTACCCTCCCCTTACGATTATCGGCAAGGAGAAGTTGAGAGGGATATCCTACAAGAGCCCCAAGGCTTCTGCCCAGGTGAAGTCCTCTATACTCCTTGCGGGCCTCTTTACCGACGAAACCGTTGAGGTAACCGAGCCTGCCAAGAGCCGCGACCACACCGAGAGGATGCTCAGGGCTTTCGGCGTAGACGTTGAAGAAAACGGCCTTACCGTTAGGCTCGGTAAGAACCGAGAGCTTGCTGCCGACCTCGAGATAGACGTTCCCGCCGATATCTCCTCTGCGGCCTTCTTCATAGTGGGAGCCCTTATAACCCCCGGCTCTGAGGTGCTCCTTAAGAGCGTAATCCTCAACCCCACCAGAACCGGAATTCTCGACGTTGCAAGCCGAATGGGGGCAGATATTACCGTTTTAAACAGGCGCTCCGTTTCCGGTGAAGAGGTGGGAGACCTGCTGGTAAGGTTCACCCCCCACCTTAAGGCCACCGTGATAGAGGGTGAGGAGATTCCCCGCCTTATAGACGAGCTTCCCGTTATAGCCCTCCTTGCGACTCAGGCCGAGGGGGAGACTGTAATAAGAGACGCCGCAGAGCTGAGGGTGAAAGAGAGCGACCGGATAAAGAGCACCGTTGAGAACTTAAACGCCATCGGCGCTTGCGTTGAGGAGCTCCCCGACGGCATGGTGATAAGGGGTAAAACGCCCTTAAAGGGCGGCACCGTCTCCTCCTTCGGAGACCACCGGATAGCCATGACCCTTGCGGTTGCCTCCTTAATTACCGAAGAGCCGGTTGTTATAGATGAAGTAGACTCCGTTTCCACCTCCTACCCGTCTTTCTTCGACGACTTATCCCGTCTGCTTTCGTAGTTCCGGAGCCCTGCGGGCTCCAGCATCTTCAGTGCGGCCTCTACTTTCTCTATTACCTTTTTGAGCTTCTGCTGATTTGACAGAAGCTCCCTCTCTATCTCCTTAACCTGCTGCTCTATTCTCCGCAGCCTCGACTCGCACCTCTGGATGCCGTCGAGGGCGCTCCTGCCGACTCCGTAGTACCTCCTCCCCACTTTGTACTTCTTCTCCCGCTCCATCCCCGCCCCCTCGGTGGCTACTCTTAAATAGCCCCCCTTTTGCCCCTCCAAGAACCAATATAACAGATTTTAAATTTCTATCGCAACGGATTATGAATGTTTATTTAATACAAGATTAAAAATTCTAAATTGATACATCAATCAAATGGTTGCCCTATTAGTTAGTATAACCTAAATTTCTTCTTAGAACCTATTCGGAGGTGCGGTATGGAAGCCCTTCCCAAGAGGAAGTTTCAGTGTCTCGACTGCGGCTACGAGTTTGAGGAGCCCTTCGGTAAGCCCCGCTGGATGGTGAAGTGCCCCAAGTGCGGCAGCGAAAACGTTGTAAGGGCCGACGCTCAGGGCGGTTGGTGCAGGGGCGGCCGCGGCTGGGGTTGGCGCTTTAGGGGCGGCCAGCCGGAGAGGGGATTCGGCAGAGGAAGAGGCGGCTGCGGAAGGGGTAGAGACTGGGGTTGGGGCTGGAGGGGTTAAACTCCGGCCCCAACGGGGGCCTCTTCCCTCCGTAGAATGGTTCTCTCCGTAACCGGAACCTCTTTGTCGAACCGGATTTTTGCCCTCTGGTTCGGGTGGGCCTCCTCGGCCCTTATTATCCGGCCCTTTTTCTCCACTTCTATGGCCGTTACTTTGGCTTTGAAGCTCTCGGCCGTTGGCAGGAATAGCTCAACCTCTTGGCCTACCCGGATGGGGTTCCTCACCTGCCACACTCCATCTCTATAGATGCCGAGGAACTTGTAGTTCCTTATGTAGGAGCTCGTTTCGTAGTGCTGAAGGGAGCCGTTTTCCCCTTTGAGGAATCCGGTTGTGTAGGGCCTATGGCTCACCTTCTCGAGCTCTGCCATAAGTTTGGGAAGCTCTCTGTAGAAGGCTTCCCTGTTTTCCGTCAGAAGGTCTACTGCCCTTCTGTAAACGCTTGTTGTAACTGCAACGTAGTAGGCGCTCTTTACCCTCCCCTCTATCTTAAGGGAATCGACACCCGCCTCTATTAGCTCCTCGAGCAGCGGGAGTGCGCACAGGTCCTTGGAGTTTAAAATGTAGGTGCCGTGCTGGTCTTCCTCTATCGGCATGAACTCTCCGGGTCTTGTCTCCTCAACCAGGTAGAACTTCCACCGGCAGCTCTGGGAGCACGCTCCCTTGTTGCTCTCCCTGTAGGAGAGGTAGTTAGACAGCAGACACCTGCCCGAGTAGGCCATACACATTGCCCCGTGGACGAACACTTCAAGCTCAACGTCTGGAACCCGCTCTTTTATCTCCCTTATCTCTTCTATTGAGAGCTCACGGGCAAGAACCACCCTGCTGACGCCTGCAGAGCGGTAGAAGTTCACCGCCCTGTAGTTTGTAACGTTGGCCTGTGTGGAAAGGTGGAGCTCAACTTCCGGGGCCAGCTCCTTTACCGTTGTTATAACGCCCGGGTCGGATACTATGAAGGCGTCGGGTTTGAGCTGCCTTACCTCTTTTACAAACTCCTCTACTGCCGGAAAATCGCCGTTCCTGACGAACGCGTTGAGGGTAACGTACACTTTAACGCCCCTTTTGTGGGCGTAGTCTATGGCTTCTGCCATCTCCTCCAGGGTGAAGTTGGCCGCCTTTGCCCTCAGGTTAAAGAGCTTCCCCCCCAAGTAAACGGCGTCTGCCCCGAAATCTACCGCAAACTTCAGCTTTTCAAGGCTTCCCGCCGGTGCGAGAACTTCTGGTTTTCCCATTTCCTCTCCCGTAAACTGTTGACTCTATTAAAATATGCACCCTTTTCAAGGCCGCTCCTCTCTGTTCCCGGCCTTATGGAAAATTAAAGTTTTGTTCCTCCCCTCTCTTTTCCCCTTTGTTATTTTGATTTGGTAGGGAAGCTCCTTCATGCCGTTTAAAGCGTTAACGGCCTTTTTCAGCCTTTGGAAAGTTATCTTCTCCTTAAACCACTTGTAGCAGAAGTTCTCATCTAAAATGCCACCCCTTTCTACGTACCCTATGTTGAGAAAGTGGTTGTTGTTTTGGAAGAAGTAAAACCCCAAAAGTAAGAGTTTGAGGTAGAACCCTTTTACTTTAGAGTCCATAAGGGCGTGAATCGGAACGGAAAAGCTTTCTCCCAGGCTCTTGTTCAGAAACTCTTCGTTGAGCTTCACAACCAGGGGCGACGTTCTCTCCTTTGGCCAGCAGACTTCGTCTATTAGGGAGTAGGCCGTAGAGAAGGAGAAGATTTCGTCTCTGAACTTGCTTTGAAGCTCCACCTCAACGTGGACGGAAGTGTTTTTAAGAACTTTTAAAGACTCTTTTAGGGAGCTATAAGACTCCCTGGAGCTTCCCCTCCCCAACAACTTAAGGAGCTTCAAGTAGCTTACTCTTACCTCCGGGCTTTCTGTGGTTTGGGCCAGAAACATCAGTGCCAAAAGGACCTTTGCGTCTCCCCAAAAGGGGACGGGATTGCCCTTTACCGTGATTGTGGTTTTCAGGTTCTTATTTCCGCGGTAGTAGCTGAGGGATATCCTCCCGCTTTTCTCCCTTTCTCTGCCCGACAGCCAAAAGATGTTGTAGATGAACTGTTTAGACAGGTTCAGCGTGCTGGGCGCCTGCGATGTTTCCTTTAAATCATTGATTCTCATAGCCTTCTCCGAATTTTTGTTTTAGATTGCGAATGTATTTCGCAATCTAAATATATGCTATTTCCTGTTAGTTCAAACTATAACGAGAGTTTCTCTCTTTCTCCAAATACTTATAGAATTTCCAATAAAGGGTTTAGCGGGAAGGCGGCGAGACTGCCGGCTTCTCCCTGGGGCCACAGATTAAGCTCAAACCGATTTGAAAGGAGGTGGAAATGGCTTTTAAATTCCTGACTTTAGCTTCAGACATTATATCTGCCGAGATTTCAAAAGAGCTTGTGGGCCAAGATGAAGGAGTCAAGAAAGTTGTTACGGCCATATGCGAGAACCTGGAGAGTTACCTCTCTGGCAACTCCCGAAAAACGGCCAAGAACAACATCCTCCTGGTGGGGCCTACAGGCAGCGGTAAAACTGAGCTGGCAAGGAGAATCTCCGAGCTCCTTGACCTCCCCTTCGTTAGAGTCAACATTACCGATTACACCTTAACCGGGTACAAGGGTAGGGACCCTCAGAGTATAGTCTTAGAAGACTTTGACCGGGTTCTCCAAAAAGGTGCCTATCGAGCAGCGGAGGTTTTGGAGGAGAAGCGGCGGAAGTACTGCGGTGCTGTTTACCTGCTTAAAAACTTAAAGGAAGAGCTCCTTAAAAGGGGTAAAGGGAGAGACTCCCTCCTCTTTTACCTAAAGGTGACTGCTGAGCTCTTTGCCTCTATGCTCTTTTTCGAAAAGGACCGCGTTGTTGAGTTCCTCTTGTCGAAGTACAGTTTTAAAAACCCCAAGCACAGGGATAGGCTTAAATCGCTTCTTGAGCAGCTTGCCCGTAAATTCGAGGGCATGAAGAAACTTACACCCCTTTTAGATGGGTGTTCCGGCAAGGTTGAGAAAAGGCAGTTCTCCCATAAACCTTTCGGGATAGTTTTCATAGACGAGATAGACAAAATCCTCATACAGGAATCTGAAAACAGCTTCTACACCTGGCTTCAGAACTTCCTGCTTACAATGGTTGAAGGGACGGTTGTAACCGGTGAAACGGAAAGAGAGGTTAAGACTATGGACACCTCCCACCTGACCTTCATTTTTGCGGGGGCCTTCTCCCAGACCTCTCCCGACGACTTTTTCCCCGAATTTAGAGGAAGGTTGAACGTTACCGTTAAGTTCAACGAGTTGGGGCTTGAAGAGCTTGAGCAGATAGCCCGTTTAAAGGACTTTGCCGGCTTTATGGGGGACCTTTTCGTTAAAGTTGAGCCTGATGCTTACAAGGCCGTTGCCGAAGAGGCCTTCCGCTTAAATAGAGACTGTTACCTTGGGGCAAGAAGAGTTGATGAGGTTATAAGTAAGGTAAATGCCGCTTTGAGCCGCGAGCTCGCCTTGGGCCGTTTAAGCCTACCGGTGGTGGTGGACTACAGCTACGTAAAGTGGGCCTGTAGCCTGAAGTTTGAGGGAAGGAGCGAGGCTGCTTTTGTGGAGCTTCCGGTAACCGGAAAGGAGGAACTACTGGCCAAAGAGCTGGAAGAGTGTTTAGACAAGGAGCTGGATGGGGAGTTTGATATTGTTGAGAGGGCCGTTTTTAAGTCTCTTCACGCTTCTGAAGTTCTTGGAAAGATTGAGAGACAAATCAGGGAGGAACTTGAAGAGAATATGGCTCTGAGCATCGGGCTTTTCAACTACTACCTGGAAGCCGTGCGGGTTTTCAAGGGGAGCAGGTCTGAAGGGTTGGTTCGTTTGGCGAACCTGCTTTTGGAGTTCGGCCCCTGGAACTTGGAGCCCGACTTTGCCCAGTATTTCCTTGAGGAGGTAGAGAGGGCCGCGGTTAAAGACAGGATTCCCGACGAAGTTATAAAGGCACTGGAGAGCTTACGTGAAAACGACGACCTGGACGATAGGTTGATGCTGCTTTAAAAGATGTAGCTGGTTTATACTTTACTGACAGGTGAAATTTCCGCTCAGGAGGGCTCTTATGTTAACCGGGAGGTTCCCCCAGCTGAGACTCAGGCGTTTGAGGAAAAACGAAAACGTAAGGCGTATGGTCAGGGAGACCGTTCTCACCCCCAACGACTTTATATACCCGATATTCGTTGTAGACGGTGAGAATAAGAAAGAGGAGATTCCCTCTATGCCCGGCCAGTTCCGCTACTCTGTGGACAGGCTTCCCGAAATGGTTGAGGAGGTTGAGAAGGCGGGTATTCCGGCGGTAATCCTCTTTGGAATTCCCTCCCACAAGGACGAGCTCGGAACGGACTCCTACTCCGAGGAGGGCATAATCCAGAGGGCTCTGAGAAAAATAAAGGGGGAGGGTTCGAAGCTCTACCTTATTACCGACGTCTGCTTCTGTGAGTACACAAGCCACGGCCACTGCGGCTACCTTGAGTGCCACGGAGAGGTGTGTGACGTTGATAACGACAGAACCCTCGAGCTCCTGAAGAAGCAGGTGGTTTCCCACGCCCAGGCCGGGGCCGATATGGTGGCCCCCTCGGGAATGATGGACGGTATGATTGCGGCAATCAGGGAAGCCCTCGATGCTGCAGGCTTTACAGACATTCCGATTATGTCTTACGCCGCCAAGTACGCCTCTGCATACTACGGACCCTTCAGGGATGCCGCAGAGTCCACCCCCGCTTTCGGCGACAGGCGCTCCTACCAGATGGACCCTGCAAACTTCAACGAGGCCCTGAGAGAGGTGGCCCTCGACATTCAAGAGGGTGCCGACATAGTTATGGTAAAGCCCGCCCTTGCCTACCTTGACGTTATCAGGGCCGTTAAGGAGACCTTTAAGTACCCGACTGCCGCCTACAACGTTAGCGGCGAGTACTCTATGGTGAAGGCTGCGGCCCTTAAGGGCTGGATAGACGAAAAGCGGGTAGTGCTCGAAACCCTTACCTCTATGAAGAGGGCGGGAGCCGACCTGATTCTCACCTACCACGCCCTTGAGGCGGCGAGGTGGTTAAACGAATAGGGAGGAGCTATGGGAGCTGTTGCCCAGAAGGCCAAAAAGGATATCCCCTACCTTAAGGGGTATGCCGCTTTAAAGTTCTCCGGAGAGGTTCTCGACTCCGTTGCCGAGGGTATTCCCCTTGAGCAGGTGGTTTCTAAGGTTAAGCCGATAGTTGAAAACTACCTTGAAATTTACAGGGCCCTCGGGGGCCTTTCCGCCGGAGTTCCCAAGGAGATACTTATGAGCACCACCAAGTACTTTATCTTGGTGAGGCTCTTTTACAGGACCGAAACCTACCACGTTGCGGTTCTGGACAGTAAGGCGAACCTCGGCTATACCAGGTTCGTCCTCTTTCAACTGAACAAGGAATTGAAGGGGTAAGTTATGGGCCTTCTCGTCAGTGAGCTTAAAGGGGCGGCTGTAGATTACAGTAAACCGGTTCCCCTCTTTAAGGAGGAGGGACACGAGGTATACTGGGTCGGGAGCTACGAGGAGTATATCTTCAGGTGTAACGCCTACCTTATAGTCTCCGGAGATAAGAGGGTTTTACTCGACCCGGGGGGAATCCAGCACTTTGAACAGGTAAAGGCCAGGGTTTCTCAGCTGATAGAGCCTTCAGAGGTCACCCATATCGTTGCCCACCACCAAGACCCAGACGTTATAGGCTCCCTTCCCCTGTGGCTGAAGTTGAACCCCAATGTAACCGTGGTTACAACCCCGAGAACTCAGGTACTCATACCCTACTACGGCTTCGACCGCTCTAAGGTTAACTGGCTCGACGTCAGTCCCCTCGACGACACTATGCTCGAGCTCGAAGAGGGGGCATTGGTCTTCCTCAGTGCTCCTTTTCTGCACTTCCCCGACGCTTTTGTGACTTACGACAGCCGCTCCAAGATACTCTTCACCGGCGATATATTCGCCGCCATTCAGCAGAGGTGGGAGCTGGTTGTTTCGGACTTTGAAGAGCATAAGAACGAGCTCACCTACTTCCACGTTTACTACATGGCCTCCAATAAGGCCTTAAGGCACTTTGTTGAGAAGGTGCGCCCCTTCCCCGTAGACGCCATAGCCCCGCAACACGGCTCCATAATACCGAAGGAGTTTGTGGGAGAGGCCCTCGACTTTTTGGAGGAGCTTAAGTGCGGCATAGACCTGCTTGAGGAGGAATCTCCGGCGAGGGCTTTGATAGGCAGGATACTGAAAAACAGGTAGCCTTGCCCTTTAGGGCGTTTGTTCATATAATATGGCGGCAAAATCAGCAAAAGGAGGCGATGCTTAATGGCTACAGTATACGTCCGCGACGGCGAGCCTTTTGAGAAGGCGCTTAAGAGGTTTAAGAAGCTCTGTGAAAGGGAAGGAATCCTCACGGAGATTAAAAGGAGGGAGTACTACGAGAAACCCTCCGAAAAGCGCAAGAGAAAGGCTATGGCCGCCAGGAAGAGGCTGATTAAGGCCCTCAAGAAGCGCGGACTTTTACCTCCCAAGGGTAAGAAGAAGAAAAAGTAAGTTAGGAGCCGATATGGGGCTTAAAGAGAGGCTTAAGGCCGATATGAAGGAGGCCTTAAAGGCCAAGGATAAGGTGAAGCTCTCTACCATCAGGATGATTAACTCTCTCATTAAGAACGCCGAGATAGAGAAGAGGGGCGAGCTTACAGACGACGAGATAGTTCAGCTCCTTATGCGCTACGCCAAGCAGAGGCGTGAGGCCATAGAGATGTACGAAAAGGGCGGCAGGCCCGACCTTGTAGAGAAGGAGAAGGCCGAGCTTGCCGTTGTCGAGTCTTACCTTCCCAAGCAGCTTTCCGAGGAGGAGCTTGTAGAGCTTGTAAAGCAGGTTATAGCCGAAGTCGGCGCTTCCTCCCCTAAGGATATGGGCAAGGTGATGAAGGCGGTTATGCCTAAGGTAAAGGGGCGGGCCGACGGTTCCCTCGTTAACCGTATAGTTAAGGAGCTTCTTGCGGGAAGCGGCTCCTAAGTTTATAATTAATGTTGAATACAGCCTTTGGAACACAATCCTGGCACCCTGCTCCTTTGGGTGATTAGGAGGGGGGTCTTTATACTATTCGTTCAAAGGGGTGGGGTGCCGATAGGATTGTCTCCCTTCCACTTTCCCCGCCGAAAGACTATCTTTTCTTCCAACTTCACCCCGAGGTTTTCCGATGTCCGTTTTGGAGCTTCTCGAGTTTGACAAGCTCCTGGAGAGAGCTGCCGCTTACGCAAAGAGCGAAGAGGGAAGGAAGAGGGTCCTCGAGCTTAAACCCTCTACAAGGTCCGAGGAGGTTAAAGAGAACCTCTCCCAAACGGAGCTCTTCTGTAAGCTGATGGGGGAGAAGAGCCTCCCCGTTGAGTTTTTTCCGAACCTGTCGGAAACCCTTAGGCGGCTCCGGATAGAAGGGGCTGTTCTCTCTCAGGAGGAGCTCCACTCCCTTTTAAAGGCTCTCAACCTTGCCAGCAGGCTCAGCCGCTTTTTCGGCTCCCTTGAGGGAGAGCGCTTTAGACCTTTTGAGAGTTACGCCAGGAGGCTCTCCGTTCCGGCAGAGCTCCTGAAGCGCTTTAACAAGGTCTTCGACGACTACGGAGCCGTTCAGGATTCTGCTTCTCCCACTTTAAGGTCCGTGAGGCGCTCCATCCGCTCGGTTTCTGCAAAGATAAGGGAGAAGCTCCACTCCATAGTGAACCGCCACGACGATGTCTGCCCCGATAGGGTGGTTACGGAAAGGGACGGCCGGTACGTGATACTTGCCAAGCCCGCCTTCAAGAGCCGTTTCCACGGCGTTGTTCACGACCGTTCCTCCAGCGGCCAGACCCTTTACGTTGAGCCTATGGCTGTTGTTGAACTTAACAACCGGCTCAGGGAGCTGCGCTCCCTTGAGGAGAAAGAGGTAAAGCGGATTCTCGCAGAGCTTTCAGACCTTGCACGGGAGCACTACGAGAGCGTGGCGAGGGCCTACAACGCCCTTGTAGAGGTGGACTTCCGTCAGGCCCTTGCCTCTTTGAGCCTTGCCCTTAACGGAACCCTCCCGGAGTTTGGCTCTTCGTTTAAGCTCAAGGACGCCCGCCACCCCCTCCTTGCCCTTTCGGGTAAAGAGGTTGTCCCCGTGGATATCCTCCTTGAGAGGGGACTGGTTATCACCGGCCCCAACACCGGCGGTAAAACCGTTGCCCTGAAAACTTTGGGGCTGATATCTATGATGGCTCAGTCGGGTTTCCTTGTTCCTGCCGGCGAGGGCAGCACCCTCCGTTTTGTTAGGAAGTGGTTTGCCGACCTGGGAGACGAGCAGAGCATAGAGCAGTCTCTATCTACCTTTAGTGGCCACATAAAGAGGGTGGCTCAGATACTCAAGGAAGCCGACGAGCACTCCCTCGTTCTCCTCGACGAGCTCGGTTCCGGCACCGACCCCGTTGAGGGTTCTGCCCTTGCGGTTGCGATACTCAACTACCTGAAGGAGAAGAGGGCTTTAACCGTTGTTACAACCCACTTTTCGCCGGTGAAGCTCTTTGCCTACAAAGACGACTACTTCCAGGTGGCCTCTGTTCTCTTCGACGAGGAGAGCCTGAAACCCCTCTATAAGCTCATCTACGGTGTTATAGGAAAGAGCTACGCTCTTGTTGTTGCAGAGCGCTTTGGAGTGCCGAAGGAGGTTATCCGCTCTGCCCTCTCTCTCCTTGGAGCCGAGGAGCAGATGGCCCAGGAGCTGATTTCGGCATTAGAGAAGGAGTTTAAACGCCTCCAGAGCCAGCGGGAGGAGGTGGAGCGCCTTAAGGAGGAGCTGAACCGTCAGAGGCGGCTCCTTCGGGAGAGGGAGGAGAAGCTCAGGAAGGAGTTTGAAGAGAGGCTGAACGCCTCGATTGCAGAGCTTCAGTCCCAGCTTGAAAAGTCCCTTAAGGAGAAAAACGCCTCTAAAGCCAGAGAAGACTTTAAGAAGCTGGTTGTTTCCATAAAGAACAGGAACGCCCTTGAGCCCGAGCTTGCCCCCTCCAGGGAGCCTAAGCCGGGCGATACCGTTAAGGTTGAGCCCGGAGGCAGGAAGGGGAAAGTGGTTTCCGTAGATGCCGGCAGGAAGCGAGCCAAGGTCCAGATAGGGGCCGTTACCGTTGAGGTGAAGCTCGGCCAGCTGAGGGTTGTTGAAGAAGAGGTTAAGAGAGAGCGGCCCGAAGTAGTTGTTAACGCTCCTAAGCCTTCTCGCTTTTTCCCGGAGCTGAAGCTCCTGGGTATGAGGGGCGAAGAGGCCCTTAGGGCCGTAGAGAAGTTCCTCGACGAGGCCAATTTGGTTGGGGTTAAGCGGGTTCGCATAGTCCACGGCTACGGAGAGGGAATACTGAAGCGGCTCGTGAGAGACTACCTCGCAAACTCCCCTTACGTTAAGAGCTTCCGTCCCGGAAAGCCCGAAGAGGGCGGTGACGGCGCCACTGTTGTTGAGCTTTACTGAGCCCTTTGCCGTTTGCGCTATATTTAGGCAAACACCATCGGCCGTTTAGAGGAGTTGAGAAATGGAGACCTTTGAGAAAACCGAGAAGTTCGTAATGAGGACCTACAACCGCTACCCGGTTTCTTTCGTTAGGGGAGAAGGGTGCTGGCTCTACGATGAAAGCGGAAAAAAGTACCTTGACATGCTTGCGGGTATTGCCGTTTGCAACTTGGGCCACTGCCACCCGAGGGTTTCTGAAGCCATTTGTGAGCAGGCAAAAACCCTAATCCACACCTCGAACCTCTTCCACATAGGGCCCCAGGCGGAGCTGGCCAGGCTCCTCTGCGAGAACTCCTTCGGCGAGAAGGTCTTTTTCTGTAACAGCGGGGCCGAGGCGAACGAGGGGGCTATAAAGCTGGCAAGGCGCTACGGAACCGAGTTAAATCCGGAAAAGTACGAGATAGTTGCCTTTAAAAACTCCTTCCACGGCCGGACGGTGGCTTCCGTATCGGTTACCGGCCAGGGCAAGTACAGTCAGGGCTTCGGCCCCATGCTGGAGGGGGTTAAGTTCGCCGAGTTCAACAACCTTGAGTCGGTAGAGGAGGTGGTTTCGGAGAGGACCGCCGCCATAATTGTGGAGCCCGTTCAGGGTGAAGGGGGCGTTGTTCCCGCCGAGCCCGACTTCCTTAAGGGGCTCAGGGAAATTGCCGATAGGGTAAACGCCCTCCTGATATTCGACGAAGTCCAAACCGGTATAGGTAGAACGGGCAGACTCTTTGCCTACCAGCACTACGGGGTTGAGCCCGACGTTATGACGCTCGCCAAGGCCTTGGGTAACGGCGTTCCCATAGGGGCGGTTGTTGCAAAGGGAAGGGCGGCCGGTGTTTTAAAGCCGGGCCTTCATGCCTCTACCTTCGGCGGCAACTTCCTCTCTACGAGGGCCGGGGTGGAGGTGTTGAAGGTTATGACTGCTCCCGGGTTTTTCGATAGGGTGAACGCGGTTGCCGCCTACCTGAGGAAGGGGCTGGAGAGTATTGTTGAGGAGTTCCCCGGGCGTTTTGAGGCCGTTAGGGGACTGGGTATGATGTTGGGGCTTGTGTGCCGTTTTGAGTGCGGGGAGCTTGTGGGCAAGCTCCTTGAGGCCGGTGTTATAGTTAACTGCACCGCCGGCAGGGTTTTAAGATTCCTACCGCCCCTTGTGATAACCGAGGAAGAGGTGGACTACGGCCTCTCGGTTCTGAGAGAGGTGCTGAGGGGTTATGGAGGCAGGTAGCCTTACCCTCTTTGAGTCCGGTGAGTTCGGCAGGGAAGTGCTTGTTGAGGCTCTTGAGGAGTTTGCCTCCCTCCTTAAGGGTTTAAAGGTAAACGTGGATGCCCTTTACCCGGCCGACCCTTTTGTTCTGCCCTTTGCCGTTTACCTTTCGGATAGAAGCTCTATTCCCTTAAAGTCGGAGCTTTTCCTGAGGGAGGAGAGTAGGGTCCTTCTCCTCTTTTCGGCCGTCCCCTTTGAGGGTGTTACTGCCGGCTACTTGGCTGAAAAAGTGCAGAGCTTCAGGCAGCTCTTCCCCCGCTCTCCATCGGTTGTTCTTGTTTCCCCTGCCGACCTTCCCCAGGCAGATTTCCTCCTGCTCCGCTCTCGGTTCACGGGGCTGCTCAGGAAAGGGTTCCTGGAGGTGGCCGGCAACTACTTCTTCTGGCCGGTTGAAGGGGACTTCTTGGAGCTTCCCCCCGAGCTCCTCTCCCTCGCCCGGGAGGAGGCAAAGGAGCTTCACCGCTACCGCAGGGTTCTCGAGTCGCTGAAGCGCTACGAGGACTTTAAATCCCCCCTAAAGCCGGTAGGTGCCGACGCCGAGTTGACCTTCTGGGAGAAGCTGGAGAAGGGCCTTTTGGTTAACCCGGAGCTCCCTTGTCTGGAGCCTCAGCCGATTAACTTGAAGTTCGAGCCCCTCTTTCAGGTTGAGGATAAAAAGCTCAGCTCCGCCGTAACCGCCCTCTTGGAGTTCCTTGCCCAGACCCTCGAGAGGCACTTCTCCACCTACCTTGCCTACACGGCCGGAGAAGTAGTAGATAGAGAAGGCGTTCTGATAGTTCCCAGGGCCCTGGAGAGAAAGGAGCTTCGGGGAGTTGAGCTGAACCTTGAGATTGTTCTCAGGGAGCCTAAGAGCTTTAAAGCTTCTTTTAAGAAGCTCCTCTCCCTTGTGGAGAGGGCTTTCGGTGAGTTCCGCAGGGCCAAGTTTAAGGGCGTTAGCCTCGGCCCGGTTGTTGATGCTACGGCAGACGAAAGGCTGGGCAAGGGGGTACTCTACCTGAGCTGGTTCATCGACTACCGTATGGTGGAGGATATCTACTCTAAGGTCAACAGGAGTTGGCTCGTTTCAAGGCTCCTTGCAAGGAAGGAGGCCAAGAAAGGGGTTTTGGCCTTTTTCAGGTTTTTAAAGGAGTTCTCCTTTGAGCCGGGGGAGCTCGAAGAGTTCGCCTCAAGGCTTAACGGCCTCTGGGGGAGGGGAGAGCCCTTTTTCAGGGCAAAGTCGGCAGAGCTTAAGGAGCTCCTTACAGAGAAAGAGCTCTGGCCCCTTGTGGCCTACTACGCCGTTAAGGGAAAGCTGGTTAAGGGGCTGAAGGAGTTTCTCCTCTCCCTTGCGGGAGTTGAAAGCGGCCACCAGCTCATTGCTAAAAGCGATAAGCTCTACTTCCCGGTAGAGAGCCTCAGGCTCTACAGGTCCAACTGGGAGCGGCTTGAAAACGGCGGAGCCGGAGTGGTTTTAAAGGGTGAGCTGCTCACAGGCGAGAGCATCTATAGGGTCTTTACAGACGACGGCCACTACTTGGGAAGGGTCCCGCAGCCCTTCTCCCACTATCTGGCCGCCGCCGAAAGGGCGGGAAGGAGGTTTTCCGTAAGGCCTCTCTCTTTGCGCCACTCGGTTTTCACAGAGACCTCTTACTGGCTTCAGGTTCAGCTCTTGTAGCGCCGAAGGAACTCTCTGACCGACTCTACCGAAAAGACCCCCGACCACCGCCTTAACTCCCTTCCCTCCTCTTCTGCAACCACCGTGGGGGCGCTGAAGATGAGCCTCTGGGCGGCCTCCTGGGGGAACTGCTCGAGGGGAAGCTCTTTAAACTCTACTCCGAACTCCTCTGCCGCCGCTTTTACCTTCTCTTTAAGGGGCTCACACACCGAACACCTTGCCGACGAGAAAAAGAGCAGCCTCATCTTCCCTCCACCTTCACTACAACCGGGTGGTGTTCCTTCGCTCCGGCTTTCTTCAGGAGCTCCTTGAGATGCTTTTTAACCTCTTCAGGTTTGGAAGAGAGCACTTTTATCGTTAAGAAGCCGGCCTTCTCTTTGCCCTCCTTTATGTTCCCGTCCAGCTCAACTTCTGCCGAGCTGTCGAGCTTCTTAAGGAGCTTTACGAACCTGCTCAGGAACTTCTCGTGGTTTTTTATGAACTCCTCTCCCTCCTTCAGCCGCCAGTCTATATACTCTTTAAGCCTTCTGCCCTTAACCGTTGTGTAGATGAGCTCGAATATGAACGTACCAACGAGCACAACCGTAACCGACTTCAGGGCTTCTGGGTTCGTCTTTAGGTTGTAGCTTAAAAGCACCGCCCCCGAAACGATGCACAGGATAAAGGCGATGAACGATATCCACCTGTTTGAATTTGTAAACCTGTAGAGCTTAAAGTTCGTGAAGTTTACAGCTGCAAATATTGCGAGGAAGCCGAAGCTCCCCGCAACCGATATGTTCTCAAGGTTAAACGTTGTTGCAAATAAAATGGTGAGAATTGTCAGAATGAGCAGCCCCTCCGTTCCCTCCTTCCACACTTTTTTGCTGAAGGATTTTGGGAGGGCCCCCAGCTTGGCAACGAGGTAGCTCACCCTTGCGCTGCCGTAGAGGGTTGCGTTTATTGCCGACGCCGTTGAGAGGAGTGCGGCAATTCCTATGAGGAAAAATCCGAGCTTCCCCAAAAACGGCTCTGCGGCCACGGCCAGGGCGTAGTCTTTGTACTTTACAACCTGCTGGTAGGTGAGGTTTGCCACCGCCACGGCGGAAACCACAACGTAAACGAGTATAACCGTTGAAACGCTTGCGTAGTAAGCCTTGGGTAGGGTCTTCTCCGGGTCTTTTACGTCCCGGGCGGTGTTGGCTATGAGCTCAAACCCCTCGTAGGCCAGAAATATTATGAGGCCCCCCACCATGATTTTCAAAATGCTCTCCCAGTGCTCTGGAGAGAGCCTGGAGAAGTCCCCTGTGAGGAAACCCAGTGCCGAGAAGAACAGTAGTATTCCGAGCTTTGCAAACACCATAATGTCTTCGGCTTTACCGCTCACGTAGGCTCCCAGGAAGTTTATGAAGGCGAAAAACGAAACCACTCCAACTATCAGCGCCTTTTTAACGAGCGTTACCTCGTGGCCCAGCAGCAGGGCGGAGCCGTAGCTGCCGAAGGCGTAAGAGTAGAGGGAGAGCATTATTACGTAGCTCGCAAGGAGCAGCGTGTTCAGGTAAGAGGAGAATAGGTTGTTCCCGAATCCCCTAACGAGGAACTCTACGGTGCCACCCTCGCTGGGGTACCTTACTGAGAGCTTCGCGTAGGAGTAAGAGGTGAGCAGGGCTATCAGGCCGGAGAAGAGGAATGCTACCGGTGCGGCCCCCTTTGCAAGGAGAATCGTTAAGCCGAGAACGGCGAAGATACCTCCGCCTATCATTCCGCCCACTCCTATGGAGTAGACCTCCCAGAAACCTATCTTCTTTTTGGCCTCCATCACTTTCTCCTCTTTTCGTCTAAGAACTTAACCGTGGCGTAAACGCACCTGTTGAACGGAACCTCTACTCCCTTTGCTTGGGCCTTTCTGATGAGGGCTCCGGTTATCCCCTCTATCTCTATTGGTTTGCCCTTCTCAAAGTCTAAGAGCATGCTCGTTTTGTAGTTTTTCAGGTCGGGGGAGGACTTGAGGTAGTTCTCCATAATTTTCGGTTTTAGCCTAACTCCGTAGCTTTCGGCTACTTTGTAACACTCCTCCATGAGCTTCTTAAGGACTTCAAAAGTGAGGGGGTTCTCCAGGAGCTCCCCTACCGTTGCGCCGGTTATTACCGAGTAGGGGTTGAAGGCAACGTTCCAGACCAGTTTCTTCCAAAGGGTGTAGTTGATGTCCTTTGATGCCCTTGCCTCTATGCCGCAGGAGCGAAGCTCCTCTACCAGTCTCTCTACCCTTTCAGAGGGCTTGCCGCTCAGCTCCCCTATCTCGAGCAGCCCGGCGGCCTCGTGAACAACAACTCCCGGCCGCTCAACGTACGTGCCTACAAAGGCCGTTGCCCCCAGCACCCGCTCCTTTCCTACGAACTTTGCCAGTATCTCCTCGTTCTCTATGCCGTTTTGGACCGAAACAACAACGGAGTTCTCCTTGAGCATCTGGGGGATATGGGGAGCTACCTTTTCGGTGTCGTAGGACTTAACGCAGACGAGAACCACATCGGCTTTTCCGGCCTCCTCGGGGCTCGATACGAACTTTACTTTGTCGCTCTCTTTAACGGTGAAGGTGCCGTACTTGAAGCTCTTTACGGTGAGCCCCTTTTCCTTCATTGCCTTTAGGTGTTCGCCTCTGCCTATGAAAACGACCTCTTTTCCGCACTTTGCGAGTAATCCGCCGTAGAGGGAGCCTACGCCTCCCGCCCCGTATATTACGAACCTCACTTTTCCCTCCTTTTTACGCAGACCTCTATGAGCTCTACCGGCTCCTCTATGCCTTTTAGGGGTTTCAGGAATCCGCCGAGTAGCTCAGCGAGCATGTGTCTTATGAAGGGTTTCATCTCTACCTCTTTGCCGTTTACGCTTAAGGTTACGGTGAAAGGTTCCTCTTCACTTTTAATAATTTCCGACTCTATAAATTCTGCAACTTCCTCGGGGCTGTTTAGGGGGAGGTTTGTTATACCTTCAACTTTAAAGTCGGTTGCCACTGCTACAACGTTTTCCACCCTTTTAAACAGAGGCTCTGTTTTCTGCTCTTTTCGGAGGACCTCTATTTTGGGCAGGGAGTAGTTTTTAAAGCCTTCACAGATGACCACGTCGAAGTTGGAAAAGTGCCTGTTCAGGAAGGTTTGAAGCTCGAGCTCTTCTTTATTTTTAAAAATTCTGATGATGCTCTGGTGCGGCTCTACCAAGGCTACCGCTTCGGCTCCGACTTTGGCCAGTTTGTAGGTGTCGGTTCCCTCTTTTTCCGGCAGTACGTTTTCATGTTTTGTCGATTTAACGGCGGCAACCTTGTAGCCCTTTTCCTTGAGGATTTTTATAACTTGGGCGGCAAGGGTGGTCTTACCGCTGTTGTGGTAGCCTATGAAAGAGATAGCTTTCACCATTTGGCTCTCCTTCTACTCCCCGGATTTGGGAAGAATCTTGACATGTGATTCTACAGTAGAATAAACTTATTCATAACTAAAGAGCGATAACGCGCCTTTTCAGGAGGGGGGAGTTGTCCCGCAGGTTGCTGTTTCTGGCTTTTGCCGTTTTTTTGGCCTCTTGCGGCTCAACTACAGTCTCTTCCGAAAAAACTTTAAAAACATTTAAAGAAGAAGCTGCTGGCGTGAAGGGCAAAGAGAAAAAGTACCGTATGGGTTACATTCCTACGCCGCCCTCGTACGTTGAGGGTAAGAAGACCTGTTCTTCTATTTACGTTGAAGTGGGTAAAAGGCGCTTGAAGCTCTGTAACATAACCAGAGCTGTAGTTGAGTTTACGGTGCTCTCCAACTGTTCTAAGAAGAAGGTTACCGGCAGTTTAAAACCCCTTTCCTGTGAAGAGATAGCGGTTGAAGAACTTGTGGGAAGGGGGAACCGCTGCATCTTTACCGTTGAGGCAAGAAATCGCAAAAACGGCTGCCTTCAGAAAATAAATGTGGTATGGGAGGGGATGAAATGAGCGGCTACAGGTCTTTGATTGCGGTGCTCTCACTGGCGCTGCTTACCTCCTCTGCAAGCGGGGCTACTACAAAGCTCAAGTGGAAACTCGGTTATAAGCCGACACCTGCTTCCTTTGCAGAGAAACACATGCTTAAACCGCCTAAGGTGAAGGCTTCTCAGCTTCCCACTTCGGTGGACTTGTGTCAGTACCTTCCCCCGGTCGGTAACCAAGGGTATCAGGGCTCCTGTGTTGCGTGGGCCGTTGGTTACTACTACAAGACCTTCCAGGAAGGAAGGGAGCACGGCTGGGATGTTTCAAACGAGACCCACATCTGCAGCCCGGCCTTTATCTACAACCAGATAAACAACGGTGAAGACCAAGGCTCTATTATTGCCGACGCCCTTACACTCCTTACCCGTGAGGGGTGTGACAACCTTGCAGATATGCCCTACAACGACCAAGACTACACAACTCTTCCCACTAAAGAGCAGATGCTCAACGCCCTGCCCTGGAGGGCAGACTCTTTCGGCTTCTTCTACGAGTACGACAACGACTGTGACTATAACAACTGTAAGAGGGACGTTCCCCTTACCGATACGCAGATTGAGGAGCTTAAAGCTCACCTTGCAAGCGGCGACGTTTTCGTTATGGCAATTCCGGTTTTCGACGGATTCGTGAGCCTTAACTCAACCAACTACTTCTACAACGGTCCGACCGCAAATGAGACCTACTTGGGCGGCCACGCCATCATCATTTGCGGTTACGACGACTCCATCGGTAACGGCACCGGAGGCTTTAAGATAAGGAACTCCTGGGGAACCGATTGGGGTAACAACGGCGAAGCTTACATCTCCTACGACTTCGTTAAGAACTACTCTTTTGAAGCTGCTGCTATGGTAGACCGCATCGGCTACAACTGGAACGTTGTTGCCGATATAGACATAGACAACCTCTACAGGGCCGATGCGGGAATAGCCTTTAACGGAACCAACAACCAAACCTTTATTTTCATGGGTGACTATATCTGGCAGGAGTATGCCTCCTACTGGCCCAACGGAGGCGACCAAAGGAGGGGAATCCATGCGGTTGTAGACTTAACCGATTTGGGTCTTCCACCCTACTACACGGCAATACTGGGGGACCTTAACTACAGCGTAAACGGGTATGGAAATACGGGAACTCTTACCTCCCTTGTTATTAGGGATGCTTCCGGAAACAGCGTTTCTTATTCTGGCGTTCCCCTTGATATCCCCGACGGCGATGTAATCTCTTTCAGAGTTCCCGGTCTCGGGGTTGGAATTAACTACTTTAAGGCATCTCCTACAAGCGGTTACTATCCGCTTGATGTCGCCTTCGACTACTCCGTTACGGGCGAGAATGTAACCTGTAGCTTTGACTTTAACGGAGACGGCAAGCCCGAGCAGGTTATTCAGAACTGCTCCAACGGAACCGTTAGCTACACCTACACTGCAGCCGGCAACTACACTGCCACACTAACGGTTACAGACGGTGCTACTACAGCTTCAAGGAGCGTTATCGTTTCTGCCCTTAATGCACCGCCTTACGTTGATAGCTTTACGGCTTCTCCCACCAGCGGTTACTACCCCCTAAACGTGAGCTTCAGCTACTCGGTAGGCGATATCAACGGAGACAGTCTTCTGTGTAGCTTTGACTTCAACGGAGACGGTAAGCCCGACCAGGTTATTCAGAACTGTTCCAACGGAACTGTTAGCTACACCTACACTGCAGCCGGCAACTACACTGCCACACTAACGGTTACAGACGGCAACGCTACGGCCAATGCAACAACCGACGTTCAGGTTTACAACGGAGCTCCCACAATAGGAAGCTTCAGCGCTTCGCCCACCTCCGGAGATGCGCCTTTAACCGTGAGGTTCGACTTTAACGTGAGCGACCCCGACCACGACAGCCTCACCTGTAAGTTTGATTTCGACGGCGACGGTTCTGTGGATAGGGTTATCTATAACTGTGTAAGCGGTTCTACTTCCTACACTTACCAGGATGCCGGTAACTACACTGCAACTTTAGTGGTTACAGACGGCGTAAACGAGGCCAAGAGCTCTGTAGGTGTTACCGTTTCCTCTTCGGAGTCCGGCGTTACTACAAACTCTACAAGCTGTTCTCTCTCTCCGGCGGTTCCTGCATCTACCGGAGCCGTTAACTTCCTCTTTATGCTTGCGCCTCTGTTTGGGCTTGCCGGTTTAAGAAGGGGAAGGAAGGAGTAATTTCTGCTTTAGCGGGGTTGTTGGTAGTGGCGGGGCCGAAGGCCCCGCCATTTTTATTTACACGTCTTGAATTGCCCCTTTTGAGGCAGATGTGACCAGTTTTGCGTACTTGCGCAAGAATTTGGACTTAATCTCTTTCTGTTTGGGTTTAAAGCTCTTCAGGCGGTTTTGGAGCTCCTCTTCGCTTATCAGCAGCTCAAGGCGCCTCTCGGGAACGTTTATGTGGATTTTGTCTCCGTCTTGAACAACTCCTATCGGGCCGCCCTCTGCCGCTTCCGGGGAGATGTGGCCTATGCAGGGGCCGTGGGTTCCTCCGGAGAACCTGCCGTCTGTTATGAGGGCCACCGACTCTCCGAGTCCCATTCCCATTACTGCTGCCGTTACTGCAAGCATTTCCCTCATTCCGGGGCCGCCTTTGGGGCCTTCGTAGCGGATTACTATTATGTCGCCGGCCTTGATTTGGCCGTTCATTACCGCCTTCATCGCCTCTTCTTCGCTGTCGAAGACCCTGGCGGTTCCGGTGAATACTTTCATCTTCTCGGATACCGCCCCCTGCTTTATCACGGCCCCTTCCGGTGCAAGGTTGCCGTAGAGTATCGCTATGCCGCCTTCAGGGCTGTAGGGGTTGTCTGTGGGTCTTATTACGTCGTCGTCCCAGATTTTTGCGGCTGCGGCTATCTCTTTGATGTCTGTGCCTAAAACTGTCGGGTTGCTCTCCAGCTTGTCGTACAGTCGTTTCATCACTCCGGGTATGCCGCCGGCGTAGTGGAGGTCTTCCATCAGGTACTTGCCTCCCGGCCTCATTGAGCAGATTTTAGGGGTTTCCCTGCTGAGCTGGTCGAAGAGCTTTATCTCAAACGGAACGCCTGCCTCGTGGGCTATGGCGGGCAGGTGTAAAACGGTGTTTGTTGAGCCTCCCAGGGCCAGGTCTACCCTTATGGCGTTTCTGAATGCCTGGGGGGTGAGTATGTCCCTGGGGCGGATGTTCTTTTTAACGAGCTCTACGATTTTCTCTCCGGAGGCTTCCGCTATGCGTTTTTTCTCTGCAAGGGGGGCCGGGGAAGTTCCACAGTAGGGGAGCGACATTCCCAGGGCCTCTGTAAGGCAGGCCATTGTGTTTGCGGTAAACATCCCCTGACAGGAGCCCGATGAGGGGCATGCGGCGCCTTCGAGCTCGAGGAGCTCTTCGAGGGTTATCTCTCCGGCCTTGTAGCGGCCGATTGCTTCAAACGTGTGGGTAACAAGGTCGAGTCTCTCTTTTCCCCGCCTACCGGCGAGCATCGGACCGGCCGTTACCACTATGGCCGGGACGTTTACCCGGGCGGCTCCCATGAGCATTCCCGGGGTTATTTTGTCGCACGCTGTAAGGAGGACTATTCCGTCGAGTTGGTGGGCGTTAACTACATCTTCTATCGCGTCTGCAATGAGCTCCCTGAGGGGAAGGGAGAAGCGCATCCCTTCGTGTCCCATTGCTATACCGTCGCATATGGCAGGAACCCTTACTATGAAGGGGGTTCCTCCTGCCGCTGCAACTCCCCGCTCTATGAACCTCTCGAGGGAGAACATGTCTGCGTGACCGGGAACCAGGTCGGTCCAGCTGGAGATTATTCCGATGAGCGGTTTGTCTATGTCTTTCCTCTGGAGGCCCGTTGCCATCATCAGGGCCCTTGCGGGGAGTTTTTCAAACTCTCTGAGAACGTCACTTCTCATTTGCTTCCTCCTGGGCCTTCTTCATGAGTGCCAGCATTTCGTCTCTGAGGCGGAGCCTTTCGGCTTTGAGTTTTTTGAGTTCAACCTCTTCCTGAGGGGTGAGAACCGCCTTTTTCTCCATTTTGTCTATGATGTCGTCGAGCTCCTGGTGTTTCCTTTCAAGGGTTTTGAAGTGGTGGAACTTCTCCCTTGCGAGGGCTTTGAGGTTTTCGTCTCTGAGCATAACTCCTCCTTATAGGGTTAGTTTGAGGATTAGGGCGTCTTCGTCGCCGTAGTAGTTTTTTCTCACTGAGATTTGTTTGAACCCCATCTTTTTGTAGAGGTTAATGGCGGGGGTGTTGGATTTCCTGACTTCAAGGAAGACCTCTTCTACTTTTCTCGCCCTACACTCTTCAAGGAGACGGTTTATGAGCTTTCGGGCTACTCCCTGTTTTCTGTATCGGGGGATGACTGCGATTCTGTTAAGCTCGCAGGTCGGACCGGTTATCCAGGCCATCAGGTAGCCTATCACCTCCCCTTGGTGGAGAGCTACTACGTTAAACCCGACGGGAAGCGTCAGCTCCCGCCGGAGGAGCTCTTCTGTGTAGGGCTCTTTGAAGAGTTCCCTCTCTATCTTTAGTATATCCGATAGGTGGTGCTCCTTAAAGGCCTCCAGCCTGAGGTTTTGCATCGTGGTCTCTCACGTAGTTGGGGGTGAGGGGAAGGCTTTCTGCTGTGAGAAGTGCCTTTACCGCAAGGGGAGTAAGGTCTTTTACGCAGGGAAAGGTTTGGAGGGGGGGCGGAAGTTCTCCCTTGTAAATTAGGGGGCGCTGAGATTTTTCAAGCTGTGCGGCAAGCTCTTGGGGTGAGATGTCGAGCTCCCGGTTGCCTACTCTTGCGTACACTTTTCCCCTCATTGCGGGTATAACGGCCACGGCCCCTTCGGGAGCTCCCGTTAGCAGGGCAGACAGGGTGGAGACCCCTCTGACTTTTACGCCGCAGGCTTTGAACGCCTTTCCCACGGTAACCGAAAGCCTTACGCCTGTGAAGGAGCCCGGCCCCGTTGTAACTGTGCACTCGTCTATCTCCTGGGGGCTCAGGTTGAAGGTTTTCAGCAGTGAAAGGAGCTCAGCATAGACTATTTCGGCGTGGAGTCTTGGCCTGTTCCAGCACCTGCAGCCGACAACCTCTCCGTTTACCTCAAGGGCTACGCTCCCCTCGGGGAGGGTAAGGTCAACGGCCACTTTTACCATGTTAACCTCTGAGTAGGTGGAGATACCAGTTTAGGAGCTTGTCTCCTGCAAGCAGTGTTGCGAGTGCTCCGGCTGCGAGGAAGGGGCCGAAGGGTAGGGGCTGTTCCTTGGAGCTCTTTCTCAGTGCCATTAGGGTAACGCCTAATACGGCTCCGGTAAGGGAGGCAAAGAAGAGCGTCAGTAGGACTTTTTTCCACCCGAGGAAGGCCCCTATTACCGCCATGATGTTGGCGTCTCCGTAGCCCATGCCCTCTTTACCGGTGAATACGTAGTAGGTTTCTATGATGAACAGGATAACTCCGGCTCCGAACGAGGCTCCGAGCATGGAGTCTACGAACTTTATTGAGGCGGGAATTGACAGGAAGAGCCCTGCCAGCAGTGCAAAGTAGCTGAGCTTCACGGGCACTTCCATGGTGTCCAGGTCTATGAAGGCCACCACAATCAGGTAGTAGATGAGTACGAGGTAGTAGAGGGTGTCAAAGGTCGGTCCGAATTTGCAGGTTACGGCCGCCGTTGTCGCCCCTGTGAGCAGTTCGACTATCGGGTAGCGAAGGGGTATCGGGCTCTTGCAATGTCTGCACTTGCCCTTCAGTAGGATGTAGCTTACAACGGGAACGTTGTCGTACCACTTTATGGGCCGTTTGCAGCTGGGGCAGAAGGAGGGCGGGTAAACGATGGACTTGCCCTTTGGAATTCTGTAGATGCAGACGTTCAGGAAGCTCCCTATAACTGTTCCGAGAACAAAGGCAAACAGGCACTCTACTCCCATTAGTGGGTATCCTTGGGGGCTTCTCTTATGAACTTAACAACTTTTCCTAAGAAGTCTCTCCACCGCTCTATCGCCTGCTTCAGCTCTCCGGTTAGAACCTGCAGGGCTTCTTCCTCTCTGCCTTCGTACATGAGGTCGTCGAGTTTAAAGACGGCATCTTCCAGCTTTGCTATCTCTTCCTCTATGCCGTCTACTATAGGGATTATCCTTGAGCCGTTTTCAACCACTTTGACCGACCAGTCGAGGGAGTCCAGTAGGTTGTGGAGCATTAGCTTGGCAAGCTCCGGGCGCTCCTGCCAGTCGGAGGCTATCTGCTCTATTGCGTTGGCCATTCCTTCAAGGGCAAGGACCGAAAGCTCGAGCTGCTTTCTCACCATGTTTGCAGAGGGCTCGGTAACTATGTTGAGCTCCTCCAGCTCTTTTATGAAGTCCACCTTAGAGGGGTGGAGCTTCTCCCCCTTAAACTCTACGTACTTTATAGACCTCTCCGGGTAGAGGTACCTGTACTCTATGAGGCGCAAGAGTCCGGTGTTCGGTGTGTTGTCGAACTCCTTCCCCACCTCGAACTCTAAGGGTTTGCCGTCAACTTTTATCCTGAGTCGCCTTCTCTCCTGTGACATTTCTGTAGAGCACCTCCAGCGCTTCTTCTTTGGTTAACTTCAGCGCGTTTCGCCTTCCGACGAAGAGAGAGGCTAAGAACTTAAGCAGTTTAGGGTTCCCAAGGGGAAATTTAATCCTCTCAACCGCCTTAACAACGGCTGTCGCCTCTTTCTCTACGCTCTTTACGGAGCTGTACCTCTCCGAGAGTGCCTCCTTTACGGCCTCGAGGGCCTCTCCTCTACCCTCCTTAATGGCGTTTATGAGTGCTATCTCGTTGGGGTAGTTGAGGAGCTTTCCGGCCCGGGCAAGGGCGTTTCCCCTCATGTAGCCCAAGCCCTCAACGCTTCCCAGAAGGGCAAATTTGTAGGGTATGCCGCTCCTTACCATCATAACGGTTCTGTGGACCGTTTCAAAGGGCATAACGTTTAGCCTGCATAGCAGCTGCCCGAGCAGGGAGCTTTCAAGGGGTAGGCTGGAGAGCTCTCCCGGCGGTCGGGCAACCTGTTTGAAGGGGAAGAAGCCCCCTTGGGCGTAGAATATGAGAACCTCGGAGTTGTCTGTAACCTCGTGGGCCGTTTCTCTGTAGATGGTTTCTGCTATTTTCAGCGACTCCCGCCTGAAGGCCTCTCCGGTGAAGAGCTCTACGCTTTTGGGGTTCAGCTCCCTCCTTATGAAGGGCCTCACCGCGTAAAGGTAGGCTGTGGTGGGCTCCCTCTGGGCCAGGCCGGTTACCTTCTGTAGCCTCTCGGTGAACTCTTCGTAGCAGTAGGGGGAGACGAAGGAGGCTACGAGGAGCTTCGCAAGGTGGGTGGGTTTACCGTCTGTAATGTATCCCATCTGTTGAAGCTCTTGCTCAATCTCTTTCAGCTCCCTTAGGAGCAGCGGGTTTTTCTTAACGCTGAAAGTCGCAGAGAGGGCCCTTTCCCAGTCGCTTCCGTATCTGATTAACGGCCCGAGGAGCATGAGGCTCAGCACCGACTTTTCCCGGTTTGGGCAGGCAACAGCTCCCCTGAAGGAGAGCCCTTGGGAGAGTGCAGTTTGGAACGGTTTGTCGAGCTCGGACTGAAGCTCCCTCTCCAGGGCCTTCTCGCTTGCCCCCGAAACCACTATGAAGGAGTAGCCTTTCTCCGAAAGGCCGAACCTGCCCGCCCTACCCTCCATCTGCATAACCGTTAAAAGGTCGGGGAAGAAACGGTACTCCATTGTGAGCCTGTCGAACCTTCCCCTTACGAATATCACCACGGAGTCTGCCGGCAGGTTCACTCCGTAGGCGAGGGTTTGGGTTGCGTAGAGCCTGTGGAGCTTCTCTCCCCCCTTGAACTCCCTCTCTATAGCCTCCCTCTCCTCTTGGGGAACGTCGGCGTTATGGAAGGCAACCCCTTCGCCCTCTTTTTCTTCCTTCTCGAACGGAAGCGTTTCGTTGAAGACGCTCCTTCCGTAAAGGGCGTTCTCCACCTGTAGTGCCTGCCAGCCCAAATCTTTCCTCGGAACGAACACGAGGGTTTTCCCCTCTGTTTTCAGCTCCTCTACAGCCGCAACCAGTTTCTCTTCGGGGGTGGCTTTCGGGAGCTTGCTCCTTTTCAGTAGTTTACTCATGTTTACCACTTTCCTCTCCAGCGGAACGGGGCGCCACTCCGACTCTATAAACAGCTCTGCCTCTATCCACTTTGCAAGCTCAACGGCTCCCGGTATGGTAGCCGAAAGGGCAAGAAGGGGTATCCCTTCGTTTATTGCGTAGCTCACAACCTCTTCAATCACCGCTCCCCGTGAGGGGTCTCTTATAACGTGAACTTCATCTATTACAAGGGCTCCTGCCTCCTCAAACCACCTGCTCCTGCTCCTTGAGGCCGCAAGCAGGCTCTCGTAGGTGCAGACAACCGCCTCTTGGGTTATCTCTTCGAGCTCCTCTACTACGTCTCCGCTCCTTACCCCTACAGAGGGGAAGAACTGCCTGAACTCTTTGAACTTCTCCCAGATGAGGGCCCGTGTGGGGGCGGTGTAGATGAACTTGCCTTTTCTGTTTTTAAGCCAGAACAGCAGCGCCGTTAGGCTTTTACCTGAACTTGTGGGAGAGGAGATGAGGGCGTTTCCTCCTCTGTAGAACAGGTGAAACGCCGTTTGAAGGGGGTTGAGGGTTTTAAACGGTAGGGGGAGGGGAAGCTCCTCTGCCGGCGTCAACCCGAGCTTTTTAACCTCTCCCTCTTTGAGTACCTCTAAAACGCCCGACTCGCCGTCGAACTGGGAAGATTCTAATATCTTAATGGTTTCCATTTTCAGAAAAACTCCTAAATTTACCTTAACACCTTACCGGAGGTTTAGAATGCAAATATACATCTTCGAGTGCAACGACTGCGGGGCCGAGTTTGAGGAGGCCATCTACTCTCCCCTGCAACTTATGGAGATTAAGTGCCCCCACTGCGGCTCCGAGAACGTAGAGGTTATAGACATAGCCAACTTCTGCTCTCCGTTTGGCTGAGGCTAAGGAGCGGGGCCGGTTCGGCCCTTTAACCTTTATCACGAGGTGGAGTGTGCTCTTTAAGATTCTTCTGCTGCTGGTTGTTGTAGGCGTGATTTTCGGCTGGGACAAGATAGTGAACCTGATTAAAGCCTTTTTCCAGGTCAAAGAGGAGTTCAAGAAGGGTTTGGAAGGGGAGGAAGAGGAGAAACCCAAGATTAAGGTCGTTGATAAGTAAGAACCCTGTCCCTTTTTGATAACATTTCCCTCAGACTCAGAGAGGAGGGACAGGGACTATGCGTAAATTTCTGCTTTCCCTTTTGGCCTTCTCGCTCTCTTCCACAGCTCTTGCCGGAAACGTTGACACCTTTGGCATAGGGGCAAAGGCAACCGCCCTCGGAGGAGCCTTTTCCGCCTACGCCGACGACCCTTCGGCTGTTTACTACAACCCCGCCGGACTCACTCAGATTGAAAAGCCGATAGTTTCGGTAGGTGCCGAGTACCTGGTACCTACCATAAAGGTTCACGACTACAGGGCCGTAGACGGCGACGGCAACAAGGTTCAGCCCTACGGCGCTTCGTTTACCGACGACTCAGACGCCCTTACGGTTCCCTACCTCGGGTTTGCCACCCCGGTTTTCGGTGGCCTTTACTTCGGAGTAGCCGCTTACGTTCCCTACGGACTCCATATAAAGTGGGATTCGGACCCTGCAAAGAACCCGGCTGCGTATAACGGCTTTGAGTCCTACTACGTTAGGGGCGTTGTTACCCCCACCCTGGCCTTTAAGCTCAACGATAAGTGGGCGTTCGGTTTCGGAATTTCCTTCGGCCGCTCCGATGCCGGAACTCAGCGCCGTATCTACGCACCTTCTATTCCTTCGATTCATAACAGGATAATCAAGGGAGACCTCCACGACGACTTCAACGTTTCGTTTAACGTAGGTCTCCTTTATAAGCCTTACGACAACTTCTCCATAGGTGTAACCTACCGCTCTCGGACCAATACCAACTTCAGGGGAACCGTTGAGGTTGTTGGAGTCGATAAGGTAGGGGCTGAAACGAAGATAGACCACCCGGACCAGCTTCAGGTGGGCCTTAAGTACAGGCCCAACAAGAGGCTCACCCTTACTGCCGACGTTGTTTGGACCAACTGGAGCCTCATTCACGGTTACACCGTTAAGTTCGACAGGCCCCTTCTGGGGAAAACTCAGGAGTACTTCCCCAGGGACTGGAAGGATACCCGTCAGCTGAGGCTCGGTATAGAGTACAAGTGGAGTGAAATCCTTACCCTTAGGGCCGGTTACTTTTACGACCCCTCTCCCATCCCCGACCACACCTTCGATATGCTGTGGCCCGACGCCGATAAGAAAACCTACTCTGTAGGTGCAGGTTTGAAGTTCGGCAGACTCAGGATAGATACGGTTGTTCAGTACATAATAGCCGAGTACAAGCGGGAAATCGGCGGTGAGAGTGTGAACCTTAACAACAGCTACCCGGGGGTTAACGGTAACCCGGGAACGGTTGCGACCTCTGCCGACGGTCACCTGTGGGGTTACGGCTTAACCGTCAGTTACCTCTTTTAGGTTTGAGGAGGAAGCGGTATGAGAAGGTTCTTAGGAGTTGTTTTGGCCTCTGTTTTGCTCTTTTCCTGCGGAAGCTCCCTCCAGAGCAACTCGGGGGCTCCCGAGCAGGTTTCGTATAACCCTGTTGAGAGGAGTTACCTGGTGTTTGACCCGTTCTCTACAAAGGCAAGCGAACCTTTGGGAATCCCTTTTCCCAACGACCTATTCTGGCTTCAGAGCTCCACTAAGGAGGGTGTGGAGCCGGTTGTTCAGTTTGATACTGCTTCCGTTTCGGACCCGGCCCAGAAAGCGCTCCTCGAAGCTGTTAACCAGCTTCGGGTTAAGGGGCTCAGCCCCAATACGCCGATTTTCGTTCCCCTTTCGGCAGATACCCCTTTGAACCTTTCAACGGTTAGGGGCCGTTTTAAACTCATAGACGTTACGGCCCTGGGCGAGCTCCTTGCGGGTAACCAGGCCGCTTTACCCCTTGTTGACCAGACGGACAGGCTCTTTGTGAGGCAGGAGGGGAGGTTTTTAAAGTTTTACCCCGTTAAACCCCTTGAGGCCGGCCACCACTATCTCTTTGTTCTGATTAACGGAATAGAGGACTCTAACGGAGAGGCTGTTCTGCCTCCGCAAGTTTACAACGAGCTTGAGTCTCAAACTCCCCTTTCCGACCCCCAGCTTGAGCAGCTGAGGGAGCTGTACCAGAGTGAGATTTACGGGAAGCTCTTTCCCGCCCTTGACTCCCTTTACGAAAAAGGTTTGATATCTTTGCCTTCTCCCTTAAATGCCGATACGGTTCTTGAGTCTTTCACTTTCTACACTGCAGATAAAACCCTCTCTCTGGCAGATTTGGGGGCGATAAAGGCCTACCTGGAAGGGGAAGTTCCGGCTCTCTCTGTTACCGGATTGCCCTACTCTTCCGTTGGGGCAGACTACGGCTCCCTGGACCCTGATAACGCTACGGCTTCGCCCCTTTACGCCGTTTTCAACCTGGTTCAGGGCTTAGTGGCGGCAAACCCTCAGTTTAAGGCCCTTGTAGAGCAGGGTTACTTCCCCGCTTTCTCCATCTCTAAGCTGAAGGAGCTTCTCACCCTCCTTCAGGAAGGCAAAAAGCCCGGAGTGGACTTCGACCTTAACGACTACTACAAGCTCATACCGGTTTACTTCGGCAACGGTGAGCTCTTTAACGGAACTTTATACATCTTCCAGCACGGCCTTGGCGGAGATAGAACCCGCGCTCAGGCCCTACTTGAAGACGTTCAGTTCCCCGTTGCCGCCATAGACCTCCCCTATCATGGGGCTTACACCTCCATGACCAACAACCAGCAGCCCAACCCGGCTTGCCTCAACGACGAAGGGGAGGCCACCGGCAAGTGCTTCCTTACCGGCAACGTTGCGGCCGATAGGGTTAACATCTACCAGGCCGTTTTCAACCTGAGGCTTCTGGAGCTTATGCTTAAAGCCGGCCTATACGACGTTAACGGCGACGGAACCCCAGACCAGGTTCAACACCTCTACTTTGTTGGCCAATCTATGGGGGCTATAACGGGCTCCATATTTGCCGCCTACGGCGCTCCGGAGAAGACCGTTCTGAACGTAGGCGGAGCCAACTACGTTTCGATTATAGATGCAGCTTTAAACGAGCTTATAGAGGGGCTGCTCACCTCTACGGGCCTGAAGAAGAACACAAACGGCTATGCGGTAACCTTGGGGCTCTTCCAGATGGTTCTTGACCCTGCCGACCCTGCCTACATCGGAACGGAGAACTCCAACTCAACCATTATCCAGAGCGCCTACGGCGATACAGTTGTTCCCTACGTTTCAAACCTTTCCCTTGCCGTTAGAACGGGCTTTTCTGCCTACCGGGAAGCCGACCTCGACAACCCTCAGGCCCTTCCCGGCTGGTATATGTTCGGCAACGAGACCAACTGGGTTACCCACAGCTTCCTCACCAGACCCACCCTCGACGGCTACCCGGAAGTGGAGGGCCATACAACAGAGGAGTTTGTTCTGAAGGCAGAAAAAGCTGCCCGCCTGCAGATAGAGAGGTTTTTCTCTCAGTAATTGGGAAAGAAGCACCTTACTCCCCTCCCGTTAACTTCCCTGACGGGAGGGGTTTTCTTTTTGCAGACCTCTTTTGCCTTGTAACACCTGGAGTGGAACGGACACCCTGAAGGCCTTTGGGAAGGGTCTGGAACCGAGCCGGGAATAGCCCGGAGCTTTCCTTTGCCCGAGCACTTGAGTTCCGGTGTGCAGTTTATTAGTCCTTCGGTGTAAGGGTGTAAGGGGGAGCCCAGAACCTCTGAGGTTCTCCCCCACTCAACCGTGTATCCGGCGTACATGACGAATACCTTTTGGGCAACCTCTTTAACAACGCCCATGTCGTGTGTAATGAGCGCCAGCCCGAGCCTTTGCTCCCTTACCAGCCTTTTAAAGAGCCTGAGAATTCGGGCTTGAACGGTTACGTCGAGGGCGGTTGTGGGCTCGTCGGCTATCAGGTAGCCGGGAGAGCAGGCAAGGGCCATGGCTATTGCTACCCTCTGTTTTAACCCCCCTGAGAGCTGGTGGGGGTAGGCGTGGTATACCCTTTCGGGGTCGGGTATTTCGCACAGCTCGAAGAGCTCCACTACCCTTTTGAAGAAGTCCCCTTTAAAGCCGTGGAACTTCAGGGCTTCTGCCACCTGCTCTCCCACCTTCATAAGGGGGTTGAGGCTTGATGAGGGGTCTTGAAAGACCATTGAGACCTTCTCCCAGCGGAAGCGCCTCAACCGCTCCCCTTGAAGGGAGAGAACGTCTGTTCCGTCGACTTCTACTTTGCCCTTTACTTTTAGGTTTTCCGGCAAGAGCTTCAAAACGGCAAGCGCCGTTAAAGACTTACCGCTTCCGCTTTCGCCTACAACGGCTACAGACTCCCCAGGAGCCGCTTTCACTTTGGCGTCGCATACGAGCTTAACGGGTCCTTTCTCTATGGAGAGGGATTCAACTGTGAGGCTCAAGGTTTCTCCCGAAAGAGGCTCTCTATTTTCTTACAGTAACTTTTGGAGAGAAGGCCAAGCTGACACGCCTTGAGTAGGTGTTTCAGGTAGTTGGGGTGGGGTTTAAGGCCCTCTTTGATAAATGCGGGCTGAGCTACATAACAGACAGCCTTTACCTTTTCCCCCGATGGGGTTTCCACCTCGACCTCCCTTCGGCCGTAGTGGCGGGGGTAGCCTTCGTAGGAGTCGAGGCTCTCGAGCCCTTCCAGAACTTCGTACAGGACCCCCTCTACAACCCCGTTTGGGTCGGGCTCTACGTTTGCGCACCCGTAACCGGGGAAGGTGTAGCAGGCCTTGTTGAAGGCGAGCCTGTAGCCTTTGAGTTTGGCGGGGCGGAAGCTCTTAAACTTCACGCCCCGCTCCCTCATTCTCTCCGGGTTCATGTTGGAGCCGTAAGCGAAGTAGAGAACCATCATCCCTTTCAGGGCATTACAGTTCTTTTAGAAAAAGTAGCTGCCTTTCCAATTTGGTAAAGGCGTCAATCCCTTTCAGGGGAATTTTATTATAGCTGAAAAGTGAGCCGCGAGCCGCGGCTCAACCGAGAAGTCCAGGTGGAGGGGTGGTATAAATGATATCTACAGAGATGTGAATAACCACCCAAATTTTTTGGAGAAGTAAGGGAGCTAGGAGCGTAATCCCGAGTCTGATAGCGCCGAGCAGAAAAGCAGCTACTTTTTCTAAGAATTTCATTTTCCCTCCTTTAATTTGGTTTAAGCTGTCATTTTTTACCTCCTTATGCTTAATTTTGATTAAGCTTAATCTGTTGAATCACTGTTCAATATGAAATATCGGTCGAAATCCTGAAGTTTTCATTAATTTTGATTAATTTTCATGGATTTAGAGAAGGGAGCGAAGGCTACCTTTTAATGGACGGAGGGGGATACCCCCCTCCGTATTTTGAAGAGTTTCAGTCCTCCAGCGTTGAGAGGTCTCCCGGGTCTATTCCGAGCTCCCTTGCCTTTAGGACCCTTCTCATTATCTTTCCGCTCCTTGTTTTGGGGAGCTTCTCAACAAACTCTATCTCGCTGGGAACGGCAAGGGCTCCCAGCTCCATCTTTACGTGGTACTTAAGGTCCTCTACCAGCTTATCGCTGGGCTCAACGCCGGCTTTCAGTATAACGAAGGCCTTTATTGCCTCTCCCTTAACCGGGTCGGGTTTTCCTATAACTGCCGCCTCTGCTACCGCCGGGTGGGAAACCAGTGCCGACTCAACCTCCATCGTTCCTATTCTGTGGCCGGAAACGTTTATAACGTCGTCGGCACGGCCGAGAATCATTATGTAGCCGTCTTTATCTTTAACTGCTACGTCTCCCGCCGTGTAGCAGTTGGGGATTGTATTCCAGTACTGCTCGTAGCGCTGAGGATTCTTCCAGATGGTTCTCATCATAGAGGGCCACGGGAACTTTATTACCAGGAAACCGCCTTTTTCGGGCTCTACCGGGTTGCCCTCTTTGTCGACAACGTCTGCAATTACTCCGGGGACGGGCTTACCGGCCTTACCGGGTTTCATGGGCAGCCCGTCTATCGTTGTTATCATCACGGCGCCGGTTTCGGTCTGCCACCAGGTATCAACTATCGGGCACCGCTCCTTACCTATTACCCTGTAGTACCAGAGCCAGGCTTCGGGGTTTATGGGTTCTCCCACCGAGCCCAGGAGCCTCAGCGACGAAAGGTCGTACTTGTTGGGCCACTCCTCTCCGGCCCTCATGAACATCCTGATTGCAGTGGGCGCCGTGTAGAAGATGTTCACACCGTACTTCTCTACTATCCTCCACCACCTTCCGAAGTCCGGGTAGTTGGGAGCTCCCTCGGCTATAACCTGGGTTGCCCCGGCAACTAAGGGGCCGTAAACGATGTAGCTGTGGCCTGTAATCCAGCCCGGGTCGGCGGTGCACCAGTAAACATCGTCTTCTTTAAGGTCGAAAACGGTTTTTACCGAGTAGTAGGTTCCCACCATGTAGCCGCCGGTTGTGTGGAGCACCCCTTTGGGCTTTCCGGTTGAGCCGGAGGTGTAGAGTATGAACAGCGGGTCTTCTGCGTCCATCTCCTCCGGTTCGCAGTAGTCGGGCTCGTTCTCTATGAAGCTGTAGAAGTCAACCTCCTTTTCGCCGATGAGGTCTACCAGGGGCCTGAGCCTCCTCAGGACGACAACCTTTTCAACTGTGGGAAGGTCGAGGATTGCCTGGTCTACTATCTGTTTTAGGGGAATGGCCCTGCCGCGTCTTATGGTAACGTCGGCGGTTATGACCATTTTGGCCTCTGCGTCCTCTATCCTGTGGCGGAGGGCAGATGCACTGAAGCCGGCGTAAACTACCGAGTGAATCGCCCCTATTCGGGCGCACGCAAGCATTGCAGCTACTTGTTCTATTACGAGGGGCATGTAGATTACTACCCTGTCTCCCTTCTTTATGCCTGCCCTTTTCAGGGCGTTTGCGAGTTTGTTAACGAGCCTGTAGAGCTCTCCGTAGGTAACAACTTTCTCGTTTCCCAGCTCGTCTTCCCAGAAGAAGGCTACCTTGTTCCTCTTGTCCCCCTTGACGTGGCGGTCGAGGGCGTTAACCGTTATGTTGGTTTTGCCCCCTACGAACCATTTGGCGTAAGGGTAGTTCCACTCTAAAACTTTTTCCCACTTCTTGAACCAGATTAGCTGCTGGGCCACTTCCTCCCAGAACTTTTCAGGGTTTTCGAGAAAACGCTTGTACTCGGCTTCGTAGTCTTTTACGTTTGCGTTTTTGACGAACTCCTCCGGCGGGGGAATTACGAGCTCTTTTTTTAGGAGGTGGTCGAGCTGTTCTTTGGACATGGCGGCCTCCCTGAAAGCGGGTTTGTTATAGAGTTTACAACAACTCCTTCCTTTACTCCGGAAGGAGAAGGCGGCGAAGCTCTCTGATTTTGTCCCTAAGCTCGGCCGCCCGCTCAAACTCCCAGTTCTTGGCCGCCTCTTTCATCTCCTTTTCCAGTTTCTCTATGAGCTCGAAGAGCTCCTCTTCGTTTTTGGGAACTTCCTCTATCCCTTTTCTCTTTATCCTTTCGAGTGCAGATAGGCCGGCGTCTTCCAGGATTGAGGGTTCGAGCTCCCTTTTTACCGTTTGGGGGGTTATGTTGTGTTCTCTGTTGTACGCCTCCTGGATTTTTCTGCGCCTTTGGGTCTCTTCGATTGCCCTCTTCATTGATGGGGTTACGCGGTCGGCAAAGAGGATAACTTTACCGTTTACGTTCCTTGCGGCCCTCCCCATCGTTTGAATCAGGGAGGTTGTGGACCTTAAAAAACCCTCCTTGTCGGCGTCCAGTATGGCAACCAGCGAAACTTCCGGGAGGTCGAGCCCCTCCCTGAGGAGGTTAACGCCCACCAGCACGTCGAACTCTCCCTGGCGGAGCCCTCTGATTATCTCCACCCGCTCCACCGAATCTATTTCGGAGTGGAGGTACTTGGCTTTTACCCCCTTTTCGAGCAGGTAGTTGGTGAGCTCTTCGGCGCTTTTCTTCGTTAGAGTTGTGATTAGAACCCTCTCGTTCCTCTTTACCCTCTCTCTGATTTGGGAGAGGAGGTAGTCTATCTGACCTTGGGTGGGCCTTACCTCCACTTCCGGGTCGAGGAGGCCTGTGGGCCTTATTATCTGCTCTACAACTCTTTCGGAGACTTCGAGTTCGAAGGGACCCGGGGTTGCCGAGACGAAGATGGCCTGGGGCACCCTTTTGAGGAACTCCTCAAAGGTTAGGGGCCGGTTGTCGTAGGCCGATGGGAGCCTGAAGCCGTGCTCTACGAGGTTGAACTTCCGGGCCCTGTCTCCTCTGTACATCGCTTTTATCTGGGGGATTGTAACGTGGGACTCGTCTACGATTACGAGGAAGTCGTCAGGGAAGTAGTCGAGGAGTGTAAACGGCGGCTCTCCCGGCTTCCTTCCCTCAAGGTGGCGGGAGTAGTTTTCGATTCCCTTGCAGTGGCCTATCTCGAGCAGGAGCTCCATGTCGTAGCGGGTTCGCTGCTCCAGCCTCCTCGCCTCTAACTCTTTCCCTTGGCTGAGGAAGTACTGCAGGCGCTCTTGAAGCTCTTCCTCTATGGACCGGACGGCCCTTACTATTCGGGAGTGGGGGGTTGCATAGTGGGAGGCCGGGTAAACGGTATAGGTGTTTAGCTCTTTAACCGTTTCGTGGTTGAAGTAGGTCAGCATGGTTATGGAGTCGACTTCGTCGCCGAAGAGCTCAACCCTTATGAAGTGTTCTTCGGTGTCTGCAGGGTAGATGTCTATTACGTCGCCGCGGACTTTGAAGATTCCGGGCCTTACTTCAAAGTCGTTCCTCTCGTAGCCGAGGCTGACCAGTTTTCTTATGACTTCTTCCCTCTCTACAATCTCTCCCACCTCGAACCGGAGGGCGAGCTTCTTGTAGTGCTCCGGCGAGCCCAAGCCGTAGATACAGGAGACCGAGGCCACAACTATGGTGTCGGGCCGGGTCAGGAGGGATACCGTTGCTGAGTGGCGCATCCGCTCTATTACCGGGTTTATGGAGCAGTCTTTCTCTATGTAGAGGTCGCGGCTGGGTATGTAGGCCTCGGGCTGGTAGTAGTCGTAGTAGCTTATGAAGTACTCTACGGCGTTTTCTGGGAAGAAGTTTTTAAGCTCGTGGTAGAGCTGTGCGGCCAGGACTTTGTTGTGGGAGATGACGAGTGTGGGCTTTTGAACCTCTTCTATGACTTTGGCTATTGTGTAGGTTTTGCCGCTTCCCGTGATGCCCAGGAGGGTTTGGTACTTTAGGCCCTCTTTTACCCCTTCGGAAAGGGCCTTTATGGCTTTGGGTTGGTCTCCCCTTGGCTTGAAGGGTGAAACTACTTTAAAGCGCCTCTCCATATCGGTAGCCTAATATAGGCTGAGTTGGGTTGCCGAGGAAGTGCTATTTTTAGGTTGCACAAATCCTGTAGCGGGAGTTTAATAGTCAACTACCCCCGACTAAAGTCGGAGGCTTGTAGCTGATGCTACGCAGTGGTAGCACCGCTACATTAGGACGGTTGACAACGCCCCACTGGAGCGGATATACCAGCTCCAGTCCTGACTTCTCCCCTGTGGAGAGAAGTCAGATAGTTCTTGACTATGTTCCTGCTGGCGTTAAGGTCAGCATTAAGAGAGAAACCGCAATGCTTACAAACAAAGTGAGACTGGTCAATTCGATTAGAGCGGGAAATGTATCCGCACCTACTACACTTTTGAGAGGTGTAGCGTGCATCTACGTAGACAACCCTTATTCCCTTAGCCTGTGCTTTATACTCTATAAACTGCTGAAGCTGTGCAAAGTTCCAGCTGTGTATCCAGCGTCTATTCTGCTTGTTAACCTTAATCCTTTGCCTGATTCCCTTGAGCTTCTCAAGAACAATTACTCCACCAGCAGGAACGAGGGCAACTATTTCCTTAGCTATTTTGTGGTTAACAGCAGTCCGAAACCGTTTCTCCTTCTGCGAAAGTTTCTTAAGGTGTCTTTTAGCAGAAGGAGTGCCTTTGGACTGCAGTCTCTTGCGAAGTGCAAAGTATCTTTCAGATACGGTTCTAATGTGTCCACCGTTAAAGAACCTATTGATTTTTCCGTCGGGAGTGGAGACAACTGCAAGTTTTCGGAGTCCCAAGTCCACTCCAACACAGAAGTCAACAGGTTCTACATCTGGAAAGTCTTTCTCAACGGTAATGTTGAGGAAAAACTTTTTGAGCTTTTTGTCATATTTGAGGTTAGTAGAGGTAACCTTCCAGTCCAAATACTGCTTGAAGTAATCAGGAATTTTTACTTTAAACTTCTGTCTTCCACCGACAGTAGCAAGGGACACTTCTTCTCTGTTGAGCCAAACGGTATAAGAACGCTTATCGTAGCGAATAACAGGATTTTTGCTCTCTGGACACCTGCTTTTGAGTCCCTTTTTCTTTCTCTTGATTGCAGATTTGAGACTTTCAGTAGCTACGACTCTTGCAGAGATTACAAGCTGGGAAGGGAGAGAAGTTTTGTTTCTGACGGTGTAGTAGGTGAGTTTGTGGAGCTGGACTCCGTTCCAAGTTTCGGCTTCCCACCCGATTCTGCAAGTGTAGTTGTAAGCGAACTTATACTGTTCAAGCGTTTCAAGGAGTATTTGCTTTTGTTCTTCGGTAGGTTTAAGGACGAGTTTGAGAGTTCGTTGCAGTTTCATATTCATATACTACTTCGATACCCGCGAAATTTCAAGTGCGGTCTCCTCCCTGCTTTGAAAAGCAGGGTTTCCGACCGCAAGGGAGGTTTCTATGAAAAAGGGAATTTCGACCGGACTCGTTGCCCTTCTTCTGAGCGCTTCTGCCGCCTTTGCTTCCGACCTCAATCTCGGGGTGAAGCTCTACAGAGACGGCCTTTACTCTCTGGCCGCGAAAACTTTCAAGGAAAATATGGAAACCCTTGAGGGCAAGGAGTTTACGAAGTTTTACAGGGTTGCCTACCTCTCTTTTCTCAAGGCCCGCGACTACGCCGCCCTTAAGAAGCTGGTTGACTTTTGGCAGAGCCGATATCCGAACTTCCACAGGGGTGAGCTTCTCGCCCTCCAGACGGTTCTCGCCCTGAAAAACGGTATTCCGATTGAGAAGGCCTTTCCCGCCAAAGAGCTTCAATCCCTCCCCATATCGGAAAAGGTGGGCTTTTTCTACGCCCTGTCGCAGGCAGACCTTCCCCCCGAGGCCGTTTACTACCTCCTTAAGGTGGCCTCAAAGAGCGTAGACCTTAAAGGTGCCGTTAAGGAGAGCGGCTTTTTAAAGAGCGCCCTTGAGAGGGCTACGAAGTCTAACGACTACACCCTCATAGACCTCATCTTCGACAACTACGGCAGGTGGTTTTCGAGCCCCGAGGCCACCTTGCAGTTCATCAGGTACCTTGAGAGGAAGGGGCGCTTTGTAGATGCCCTGGTTGAGGCCCAGAAGCTCTACAAACGTTACCCCAACCAGAGGACGCGTTTGGAGCTTGCAAGGGCCTACTACCTTAACGGTAAGTACGACCGGGTGCTGAAGCTCCTTAAAAACCCCTCTACCCCTCAGGAGCGTTACCTGATTGCCTGGACCTACTTTAAGATGGGGAAGGCCCGCCTAATTCCGAGCGTTATAGGGATGGACGTTTCAAAACCGGCCGTTCCCCAAAGGCTGAAGGTTCTTGAAAACTTTTACGCCGGCTACTTTAACCTGCCCGAGCTTAAAAAGTTCTACCCCGACCTCTACGTTAAGGCCCTCATCTTCTCCTTCTCCACTGCTCCCCTTGAGGGCTCTGTCGGCTCCCCCCACGATAGGGGCTACTACCTTTACGAAAGGGGTCGGTTCTCCGAGGCCTCTAAGGCCTTAGAGGAGGCTCTCCAGTCGGCCGCCAACTCCTACCTGACCCCGAGGAGCCTCTACCTTTTGGGTAGGGTCGGAACCGTTAACACTTCGGTTGGTAACGTTGTCTATACTCAGCTGATGAACAGCTACCAGAACACCCCTTACTACAGGGAGTCGGTTGTTCCGGCCGCTAAAGTTTACCTGCTGTCGGGGAACCCGGCCCTTGCCGTGAAGCTCCTCGACTACGCAAGGAGGGAGCTCGGCTACGATACAGACAGGGTAAAGGAGCTTGAAGCCAAGGCCTTCGTTCAGCTGGGAGACTATAGAAGGGCTGTGAAGCTGCTTGGCGACTGCAGACACCTCTCCGGAGAGGGCTACACGCTGCTTGCCTTTTCTCTCTACCAGCTGGGCAAGGGTAAGGAGGCCCTTTCCGTTCTGAGGAAGGAGCTGAAAAGTAGCGGCCTTTTCCCCGAGGTTAACGGAGGCAGGGCCCTCTTTGTTGCAAGGGCCGTTAGGGCAAAAGACCCGCTAAAAGGGATTAGAGTGAACTCGCCGGTTGTTGAGGCTATGGAGGCGGTAGCTTTCGGGAACGTGAAGCTCGCCGAGCAGGTTTACCAGAGGCTTCCCCAGAGGGAGCGGCTCGCCCTTGCCCTCTTCCTGGCCCGCTACTACGAGAACAGAGACCCTAAAAAGGCCTTTTTCTACATTGCCGAGCTTATGAACCTTGCTTCTACCGACGATGTTGAGTCTTTCGCAAAGCACTACCTCAACTACCTGGCCTACAAGACCGGAGACTTTACGCCCGTTCTCTTTAACGACCCATACTTTATAGCCTACAACCCCGAGAACGCCGTGACCAGCATCTCCACCCTTGTGGCGAAAGCAGAAGATTACGCCTCTGCGGGTCAGTTCGGGAAGGCCTACGGACTGCTGAAGCTTGCCCTTGAGCGAACCACCTCTCCCGACCTGCGCCGGGAGATTGTCTACAGGCTGGTTGAGCTCGACCTTAAGCAGAAGAACTACTCAAGGGCCTTAAAGGACGCTTCGCTCCTTCCGGAGGAGAGCCAGAAGGATAGGGACTTAAAGAACTACCTGCTCTTTAGAACGTACCTTGCGATGGGTAGGCTGGTTGATGCCTACTCTGCGGCTCAAAAAGTTAAAGACGTTGATAACCTGCCCGAAGGGGTAAGGGCCTCTTTCCTTGCGAAGCTCGCCCGCTACTACAAGCTTACCGGCAACAAGGAGAGGGCCGTTGAGCTTACCCGTGAGCTTATAGAGAGGTTCGGCCTTAAAGGGGTTGACTACGATGACCTTGTCAGCCTTGCGATACTCGCTCAGGAGAGCGGGAAGCTGGACCTTGCCAAGAAGCTGATACTTCAGGCTCGGAAGAAGGCCGTTAAGCCCGAGCAGGTTGTTGAGTCTACCTTCTGGAAGGCGGCCATAGAGGCTCAGCAGGGCGATATCGACGACGCCATAATAGACTATCTGAAGATTGCCTACGACTACTCCAAGTATGAGCCTTGGGCCTCTACTGCCCTTTACAGGGCGGCTCAGCTCTTTGAGCAGAAAGGGGATTACAGGCAGGCCTTGAAGCTCTACGAGAAGGTGGCCAAGCTGAAGAGGGGGACAAAAGAGGGAGAGATTGCGGCTAAAAAGGTAAAATCTCTCCTGCAAAGACTGAACGAGGAGGAGTGATGCCTAAGAAAAACCGCTTCCTGAAGCTCCTGGCCGACAGGATTGTCGATAACCTCCTTGAGCGGGAGTTGGTTATAGCCGACAACCCCGAGGAGTTTAAAGAGAAGGTTTACACAATCCTCTACGAGGACTACAAAACCGAGAAGGAGCTTGAAGAGGAGGCGGAGAGGATAATCCAGGAGAACAGCGAAGAGGTGCTCTACAGGGGGGTCTCTTTAACCAAGGCCAGGAAGCTCGTTAAGGAGAAGCTGGCAAAGGAGAGGGGGATTCCCGTTATAGGGAGTCCGTTTTCACGGGAGAAGGCCAACTACCTTGCCGGGAAGATTCTGAGGCTGATACTTACCGACGATACCCTTGACTACACCGAGGAGCGGGGGGTTATAAGGGGAGCCATAGTTCGTTCCTTCGACGAGGTTGCCAAGCTCCGTAAGGAGATAGACCAGAAAGTTAGGGAGAAGATTGCCTCCCACTCAAGGCCCATTTACGAGGGCACTCCCGAGTGGTACGCCCTTTACAGGCGTTACTACAACGAAGAGCTCATAGAGAGGGGACTGATTGAGCCGGAGTCGGAGTCTGAGGTGTAGTTTTACCCTCCTTGTTGTCTTCTGGGCCCTTTTCGGGCCCTGGGCCTTCTATAGCTACTTCTACGGTGAGAACTCCGTTTCTACCCTGAAGGGCCTTAAAGAGACCTACAGCCGCCTGAAGAAGGAGAGGGACTACTGGGCCGACAGGAACGAGCTTCTCAGGGAGAGGCTCCAGTCTTTTAAGGAGAACAAAGACTTCTACTACAAGAAGCTCGCCCGTGAGATGTTCGTAAAGGGCAAGGACAACGAAGATGTTATCCTCTTTGTTAAGTAACCTGAAGGCCTTCTTCTCTGCCTACGGCAGCTGGAAGGAGCCTTTCGGCAACTTCTCCTTCCTCGGCTCTGTTGTTCAGAAAACGGTTCACACCACCTTTTTCATGAAAGACTACGAGCTCGTTAACCCTTTTTACCTGCTGGGCGTTTACGCGGACTCACCTCCGGTAAAGGGCGAGCTTCGGCGCCTTTTCAACCTGTTGAAGGTTGAGAGCAGGAAGCTCCTCACCCTTCCTCCGGACCACTACATCTCCACCTTCGCCCTTCTCATTTTGCCTCGGCAGGAGTTTGATATCTCCCCGGAGGAGCTTGAAGAGTTCTATCTCAGGGAATCCCTCTGGTTAGGGTTTAAAGGGTTTTACAGGTGTGGCCTTATCGTCTTTAACGGCAGGGAGTTTGTGGCTCCTAGAAAACTTGCAGACGTTTCGGCTTTCCTGAAAGGGGTAAGCGGTGAAACAGTTACTTGAGGCCCTCTTACTGCTTTTTCTGCTCTTTTACTACTCCGTGAAGCTCAGGAGCTTCTGCAGGGAAGCCCCCTACGGCGTGGCCCTCTCCTTCCTCTCCTTTTTCTTCTGGCCCTTTAAGGCTGCCGTTGCCGTTTTTGTAAGCCTTACCGTTACCGTTTTCCTGCTTTCTGCCTTCTCGGCCTGCAGGAAGAGCACTTTCCTGCTCCTCTACTCGGTGCTCCTTTTCCTTGTGGGGCAGCTGCTTGTGAGGCTGAAGCTCCCGTGAGAAGCTCCTACCACCACTCCTCCTCCCGGGCTTCAATCACCGTTTCCACTATCAGGATGATAACCGAGAAAACGTTTGCAACCAGCGCTCCCCAGGCAAGGGCCTCTACAAGGGTGTGTCTCGTTCCCATCTCGTAGAAAATGAGTGCCGGTATAAGGTGGAGGTCTGCCGCAAGGCTCGTTGCAAGGAGCTCTGCGCTTAAGGTCTTTTTACTGCCGAGCTTTAAAAGCGTTGCTATCAGGTTGAAGGTAACCGAGGCGATTAGCTCAAAGGGGTCGCCGTCGTAAACGAAGCCGACCGTTGTTGTCAGCGACATCATAACGAAGAACGCCGTACCCACTTTACTCCAGTCCATTACCTTAACCTCCGAGTCTCTCTTTCAGTTTCCTCTTGAGCATTGCAGAGCGGGAGGCTATCTTGCCCTTGAACAGCACCCTTACCGCCTCCTCCAGCCGCTTCCTGGGGCCCACAACAACTAAAATGTCGAGGGCGTCGATTTTTGTGTCGCCTCCGGGGGTGAATATCACTTTACCGTCGGGCTTTTTAACCGCTATAACGGTGATGCCGAACCTCCGCCGGAGGTCGAGCTCCTTCAGGGTCTTGCCCACTACGGGGGAGTCGGGCTGAACCACGAGCTCCTCTATGTCTATGAAGGTGTGCTCCCCGAAGAGTATCTCCTCCAGCAGCGATTTCTCTCCGAAAATGGGAGGCTTTCTCGCGAGTATCGCAACCCTCTTTGAGATTATGTCGGGGATGGTCTCAACGTAGTCGGCCCCTACGAGCTTTAACTTCTCCTTGAACTCCTTCCTCTTTACCAGGCCGATTGTGAAAAACGGGTAGATGTTGTTCTTGTTTACCACGTTCTTAACCGTTAGGGTAATCGCCAAGTTCTTGTAGTCGTCGGCGGTTGCCACCACCGCTCCCACTGCGCTCTCTATGTTGGCAAGGTAGAGGGTGTTCTCCTCTGTTGGTGGCAAGTTCAGGTAGTAGCGTATCTGGTGTTTCTGGGCCAGCTCTTCCAGCTTTTCGTTTTCGTCTACCACCACAACGGGGATTTTGTAGTAGTGGAGCTCTCTTATCAGGTTTAAGGTGTAGTCGTTGAGTCCGAACACTATGTAGTGCCCCTTTAGGGCGGAGATGTCGTTAACCATCTTCCTGAACCTCAGAATTTTTTTTACCTCTCCGCTGGTTACGATGTTTATGAGAACGGCCAGGGAGTAGCCCATTACGGCTCCCACGCCTATTGTCATAACGGCCAGGTTGAAAACCCTATCCTTGGCCGTCATGTTCCACATCTCACCGTAGCCTATGGTGGTAACCGTTAAAACGGTCATGTAAAAGGCCTTGAGGAGCCCCACCCCCGATATGACCATGTAGCCGATTGTCGATACCATGATGGTTATCAGGGCTATGATGAGGGGGGCCCTGAACTTCATTACAACTTCGAGGATTTTCTCCTGGCCGAACTGAGGAGGGATTCGCTTTTTAATCTCTCTCTTCCCCACTCCTTCCTTCCCTACCTGAGGTAGCTGTAAAGGCGTTCAAGGGCTTCCAGTATCTTCTCCGTTTCCGTGCAGAAGGAGAACCTAACGAATTTCTCGGTTCCATTATAGCCGAAGTCCCTTCCGGGCGTTACTGCAACGCTTGTTCTCTCAAGGAGTTCAAACGCAAACTTGAAGGAGTCTTCGGTGAAGGGAGAGGCGTCTGCCCAGATGTAGAAGGCCCCTTTGGGCTCTACCGGAACCTTAAAGCCAATCTCTTTCAGGCCGTTTAGGAGTATCTCCTTGCGCTTTCTGAATACCTTAACGTTTTCCTGAAGCTCGCTTAATACCTCTTCACTGAAGCACTCAACGGCCGCCAGCTGGGAGAGGGTTGGAGGTGCTATCACCGTGTTCTGGAGGATTGCGTTTATCGGTTCAACCATATCCGGGGACGCGATTAGCCAGCCCACCCGCCAGCCGGTCATCAGGAAGAACTTTGAAAAGCCGTTAACAACTATACAGTTCCTCGTTACCTCAAGGGCCGACGGAGCTTCCTCCCCGTAGGTGAGCCCGTGGTATATCTCGTCTGAAATGAGGAAGGCCCTTTTGGAGAGCTTCTCCAGCTCCCTTTTGGTGTAAACGGCTCCGGAGGGGTTTGCGGGCGAGTTCACTATCAGGGCCGGGGTGTTTACCTGAAACGGCCTGACCTTGAAGGAGTTTTCGGGGCCTACCGGAAGGGCAACCCCCTCTTCCCCGAGAACCTTCAAGATGTTCTTGTAGCACGGATATCCGGGGTCTGTAAACGATATTTCCCCTACAAGGCGTGAAACGGTTTTGAGGGCCGCAACTAATCCCGGCGAGCTTCCCGGCGTTACAACAACCTGCTCGGGCTCAACAACAACCCTGTAGCGGCTGTAGTAGAACTCGGCTATCGCCTCCTTTAGTTTGGGTATACCGGTTGCCGGCGTGTACTTGAGCTCCGTTTCCGTAAGAAGCTCGGCGGCTTTTCTCTTGACCCTTTCAGGAACCGGGAGGTCGGGCTCACCGATTTCGAGGTGGATAACCTCCCTGCCCCTCTTTTCAAGCTCCTTTGCCCTTTCAAGAACCTGCATTACGTAGAAGGGCTCTATCTGAAACTTCTCCATAGTTCTCCTCTCTCTTTCTGCCCACCTTTGTGAGTGTAAACTTCACCGTTGAGCCGGTTGGGACTTCCCCGTTCAGTATCGTCTGGATGTAGTTTCCCGTTAGGGCAACGCTGCCGTAGGGGCTCTGTTTTATCACGAGCCCTTCCAGCTCTTTCCCGAGGAACCGTTTCCTGAACTCTACGCTCTTTTCGGTGCCTACCTCCCTGAGCAGCTCGCCCCTCCTCCTCTTCTCCTGGGGCGTAACCGAATTTCTGAGCCTTGCCGCCACCGTTCCCCTACGCCTTGAGTAGGGGAAAACGTGGAGGTAGCCCAGGGGCAGCGATTTTATGAACTCTAAGGTCTCGTTGAACTCCTCCTCGCTTTCGCCGGGAAAGCCCACCATAACGTCGGTTCCTACGCAGCACTCGGGCCTTCGCTTTACGAGCTCTTCGATTACTCTTTCGTAGTCCGAGGGGGTATAGCGCCTTCCCATCCGCTCAAGGACGCTTTTGCTGCCGCTCTGAAGGGGAACGTGGTAGTGGGGGGCCACCTTCTCCGAGCCAGTTATCACCTCTATCAGGTGGGGAGTGAACTCTACCGGCTCTACGGAGCTCAACCTGAGCCTGTAGAGGCCGGGGATTTTAACGGCCTCTTCAACGAGCCTTGCAAGGCTCCACCCTTCAAACTCTCTGCCGTATGCCCCAAGGTGCGTTCCTGTTAGAACTATCTCCTTGTATCCGGCCTCTACCAGCCGTTTTATCTGGGAGAGGGCCTCCTGGGGCGGTAGGCTTACCATCGGGCCCCGGGCCTTCGGGATTATGCAGTAAGTACAGAAGAGCTGGCACCCCTGCTGTACCTTTACGAAGGCCCGTGTTCGGCCCTCGAAGCTCTCTATTGTGAGGCGCTGAAATGTTCCGTCTCTCCACACTCCCTTTACAACGGTGCGGGGAAGCTCTCCCCTGAGCCTGGCCTCAACCAGCTCAACAAGGTTCTGCTTTTCTACGTTGCCGGTTATAAGGTCGGCCTCTTTCACTTTTTCCACGTCTTCGGGGTACACTTCGCTGTAGCACCCGGTTACAACCACCAGTGCTTTTGGGTTCCTCTGTTTCGCCCGCCTTATCGCCTTCCTGGACTTTGCGTCTGCAGTGTGGGTTACGGTGCAGGTGTTTATAACGTAAACGTCTGCCTCCTCTTCAAAGGGCACTACCCTGTATCCGGCCCCTTTGAACTGCTCCTCTAAGTAGGCCGTTTCGTGGAAGTTCATCTTACAGCCCAAGGTGTAAAAGGCCACTCTCTTCAAGTGTTCTCTCCGGCTAAACGGTTATCGTTCTCAGTTAAGGGTAGGCCCCGGGGAGCGGGAAGGCAAGGAGGGCTGCAGGGGTTACCTGCAGCGGTGGCACGGACAGTTGCAGCACCTGTGGAGGCAGCAGGAAGGTGCCGTGAATCCCAGGAGAGCGGCTATGAGGGCTGCGGTTAGCCGTTTCATCGCCCCTCCTTAGATGGTTGACGAACTAATTATATTCTTTTGGGCTCTGTTTTGTTACAGGAGGGACTCAAACTGCTCTATCAGAGGTTCAAGGGCTTTGGTCCCTATCGGTTCCCTGTCTAAGGGTGGGAAGCAGGCCGCAGGTTTGCCAAACAGCTCTTTTACCTCTTCTTTGAACCTGTTGGCGAATACGGCTTTTACCGGAACTCCGGCGCTCTCGAGCTCTTTAACGGTTCTTCGGCCTATTTCAAGGGGGAGCTTCCCCGGGTTGACCACAACCGCAAACAGGGTTGAGGGGCTTTTAAAGAGCTTCCCCAGGAAGCTGTACTCCTCCCTGCGCCTCTTCAGGGCCTCTACTACCGGGTCTTCCTCCTCCCTTTTGCCGGCCATCGCTCTGTACTTGAGGGCCTCCTCTCTTAGGGTTATGAGGGAGTTTACCCAGTTAACGAGCTTCCCCGTTGAGGCCGTAAGCCTCACCGTGTAGCCCGAGGGAGCCGTATCGAACACCAGCCTGTCGAACTGCTCGCTTTCCCGGGAAACTATTTTGTAGATGGCGTCCAGTGCGGCCAGCTCAAGGGCTCCCGGCGAAAGGTAGGCGAGCTCTATCTGATCCTTTACCTGTTGAATTACCGCAGGGCTCACGAGCTTCTCTGCTTCCCTTTCAACCCGCTTCAGGTACTCCCTCATCTCCCTCTCGAGGTCAACCTCCAGACAGAAGAGTCCCGGTAGAACTTCCGTAGGCTCCGCCCCTATCTTCCGCTCAAAGAGGGGAGAGAGGGAGTGGGCAGGGTCGAGGGAGACGAGCAGCGTTTTAAAGCCCTTCCTCGATAGGGCCGCCGCCAGCGCCGCAGAGAGGGTGGACTTCCCCACGCCCCCCTTACCGGACAGGAAAAATGTCTTGAACTCTTTAAGGTTCACCGCACTCACCGAGGGCCCTCCCCAGTATCGTCTCCTTTTCGCTTCTCCTCCAGACCTCAAGCTGTGGGGCAAGGTAGGGCAGAAGCTCTACCGTGTGGTAGAAGAGGGGGTTGGGGATTCCGAGCTCGTGGCTCAGCACTACGCTCAGGAGATCCAGGTTGAGGTAGTGGGCCCTTTTTTCGAGCTTCTCCGTTGCGCCCTCGGCCACGGCGCCTTTGAAGAACAGCTTAACTCCGTTGAGGAACTTTCTCACCTTTCCACTCCTTAAACTCGGGGGAGTTTTTCCACCGGCGGTGGAACCAGAACCACTGCTCCGGGTGTTTCCTCACCGCCCTCTCTATGGCTTCGGTGTAGAGCTGTGTGAGCTCCTCTACCGAGCGGTTTTGGGGGTATATGGGCTCGTAAACTTCTATGCGGTACCTCTCCCCTTCTGCAAAGCAGAAGGCCGGTATTACCGGTTTTCCGGTTTTCACCGATATGAGGGCGGCCCCTTTGTTGGTGTAGGTTTTCCTGCCGAGAAACGTTGTGAGCACCCCTTCTTTGACTTTCGGCCGCTGGTCCAGGAGTATCCCTACAAACCGCTTCTTCTTGAGCTCCCTGATAATCTCTATCCCCCTGCCTGTGGGTATCACTTTCACGCCCCACTTCTGCCTTATGCCGTTTATGAGGCGGTCGACTCTTTTGTTCTTCATGGGCTTTGCCACAACCGAGAGCCTTCCCCCCGAGAGTTTTGAAAAGAGCGCTCCCATAAGCTCCCAGTTGCCTATGTGGGCCGTGAGGAGTATTCCCCCTTCCCGGGGCACAACTGAGGGGTCTACCGGGAGGAAGAGCTCTTTTAGCTCCTGGAAGGTGTAGGTTTTGAGCCGAAGGAAGTCTGCTGCGCAGGCGAGGAAGTTTTTGAAGCTCTCCTTCCCGACCGAGGGGGGAAAGCCTGTGAACTTTAAGTTCTCCTCGGTTACCCTCTTTACACGGGGAACGTTGTAAAAGAGCTCGCCCAAGCCCCTTGCCGTTTTGAGGGCCAAGCTCCTGGGAAGGGCGTTTACCAACTCAACCGAGCCTCTCATAAGTAGATATTCCAGAAGGTGCAAGCTCTCCTTCAACTTCCTCCTCTGGCGCCTTCTCTACGTTCTTTATGTTTGCCAGAATAAACTCCTTAAGGCCGTAAGCGTCAAGCCTTAAAACCGGGGCCTTTACGCCCTTTAGTTTACCTTTAAGCTTTATGAGGTCCTTTTCGGTTGTTACGGGGTTCCGGAGCCGTGATAGCTCTTTTAAGTCCTCCTCGGTGTAGGTGTGGTGGTCGTTGAAAACCCTCACGCTCCGTATTTTGTAGCCGAGGCTCTGAACCATCTTGATGAACTGGGACGGGTTGCCTATGCCGCAGAAGAGGTCCACCTCCCCTTCCGGCGGTTGGGTGGGTTTAAACTCCTCGTTTACCCACCCTTTGAAGCTCTGTTCCGCCAGGAAAACGGGTTTTTTGAAGCTCCTTAAGTAGAGCTCGATGGATTCGACCCTTTTGGGGTTTACCAAGTTGCTCCTTGTTATGACGAAGGCGTCGGCCCTGTTAAAGCCTCTGAGGGGCTCTCTCAACAGGCCTAAGGGGAGGCAGTGGCCGTCGCCGAAGGGGTTAAAGGGGTCAACTGCAACTATGTTGAGAGTAGGTTTTACTTTTCTGTGCTGGAAGCCGTCGTCTACAACAACCGACTTTGCCCCCTGTGAAAGGGCAAAGGAGACCCCTTTGAACTTTTTCTTCGAAACAACGCACCTGTATCCCTTTAAAGCGTAAACCGCCCCTTCGTCTCCGTAGAGCTTCGGGTCTGTGCCCGCCCAGCAGGGTCCTTTCTCCTTTCCCCTGTAGCCCTTGGCCACTATCACGGGGGAGAAGCCGGCCTCTTCAAGGTAGCCGTAAACCGTTTCAACAAGCGGCGTTTTGCCGCTTCCTCCCGCCGTTATGTTCCCTACCGACACAACGGGAACGGGGTACTCCCACGAGCTCAGGATTCCCCAGTCGTAAAGGGCATTCCTTACAGATGCCCCGAGGCAGTAGAGCTTCGACAGAAGCCACAGCGGCGGGTATAAAAGTGTGTAGGCTCCTTCCCTCCGTATGACTTTCTTCCTTAGCGCGTCCAACCTATCTCCTTGAGAATGCGGCGGCTTACGCCCCTTTCCCTCTCCCACCGGGAGAAGGAGTCTCGGGCTTGTCTCTCTCTAAAATTATGGTCTGTGAGCAGCTCTTTAGCCAGCCGGGTTAGCTCTTCCGGCGAAACCGTGGGAACGTTCAGCTTCCTGCACACCTCTTTAAATGCCCAGGCGTTTTGGCCCGTAACCGTTGCAACTTTGAGGGCTACCGGTTCTACCGGGTTGTGCCCCCCCACCTTTGCCGTGAAGCTGCCCCCCACAATAGCAAGGTGGGCGTGGCCGTAGAGGCCTGCCAGCTCCCCCACTGTATCTACAAGGTAGAACTCTGCGTTTTGCGGCACTTTAACCGTTTGGCTGCGTTTGACCGTTTTTCCCGGCAGGGTTACGTTCCTCTTAACGTGTCTGGGGGCGATAACCGTAAGGAGGTTCTTCACCGTTCCCTTGAGGGCGGCGTGGAGTTTTGCCGCAAGCTCCTCTTCACCCGGGTGGGTGCTTCCCCAGATTACAACGGTTCTTCCCGGGGCCTCAAAGTGGGGAAGCTCCTTCGGAGGCGTGTAGTCGAGCTTCAAGTCCCCCACAACCGCAACCCTTTTAAAGCCGAGTTGCCTGGCCCTTTCGGCGTCCTCCTCCCACCTTGCCAGGAAGGTCACCTCCCTAAAGAGGGGTTCAAGGAACCCCTTGAAAGCCTTAAGCCTTTTAAAGGCCCTCTCGGAGATTTTCCCGCTTACGAAGAAGGTGGGTACCTTCAGCCGGGCCGCCGCCGTAAGGAGCGAGGGCCACACCTCCGACTCGTATATGAGCAGCCCCTTTGGGGAGGCGCTCTCAAGGAACCTTTTTACAATCGGGTAGAAGTCTAAGGGGAGTACCCTTGAAGGAACGTTGGGATAGAGCTTTTTCACCCTTTCCAGGCCGTAGTCGGTAAAGGCTGTAACGGCCACTTCCCCCTTTAACGCCTCTACAAGGGGCCTAACGCTCGATGCCTCCCCAACGCTTGCAACGTGGAGCAGGAACTTTCCCCGGGCCTCTTTAAAGCCGGGGTTGAGCCTGGGAAGCAGGTGAACCTCTCCCCTTTTGGCCGCTTTCGCCTTAATCAGCGGAAATAGCGGAACCGAAAGGAGGGTTAGAAGGTTGTAGAGCCAGAACATCACTTCAGCCCTATCAGTTTGTGAACTTGCGGTATAACCCTGAAGGGGAGCTTTCTGAGCTCTCCGTCTGAGAGGAGCATCTGGGCAACTCGCTTGCAGGTTTTGCCGTAGTCTTCAAGGGGGGTTTCGAGGGGCTGGAAAACCACCGGGCTCGGCAGTAGCCCCTCTGACTCCTCTATGAACTCCTTTATTCTCTTGAGGTCTTCGCCGTTGAAGAGGGTGAACTTCAGCTCCACTTCCCGGTAGTGTTTCAGAAAGGCCTTAACGCTTTCGAAGGGGAAGGGAACTCCCATAGAGGGGGGCTTGGGCGACAGAACGAGCCTTACGTTACGGGGGAGGTCGTCTCTGAAGGTGTGGCCGCAGGTTTCCACTATGACCTGCTTTACCGGCTTTGCCCTTTTAAGGGCAGTTAGGAGGTGGGGAAGCTCCTCCTCTTCCAGTGGTTCCCCGCCGGTTACTATCACCGTTTGGAATCCCGCCCTTTCGGCCTCTGCAACGAGCTCCTCAACGCTTTTTCTCTCTCTGCTGCTCCAGGAGTACTTGGTGTCGCAGAACCTACACCCTACCGAACACTTTCCGGTTCTTATGAAAAAGGCCGGCGTTCCTACGGTAAGCCCTTCTCCTTGAACGGAGACGAAAGTCTCGCATATGGTTATCACTTCTCCCTCTTGACCTCTACAGGAGATTTCACCTTTATGTCGTAGTGTTTGCCCACGTAGTAGCCTCCTGCCGCTCCTGCGCCTGCGGCCACCAGAAGGGGAACGCAGCCTGTAAGTAGAGTTCCGCACAGGGCGAGCGCCGCCAGCTTGAGCATGGTTCCTCCTAAAAGTCCACTCCTTCCCTTGCCCTCTCCCCTTTGTAGAAGGGGTGTTTTATAAGTTGGAAGTAGGTGACGTAGTCGGCAACCTCTATCAGCCTTCCCGTTGCGTACCTGCCGGTGAGGACCAGCTCGAGCTTCTCCGGCTTTCCCTTTACGAACTCTACTACCGCCTCTTCCGGTAGGAGTTTAAGGTGAACCGCAACCACAACTTCGTCGAGGACTAAGAGGTCTGCCTCCCTTGCCTTCTCTGCGGCGAGCTTCAACCCCCGTTCCGCGTAGGTTTTGTCGGCCGGCGTAGGTTTAAAGTCGTATCCGGGCCTTCCGGTCTGGAAGAACTCAAAGTTGGGAAGCTCCTTGGCCGCAAACAGCTCTCCCGTTGGTGCTCCCTTTACGAACTGGATAAAGCAGCACTTGAGTCCCCTGCCCACAGCCCTGAGGCACAGCCCCAAGGCCGCAGACGTCTTTCCCTTGCCGTTGCCCGTGTACAGGTGAACGAGTCCTTTCCTCAGAGCCACTTTGCCACCTGCCTTGCGAGCTCCCTGGCCCGCTTGTCTATCTGAACCACCTCCTCAACGGAGGCGGGCTCTTTAAAGTTTGAAGACTCTAAGGTCTTTTCTATCAGGCGGGGAATCTTGGTAAAGGCGATTTTGCCCTCGAGGAAGAGCTCTACGGCCACCTCGTCGGCGGCGTTCAAGATTATCGGGTAGGGGTAGCCCTCTTCAAGGGCCCTGTAGGCGAGCTTCAGGCAGGGAAACCTCTCCGTGTCGGGCTCGTAGAACTCCAGTTTCTGCCCTACGAGGTTGAGCTTGAGCTCCTCCCCGAGCGGTAGCCTTTCCGGGAACGAGAGGGCATAGGCTATCGGCACCCGCATATCGGGCACTCCCAGCTGGGCCTTTACCGACTGGTCGGTAAACCTTACGAGGGAGTGAACAACGCTTTGAGGGTGAACCACAACCTTTATCCGCTCCGGAGAGAGTTTAAAGAGCCAGAAGGCCTCTATAACCTCGAGCCCCTTGTTCATAAGGGTTGCAGAGTCTACGGTGACTTTGGGGCCCATCTTCCAGTTGGGGTGTTTTAGGGCCTCTTGGGGCGTTACCGACTCCAGGTCTTCCCTCTCCCTGAAGGGGCCGCCGGAGGCGGTTAGGATTATCTCCTCCACCTCTCTTTGCTTTTCGCCTACTAAGCACTGGAATATTGCCGAGTGCTCGCTGTCTACCGGGATTATCTCCCTTGCCGCTTCGGTAATGAACCTGCCGGCGCAGACCAGCGACTCCTTGTTGGCAAGGGCCAGTCTTGCCCCTTTAAGGGCCGCCCAGTAGGTCGGCAGTATTCCGGCGGAGCCGGTTATGGCACACACCGCTACGTCGAACTCCACCTCTTCTAAGGCCCTTTTAACGGCCTCAAGCCCCTCTTCCGCTACTAAAACGCTCCTTTCCGGCCCGAACTTTTCGGTTTGAAGCTGCAGGGCCTCTCTGTTCCTGCCGGCTACGAGCCCAACAACTTTGAACCTGTCGGGGAATTGCTCGATAACCTTTAGGGTGTTGCGCCCTATTGAGCCGGTAGAGCCGAGGATGAATACCCTCTTACAGTCTCGCAAGGAGCTCCTCCGGGGTTTCCACCTTCTCCTGTTTGCCGGTTTCCAGCTCTTTCAGGGAGAGGAAGTCGTTTTGAAGCTCTTCCTCCCCTATTATTACGGCGAACTTGGCCCTGCACCTGTCGGCAGCCTTCATCTGGGCTTTGAAGCTCCCTTGCCTGTGGTCTATTTCCGCCTTTACTCCTTTCTCCCGCAGGAACTTAACAAGCTCGAGGCCTTTTCTGTAGCCCTCCTCGCCCCTGGTAACCACGAACACCCCTTCCCGCTTCCGGTCGGGGCTCTCTATGAGGAGCATTATCCGGTCTATTCCCATTGCGAAGCCCAGGGCCGGCGTTTTCGGCCCTCCCAGCTGCTTTACAAGGTTGTCGTAACGGCCGCCGGCAAGGACCGTGCTCTGGGCTCCGAGTTTATCGCTTTTAAACTCGAAAACGGTTCTGGTGTAGTAGTCCAGCCCCCTTACAAGTAGTGGGTTCTCCTTAAAGGGAACTTCCATAAGGTTCAGAAGCTCCTTTACCTTCTCGTAGTGCTCTTTACACTCCCTACACAGGTAGTCTGTGATTTTCGGAGCCTTCTCAACTACGGCTCTGCACTGCTCTTCCTTACAGTCGAGCACCCTCAGGGGGTTCCTTTCAAAGCGGGAGAGACAGTTTTCACACAGCTGCCCCTTGTTCTCCTCTAAGAACTCCAGGAGCTTCCCCCTGTATTCAGGACGGCAGCTGCTACACCCTATAGAGTTGAGCTCCAGCTCGGCCTCAACTGCCAGGGCTTTCAAGAGGGAGTGGGCAAGGTATATCACTTCTGCGTCTGCCCCGGGCTGCTCCAGGCCGAAAACTTCGCACCCTGCCTGGAAGAACTGCCTCCTCCTTCCCGCCTGGGGCCGCTCAAAGCGGAACATCGGCCCTACGTAGAACCACTTTGTAAACGGCTCTTTGGCAAAAACTCCGTGCTCTATGTACGCCCTTACCGCCGATGCCGTTCCTTCGGGCCGGAGGGCTATTGTTCTGCCCCCCTTGTCCTCGAACACGTACATCTCCTTCTGGACTATGTCGGTCGTCTCCCCTACGCTTCTTGTAAAGAGCCTCACGTCTTCAAATATCGGCAGAATAACCTCTTTAAACCCCGCCCTTTTGACCACCTTTTTAAAGGTGTCTACAACCTTTTCGAACTTCTCGCTCTCGGGCGGGAGAAGGTCTTCAACACCCCTGATTGCCTTGAACTCCATAGCTTTCAAATACCTCCACCTCTTCTGTTTGACAGTACCTATCTCCGGCGTCGCCCAGGCCGGGAACTATGAACCCTTTGTCGTTTAAGTGGCTATCTACCGCAGCTGTTATAAGGGTTACGTTAAGCCCTTCAAGGGCTCTGAGCCCTTCCGGTGCGCTTACGGCGCAGCAAAATATTACTCTCTCCTGGGGCACTCCTCTCAGAGAGAGGAGCTCTATAACGGCCCGGGCGGTTCCGCCCGTTGCCAGCATCGGGTCGAGCACTATGTAGTGGTCGTCTGTAATCGGGATTTTCGCGTAGTATATAAACGGTTTTAGGGTCTCTTCGTTTCTCTTAACGCCTATGAACCCCAGCCGCGCATTGGGCATCAGCTCCACCGCCGGAGGCAGAAAGCCCAGTCCCGCCCTTAGAACCGGCAGGAAGGTTACCCGGGAGCTAAAAGTTGCGGCCTCTGCCGCGGCTACGGGCGTTTCTACCTTCACCCTCTTTACCGGCAGGGTGTTGAGGGCTCTCTCTATCAGCAGGAGGCCGAGTTTGTGGAGGGCCTCTTTAAACGTGCCGGAAGGGGTGTTGCGGTTTCTGAGCTTGAGTAGTAGCTCCTCTTTCAGCGTACCCTGAAGCTCTATCAGCTTCACTTCAGTAGCCTCTCTGCAACTGCGGTTATCGGTAGGTTACCAAAGTCCCCTTTGAGCCTGTCGAGGTAGTTCCTGGCCGCCGCTTTGTCCCCTTTCAGGAGGGATATGACCAGACCCTCGTAGAGGGCCTCCGGGTAGGTCCAGTCTTCGTCCCTTCGGGCAGTAGAGATGATTTTCTGGGCGGATTGAAGCTCTTTTCTGTCGATTTTCAGCGCGGCAAGTGACGTTTTTGAGGGTGGACTCACGAGGAAGTCGTTTAACTTTGCCTCTTTACTCAGGAGCTTCCCGTCTTTTTCAAGTTTTGCCAGCAGAAATCCTGCAACTTTGCTCGAGGGAGCGTTCGGGTACTCCTTTACCGCCTCTTTAAAGAGCTGTAAGGCCTTTTTTTCCTCTCCGCGGTTGAGGAAGTAGATTCCTTTATCTACAATTAAAGAGGCCTTGCTTTCGAGGTTTGAGAGGTATAGCCTATAACCGAGGAAGGAACCGCCGATAATTATGGCGAGTCCTACAAGGGCGGCAAATTTCTTCCAGTGTGAGAGGAGAAACTGGTAGACGGAGTAGATGTCCGATGCCAGCTGTTCGGCTTCCGGGGTGTCTACCTTCTCGGGGAGGTGAACAGGTGGTTTCTGCTTCTCCTCTTTCCGCCTGTAGGCTTTGTAAGGTGGCTTTTTCACGCTTCCTCCTTGAGGCTTTTGGGGAATTTTACCAGCTCGGGTGTTTAAGTGGCTAAGGATTCGGTGAAGAGCCTTGTAGGTAAGTATGAACGCGGACTCTACCTTCTACTCGGCCTTGTAGGGCTGGTGGGGCTTTTCTGCATTATCTACATAATGTTCTTCAGGCATCAGATAGAGGATGCGGTATACACCTCCGTTTTGAACCAGTCCAGGACCCAGCTCGAGAACCAGGTTTCCCAGATAATCTCCCTTATAGAGAGGGAGGAGCAAGACGGTATCAACTACTTCAAGTCGGAAGTAAAACAAGAGGTTGAGAACGCCTGGGCCGTAGCGCAGGCTATTTACCTTTACGGCAAGGCCCACCACTTTAGAGACTCCACAATTAAAGAGCTCATAAAACAGGTCCTTTCAAAGTACAGTTACTTCAACGGTCAGGGTTACATCTTCATCGACAGCGTTAAAGGAACAGTGATTCTCAATCCAAAATTCCCCCAGATTGAGGGGAAGAACTTCTGGAACTGGAAAGACCTAAAGGGGCAGTTTGTTCACAGGAAGTTCGAGGAGATTGACCTTTACGCTCCCAACAACGAGGGGTTTGTTACCTACTACTGGTATCTGCCCGGCACGAAAAAGCCCGACGAGAAGATAGCCTTTGTGAAGCTCTTTAAACCCTACAACTGGATTATCGGTGGGGGCGTTTACCGCTCTTACATTAACGACTGGGTTATGCACCACGTTCTCACCATCTCCAACTCCTTTAACGTCTTTATCCTCGATAACGGAAAGCGCATCCTTAGGGAAAAGGAGTACAAGTTCTTAAAGGGCCTCACCTTAGACCAGCTTAAAGAGGGCGTTCTGATAAAAACTCCGGAGAAGTTCTACTATCTCAAGTACTACCCGGAGTGGGACTGGATTGTAGGCGCCTACATTACCGGTAACGAGATACTCCGCAAGGTTTTCTACCTGAAGGAGCAGTTCCTCTCCACAGCCAACAGGATTGTTATATTCCTCACTTTGGGAATCTTCGTCTTGGTAGTTATAGTTTCCGGCGGGCTTTACCACTACTACACTAACCTTGTGAACGCCATTAAAGAGCTGGCCGCAAAGCGTAGGGACCTTCTGAAGATGGCCCGCTCCCTCAGGATTGTTGCTTACAAAGACGAGATAACCGGGCTTGCCAACAGGCGGAAGTTTTTTGAAGACCTGAGGAACCTCGAGGGGCACAACCTCCACTTTGCCATTGTGAACATTAGGAACTTTAGGGACTTAAACGAGCTCTTCGGCTTTGAGGGGGGTAACAGGATACTTGCCGAGTTTGCCTCTACCCTCAGGCGGGTTGTTAAGGCAAGGAGTAAGGGGGACTGTAAGCGGTGCAGGGTTTACAGAATCAGGGGGGATAAGTTCGGGGTTCTCGGCTGCGACTTTAACGACAGTGGGTTTCTGGACTTCATTAAAAAGGTCATTAAGAACCTGGAGAGCAAGGACTTCAGTTACAACAACGTAAACTTTAAACTGGACGTTGTGGCCGGTATCTCAAAGAACAAGGACAACATGCTCATAGAGGCGGAGATAGCCGAAGAAGAGGCCAAGAAGCGGGGGCTCGACGCCTTTATGTTCGATGAAGACCTCAACGTTATATTCAAGCAGCTCGAGGAGAACATAAAAGTAGCAACCCAGCTTAAAAAGGCCCTTGCGGAAGACGGCGTTGTTCCCGTGTTTCAGCCGATAGTTGACCTTAAAACGGGAGAGCCCGTTAAGTACGAAGCCCTTATGCGTATTAAGGTAGACGGTGAGGTCCTCTCTCCCGGCGTTTTCCTTCCCGTTGCCAAGAAGATTTCGATTTACAGGCGCCTATCCCGGAAGATGATGGAGAAAGCCTTTGAGGTTGCCAAGGAGAGGGGGGTGAGGATTTCGGTTAACCTCTCTTCGGAGGACCTTGCAGGCGGCTCTATGGTTAACTGGATACTCACCGCTTTAAAGCAGTACGGAATAGCCGACCGAATCACCTTTGAGGTTGTTGAAACCGAGGCTTTCAGCGACATAAAGGCCCTTGAGAACTTCTACTTCAAGATAAAGGAGATTGGGGCCTACCTTGCCATAGACGATTTCGGCAGCGGTTACTCCAATTTTGAGTACCTGGCCACTGTTAAGCCCGACTTTATAAAAATCGACGGCAGCCTTATTAAGAAGATTCCCCAGTCGGAGGAGGTTGAGAAGCTCATTAAGTACATTGTTGCCTACTGTAAAGACCTTAACATAAAGACCGTTGCCGAGTTTATCTCGTCGGAGGAGATTCTGGAGAAGGTTAAGGAGCTGGGCATAGACTACGGTCAGGGCTTTTACCTCGGTAAGCCGGTAGAGGAGATATGATAGGGCCGTTTATAGTAATCGGAATGCACAGGAGCGGAACCTCTCTCGTTACCGACCTCCTTGAGAGTTTCGGCGTTTTCATGGGGGCCAACAAGGATTCAAACGCCGAAGCCCTTGCCTTTCAGGAGCTCAACAGGTGGGTTCTCTCTCAGGTTAACGGCTCTTGGGATTTTCCGGAGGCTTTAAAGTTCCTTCAGGGTAGGCATAAGGCCTTGATTTTAGAGTTTCTGAAGAGGGCTTTGGCCTCTGAGTGGTTTGCAGAGCTTTTCTTCGGTGGCCGGAGCGGTTTTGAGCGTTGGGGCTGGAAGGACCCGCGGAATACTCTGCTCCTTGAGTTCTGGCTCTCGCTCTTTCCGGACGCAAAGGTGATTTCGGTGTGCCGCCACCCTTTAAGCGTTGCCCTGAGCCTGCGAAACAGGCAGAGAAGGCTTCTTAAAGAGGTGAGCAGGCGTTTGAAGTCCCTTGAGGGCTTCTCTCCGGAGTACCTCGGTTTTAAGTTTTTCGGCTCTCCCAGGGTTGAGTCGGTTGTTGAAGGTGCCAAGCTGTGGGCCCTTTACGAGGAGGAGGCACTCGGGTGGCGGGAGAGGCTCGGAGACAGGTGTCTCTTTGTGAAGTACGAGTCTTTGCTCTTGCAGCCTGAGCGGGAGCTTCACCGCCTTGCCTCTTTCGTGGGAGCCCGGGTAACAGAAGAGACCATAGCTACCCTTTCTGAAAAGTTTAATACAGATAGGGTAAAACCCTTTACCGAAAGCGACGAAGAGCGCTTTTGGGCGGAAGCTCCCGAGCGTGTTATCTCTTTAGCTTCCCGGTTGGGGTACTACAATGGCTAAGGTCAGCCTTCTCATTCCCACTTACAACCGCCCCCTCTTCCTAAGGAGGGCCTTAGAGTCTGCCCTTAACCAGACCCGCCTGCCCGACGAGATTCTGATATTTGACGACAACCCCGACTTTGATGAGAACTACCGGGCAGTAAAAGACCTTGTAGAGACCCACAAGGACAGGGTTTTCTACAGGAAAAACCCCGAGAACCTCGGGGTTGTGGGCAACTACCGGGTCCTCTTAGAGAGCGCCTCCGGTGAGCTCGTAAAGTTCCTCTCCGACGACGACTTCCTCCACCCGGAAGCCATAGAGCGGATGGTTGAGCCTTTTGAAAAAGACGATTCCGTTGGCCTTGTGGCCTGTGGAAGGGCCGCAGTAGACCTTGAAGGAGAGGTTGTAAACGGCCTGCCCGCCTATCTACCCCTTGTTGACAGGGAGGGAAGTGTAGATGTTGAGTGGGCCGTTAAGCTCACTCTAAAAGAGCTCTCAAACAGGGTTGGAGAGTTCTCGGCCTACATGTTCAGAAAAGAGCTTCTCGACTTCAACCCCTTTAACGTGGCCGGTGTCCCTTTCCACGCAAACGCCGACTGGGTTCTGTGGATGGGGCTCCTTTTAAGGAGCGGCAGTAAGCTTCACTACATTCCCGATAGGCTCGTAGCTTACACGGTTCACCCCCAGCAGGACCAGAGCTCCCTTAAAACGGTTGTTGAAGGGGTGTTTGAGCTTGCCAACCTCCTCTTAAATAGAGAGGTGTGGTCGTTCCTCGGCTATAGTCTTTCAAGGGAAGAGGTAGCTCGCGGTTTTGAGAAACTTTTGCAGCGAGAGATTCGTCTTGTTCCAGTGGAAGAAGTTATTTATCCCCTCTACAGGCTTTACAGGCGCTACATAGAAGGCTTCTCTAAGCCTAAACCTTCAGCCTCCTCCAACGGGCTTTCAGTTGTTATCGTCACCTATAACAACGAGGAGACCCTTAGGCCGCTTTTTGAAACCCTTCTGCCCTCCCTTTCGCCTTCCGACGAAGTTATAGTTGTTGACAACGCCTCAACCGACTCCACCCCTTACCTTTTAAAGGAGCTTGCTTCTGAAGACTCGCGGGTTAAAGTCGTTTTAAACAAAGAGAACCGCGGTTACGCTCCCGCTGCCAATCAGGGGGCCGATTTGGCCTCTAAACCTTTGCTCCTCTTTCTGAACCCCGATACAGCTCTCCCTCCCGGCTGGCGCAGCAGGTTAGAGAGGGCTTTTAAAGATAGAAGTGTAGGCGCCTTGAGTGTCCTGGGCGTGGGAGTTTACTTTACCCAGCATGTGGGCAAATTCTCGGCGGTTGACCTTTTTACCGGGCTTAAAGAGGTAAAGGAGGCAGAGCTCATAGAGACCCTCGACTTTCACGTAAGTAGTCTTTTCGGTAGCGGGCTTGAAGAGAGGAAGTTCCTTTCGGGCTTCTTCCTTGCAACGCCGAAAGAGCTCTTTGAAGAGCTGGGGGGCTTCGACGAAGAGCTCATCCTGGGTATGGACGACCTTGACTACTGCCTGCGCGTTAGAGAGAGGGGCTTTAAGCCAGTTCTCCTTAAAGGCCTTGCAGTTTCGCACAACTGGCACCACTCCTTCAAAAAATCCCCCTCGGAAAGTAACAGGCTGAACGAGCTCAGCGTTAACAGGTTCGCCGATAAACTCGTTGAAAAGTACGGATACGGCAGGGTGCCTCCGCCGGAGGAGCTGTGGAGCTCCCACCTCGACAGACACCTTTTCTACCCCTTTGTTCCCACAAAGGAGAAGTTTCGCTTTATGTTCCGTTACGGCAGGGAGCCGGTCGATTTCCCCTCTGCCGCCCGAACCCTCTTTAGAGGGCCGAAAGTTGCCGTTGTTACGGTCTGCTATTACTCCAGCGGCGTAATCGGCAAGCTTGCAGAGAGTTTAAGCCGCCAGAGTTACGGAAACTTTACCTGGATTCTCATAGACCACTCCGAAAGCGAAGAAGAGCTTGAGAAACTGAAGAATACCGTTTCTTGCTACCTACCTCCCGATAAATTCTGCGTAATTCCTCGGGAGAACAGGGGCTTTGCCGCCGGGGTAAACAGCGGGGCCTCCGTATCCCTCTCTCTCGGGGCCGAGTTTGCCTGGTTCCTCAACCCCGACGTTGAACTTCCCTCCCGGAAGACCCTCTTTGAGATGCTGAAGAACTTCCTCTACACCGGGGCCGACCTTTTAACCTGTGAGATAAGGGATTCTCGGAACCCGGAGCTCCTTCAGTACGATGGCCTGAAGTGCTCCTTTATCCCCTTTAAAGACCCCTTCAGGCGCCTTAAACGGGTTGCCTTTCTGACCGGTTCTGCCTTTTTCTGCCGGCCCGAGCTCTTAAAACGGATTCCTATGGCCGAACACTACTTCCTTTACTTTGAGGATAACCGCTTTAAGCTCGACCTTGAGGCTGCCGGTTACTCCCTTATTTACACGCCTTTTGTCTCAATCGTCCACAGGGGCAGGGAAGTTTTCCCCGAGAACCCCGTTCAGTACTACTACTTTATAAGGAACGAAATACTTTTCCGCTTCCACGAAACAGAAGAGTTTATAAAAAACGGAGAGAAGGGGGCGCGCTTCTTCCTTGAGGTGTTGGGTTATTACCTTTCAAACGTAAGAGACAGAAAAGTTCTGAGGGCTCTAACTCTGGCCGTTCACGACGGAGTCGACCGAGTGAGCGGGAGGCGCCGGAATCTGGATGAACTGCTCCGCTTTAAGGGTAGAGGCTCAAGAAGGGAGTTGAAGGAGCGCTTTATGTCGCTTAGGCGTTTCTCAAAGCGGCTCGCCCTAAAGGCGGGACTCGAGTACCTGCTTACCTTCCCAAAAGACAAAGAGGCCTTTACCCTGTACCTTAAAGATGCCCACACGGTTTTGAGGGAGGGGAGCTGTGGAGTTAAGTGAACTTCTCGGCACTGTTGCAAACGCCGCTAAAAACCTCCTTGCGGTTCCGAAAGAGCTGGAGGAGATTGCAGAAAACCGCTACACCTTGGCCTTCTCCGCTTTAAAGGCGAGTTTGCCTCCCGGCTCCACCTACGCTCAAGTTCTGAACATGGTAAAGGGGGGGAAGATTTTAGAGCTCGGCTGTTCCTCCGGCTACTTTGGCCTCCACCTGAAGAGGCGCTATCCGGAGGCAGAAGTTGTCGGCGTAGACATAGACAATAGTGCCCTTAAAGAGGCGGAGAGGCTAAAAGTTTACAGAGCCCTCTACCGGCTCGACCTTGATACAGAGCCCCTTGAGGAGGTGTTTTGCAAGCACGGTCCCTTTAAAACGGTTCTTGCCATGGACGTTGTAGAGCACCTGAAGAACCCCAACTTCCTTATGGAGCAACTCCTTTCGGCCCTTGAAGGGGAAAGCGAAATAATCGTTTCAATTCCCAACGTGGGTCACTTAGACGTTATCTACAACCTCCTCATCGGCAGATTTAACTACTCTCTCTTGGGAATTCTCGATAACACCCACCTGCGGTTTTTCACAGAAAGCTCGTTTATCCAGTGGGTCGAAACGGTGGCCGCCAACGGGGGAGTTGACGTTAACGTTGAGACCGTAGGTAGAGTGGAAGCTCCCTCTGTTTTACTTGGTGACTCACTTCCCAGAGAGCTTCAAGAGAAAGTCGTAGCCCAGCTCAGGCGTCTTGCGAAAAAGGTGGATAACCCAAACCTTCTAACCTCCCAGTTTATTTTCAGAATTACCCGGAGGTAGCGGTGAAAGCCGTAATACTTGCAGGAGGCAGGGGAACCAGGCTCTACCCGGTTACCAAAACCGTTAATAAACACCTGCTTCCCGTTTACAATAAACCAATGATTTACTACCCCCTCTCACTTGTCATGCTCATCGGGATAAGAGAGGTAGTTTTTGTTATAAACCCCGAAGACTTCGTTCACTTTAAGAGGCTGCTCGGAAACGGCTCTCACCTGGGTATGACCTTCCACTACGTTGCCCAAGAGGAAGCCAGGGGGCTTGCAGAAGGGCTATTGCTTGCCGAACCTTACGTTCACGGCTCTCCGGTCTGTCTTACCCTCGGCGACAACATCTTTTTCGGCCACAACCTTCCCCTTGTTCTCCGGCGGGCAGCAGAAGAGGTTGAAAACAGAGGCGGTGCCTACGTGTTCGGCTACGCGGTTAAAGACCCGGAGCGGTTCGGCGTTGTTGAGTTCGACTCTTCGGGGAAGGTTGTCTCGATAGAGGAGAAACCCAAGAATCCCAAGTCCAATTACGCCGTTGTAGGGCTTTACCTATACGACAGCAAAGTTTTCGACTTTGCCAGGTCTGTTGAACCTTCCGGGCGCGGAGAGCTAGAGATAACCGATGTTAACAGGCTCTACCTGGAAAGGGGAGAGCTCAAAGTGGAGCTCCTCGGTAGGGGGTTTGCCTGGTTTGATGCCGGAACCCACGACAGCTTCCTTGAGGCCGGAGAGTTCGTTGCCACAATAGAGAAAAAGACCGGTCTCCTGATTGGTTGTGTTGAAGAGGTAGCCTTCAGAAACGGCTGGATAACCAGAGAGCAGCTTCTTTCAATAGCCGAACCCCTTTCAAAAACCGACTACGGCAAGTACCTTATCGAACTTGCGGAGGGAAAAGTTGCCCTTTGATTTTAAGGAGCTTCCCATCCCCGGTCTTCTCCTTGTTGAGTCCAGGCTCTTTAAAGACGGCAGGGGCTTCTTTATGGAGCTTTTTAAGCTCCCCGACTTTGAAGCGGCGGGTATAAAGGGGCCATTCGTTCAGGATAACCTCTCCCTTTCCAGGAAGAATGTCTTAAGAGGGCTTCACTACCAGGTTGAGCCTGCCGCCCAAGGTAAGCTTGTAACCTGCCTCCGGGGGAAGGTTTTCGACGTTGCCGTAGACCTGAGAAAGGGCAGCCCCACCTTCGGCAGGTGGTTCGGCACAGAGCTTTTCCCCGGGAAGATGCTCTACATCCCAGAAGGGTTTGCCCACGGATTTCTGACCCTTTCAGAAGAGGCCCTCGTTTTCTATAAAGTTACGGGAAGCCCCTACTCGCCCGAGCACGACAGGTCTTTAAAGTGGAACGACCCCCAAATCGGTATAGAGTGGCCCCTCGACGGTGAGCCTATCCTTTCCGAAAAAGACCGGAACGCTCCTTCCCTCTCTGAAGCCGAGATAAACTTTAGGTGGAGGGAGCAGTGAAGCTACTCGTAACCGGAGGTGCAGGCTTTATAGGGAGCGAGTTTGTCAGGCAGGCCGTTGAGAGGGGATACGACGTCTGCGTTCTCGATGCCCTTACCTATGCAGGAGACCTTGAAAGGTTGCACTCCGTTGAGGGAAGATACCGCTTTTACAGGGTAGACCTTACCGACCGCTCTCGGGTATTTAACGTGCTGAAGGAGGAAAAGCCCGACGTTGTTGTCCACTTTGCCGCAGAGAGCCACGTAGACCGCTCAATCGTTGAGCCTACCGTTTTTGTCACAACCAACGTTCTGGGAACTCAGAACCTCCTTGATGCCGCCGTTGAGGCGGGCGTTGAGAAGTTCGTGAACATCTCAACCGACGAAGTTTACGGGGAGATTGCTCAGGGCCGCTTCACCGAAGAGAGCCCGCTGAACCCGAGCTCGCCCTACTCGGCCTCTAAGGCTGCCGCCGATATGTTGGGGAGGGCCTACCACAGGACTTTCGGCCTACCGGTGGTTACCGTTAGGCCCTCTAACAACTACGGCCCGTGGCAGTACCCCGAGAAGCTGATACCGGTGGTTGTTCTCAAGGCCCTATTAAACGAGCCGATTCCCGTTTACGGCGACGGCTCAAACGTTAGGGAGTGGCTCTTTGTCTCCGACTGTGCAAGGGCGGTTTTTGCCGCAGTTGAAAAAGGGGAGCCCGGAAGGGTCTATAACGTGGGGAGCTCACAGGAGAAGAGGAACATAGAGGTTGTGAAGGCGATTCTATCTATCCTCGGTAAGCCCGAGAGCTTGATAACTTTTGTAAAAGACAGGCCCGGCCACGACTACAGGTACGCCCTCGACTGGGAGAGGGCAAGGAGGGAGCTCGGCTGGGAGCCCGCCGTTAAGTTTGAAGAGGGGATTGAGCGTACTGTAAAGTGGTTGGTTGAGAACAGGGATTGGCTTGAGAGGAAACTCTCTGAGCTTCGCTCCTTCTGGAACAGGGTTTACGGAGGGAACGGTTGAAGTTCCTCGTGCTGGGAGCTTCGGGCCAACTCGGAAGTGAGTTTGCCCTTAGGCTCGGCAACAGCTGCGTTGCCCTGAGTAGCCGGGAGTGCGACGTTACAAACTTGAAAGCCGTTTTGGAGGCTGTAGAGACCTTTCGTCCGACCGTTATACTCAACTGTGCCGCCTACAACCTTGTTGACTCTGCCGAGTCCGACTTTGTATCCGCCTTTAAGGTTAACGGGCTCGGCGTTAGAAACGTTGCCCACGCTGCGAGCCGCTTCGGGATCTTTGTGGTTCACTTCAGCACCGACTACGTTTTCAACGGTAAGAAAGAGGAGGGCCCCTACACCGAGAACGACTCCCCCGACCCGGTTAACGTTTACGGCAGGAGCAAGCTGTTCGGAGAAGAGTTTCTCAGGGAAGAGCTTCCCCACCGCCACCTCATCTTCAGGGTGAGCTGGCTCTACGGCAGGGGCAGGCAGAACTTCGTCTGGAAACTGCTGAACTGGGCGGGCGAGAGGCCCTACCTGAAGGTTGCCTGCGATGAGTTCTCTGTTCCCACCTCTACCCGAACCGTTGTTGACTATACGCTACTTGCCCTAAAAAAGGGGCTTACCGGCCTGTTCCACCTTGTAAACACGGGCTTTACCTCCAGGTTTGAATGGGCAAGGGAGGCGCTGAAAACCCTCGGACTTAAAAAGTTTGTAAGGCCCGCCTATATGGCCGAATTCAACCTTCCCGCGAAAAGGCCCGGTTTTTCCCCAATGTCAAACGGTAGGCTCTCCGGTGAGCTCTCGGTTGAAATTCCCCACTGGCTCGAAGAGCTTCGCTCCTTCCTCCCCGTGGCCTTCAACCGCTGAGCAGGGTCTCAAAAGTTATCCTGCTGCACCGTTTAAGGGCGTTTAGGTTGTAGCCCCCTTCAAGGGTGAAAAGGAGGGGTGCACCTACCTCCTTTGCCCCCTCAACCACCTGTTCTACAACGGCTCTAACCCCTTCGTCGGTAACGTTGAGCCCCGTGAGGGGGTCGTCCCTGTGGAGGTCGTAGCCGGCAGATACTAAAACTACGTCGGGAGAGAAGCTCCTCAGTGCCTCCCTGAAGGTGATGGAGTAAACCCTCTTAAACGTAGAGTCGCCGCTTCCCTCCCTTAGGGGAACGTTAAGGACGTGGCTGTTGTTCTCCCTCTCGCTGCCGGTTCCCGGGTAGAAGGGAAATTGGTGGGTGGAGAAGTAGAAGACCTCCGGAGTGCTGTAGAAGGCGTGCTGGGTGCCGTTTCCGTGGTGGGCGTCAAAGTCCACTATGAACACCCTTTTTGCCCCGAGGCTCAGGGCCTTAACTGCGGCAACCGCAACGTTGTTGAATATGCAAAAGCCCATTGCCCTGTCTCTCTCTGCGTGGTGTCCCGGAGGCCTTACCGCACAGAAAACGGCCTCAAACTCCCCCGATGAGAGCAGCTCCACCCCGAGCTCACAGGCCCCCGCTGCGGTAAGGGCGGCGTTGCAGGTGTAGCTGTTGTAGTAGGTGTCGGGGTCGAAAAAGCCCGGGGCGTTCTCCCTGCAGGCAATCAGAACGTCTTGGATGTAGTTCTCGCTGTGGATGGTTTTTAAGAGTTCGTAGGAGACCTGTTTCGGAGGTATAACGGGGAGCTGAAGCTCCCCCACAGGCTCCATGAAGTACTTTAGCCTCAGGGCGTTCTCCGGGTGCGTAGGTAGGTCGTGCTTTAAGAAGATGTCGCTGTAAATAACGGCGCTTCTCACTCCGCCCTCACTTTAACTTCTTTACCACCTCAAACTCGGCCTTCCTGTTCTCTATATCTACGGCCAGGAGCTTCACGAGCACCCTGTCGCCGATTCTGAATACCGTTCCGCTCTTTTCACCTACCAGACAGTACTGCTTGGGAACGCAGATGTAGTAGTCGTTTTTAAGGTTTGTAACGTGCACAAAGCCGGGGATTACCTGCTCTATGGTCTCCACAAAGAGCCCCTGCTCGGTTACGCCGGTAACAATGGCCTCGAATACCTCCCCTATGTGGTTTGCTGCAAACTGGAGCTTCTTCAGCTCTACAACGTCCCTTTCCGCCTCGTCTGCAAGGATTGAGCGCTCTGTAACGTGTTTACAGATAACCTCCAGCTTCTCCTCCCAGGCGGGAATGCTCTCGGGCTTAAACATCCCCTTCAGGGCCATCTTTACGAGCCTGTGGAGCTGCAGGTCTGCGTATCTCCTGATGGGGGAGGTAAAGTGGGTGTAGTAGGTAGAGGCAAGGCCGAAGTGGCCTATGTTGTCGGGGGAGTACTTTGCACGGGCCATAGTCCGGAGCATCAGGTAGTTGACCAACTTCTCCTCCGGTTTACCCTCCACCTGCTCCAGTATCTTCTGCAGGAGCTTCGGCTGTATATCGTTCTTAACGGCCGGCACCCTGATTCCCAAAGACCTTACAAAGTTCAGGAACTCCTGGAGCTTCTCCCTGTCGGGGGATTCGTGAACCCTGTAGATGCTCGGGTAGTCGGTCCAGAACATATACTCTGCAACCGTTTCATTTGCGGCTATCATGAACTCCTCTATAATCCGGTGGCTCCACAGCCTCTCGGCCTTGTAGATATCAACTGGCTCCCCTTCTGCGTTGAGCACAACCACCGGCTCGGGTAGGTCGAAGTCCAAGGAGCCCCTCTTGTAGCGCTTTTTGTTGAGGATTTTGGCAAGCTCCAGCATCGTCTTCAGGGACTCTACAACGTGGGGAAACTGCTCAATGGCCTCCCTGTCGCCGTCGAGGATTCTCTGGGCTATCGTGTAGGTGAGCCGGGCCTTACTGTGGATTATGCTCTCGTAGATTTTGTAGTCTACAACCATTCCCTTCTTGTTAATCTCCATCTCGCAGGTGAAGGTGAGCCTGTCTACGTTGGGGTTCAGGGAGCAGATGCCGTTTGAGAGCCTCTCGGGGAGCATCGGGATGCACCTGTCGGGGAAGTAAACGCTGGTTCCCCTCCTGTAGGCCTCCCTGTCGAGGGCACTGCCCGGCTTAACGTAGTGGGAAACGTCGGCTATGTGAACAAAGAGCCTGTAGTTGCCGTTGGGCAGCTTCTCTATGGCGACTGCGTCGTCAAAGTCCCTTGCGTTTTCGCCGTCTATGGTGAAGCAGAGCTGCTGTCGCAGGTCTACCCTGCCCTTTACTTCCTCCTCCGAAACTTCAAGGGGTATCTGCTCGGCCTCTTCAAGGACTTCCGGCGGGAACTCTGTAGGCAGGTCGTACTTCCTTATAATCAGCTCTATGTCCAGCTTGGGACCGGTTTTCCCGAGGTTCTCAACGACCTTGCCCACCGGTCCCCTGGTCTCCGAAGGGTAGGAGACTATCTCAACCACCACGTAATCGCCGTTCTCCACGTTTTTACAGTCGCCGTGGGTGAGGATTACGTCGTACCTGATTCTCTTGTCTTCCGGAACTACAAAGCACTGCCCTTTGTGCTTTTCTACCCTTCCTACAACTTTCTTAACGGCCCTCTCTATTACCGAAACAATCTTCCCTTCCCTGCGGCCCTCTCTCCCTTCTTTCACTATCTCTACGGCAACTATGTCGCCGTTCATCGCCCCGGCCATGCTCCTTCCGGGGACGAACACTCCCTTACCGCCGTCTATCGGGTCCACAAACCCGAAGCCTTCCCTGTAAACGCAGAGCTTCCCTACAACGAGCCCCATCTTCTCGGGCAGGGCGAACTTGCCGCCCCGGAGCTTCACGAGCTTCCCGCTCCTTGCGAGCTCTTTCAGCTTCGCCCTCAGCCCTTCCCTCTCTTCCGGAGGTATGCCGAGGAACTTCGCTATCTCCCTCGCTTTAAGGGGTTTATTAAAGTGGTGGAGGGCTTTGAATATTCCCTCCTCCAGAGCTTTCTCCCTCTCAAACTCCTTTTCGATGTTAGCGTCCATCTCTCCTCCTCTTAATCTCCTGTGGTATTTTCTCTACAAACTTAACGCCGCTAACTCCCAGCCTCTCTCTAAATGAAGAATCAACCTTAAGGCCGTAGCTGGGCAGCACCTTCTGGAGCTTCTTGAAGATTTCCTCCCCCTGCCTGTCCAGGTCGGTGAGGATTACGGCTCCCTTAAACAGCTCCGACAGCTCCTGTGCTGCGTCGTGGAAGGGCTTCCCCTTCAGGGCGTAAACGTTGTCTACCCCGAGTATCTCAAGGGCGTGCTGGTCCCGCTTCCCCTCTACCACCACCGCCCAGTCGGGGTTCTCGGCTGTGAAGCTCCTCAGGTCCGATAGGAGCCTCCTTAACTCTTCCCTGTCCATCCTACACCTTAAAAGAGTTTCATCAGGAGGAGGCCTACGGTGAAATTGTAAATTATCGGCAGTCCGGCCTGCAGGGCCAGCAGCGCGGCGGTAATCCTCAGCGGGTAGAGGCCCACATAGTAGGGAAGCAGGTAGGCCCACCAACTCCTCAGGAGCGAAAACATCGCGTTGCCTACCGCCATTGTTGCCAGTATATGGGGAATCGGTATCCCCTCCTTAACCATTACCTTTATGAGCCCGTATGCAACCGGCGGGCTGATTGCCGCCGTTGTTATGTAGGTGATTTCCAGTGAGTTGAAGCCTACGCCACCCAGGAAGGGCTGAAGCTTCTGAGTCAACCACTTCATGGCCCCCGCCTTTATCAGGAAAACGACCAAAAGGAACATGGGGGTAAACTTCACCGTGAACAGGGCGGCCTCCTTCAAGCCCTTAAGAAGTCCCTCCTTCAGAACCTCCTTTGAAAAGGTCACCTTAACGCTGCTCTGGGGGAGCTCTACCTTCTGCCCCCTGTACCTTACCCTGCCTATAGCAGTAACTGCCAGGAATACGATAACGTCGAAGGCCAGCCGCAGCAGGGCGTAGTAAACTGCTATAACCCCTATCAGGGGGAGCAGAACCGGCAGGTAGTAGCGGTAGAGAAACATCAGACGCATGGGCAGGTTAGAGGCCAGAATCGCAAGGTAGAGGTCGGCGGGCTTTATCTTGCCCTCTTTGAGGAGTTTGCTCGCGTGGAGGTGTGCCGCCCTCGGCGTTACAAGGTAGAGAACCGGCACGTTTGTGAGTAGCGGGTGGAGGCCGAACTTGGCGAGCTTTACAGTTTTAAGACCCAGCCAGTTTACAAGCTGGGTCTCTACAAGGAGCGACGCTGCTGCGTAGCCGAAGCCTATTGCCCCTACTATTACAAAGTAAAGCTCTGTGAAGTTCATTCCCTAATCAGCTGGCCTGCAAGGGAGCTGACGAGCTCTGCACACTTCCCGGCCACGTCTGCCGTTATGGCCGCACACCTTTCGGCCCTTTCGAGGCTCCTGGGGTTTATCCCGGTTGCCCTGCACCAGTTTACTATGGAGTCCCTGCATAGAACCGAGCCTACGGCAACTTTCGGAAGCTCGGGAACTCTCCTACCTTTAAACAGGGGCAGGGGTGTTTCGTTGTGGAAGGCTATCAGTTCCTTTACTCCCCTTTCCAGCTCCTCTTCCGGCAGAGTGGTTGCAAGAACGAAGAAGGCTCCGGTAACTGCGCCGCACACGGCGTTCCACCTGTGGGGCAGTCCTTTGGATACCTCCCTTACCTGCTGGTATGTAAGGGGGTAGCCGGCGGCTTCGTTAAAGGCGGTTATAACGCCGTACTCGCAGTTGTAGTCCCAGTAGTAGTTGTAGGCGAGCTCTGCCACCTTCTCGGGCTCTGCCTTCTGGCAGCCGAGCTCCCCTACGGTCTGCCTTATGAAGTAAACGTTCTCCATTACCTTAGAGAGCTCCAATCCGTACCTCCTGAGGGGGGTTTTCGGTTTGGAGGGGAAATTTAGACTGGAGTCTGAAAATTGCAATATTAGAATCGTGTAAGGCCCCCGAAGGGGCCCGAGGTTAGAACTCCAGGTTGTAGAAGACGTCAACGCCCCTGAAGAGGGCTGCAGGGCCTAAGGTCTCCTCGATTCTGAGGAGCTGGTTGTACTTTGCGTTCCTCTCGCTGCGGGCGGGGGCACCGGTCTTTATCTGGCCGCTGTTTACGGCCACTGCAAGGTCGGCTATGAAGGGGTCTTCGGTCTCTCCGGAGCGGTGGGAGACAACAGCGGTGTAGTTTGCCCTCTTTGCCATCTCTATTGCGTCAAGGGTTTCTGTTACCGTTCCTATCTGGTTGAGCTTTATGAGTATGGAGTTTGCAAAGCCCTCCTTTATGCCTATCCTGAGGAGCTCGGTGTTGGTACAGAAAACGTCGTCTCCTACGAGCTGAACTTTATCTCCCAGGGCCGCAGTGAGGAGCTTCCACCCCTCGTAGTCGTCTTCGGCCATTCCGTCCTCTATGGAGATTATCGGGTACTTCTCTACCAGCTTCCTGTAGAAGTCTACGAGCTCCTCTCTTGAGAGGCGCTTGCCCTCGCCGGCAAGCTCGTAGATGCCCTCACCCTTGTAAAACTCGGAAGAGGCTGCGTCTATTGCCAGGAGAACGTCCTCTCCGGGTGTGTAGCCGGCCTCCTCTATGGCCCTGAGTATTACCTGAACCGCCTCCTCGTTGGAGGAGAGGTTGGGGGCGAACCCGCCTTCGTCACCTACGTTTGTGGAGTGACCCATACGCTTGAGAACCTTCTTTAAGGTGTGGTAAACCTCTACACCTATCCTCAGGGCCTCCCTGTAGCAGCCGCCGCCCACGGGCATAATCATGAACTCCTGAAGGTCAACGTTGTTGTCGGCGTGGACGCCGCCGTTGAGGATGTTCATCATGGGGACGGGAAGCTCTTTGGCGTTGCTTCCCCCTATGTACCTGAAGAGCGGCAGGTCGAGCTCCATTGCAGAAGCCCTGCACACCGCCATGGAGACGCCGAGGATTGCGTTGGCGCCCAGCTTGCTCTTGTTGGGTGTGCCGTCGAGCTCAATCATCAGCCTGTCTATGTTCACCTGGTCGGTAGACTCAACACCGATGAGCTCGGGGGCTATAACCTCGTTAACGTTCTTTACGGCCTTTAAAACGCCCTTACCCATGTAGCGCTTGGGGTCTTTGTCCCTCAGCTCAAGGGCCTCCTTCTCGCCGGTTGAAGCTCCGCTCGGAACGGCGGCCCTTGCCTTAACTCCGCTCTCGAGTGTAACCTCTACCTCTACGGTCGGATTTCCCCTTGAGTCAAGAATCTCCCTTGCCCTTACATCTACTATTCTCGACATAGCTCCTCCCAAAGCCGTTTAAGTTTGGGGCAGATTTTACCTGTAAAGTCGTATATGGTGAATTGCCTTGAATCTCCGCTGCCGCGGCACTCAACCGCTGCAGTCACCTCCGTCAGCGACTCAATCGGGTCTCCCCACTCAAATAGCTTCAACCTCTCGTCCTCAAGGAACTGGTCGGCTCCTGCAAATAGGAGCTCCTCGGGGTCCGAAACCCTGTAGAGGTCGCCGTGAACCAGCTTCTCAAACTCGTTGACAATTGTGAAAGTGGGGGAGGTTACCTCGTCTTCTTCTATGCCCAGGGCCCTTGCCACCCCCTTAACGAAAGTTGTCTTTCCGCAGCCGAGCTCCCCCCTCAGAACCACTACGGCACCTTTAGGTAGGAGCTTCGCAAAGAGCTCCCCCAGCTTTTTCGTCTCCTCTGCTCCCCTTACCTTGAAGCTGCACTTACTTAACTCTCTGTCCAACGAGTGCCACCTTCCTGAAACCGGCTTTTCTCAGAGTGTCAAGGAGCGTGAATACGAACTGGTAGGGCGTTTCCCTGTCGGCCTTTATGAACACCTCCCTGCCCTTCGGGAGGGCCCGGGCGAGCTGCAGGGGGTCTTTAAACACCTTTCCCTTGTAGTAGATTCTCCCCTCCTTGTCCATAACCACTTTTACAACCTCTCCGGTTGCCTCTATTGCGGCGCCCCCTTTTGGAACCTGGACCTTTATCTCGCCGCCCGAGATAAACTCGGTGGTAACCGCAAGGAAAATAATCAACATCAGCGAGAGGTCCAGTATCGGAGAGAGGTTGATGTCGGCTATGAGGGGTTTCCTCTTCTCCCTTATTCTCAACGTCTCACCCTCTCAAACTCTGCGTGTGCTCTGCGCCACACCTCTACGGCCTCTTTACACTCCGAAAGAGTGGGAACGAGGGCTATCCTGAAGAACCCTTCTCCGCCCCTGCCGAAGAACTCACCCGGAGATACCACTATGCCGTACTTAAGCAGGTGGAGTGCGTACTTCTCCCCCGAAACCCCTTTGGGGGTTTTAACCCACAGGTAGAAGGTTGCTTCGGCCGGTAAAAACTCTAAGCCTATCTCTTTGAAGAACTCGGAGAAAACTTTGGCTTTCTCCTTGAATATCCTCCTCCTCTCCTCAACGTGACCGTCGTCGCTCCAGGCCGCTGTTGCCGCCGCCTGAACGAAGTCCTGAGAGGCCACCCCGAAGGAGGAGCGGTACTTCAGGTACTCCTGAACGAGCTTCCCGTCTCCCGCGACGAACCCGGAGCGGTAGCCGGTCATCCCGCTTCTCTTGGAGAGGGAGTGGAACGCCAGAACCCCCTCCTTCCCCACCTGGAGCACCGACGGAGGGGGCTCGGTAAAGTAAATGTCTACGTAGCACTCGTCCGAGCACAGTATTATCCCGTGCTCACGGCATATGCCGTAAACCTCTTCAAAGTAGCTTAACGGTGCCGATGCCCCCGTGGGATTGTGGGGGTAGTTAATCCAGACTATCCGCGTCTCCTCAAGGAGCGAGCGGGGGAGCTTGTCGAGCCTCAGCAGGAAGTTCTCCTCGAACTTTAACTCAACCGGGTGGGGCTCCCCGCCTGCAAACAGAGTCCCCCGCAGGTAAACCGGGTAGGCCGGAGTCCCGAACACAACTTTCCGCTTGTCGCTTTCGGCCTCTATAAAAACGAGGGGTAGGTGGAATATCGCCTCTTTTGAGCCGGCCGTTGGAATCACCTCCGCTTCGGGGTTGAGCTCAACCCCGAAGCGCCTTTTTACCCAGCCGGCTGCCGCCTCCCGAAGCTCCTTCCTTCCCTTAACCGTCGGGTACTGGCTCACCTCGGGAACGGCCCTTATGAGGGCCTCTCTGATAAAGGAAGGAGTGGGCTCCTTTGGGTCTCCGGTTCCGAAGTCGAACAGCTTAAGTCCCTTTCTCTTTATCTCCTCTTTGGCCCTGTTGAGCCTGTCCATCGGGTAGCTTTTAAGCTCCCTTATCGCCCGGTTCATAGGCCTCCTCTTTAGAAGTAGAATCCGGCTTCGGCAAAGGCACCCTTAACCTTGAGGTCGGAGGAGACGCCTCCGATATCGTCTATTTTCAAGCGCTGATACCTGTAGCCTACACCCACAAATCCGTGGGGTATCGGGTAAACCTTTGCCTCAAGGGTGTACTCGTAGAACTGGTTACCGCTGTAACCTATCCAGTTGCCGCTTGCAGACACTCCGATGAGGTCTATCGGCCTGATTTCGCCGTCCAGGTGGAGCATCGGGACGGGAATGGTTTTAGACTTTGAGTCCTCTCCCGTTCCGGCTGTAGGGTTTGTATACCTCACCTTGATGTAGCCGTCTATGATTTTCAGGTTGAGACCAAAGTTTGCCTTAACCTTTCCGGCGGTAACCGTGCTCAGGAAGGGCACTCCGTAGGTTAAGGTAGCGTCCACCTGGTTTGCCCGGAGCTTAGACTCAACGTAAGACTTTGTGGGAACTGTGATTTTTCCGAAGGTAAACGATGAGTTAACGATTCCGCTGCCGGAGAACTTCATCTGTGTGTAGCTCACCTTTATGTCTGGCAGTAGCGGGATGCCGGAGATTTTAAACCACCCCTCTCCTCTTGTCTTCGTGCTCAGATTAAGGTCGCTGTCTACGTCTACTTTGGTCTTTGTGGTGCCGTAGGTGTTTGTGTCTACGTACTCAACCCAACCGCTGGGGTTTTCGCGCCAGGCGCCGACTCCCGCAGATATCTCTATTGCGTTTGCCGCTGCGGGAACGGCCAGAAGTGCCGTGAGTACCAGCAGTTTTCTCATCACTCCTCCCTCTCTTTAAGTTCTTTCAGTTTTTTAAGAACCGACTCGGCGTGGTCTTTCACTCTTACCTTTTTCCACACGTGGGCAACTTTCCCTTCCGGGTCTATCAGGTAGGTGCTCCTTACAACCCCCATAAACTCCCTGCCGTACATCTTTTTCTTCTGCCACGCTCCGTAGGCCGATATCACTTCCTTCTCCGGGTCGCTTAAGAGGGTAACCTTAAGCCCCTTTTTCTCCTTGAACTTTTTGTGGCTCTCTACAGAGTCGGGGCTGACGCCCAGAACAACCGCTCCCTCCTTTTCAAATTCCGGCAGCAACTGGGTGAAGCTTTCGGCCTCTTTTGTGCAGCCTGGGGTGTTGTCTTTGGGGTAAAAGTATAGAACAACCCACTTCCCTCTGAGCTCTTTAAGGCACACCTGTGTGCCTGAATCGCTGGGTAGGCAGAAATCCGGCGCTTCTGTTCCCGGTTCCAGCACCTTTCTCCTCCGAAATTTCCTTTGTTAGAGAGCGGTTTCCATTATAAAACAGTAGGGCTTGCCTTTAAACACTCTTTGCTATAAACTTCACTCCGCAAACAAAAGAGGGTTTGGAGGAGCGGAATGCCAAACACTAAGTCTGCTAAGAAGAGGCTCCGTCAGAGCATAAAGCGCAGGCAGAGGAACAGGTACTACGTGCGCAGGATGAAGACAGAGGCTAAGAAGGTTCTCCAAGCAGTTGAGGAGAAGAACCTTGAGCTTGCCAAAGAGCAGCTCAAAGTTGCTATGAAGTGGATAGAGCGTGCCGCCGCAAGGGGAGCGATTCACAAGAACGAAGCTGCCCGCAGGCAGTCCAGGGTTGCTTCTGCAGTTGCCAAGCTTGAGAAGGAGCTTGCAGCTCAGGCCCAGTAGGGGTTGACACTGGGCCTTTGGCTTACCTATATTAGGCACCGACGTACGTAGGGCCGTAGCTCAGCGGGAGAGCGCCACCTTGACGCGGTGGAGGTCAGGGGTTCGAAACCCCTCGGCCCTACCATTAACATAACCCGCCGGAGTAGAGTCCAGTGGTTGAGTTCCCTCCCGAAACTCCCTTCCTCTACGGAATTACCGACGAGCGCTTCCTCAACCCTTTTAATATAGTTGAAGCCGTTGAGAGGGCGATTCTCGGCGGTGCAAAGGTAATCCAGTACAGGGCCAAGAGGAAGAGTGCCCGGGAGATGTACGAGGAGGCCCTGCTTGTGCGGGAGGCCACCCGTAACCACGACGCCGTTTTTATAGTGAACGACAGGCTCGACCTTGCCCTTGCAGTTGAAGCAGACGGCGTTCACTTGGGCCAGAGCGACCTTCCCTTCGAGCTTGTTAAGGGAATAGCCGGTGAGGAATTTATAGTTGGGCTCTCTACCCACAACTTGGAGCAGGTAAGGGAAGCCAACGAAAAGAAGGAGTTTCTCGATTATATCGGTTTCGGCCCGGTTTTCCCTACCACCACTAAAGAGAACCCCGACCCGGTAACCGGCGTAGAGCTTCTGTGCAGGGCCGTGGAGCTTTCGGAGCTTCCGGTTGTCGCAATCGGCGGTATTAACCCCTCGAACCTTGAAGATGTGTGCAGGTGTAAACCTGCAGGGGTTGCCGTTGTGAGGGCACTTTTTGAGAAGGGGGACCCCTTTGTCAACGCAAGGGAGATTAAAGAGCGCCTCTCCGGCTGCTGAGCGCTTTGGAGAGCTCCTGGTTAAGGTTTCTGCCCTTCTTTTCGCGGTTGCAATTCCCACCTCTGTTGCGCTGGACAACGGTGCCGCTGTTTTGGGCCTTTTGGGCTTTCTTCTGCTTGCCTTCTCGGGCGCACTTTCACCGTTACCTCCCCTTAGGCCTCTCGGCTTCCTGCTCGCTGCGGAAGTTTGGCACTACTTGTTGAACCTGGGCAGGATTTTTAAGGCAACGGATTTGAAGCTCTACCTCCTTTCCTACTTTGTCGGTTTTAGGTGTGCTCTGGATAGGGACTTTCTGAAAAAGGTGGGATACCTTCTTGGCTTTTCAACGGCCTTAATGGTTCTATCCCAGCTCTTTGAGGCTGTTACCTGGCAGAACGTTAAACACGTTGATTTCTCGCACCTTCAGCTGCATACTGCCCTTATAAGGGCCAAAGGGCTTCTTAATCACCCCCTTACAACCGGTGGGGTTTTGTTTACCCTCTTTTTCCTGCACCTTGCACTCTACCGACTCTTTAAAAACAGGCTTTTCTCCATCTTCTCTGCCCTTGCCCTTCTGGGGGTGGTTCTGAGCCAGAGCAGGTCTTACTGGGTCGGTACTTTCGTCTTTTTCGCCGTCCTTTTCCTCGTTTCCCTTCTAAAGGCGAAGTACAGGAGGTTTGCGGTTGTTTCGCTTGTTCTCTTTGGGCTTTTTGCCATTTCCCTTTTCTCGATTCCCCAGCTGAGACACCGGTTTGAGAGCATAGGCAACACAACAACCAACGGCAGCAACACCGATAGGCTTGCGATATGGACGGCCTACCTAACCGCCTTTAAAAGAGACTACACCCTGCCCGACCTGCTACTCGGCACCGGCGACAGGGCAGAGGAGATTGCCCTTAAGGAGGGGTATGAGGCCTGTTTGAAGTTCTACCCCCGTAAGGTGTGTGAAGGTAACGGCTACGTAAGGAGGCTCCATAACGGACTCTCCCATAACATATACCTGAAGTTCCTGTCGAAGTACGGTTTGCTCGGGCTTTTGGCCTACCTGTACTTTTGGGGTTACGCCCTTTTTGAGAACTTCCGTGCATTCTGGCAGAGGGAGAAAATTATCTACCTTGTGTTTGCAGCCGGTTACCTTGGCTTCCTTGCCGCCGGCTTCTTCGAGAACAACTTTACAGATGCCGAGGTCCAAACGGCGGTTCTCTTTAGCCTCGGGATAAACTACGCTCTCCTAAGGAGACGTAGCGACTGAATACCTCTTCGTCTGTGGGCAGTTTCACGTTGAAGTCCCATTTTTTCGGCAGTGCGGCCTCCACTTTTTCCGCTATCTCCTCGGGCGTTATCTCCTTGAGGATGAAGCCCGAAACCCCTTCCGTTATGAACTCTGCGGCCCCCGTTTCCCGGGAGCAGATTACCGGCGTTCCGGTTGCAAGGGCTTCGGTGACCACGTTTGCGAAGGTGTCGTAGAACGACGGGTGGACGAGCAGGTCTATGCCGGCGTAGAAGGTCTCCATTCTGTTCACTTTGCCGAGGAAGTGGACTCTATCGGCTACGTCCAGTTTCTCTGCCAGTTTTAGGAAGCTCTTGGGGTTTCTTCCCCCTGCTACTGCAAGGGTTACATCTTTCGGCAACATGGCAAGGGCTTCTATGAGTTGTTTCAGCCCCTTTAGTGTAAAGTTTGAGGATGCAAACCCGAGGACGAAGCGCCCCTCTCTAAAGCCTACGAGTTCCCTTCCCGATTTTCGCAGTTTCTCCTTTGCTTCCCTGTTGAACCGGTTTAGGTCTACCGGGTTGGGAACGGTGTAGATTTTGTTAAGGAGCTCTCTGCCGTAGAACTTGATAACTTCCTCTTTTACTTTTGAGGAGATGGCTATTATCACTTTTGAGCTTCTGAATATCTCTCCCTCTAAGATGGGGTTGAAGTAGTTAACGGGGTTTAGGCTTCGGGTGAGTTTTTTTATTAGCCTTCTTGCCGGAGGAAGGGCCTTCAGAGAGCCCTCTAAGAACCCCAGGTGGGTTCCTCCTCCGTTCCTGTAGACGTGGCAGTGGGGAACTTTGGAGAAGGCGAAGTTTACGGTCTCTTTGGTTTTCAGGTATTTAACTGCTCTCTTCTGGAAGGAAAGAGTTTTTAAAAACCTACCCGGTTTTAAGTAACCGAGCTCGGTTACTTTGAAGGGGACTTCTACCTCCTTGACGCCGCATACAACCTCTTCCAGGAGCCCCCTTTTGTGTAGGTAGTTTGCGAACCTCAGCGCTATGAACTCGGCTCCGCCGTAGCTGCTGAGCCTTCTAACGACCACCCTGAACTTCATTTGCCCCCGCGCTCTTTTGGGTTAAGTTAACTGTAGCAAACAATCCGGAGGGTCGGTGAGGATTCTCTACGTTGTAGGCGGTTTGCCCTTTGGCGGTATAGAGAATTTACTCTTTGACATCTGCCGGCGGCTGCAGGAGCTCGGGGTTCGGTTTAAGGTTGTTAACCTTTCCGGAACCGGGCAGAAGCTCCCCGAGTTCATGGAGGCCAGAATCCCGATTGTTAACCTCGGCTCGGGGTTAAAGGATATAAAAACCTTCTCCCTCCCCACTGCGGTGAGGCTGAAGAGGCTTGTCGAGGAGGAGGGAGCTTCCATCGTCCACTCTATGCAGTTCTCAGGGGATTACTTTTCCCGGCTTGCCCTCCTTTTCAACCGTGGCGTAAAGGTGGTTACTCACATTCACAACATAAAACGGGAAAAGCGATTTGAACGCAGGCTCTTCAACAGATTACTCTCTTATAGAACCGACGCTTTCCTCTCGGTTTCAAAAGCCGTTTACGACTACGTTGAGCGGGAGCACAACCTCTTTAAGAGGCCCAACTACGTTTTCTACAACTGTATCAACCCGGAAAGGCTCAAGCCCCGTCCTTCCCCTGAGCTTGCTTTCCTTAAGGGCAAGAGGGTTTTCCTCTGTTTGGGCAGGCTCGTTCCTCAGAAGCGTTACGATGTTGCCATTAGGGCATTAAAGTTGATATCCGGTAAGCATCCGGATGCGGTTCTCGCAGTTGTGGGTGAGGGCGGCGAGATGGATAGGCTCAAGGAGCTTACCCGGAGTCTCTCCCTGGAAGGGAGGGTCTTTTTCCTCGGCTACAGGAAAGATGTGGCCTCTGTTTTGTCCCTTTCCTACGCTCTGCTCGTTCCTTCCGAGTATGAAGGGCTGTCGATTGCCCACCTTGAGGCTGCCTATTTCGGCCTGCCGGCCGTTATTACGCCCGCCGTTCCCAGTAAGGAGATATTGTCTGAAGCTTCGATAGTTGTCCCTTCGGAGGTTGACTCCTTCGCCCGGGCTATGGATAGGCTGCTTTCGGAGCCGAAGCTCTACTTTGAGCTCTCGGAGCGGGCAAGGGCCGTTGCTTCCGGTTTAACTGTTGACCGCTACGTCGGCAGGCTTTTAAACTTCTACGACTCTCTTCTGTCGGGTAAACTGCCCCGAGAGAGGGTGCTGTTTTGATGGGCTGTACGGTTCTCCTTTACCATAGGGTCCACCCCCGTTTCGGTGTTCATCCGAGGCTGTTTGAGGAGCACCTGAAGGTAGTTACCAGGGTGTTCAGGCCTTTGAGCTTCGATGAGTTTTTGTTTGGTAGGTGGCCATTTTCTTCCTTGCTGGTGACCTTCGACGACGGCTTTTACGACTTCTACCGTTACGCCTTTCCCCTCCTTAAGCGTTACGGGGTTCCCTCTGTGCTCTTTGTGCCTCCCGGAAGGGTTTACGGCTCCGATGAGGTAAGGGACCTCTCGTCTGATTCAGAGGTTTCAACTGTAGAAGCTTACAGGCGCTCTTTTAAAGAGGGAGATAACTCTGCTTTTCTGTCGTGGGGAGAGCTTCGCCGCCTAACGGCCTCGGGCCTTGTAAGCGTTCAGTCCCACGGTTACAGCCACAGGGCGGCATTAGGTGGCGGTAAGCCCTTTAAGCCTCCCGGAGACTGGAGGGTCTTCTCTTTGAGCCGGGAGGTTTCTCCGGGTACGCCGCTGACAAGTCTGCTCGTTGAAGACCTTGAGGAGGCCCGGAGGGAACTGAAGCTCTCAAGAGAGCTCCTCGAGAGCAAGCTCGGCACTAAGGTCGAGGCCGTTGCCTGGCCTTGGGGTATCTACAGCGAGCAGTTGGTTAAGCTTGCCCGGACTTTGGGCTACAGGGCGTGCTTCACCACCGAGAGAGGGTGGAACAGGCCGGGTAACCTCTGCCGTGTTAAACGGCTTGCCGTCGGGGATACAAAAGGCCCCGTGTGGCTCTTGAGCCGCTCTCTCCTTTACGCACTTTAAGGGGGTTGAGATGAGAGACTTTCCCACCTGGCTTTTTAAATACCTGAGACCTTTAAAGCTGCTCGTTCTCGTGGCGGTTGTTACGCTTCTGCTCAACGCCGCGATAACCTCCTACCTTGCCTACTTCGTTAAGGTGGTTATCAACACCGTTTTTGTGGAGCGCGACGCCCACATGGTTAGACTGATTCCCCTGATTCTGTTCCTGCTTGTTCTTTTTAAAGGGGTTGTTTTCTTTGTGAACTACTACACAATGGCCTACCTGGGCCAGAGGGTTGTTGCCTCCCTCAGGGAGGAGCTCTACGAAAAGGTTGTAAGGCTTCCCCTTGAGTACTTTCTGAAGGAGCCTCCGGGCACTTTCGTCTCAAAAGTTATAAACGACACATCTCTCCTTCAGGACTTCACCTCCCGCCAGGTAGCCACGTTCGTGCGGAACCTGCTCACCGCCTTGGGGCTCATAGGGATTGTCTTCTACCAGGACTACAAGCTCGCCTTTATAGGCTTTGTCGGGTTGCCCCTTATAGGCTTTGTTATCTCCCGGATAGGGAAGAGGATTAAGCGATACACCGACAGGATGCAGGATAGACTTGCCGTTGTTACGAATCACCTTTTTGAAGCCGTCAGGAACGCCCGGGAGATAAAGCTGTTCGGCCTGGAGGAGAGACTCTCTGAACTCTTCAGGAAGGATAACGCCCGCTACCTCAGGGAGTTTATGAAGATAAAACTGGTCGAGGGGATTTACCCTCCCGTGGTTGAGCTTACCGGGGCTGCGATTGTAGGTTTCCTCATCTTCTACGGCGGTAGAGAAGTTGTTCTCGGCCACACAACCCCGGGGGCCTTTTTCTCCTTTATAGTTGCCCTTATTATGGCTTACGAGCCCATAAGGAAGCTCGGCCAGAACTACAACAAGATTCAGCAGTCGGTTGCCGTTGCAAAGAGGGTAAAGAGAATACTCGACCTTCCCGACGAGTATTCTGTAAAAGACGGGGCCGTTGAACTTAAAGGTCCGGTAGAGTGGCTGAAGTTTGACTCCGTTTCCTTTAAGTACCCCGGCTCTTCAAGGGCGGTTTTAAAGGGACTCTCCTTTGTCCTTGAGAGGGGCAAGAAGTACGCCGTTGTGGGCCGCTCCGGGAGCGGTAAATCTACGCTGGTGAACCTGATTCCCCGCTTCTTCGACCCAACGGAAGGTAGGGTTCTCGTTAACGGCACCGACTATAAAGAGCTAAAGCTTGTTCCCTACAGGAAACGGATAGGTATGGTCTCGCAGGAGGTTGTTCTCTTCAGGGGAACCATCTTTGAAAACATTGCGGTTGGCAAGCCCGGAGCCACCTTGGAAGAGGTGATAGAGGCAGCCAAAATCGCCCAGATTCACGACTTTATAGAGAGCCTTCCCCAGAAGTACTACACCCTCATAGGTGAAGGGGGAATTGAACTTTCGGGCGGACAGCGTCAGAGGATTGCAATAGCGAGGGCCGTTTTAAAAGACCCAGACCTTCTGATTCTCGATGAGGCGACAAGTGCCCTCGACTCTGAAACCGAGAAGGCCATACAGGAGGCCATAGACGAGAAGTTTAAGGACCGGATACTCCTCACCGTTGCCCACAGGCTCTCTACCGTTTTAAACAGCGACGAGATACTCTTTTTAAAGGAGGGGAAGCTGGTTGCAAGGGGCAGCCACGAAGAGCTCTACAGGGAGCTTCCCGACTACAGAAAGCTTGTAGACCTTCAGTTCTCAGCCGTTCAGTAGCTGGGCAACCGCCTCTTTCACCTGCTCAACCTCGGGGAAGGAGTTGTTACCGTGAACTTCCCTTACCCTCTCGATGGGCGGGAACCAGCCCGAACGCTTTTTATCGATAACAACCACCTTGCTGCCCACCGCCACCGCAAGGTGGGGGGCAAAGGAGTTGTTGCCGATAACTACGCCGGCTCCCTTCATAACGGCTGCTGCCGCCTTTATGGGGAAGGGGCTCTCGGGAACTGTGAGTCCTCCCCCTGCAAGTTCGTTTACCTTAAGGGCCGCTTCCCTCTCTCCCGGACCGAACAGAACGATAACTTCCATCTCTTTTCTGAGCTCTGCCGCGAGCTCCGCAAACTTCTCGGCCGGCCACATTTTGTGGCTCTTTCTGGCGGTAGGGACTATAACGGCGTATTCCCTTCCCTTAAAGGGGTTTTCCGGTATCTTGTAAATTTCCGGCAGGTAGTTACGGTAGCTCTCTAATTTTAGGCCTAAACCCTCAAGGAGCTTCAGCCTCTCCCAGGCGGTATACCCCCTGTTTTCCCACTCTACGAGCCTGTTGTAAAAGAGGTTTCCCCTCTCCTTCCGAAAGGCCACCCTAAGGGGAGCTCCCGATAGCAGTGTTATGAGCCTTGAACGTCCGGTTCTCTGAGCGTCTATAACGGCGTCGAAGCCCTCTTTTCTGAGGGCCAACGCTGTTTTGAGAAGCTCTCTGCTCCCCTCCTTTAGCGTTTCAATGCCGTCTATGAACGGGTTCCCCTCTACTATATCCCTTCCCACCTCCGAGGTTAAAAAGTGAACCCTTACCCCTTTCTCTTTTAGTGCCCTTGCAAGGGGAGTGGAAAGGAGAACGTCTCCGAGCTGCCTCAGCTGGATTATCAGAACCTTCATCTCTCCTCCGCTGCTATACTACCGGTTAAGTTTAAATTGAAAGGGAGCTTCTATGAAAGTTCTCCAGGCCACAACGGCAAGGGGCTGGAGCGGCGGCACCGAACAAGCCCTGCTCCTTGCAAAGTACATGAACAGGCTGGGAGTTGAGACCCACCTGCTTACCTACCCGGGAACCGAGCTCGACAAAAGGGCGGAGAAGCTCGGGATAAAGAGGGTTTACTTTCCCAACACCGTAAAGTTCAGCCTCAAAGAGGCGAAGGCCCTTGCCTCTATTTTGGCCGGTTACGATGTTGTAAACACCCACATTTCAAAGGCACACTGGTTCGTGTGGAGTGCCCTTCCCTTTACGGGCAGGAGGCCGAAGGTGGTTTACAGCAGGAGGGTTCCCTATAAGCTCTCCCCCTTCTCGCTCCTTACAAAGTACAACCTCTTTACAGATGCGATTATTGCCGTTTCCCCGGCCATCTTCGACTACCTCCGCTCCGTCCCCCTGATTGGGAAGAAGGTGCACTACATACCTTCGGGAGTGGAGCTGGACAGGTTTAACCCGGCCGTTGAGTCCGGTTTCAGAGAGGAACTGGGCCTTCCCCCGGATGCTCTCCTGTTTGTCAACGTGGCAAACTTCTCCTCCGTTAAAGGGCAGCACGTTCTGCTGCCGGCTTTCAGGGAGTTTCTGAATAAAACGGGCCTTAACGCCTACCTTGCGTTGGCCGGCAGGGATACAGACTCTCGGCAGGCAAGGGAGCTTACAGAGAGCTTGGGGCTTGTGGGCAGGGTGTTTCACCTGGGCTTTCGCCGTGATATCCCTCAGGTGCTTAAAGGGGCAGATGTCTTTGTTTTCCCCTCACTCAACGAGGGAATTGCGGGCTCTCTGCTTCAGGCTATGGCCATGGAAAAGGTTGTTGTTGCCTCTTACGTTGGCGGAATAAGAAGCTACCTGAAGCACCTTGAAAACGGTATAGCCGTTGAGCCTTCAAGCGTAAAGTCTCTCGTTCGGGGTCTTGAGCTGGCGGTGGAGAACTTGCGTAACCGGAAGATGAAAGAGAGGGCCAGGCAGACGGCCTCCGAGTTTGATATAAAGCGAATAGCAGAAAAGACCCTTAAACTCTACAGGGAGTTGTTAGATGGTTGAGTTTCCTACTTTTGAAGATTTCCTCTCGGGAAGGGAAAAGGTTGCGGTTGTAGGCTTAGGTTACGTGGGTCTTCCCTTGGCGGTTCTCCTGGGTAGAAAGTTTAAAGTTGTCGGTTTTGACGTAAACCCGGAGAGGGTTGCGCAGCTGAAGGCCGGCATCGATAAAACCGGTGAGGTTTCCCGCGAGGCCATAGAGGAGGCCTCGGTAGAGTTTACAACCGAGCCGGAGGAGCTTTCAGGGTGCCGCCTCATTATCGTTACCGTTCCGACTCCCGTGGATAGGCACAACATACCCGATTTAAGACCTGTGAAACTTGCAACGAAAACAGTTGGCAGACACATGGTTCCCGGGACGGTGGTTGTTTACGAATCTACGGTTTACCCGGGTCTTACCGAGGAGGTGTGCGTTCCGCTCCTGGAGAAGGAGTCGGGGCTGAAGTACATGGAAGAGTTTAAAGTTGGCTACTCCCCGGAGAGAGTTAATCCCGGAGATAAAAAACACACCATAGAGAAAATAGTTAAGGTGGTTGCCGGCTGCGACGACGAAACGGCAGACCTCCTTGAAAAGGTTTACGGTTCCGTTATAGAGGCGGGCGTTTACAGGGCTCCCAACATTAAAACTGCAGAGGCCGCAAAGGTTATAGAGAACACCCAAAGGGACTTAAACATAGCCCTTATGAACGAACTCGCCCTCATATTCCACAGAATGGGAATAGATACTCGAGACGTTATAGAGGCGGCGGCTACCAAGTGGAACTTCCTGAAATTTGAGCCGGGCCTTGTGGGAGGGCACTGTATAGGCGTTGACCCCTACTACCTTACCTTTAAGGCCCAGGAGCTCGGCTATCACCCCGAAGTTATTCTTGCCGGCAGGCGGATTAACGACTACATGGGTAAGTTTGTTGCCGAACAGACCGTTAAGCAGATGATAAAAGCCGGTAAGCAGGTTCTTAACGCCAAAGTTCTGGTTATGGGCGTAACGTTTAAGGAGAACGTGAAGGATGTAAGGAACAGTAAGGTTATAGATATCTATAACGAGCTCAACTCCTACGGTGTGAAGGCTTTCCTTTACGACCCCGTTGCCGACGGAGAGGAGTTTAAGCGGGAGTACGGCGTTGAGCTTATAGAGTCGGTGGAGGCGGAAGCTCCTTACGACGCCGTTGTTGTTGCGGTTAAGCACGACAGCTTTAAAGAGCTTCCCCCCGAGTTCTTCCGCTCCATTCTCGGGGAGCCTCCGATACTCATAGACGTAAAGGGCATTTACAACAGGGAGCGGTTTAAGGATTTCCTTCTGTGGAGACTCTAAGCCAGGGCAAGGGCTCCACTTGATAAAATAGAAACCGCTTTCATCAAACCGTTAGGGGAGGTAGTGTGGACAGAAAAAAGATAACAATAGTAGGTGCAGGTAACATCGGGGCAACTCTGGCCCTTCTCCTTGCAAGGAGAGAAACCGCCGACATCACCCTCATAGACATCAACGAAGGCGTTGCCAAGGGTAAGGCCCTTGACATAATGGAGGCCTCTCCGATTCTGGGCTTTAACGCTCACGTCCACGGAACCGGAGACTACGCCGAGACTGCAGGCTCCGATGTAGTTATCATCACCGCCGGCTTCCCCAGAAAGCCGGGGATGAGCCGAGACGACCTTCTATTTAAAAACTTCGAAGTTGTTAAGAGCGTTTCCGAGCAGATTAAGAAGTACTCTCCCGACGCTTTCGTTATTGTCGTTACCAACCCGCTGGATGCAATGACCTACACCGCTTTAAAAGTTACCGGCTTCCCGAAGAACAAAGTGATGGGAATGGCCGGAGTTCTCGACTCGGCCCGCTTTGCCTACTTCATCTCCGAAAAGACGGGCATCTCGGTTGAGAACATAAACGCCTTCGTTATAGGCGGTCACGGCGACGATATGGTACCCCTGAGGAAGTTTACAACAGTGGCCGGAATGCCGGTTACCAAATTCCTCTCTAAGGAGGAGCTCGAGGAGGTTATCCAGAGGACCCGTTTCGGCGGCGGAGAGATAGTTCGGCTCCTCAAAACAGGAAGTGCCTTCTATGCGCCGGCTGCCTCAATCCTTGAGATGGTTCTTGCAATCCTCTGGAACAAGAGGAAGATTCTCTCTGCCAGCGTTTACCTCGACGGAGAAGCCGGAGAGTACTACGGTGCAAGCGGCCTCTGTGTAGGCGTTCCGATAATCCTCGGAAAAGAAGGCGTAGAGGAGATAATCAAGCTCGACCTTACAGATGAGGAGTGGGCAGACTGGAGGAAGTCCGTTGAGTCGGTTAAGAGACTCGTTGAGAAGCTGCCCCTTTAGGAGGAGAGATGCGCGAAATTCACGTAGATAAGGTCAGGGAAACCGTTAAAAGGCTCTGTATGGAGGCCAACTACTTCCTTCCCCAAGACGTTTTAAACGCTTTCAAAGAGGGGAAGGAGAAGGAGGTATCCCCCGTAGGTAAGAACGTTTTTGACATCCTGCAGGAGAACGCAGAGATTGCCGCCAGGGAGCAGATTCCCTACTGTCAGGATACCGGCTTTGCCGTTGTTTTTCTTGAAATCGGCCAAGACGTCCGCTTTGTCGGCGGCTCCCTTGAAGAGGCCGTTAACGAAGGGGTTGCCCAAGGCTACACGGAAGGGTACCTCCGGAAGTCTATCGTTTCCGACCCCCTCTTCGACAGGAAGAACACCAAGAACAACACACCTGCCGTTATCCACTACAGCATAGTCCCGGGCGATAGGGTGAAAATCACCGTTGCCGCAAAGGGAGGCGGCAGCGAGAACATGAGCAGGCTTGCCATGTTAAAGCCTGCAGACGGCGTTGAAGGGGTGAAGAAGTTCGTCCTGAAGACCGTAAGCGAGGCCGGCCCCAACCCGTGTCCGCCCATAACGGTTGGGGTGGGCATAGGGGGAACCTTTGAGAAAGTTGCCTTCCTTGCCAAAAAGGCCCTCCTCAGGCCTATAGGCCACAGGAACCCCGACCCCCGCTACGCTGCGCTGGAGGAGGAGCTTCTTGAGGAGATAAACAAGCTGGGCATCGGGCCTTCGGGCTTCGGCGGTAGGGTAACCGCCCTGGACGTGAAAATCGAGTGGTACCCGTGTCACATAGCCTCCCTTCCCGTTGCCGTCAATATCCAGTGTCACGCTTCCCGCCACAAAGAGGCAGAGCTTTAGAAGGGGCAGGTCGGCTCCTGCTCCTTTTCAATCCTTTACCGCAGTTATAGCGAGAACCCTGTACTCAATTAGGGGCGTTTTTTCAAAGAGCTCTCTGAACTTCAGCAGGGTGGCCCTGTTGGGCTTTGCCAGGGGGCTCTTTGCCCCTATTGCGTTTACCGCTTTCAGGGCCTCTTTTGCACAGTTAAAACGCTTTTTAAGGTACAGCCTGCTGAACTCCACCGGTTTGAACTCCTTCCGTATCAGCTCCATCAGCTCCTTCTCTTCTGGGAACTTAAAGAGCTTCCCGCCCCCTGCCGCCTCCCAGCACTCAAAGAGCGTTCTGAGGCTTCCCTCAACGGGAACCGTGACTATCAAGGCCCCTCCGGGCTCTAAAACCCGGCTGCACTCCCTTAGGCTCTTTTCAAGGTCTGTCCACTGGAGGGCAAAGTTGGATACTACGGTTCTGAACGAACGCTCTTTAAAGGGCATCTCTTCGGCGTCGGCGCAGACTGCTCTGTTCCCCCTGCTTTTGCAGGTACGGCACATCCCCAGCGCTATATCTAAGCTGACAACCCCTTTACCTTTTAACAGCCACCCGGTTCCTGCGCCAACGTCCAGGAGCGGGTAAGGGTGGGGAAAGAGGCGTAACCTCTTCAGGATTTCCCGGCCTGCGGCCTGCTGGAGGGCGGCGTGAAGCTCGTACCTGTCGGCGGCCCTCGAGAAGTTCTTCCTAATCTGCTCCTTCATTGCAGGGGTTAAAATATGGAAAGTTTTACCCGATGTGGAGAGCTTATGGGCTGGATAGAGCGCAGAAAGACGAGAACCGTTTGGGTAGGCTCCGTTCCGGTGGGGGGCAGCCACCCGGTAGTCGTTCAGTCTATGACCAACACCTACACCGAAGACGTTGAATCGACGGTAAAGCAGATTAAAGAGCTGGAGAGGGTCGGCTGTGAGCTTGTAAGGGTCGCCGTTCCAACCCCGGAAGCCGCTCGGGCCGTTAAGGCGATAAAGGAGAGGATAGGAATTCCCCTGATAGCCGATATCCACTTCGACCACAGGCTTGCCCTCCTTGCCATTGAAAGCGGAGCAGACTGCGTGAGGATAAACCCCGGGAACATCGGGAGCCGGGAAAAGGTGAAGGAGATTGTAGAGCTTGCCCGGGAAAGGGGCGTTGCCATAAGGGTGGGCGTTAACTCCGGCTCCATCCCTAAAGAGCTCCTCTTTAAGTTCGGAGCTCCCGTTCCCGAAGCTCTTGCAGAGGCCGCCCTTAGCTACGCCAAGATGTTTGAAGACTGGGGTTTTACCAACCTAAAGTTCTCATTAAAGGGTTCCGAGGTTAAAAGCACCGTTGTCGCCAATAAAATTTTTGCCGAGCAGACCGACTACCCGCTCCACATAGGGATAACCGAGGCGGGAACTCTCCTTTCGGGGGCGGTAAAGTCGGCGGTGGGCGTGGGAATCCTCCTCTATCAGGGTATAGGGGATACGGTGAGAATCTCGCTCTCTGCCGACCCGAAAGAGGAGGTTAAGGTGGCCTACAAAATACTTTCGGCCCTGGACCTGCGCCACAGGGGAGTTGAAGTTATCTCGTGCCCCACCTGCGGCAGGTGTATGGTGAACGTTGAAAGCCTTGCCAGAGAAGTGGAAAAGCGCTTAGAGCACGTTGAAAAGCCCCTAAAAGTAGCGGTTATGGGGTGCGCCGTGAACGGCCCCGGAGAGGCCAAGTTTGCCGACGTGGGCATTGCCGGTGCGGGAGAGCACTTCATCCTCTTTGTGAAGGGGAAGGTTGTAGGTAAGCTCTCTCAGGAAGAGGCCCTTAACAGGCTCGTTGAGGAGGTAGAGAAAGTTGCAGGGGAAAGTTGAGAGAAGCGTTTTTATAGAGGGAATGAGGCTGCACCTGAAGTGCGGCACCTACCCCGAGGAGAGGAGCTTAGGAGTTCAGGTGAAGCTCAGCGTGAAGCTTACCGGTGAGTTTGTAGATTACCAAGAGCTTCACAACCTCATCCTTCGCCTCTCCCGCAACACCTACACCTACCTTGAAGAGTTTCAGGAAGCCCTGCTTAAAGAGGTTTTGAACCGCTGGAATATTGATTCAGCTATAATAGAGACCGTTAAGCTGAGCGTTCCCTTCCAACACAACTTCGAGAGGGTGGGGGTGGAGCTGAGATGGAGAAGAAAATAGAGTGCAAACTCCTGAAGAAGGTGCGCCAGAAGAAGAAACTTACCCCTTCGGAGCTTCAGGAAATTACTCAAATAGCCAAAGAGGAACTGAAGTTCTTGGCCAGGAACAACATACCCCTCATACCGGAGAACTACATCCTCTGGTTTGAGATATTCTGCTACCTCCACGAAAACGGCCTGGAGCTCTCCGACCTTGAGATAATGGGCCTCTTTAAGGAGAAGTACCCGACCGTAGACAACGTAGAGGCCGTTCTGCTTCAAGTTGAAGATGAAGACAGAGAGCTCCTAAAGAGCGTGGCCCAGGAGATAGTCACCGAGATAGAGAAGCTCATAGAGGTTATAGTAGACCACAACAACACCTTGGAGGAGAAGGAGAACTCCTTCAAGGAGATACGGAACAGGGTTGCCGACAGCTCCGTAAAAGACCTCCTCGGTCAGGTTCTCGAGGAGCTCTGCGTAATCAGGCAGCAGAACGAGGAGCTTAAGAACAAGCTCGAGGAGGCCAATCAGCAGATAAAAAAGCTGACACAGGAGCTTGAGCAGACTAAGAAAGAGGCCTCCATAGACTTCCTCACCCAGGTTGCCAACAGGGCCAGCTTCGACAGGGCCATAACCGACATGGTGAACGACTTCTACCGCAGGAACTACCCCTTCGCCCTTCTCATGATAGACATAGACAACTTCAAGAAGATAAACGACACCTACGGCCACCAGGCGGGAGATTACGTCCTCAGGGAGCTTGCAAGGCTCCTTAAAAGCCAGCTCAGGGCCAGGGACATTATAGCCCGTTACGGCGGAGAAGAGTTCGCAATCCTGCTTCCGGGCGTTACCTTCAGCCAGGCGATAAGAGTTGCCGAGCGCCTTAGGAAGTCGGTAGAAAAGCACCTGTTCAAGTACAACGACCAGGTCATACCTGTTACAATTAGCGTTGGCGTTGCCATGATGAGAGACGGGCTCGATGAAACGGCTCTCGTTGAAAAGGCCGATAAAGCCCTTTACCTTGCAAAGCGTTCCGGTAAAAACCAGGTGAAAACCGACCTGGACGTGGAGCTCGAAGAGTGAAGGTTCTCCTTCACATCTGCTGTGCCCCGTGTGCCTGCTACCCCCTTGAGCTCCTACTGAGCAGGGGCTACCAGGTGGTAGGCCTGTGGTACAACCCCAACATTCACCCCTGCACCGAGTTTGTGAAGCGGATGGAGAGCGTTAGGAAGCTCTCCTCCGTTTACGGAATTAAGGTCATCTACTTCGACACCTACGAGCCCGAAAAGTGGTTCAGGGCCGTTGCCTTCAGGGAGGAAAAGCCCGTAAGGTGTCAAATCTGTTACTCAATGCGCCTTGAAATGGCGGCTGCCGTTGCCAAAAAGGGCAAGTTCGATGCCTTCACCTCCACCCTCTTTTACAGCAAGTTCCAGAGCAGAGAGCTAATGGTGCCCCTTGCCGAAAACGCCTCGGAGAAGTTCGGAATCCCCTTCCTGAACATCGACTTCAGGGAGGGCTGGAAAGAGGGGATAGAGCTCTCCAAGGAGCACGGCCTCTACCGGCAGCAGTACTGCGGCTGTCTCTACTCGGAGAAGGAGCGTTACTGCCCCAAGGGTAAGCCCAAGTCGGATTGGGTTGTGGGACAGATTCTTCAGGAGGCCGAGCGGGTTAAAGAGCACTTTGGTTAACCGCTGTTATAATTTGCCCTCCGATAACCCCATCTGGAGGAGCCTTGCCGACCAACCCTTTCAAACAAGAGGAGAAAATCTGGGTTTTAGACGGCGGTATGGGCACTATGCTCATGGCCAAGGGGGTAGACGTTAACTTTGCCCCCGAGCTTTTAAACGTTGAAAAACCCGAAGTTCTCAAGGAGATTCACTCCGAGTACGTAGAGGCCGGAGCAGATATCATAGAGACCAACACCTTCGGCAGTAACAGGATAAAGCTCTCCCACTACGGCCTTGAAAACAGGGTAAAGGAGCTCACCGCCGCCGGCGTGAAGCTTGCCAAGGAGGCTGCCCGGGGTAGAGCCCTTGTTGCCCTTTCTGTAGGCCCGACCGGAGTTTTCGCTGAGCCTGTGGGAGACTACACCTTCGATGAGCTGGTAGACGTTTTCAAGGAGCAGATAGAAGCGGGAGCCGAGGCCGGTGCCGACCTTGTCCTGATAGAGACCATGTCCGATATAAAGGAGGCGAAGGCCGCAGTTTTTGCCGCAAGGGAGGTGTGCGACCTTCCCGTTCTCGTCTCCATGACCTACCAGGAAGACGGGAGAACCCTCCTTGGAACGCCTCCGGAGGTTGCGGCCGCCGTTTTTGAGGGGTTCAACGTTGCCGCCGTTGGAGCAAACTGCTCCCTCGGCCCGGAGAGCTTCGTCGAGATAATAAAGAGAACCGCCTCCGTTACCACCACCCCGATTATCGTTTACGCAAACGCCGGCCTTCCGGTTCTTGAAAACGGCAAAACGGTCTATCCCGAGCCTCCCGAAACTTTCGAAAAGTACGCGGTTGAGTTTGTAAAGGCCGGAGCCAATATAATTGGCGGCTGCTGCGGAACAACCCCCGACCACATAAGGGCCATAAAACGGGCCGTTGAAGGGTTAAAGCCGGTAGAGAGGAACCCCGTTAAAGGGGTGAAAGTTGCCAGCAGGACGAAGCTCGTTCTCATAGGAACCGGACACCCTACGAGGATAATAGGGGAGAGGATAAACCCTACCGGCAAGAAAAAACTCCAAGAAGCCTTAAAAGCCAAAGACTTCTCGCTGGTTAAGCAGGAGGCAAAAAAGCAGGTGGAAGAGGGGGCCGACCTTCTCGACGTTAACGTAGGCGTTCCGGGAGCCGACGAACCCTCCCTTATGAGGGAGGCGGTTAAAACGGTTATGGAGGCCGTAGACGTCCCCCTCGTTATCGATACCAAAGACCCTAAGGCCGTTGAAGAGGCCCTTAAGATGTGCGACGGCAGGCCGGTGGTAAACTCGGTCTCCGGTGAGAAGAAGGACGTTGAACAGATACTCCCCGTTGCCGCCAAGTACGGCGCAAACGTCCTCCTGCTTGCCATAGACGACGAAGGCCTTAAGGAGAAGGCCCAGGAGCGGGTAGAGATAATAGAGCGCCTCCTTAAAGAGTGCGAGAAGGTGGGAGTGGATAGAAGCTCCACAGTTGCCGACGTTTTAAACCTTGCGGTCAGCGCAATGCCCGACTCTACGGTTGAAACCCTAAAGGCCATAAGGCTCGTTAAAGAGCGTTTCGGCATTGCCACAACATTGGGAGTCAGCAACGTCTCTTTCGGCCTTCCGTCCCGTTCCCTCATAAACTCGGCCTTTATGGCTATGGCCATTTACGCCGGGCTCGACTCCGGCATTGTTAACCCCGGCGACTCCCGTATGGTTGAAACCATATTCGCAAGCGACGTTCTCGTAGGGAAGGACAGGGGAGCCGAAAGGTTCGTCTCTCGTTTTCAGAACTACTCTCCTAAAGGCGAAGATGCCGAGTGTAGGAAGGCCCTTGAGAGGATATGCCAGATAGCCGGCGCAGTTCTCGGAACTGTTCCTCAGGCCTTCTCCCACGAAGCGGAGGAGAAAGCCAAAGGGGAGACTACAGAGGAGGCTTCCGACTCCGAGGCTCCGGCCGGTATACTGGGAACCATCTTTAAGAAGGTTCTTGAGGGCGACAGAGAGGGGATAGTAGGGCCTACCGAAGAGGCCCTGAAGGAGTTTGACCCTGTTGAGGTGAGCGATAGGGCCCTTATTCCCGCCCTCGACGTTGTAGGTAAACGGTTTGAAAAAGGGGAGATATTCCTGCCCCAGATGCTCCGCTCGGCACAGGCCGTTCAGGCCGCCTTCGAGGTTTTAAAGAGGGAGATGAAAAAGAAAGGGGGCAACCTGAAGCTGGGCGGCAAGATAGTTATGGCCACCGTTCACGGAGACGTCCACGAGATAGGGAAGAACATCGTTATAACTATGCTCGAAAACAGCGGCTTCGACGTTATTGACCTGGGAACCAACGTTCCCCCCGCCGAAGTTGTTAGGGCGGCAAAGGAGCACAACGCCGATATAGTAGGGCTTAGCGCCTTAATGACCACCACTTTACCGGCAATGGAGGAGACCATTAAGGCCCTGAGGGATGCCGGAGTAGAGGTTCCGGTTATAGTCGGTGGTGCCGTTGTTACCCCGGAGTACGCCGAGTCCATAGGAGGAATTTACGGAGGAGACGCTCAGGAAGCTGTTAAAATTGTCAAAAAACTGCTCAAGGTGGAGGAGTAATGGCTCAGATTACCGACCTTAACGTAGAGGCCGAAATAAACCAGCTTAAGGCCCTTATCAGAGATGTTCCCGACTTTCCCAAGCCCGGAATCGTTTTTAAAGACATAACGCCGCTCCTTGGAACCCCTTGGGCGTTTCAGAAAGTTATAGACTACATGGGAAACAGGTATGTAGGCTCCGGCGTTGAAGTGGTTGTCGGTATAGAGTCCCGGGGCTTTATACTGGCCTCTGCTCTGGCCTATAAACTCGGTGCCGGCCTTGCGATAATAAGGAAGCCGGGGAAACTACCCTACAAAACCGTTAGCGCTTCCTACACCCTTGAGTACGGAGAGGACTCCATAGAGATTCACGAAGATGCCGTTAGAAGGGGAACGAAGGTCGTTCTCGTAGACGATGTTCTTGCAACCGGCGGAACCATGAGCGCCGCCATAGACCTTGTTGAGAAGCTCGGAGGCGACATCGTAGGTGTCGATTTCCTCATAGAGCTCACCTTCCTGGGAGGGAGGGAGAAGATAACCTCTCGGGGATACCCGGTATTTTCACTCATAAAGTTCTAAAACAAGAAGGAGAGGGAGAATGGCAAGGAGAGTAGTTATTACCGGACTTGGAGTTGTTTCGCCTGTTGGGAGCAACCTTGAGACTTTCTGGGAGAACATTACGGCAGGCAAGTCCGGTATAGGTAAGATAACCAAGTTCGATGCCTCAAACTACCCGGTTCAGATAGCCGCCGAGGTTAAGGACTTCAACCCGGCAGACTACTTCGACAAGCGGGAAGTAAGGAGGCTCGACCCGTTTATCCAGTTCGCAGTGGCCGCCGCTCAGCAGGCCGTTGATATGGCCGGCCTTGAAACCTCCGGCGTAGATAAAGAGAGGGTCGGCGTTGTAGTGGGTTCCGGTATAGGGGGCCTTACCACCATAGAGCAGCAGCTTAAAATCCTCTGGGAGAAGGGGCCGAAGAGGGTTTCCCCCTACTGTGTTCCCATGGAGATAATAAACATGGCCTCCGGAATGATATCCATAAGGTTCGGATACAAGGGCCCCAACATCTCGGTTGTTACCGCCTGCGCTACTGGTACTCACGCCATAGGAGAAGCCTTCAGAACTATACAGTACGGCGATGCAGATGTGGTTGTGGCCGGAGGTGCAGAGAGCTGCATCACCCCTCTTTCCGTTGCCGGTTTTGCCGCTGCAAGGGCCCTTTCCACCCGAAACGACGAGCCGGAAAAGGCCAGCCGTCCCTTTGAGAAGAACCGCGACGGCTTTGTTATGGGTGAAGGTGCCGGTATCGTTGTCCTTGAGGAGCTTGAACACGCAAAGAGGCGCGGTGCGGAGATTCTTGCCGAGGTTGTGGGCTACGGAACGAGCGGCGACGCCTACCACATGACGGCTCCTGCTCCCGAAGGGGAAGGTGCAGCAAGGGCTATGGCGAACGCCATTAGGGACGCCGGTATATCACCCGAGGATATAGACTACATCAACGCCCACGGTACCTCTACCAAGTTCAACGACCTGTTTGAGACTATGGCCATTAAGAGGGTATTCGGCGACTACGCTTACAAGGTGAAGATAAGCAGCATTAAATCTATGATAGGTCACCTTCTCGGGGCTGCCGGAGGGGTTGAGACCGTTGCCTCTGTTATGACCCTTCAGACGGGGGTTATACCTCCCACCATTAACTACGAAGAGCCCGACCCCGAGTGTGACTTGGATTACACTCCCAACGAGGCCGTTAAGGCCGACGTTAAGTACGTGCTCAAGAACTCTTTCGGCTTTGGCGGAACCAACGCCTGCCTTGTTTTAAAGAGGTATGAAGGTTGATAGAGGGTGATAAACTGGTAGCGCTTGAGAGGTTGCTGGGTTACTCCTTTAAGGATAAGGAGCTTCTCAAGAGGGCGCTGATTCACCGCTCTTTTGCCTTTGAGAAGGATACCGGCGAGAACTACGAGGTTCTCGAGTTCCTCGGTGATGCCGTTATAGGCCTTATAGTCAGCGAGGAGCTTATAAAGCGTTTCCCCGAAAAGAGTGAGGGTGAGCTCTCCCAGATTAGGGCCTTTCTCGTGAGCGAGCCTTCACTCTCTAAGCTGGCCCGAACGATTAACTTGGGCCAGTTCTTATACCTGGGTAAAGGTGAAAAGAGGACGGGCGGCAGAGAGAAAGACTCTATTCTGTGTGACGTTTTTGAATCGGTTTTCGGCGCCCTGTACCTTGATGCGGGCTTTGAAAAGGCCAAGGAGATTTTTAAGAACAAGTTCCTAAAGAAGCTCTGGGAGATTCTCGAAAACGCCGTTACCTACAAAGACTTTAAGAGCTACCTTCAGGAGATTACCCAGAGGGAGTATAAGGTCCTTCCCAAGTACAGGGTTGTTAAGGCCGAGGGGCCGGAACACGACAAGACTTTTACCGTTGAGTGTCAGGTAAACGATATTACCACCTACGGTAAGGGCAAGTCCAAAAAGGCCGCGGAGCAGGACGCGGCCCGGGAGATGCTCAAGGCCCTGGGGGTGATAGATGGTGGAAAAAGTTAAACTGGCCCTTGTCTCTTCCTCACCCAGGAGGAGGGAAATCCTCCAGATGGCCGGCTTTAACTTCAGGGTGGTGAAAGTTTCTGTAGAGGAAGAGCTTCACCCCTCTTCCTACAAAACCGCCACTTTAAACGCAGAAAAGAAGGTTCTGGCGGCGAAGGAACAGCTGCTTCCGGGCGAGGTGGCCCTTGCCGCCGATACAATCGTTGTTCTCGGAGACGAAATTCTTGGGAAACCCAAAAACTCCCAGGAAGCCCGCCTCTACCTAAAGCGTCTTTCCGGCAGGTGGCACAAGGTAATTACCGGCTTTTCGCTGCTTATAAACGGCAGAGTTGTAACCGACTACGAAGAGAGCCTTGTAAAATTTAAAAGGCTGACTCCTTCGGAGATAGAGTGGTACATCTCCACCGGTGAGCCTCTGGATAAGGCCGGAGCTTACGGAATTCAGGGGAAGGGGGCACTCTTTATCGAGCGTATAGATGGGGATTTCTTTACAGTTATGGGCTTACCGGTAAGTAGAATATACGATATACTTACCGTAGAGCTTGAATAAATAAAGGGGAAGTAGGACAATGAACTGGGAGCTTATCACAGTCGTTGTAGCTGCCGTTTTCGGGGCCATCGGCCTTGTTTTCGGCTTCATCATTGCCAAATCCTTGGGGGGAAGGAAAAAGGAAGAAGAAGAGCGCCTTGCCATTCTTGAGGAGCGCCTCATAGGTGTATCCGAGCGAACCATCTCAATGGCCGAGGAGCTCAAGTCGAAAATCAAGGAGCTCCGCGAGGACAAGCTGAAGGATATCCGTCAGGAAATCGAGGCTCTCCAGCTCGAAATCCACAAACTCAAAAAAGAGCTTGCAACCCTGCCCGTTAGCCTCTCTCCCAGCAGTTACGAAGCCCTTGAAAAGAGCGAGGAGATTTTAAAAGAGATAGAGTTCAACCTTCCCTCCATAGATAACTCCCTCCTGACCCAGGTTAAAGACTCCCTTCTTATACTCCGTAACGACGTTCAAAACCTTGCCATAGAGGCTCAGAAGTCTAAGGAGCCTGCTGTTGACCCTGTCTTCTTAAAGGACCTTTTGGATACTGTTGAGTCGGCAGTTTCCATCTCGAGGAACATAAACGCCTCCCTTGTGAAAGACGAACTTCTCGCCCTTGCCCACTCTATAAAGCTCGACGACGGCTCGGAACTGACAAAGGACTTAGACGCTCAAGCCCTTAATGCCAAGGAGCTTGTGGTTTTACTTGAAGAACTGAAAGAGCGCATCAAAAAAGAGCTGGAAGGAGTAGCCAGATGAGGGTAGTCTACGGCGACGACAAAAAAACCTGGCACGAACTTTTCGATAAAGTCCTCTCTTTACGGGGTATAGAGGTTGTCCACGCCTACACGCCCAAAGAGGTTATAAACCTGACCGTAGAGAAGAAGCCCGACGTTGTGATACTCGACGTTACCCTCTCCCACGGCACTGCCTATGAGGTTATAGAGAAGGTCAAAGACCGGGGCGTTCCCGTTGTGGTTATAGGCCACCGTGCAGAGGGGTTCGACCCCGAAAAGGCCCTCTCTTTAGGGGCGTCTGCCGTTCTCGAGAAGCCCTTCACGGTGGAAGAGCTTGTTGAGCTTCTGAGGAACATAAAGACCCACAAGCCTCAGCTTGAGGAGAAGCTCGAAATTGTTGCTCCCTCCGCCGGCGAGATGGTAGAGATTCCGGTTATTGAGGAGCCCCAGGAGGAGCTTCAAGTTCTGCCCGTTGAAGAACACGTTGAAACCATAGAGCTTGAACCGGTTGAGCTTCAGCCGGAACCCGTTGAAGAGCCAGTTAAACCGCAATCTACGGAGTCTAAGGTAGTGGAGGAGGCTAAGAAGGAGATTGCCAAGAAGGTAGAGGCAGGTCTGCCCGAGGAGAAAGTTGAGCAGATAATAAGGGAAATAGCCTGGGAAGTAATACCCGAAATAGCCGAGAAGGTAATAAGGGAAGAGGTAGAGAAGCTCATAAAGAGCAGGCTCGCCTGAGAGATGTTTAGAGTAGGAATAGGCTACGACGCCCACAGGCTCGAAAGCGGCTACAGGCTTGTCTTGGGCGGTGTAGAAATCCCCTACCATAAGGGCTTAAAGGGCCACTCCGACGCCGACGTTCTCGTTCACGCCGTGTGCGACGCCGCCTTAGGTGCCGCCGCCCTCGGCGATATAGGAGAACACTTCCCCGACACAGACCCGAAGTACAGGGGAATCTCCAGCTTGAGGCTCCTTGAAAAAGTGGCCCAGCTCCTCCGGCTGGAGGGCTTCACAGTTGTTAACGTAGATACTGTGGTGGTTGCTCAGGCCCCGAAGCTCAAACCCTACAAGCGGCAGATGGCCGAGAACATAGCTCGTGCACTTGGTATACTTCCCTCTCAAGTTTCCGTAAAGGCCACAACCACCGAAGGAATGGGCTTTGAAGGCCGAGGAGAGGGCATATCTGCCCAGGCGGTGGTTCTAATACGGGAAGTCGGAGGTATAGAGCGTTGGTAATGGACATAGTGGAGATTATGGAGACCATTCCCCACAGATACCCCTTCCTCCTTGTAGACAAAATCGTTGAGTTTGAACCGAAAAAACGGATAGTCGGCATCAAAAACGTTACGATGAACGAGCCCTTCTTCCAGGGCCACTTCCCCGGCCATCCCATATTTCCCGGGGCGCTCCTCGTAGAGGCAATGGCCCAAGTGGGCTGCATTCTCATGTTCAAGTCCTTCGACATCTCCCCCAAAGAGTACGTTGTCTACTTCATGGGAATAGACAAAGCCCGTTTCAGAAAGCCGGTTCGCCCGGGAGACACGGTAAAGTTCGTCCTTGAACCTACCGTTATAAAGAGCAGGCTCTCCAAGATGAAAGGAGAGGCCTACGTAGGCGATGAGCTCGTTTGCGATGCCCAAATAATGGCGATGATTACGAGGAAGTGATGGCTCAGGTTCACCCCCTTGCGGTTGTGGAAAAAGGTGCAGAGCTCGATGAGGGCGTTATCGTTGAACCGTTTGCCTATATCGGTCCCCGCGTTAAAGTGGGTAGGGGAACGGTTGTAAAAAAGGGTGCGGTTATAGAGGGAAGAGTTACCATAGGTGAGAACTGTACAATATACGCCTCCCACATAGGCGTTGAGCCTCAAGATTTAAAGTACAAGGGAGAGGATACAGAAGTTATCATAGGTAACGGTGTAAAAATCAGGGAGTACGTGACAATCCACCGAGGAACTGCCGGCGGAGGCGGAGTCACAAAGGTGGGCAATAACGTGCTCCTTATGGCCTACGTCCACGTTGCCCACGACGTTATCATCGGGAATAACGCCATAGTTGCAAACGCCGTTCAGATAGCCGGCCACGTAGAAATAGGTGACTTTGCCGTTATCGGCGGCTTAACGGGGATTCACCAGTTTGTCCGTATAGGTAAACACGCCATGGTAGGAGGGGCCTCCGCCGTTCACAGAGACGTGCCCCCTTTCCTCTTGGCTCAGGGAAACAGGGCGCGTCTTGAGGGAGTAAACATAGTGGGCCTTAAAAGGCGCGGTTTCTCCCGGGAGGCCATAAGAACCCTAACGGCCGCCTTTGAGGTCATCTTTAAGTCCGATGAGCCCATTCAGAAGGCCCTTGAAAGGGCCCTTGAGGAGTTCGGAGACTCTCCGGAAGTGAGAGAGCTTGTAGAGTTCGTCAGAAACAGTAAGAGAGGTATCTGTCCGGCTTGAAGCTGACAAGGGAGTCACTCCAGAACCGCCTTGTTTTCCTTGGAACTGCCGGTGCCCGTTACGTTGCCTTCGGCTTCATGCGTCAGGCCGGAGGCCTTTACTGGAACTTCGGCGGCTACAACCTTCACGTAGACCCGGGCCCCGGAGCCTTTGTCCACGCCCACAGGAAGGGAATAGAGCCCTTCTGGACAGACGCCGTTCTGCTTACACACCGCCACCTGGACCACTGTGCCGACGTAAACCACATACTTGAAGCCATGACCTTGGGCGGTAAGAGGAAGAAGGGGAAGCTCCTTTGTCCTTCCGATGCGGTTAACCAAGACCCCGTAGTTCTTGAGTATACCCGTCAGAACATAGAAGAGACGATTCTAATAGAAGAGAAAAAAGAACTTATGCTGTTTGAAAACCTTAAACTCACTTTCCCGGTTCGCCACGTTCACGGCGTTGAAACTTACGGCGTTATCTTTAATTGGAACGGCAAACACTTCGGTTACCTAACCGACACAAAATTCTTCCCCGAACTCCTCGAGGCCTACTCCCCTGCCAAAGACCTCCTCATAATCAATACAACCCTCTACTCTCCAAATCCAAAAATAGACCACCTAAGCGCAAAAGACGCAAAGGAAATCATTGCATTCGTTAAACCTACCCTTGCCGTTCTGACCCATTTTGGCAAAACGATGCTCTCGGCAAAACCTTGGGAAGTTGCTGCTTCCATAGAAAAAGAGACCGGCGTTAAAACTCTGGCCGCCTACGATAACATGATTATCGACCTTAACATCCTTGAAGTTGTGAGGCAGCGCCGTTGATGAAAATTGCCCTAACCGGAAGACCGGGAATAGGTAAAACCACCTGTGTTAAAAGGGCAGTTTCTCTTCTTTCCGTTCCCGCTGTGGGTTTCTGGACCGAAGAGATAAGGAAAAACGGCCGCCGCTGGGGTTTTAAAGTTGTAAGAACCGACGGCAAAGAGGCTCTGCTTGCAAGTGTAGAAGGCCGTTCACCGTATAAAGTGGGCCGTTACAAGGTTTTCGTTCGGGAGTTCGAGGCCTTCCTTTTCCCATTTCTCAACTCTGCGTTAAACCCAACCTCTGTAGCCGTTATAGATGAAATAGGTAAAATGGAGCTGCTTTCCCGCCGGTTTGCTCGCTTTGTTGAGCAACTTATTCTCAGCGAAGGCCCGGCCCTTGTTACCATTCCCCAGAAAGACGTTCACCCGCTGGTTGCCCAAATCCGCTCATCAGGTAGATTTAAAGTTATTACAGTTACGCTTCAAAACAGAGATAAACTGCCGGAGAAAATAGTAAACCTGTTGGAGGGTAGAGATGGAGAAGAAGGAGCAGAAAAACCTTAAAGTCCTTCCCCAAAGGGAACAGCTCGTAAAGGAGCTAACAGACCAGGTAAAAGAAGACCTCAAGAACTACTTTAAAGACCGAGACTACGGCGTTATAGCGGTAACCAGGGAAGACGCTCTCAGGGCCTTCATTGTGAAAACAACCAACCTCTGTGAGATAGCGCGCCTCAGACATAAACTCTCTCCTATGGCAACGGCGGTTCTCGGCCGTGCCTTAACAGGAGCGATTCTGTTAACCTCTCTCCTCAAACACGGGACCAACCAGAGGGTACTCCTCAGAATAGAGGGAGATGGCCCTATAGGCCTTGTTGTAGCGGAGGCGAATGCCAAGGGAGAGGTAAGAGGGTTTGTCCAGAACCCGAACGTAGAAACCTTCATAAAAGAGGAGAACGGCAGGAAGAAGTTCGATATAGCCAAAGCGGTCGGTAAAGGCACCCTGACCGTTGTTAAAGACCTCGGCTTTGGAACTCCCTACGAGAGCTCCGTTCCCCTTGTTTCCGGAGAGATAGCCCAAGACATTGCCTACTACCTGCTTAAATCGGAACAGATTCCCTCTGCTGTGGCTATAGGCGTTCTTGTGGGTGAAGACGGAAAAGTGGAAGCTGCCGGAGGTTTCCTTGCCCAACCTCTTCCCGGCGCTTCCGAGTCTGCTGTAGAGAAGCTCGAGAAAAACGTTACCTCTTTACCCCCTGTAAGCACCCTTATAAAAGAGGGTAAAAGGCCCGAAGAGATTGCAGAACTTATATTCAAAGGCTTTACTACTGAACTGCTTGCCCTTAAAGAGCTCTCTTTCCGCTGTAGGTGTAGTAAGGAAGTTGCCAAGGGCGGTATAGTTGCAATGCCGGAAGAGGAGATAAAATCCCTGATTCAGGAAGGCGGTGCCTCCGTTAAGTGCAAATTCTGCGGTGAGGAGTATCACTTCTCCAAAGAAGAGCTTGAGGAGATACTTAAAGAGAAACAGCAGGGGAACAACTGATGGCTTTAGCGTCCCTTTACACGGTGGGAGTAGCCCTTCCCTTTGTAGAAGAAGAAGCCGAGAAGGTCCTTAAGGAAAAGTTTAACCTGAGCCCCCGTTTCGAGGGGGCCTTGCCTCCCGATTCTACCGGAGCCAGAGGCTCTCAGCTTCTTGCCGAGGTTCAGCTTCAGCATGCCCTTGCCCTAAAACCTTCCGACTCTCTCTTTGTCGTTGTTTTAACGCCTTACGACCTCTACTCCAATGGCTTAAACTTCGTTTTTGGGGTTGCTTACCCTTTTAAAGGCTGCATAGTCTCGTATGCACGTTTAATCTCTGAAGACGACAGCCTCTTCCTTTCCCGTTTCAGGAAAGAACTGACCCATGAAATGGGGCATGTTTTCGGTCTGCCTCACTGTCCGAATCCCAGCTGTGTTATGCACTTTTCAAATAGCTTGGCAGATACCGACGCTAAAAGCGAAAATTTTTGCCAGCTCTGCTCAGAAAAGCTCCGTAGAGTCATGGTAGAACTCGGTCTAATTTGACTTAAGTTGTATGGTTTTATGGTCTTACCCTATCAAATTGGAAAAGTAAGTTAGTTGTTTTTCTACCGTTTATCAACCATGTTATGGTGATTTCTTCTTAATACGTGGAGCATTTGGATTCACTTGTTTCAGTAGGAGAAGGTAAATTAGCAGAAAATAATTCTGTTTATTGCAAAAACTTGTCTTCTAATTTGCGGCTATTCTGTTCTTTTGCCTGTGCTGGCAGCTAACAAACACCGGTAAGCTGTTATTTAATTAACATTAATGTCGGCCGATTTCCTGCTTTATGGTTAATTTACGGGTTAATTTGCTTCAGGTGAGAAATCTGCTAAAATTAGCGGTAGAAGTGGTCTTTCAAAACCGGATAGGCCTTTTGTTAGGGCTTGCTAACTTGTACTGGACCAAGCCTTTAGAAATTAATGGTATGAAGATTGAGCATGAAATGAATACCTTGATTTATAAGGATTATTACCCATCAAGGGTTGAAATGCCCGAAAAAATCGGCGGGATTGCGACGGTCTAAAGAAATCTAAAGGTTCATGAATTGCAAGTAAAGCTTTGTTGAAATGCCCGAAAAAATCGGCGGGATTGCGACGATCCTCCATCAGCTGGGATCGTCTGTCTCTATAGTAATTGTTGAAATGCCCGAAAAAATCGGCGGGATTGCGACGGGGGCCCTAGCCCCCGTAGTTTTCCTCGTACCAACGGGTTGAAATGCCCGAAAAAATCGGCGGGATTGCGACAGGCCCGTAAGCTGCATAATCAGTTTTCCGTTAATAGGTTGAAATGCCCGAAAAAATCGGCGGGATTGCGACCTAGCTGCTCGTCAGTTGCAGATTCAGGGTCTGAAAAATCAAGTTGAAATGCCCGAAAAAATCGGCGGGATTGCGACGAGGGGCCCAGAGGGCCGCGCACCACCCAGGTTACTTTATTATTAGTTGAAATGCCCGAAAAAATCGGCGGGATTGCGACACATTGATGGAGCTACTGGGATAACAACTTGCTGGTCAATCACGAGTTGAAATGCCCGAAAAAATCGGCGGGATTGCGACGTCACCGGTACTCCTCCGAGTGACCCGACCACCTCTTCCTTCTGGTTGAAATGCCCGAAAAAATCGGCGGGATTGCGACACTCCCGCCCTTCTCTTATCTTAATAATCTTCTCAATTTTTAGTTGAAATGCCCGAGAAAATCGGCGGGATTGCGACCTCGCACCTCCTCTTTTAGAGTTTTCGGGGGAGGAGGCGCGCCGTTGAAATGCCCGAAAAAATCGGCGGGATTGTGTTTTTTTCTTTGTATTCTTTTTGATGAATTGATTCCCGATTTTTGGTAGTTTTTCAAGTTAAGATTGCTGTTTTGTGGGGAAACTTGAATGAAGCTGTTTAGCCGGATTCGGGTTGTTTATACTAAGGCTTTCTCTTCACAGTTTGGCCCGATATTTTCTGATTGGCCTTCTATTGTTTTGCTTTTTTTTATATTTCTCTTGCTTTCACTGATAACAGGTTGGATACCCGACGGCTTAACTGCCCTTTTTGAAGGTGAAAGGTTAAAAGGTCTCTTTATGCTCGGGGGCTCTTGTTCCATATTGCTTTTCCTTCTTGTTGCTGCCAAGTATCTTTTCGTTAACGTGAGGTTCTACGCGGTAGAGCGAACGCCTCTGAAGAGAAAAGCACTGATTCTTTTCTTAAGCGTTCCGGGTAAAGGGGGAAATTCCCGAGAACTTTTGGATGCCCTAAGAAAGGCCGAGACGATTGAAGAGAAACTGGAGTTAGTAAACGGTTCATTTATTCGAAGCTGGAGAATGCCCTTTGAAGCTATGAAGTTTCATTTACCGGAGCTTCGTTCCGTTGTTGTTATATCTTCTTTGGAGAGCTCTAATTATTACCCGCTCTTCCTTAAAGTAGCTAAGTTGCTTTTCCCCGAGTCCCAGATTCAGTTTAAAGAAATTCCCATAACTTCTTTTGAGAGCTTCAACCAAGTTCAGGAAGCAGTAGAGAAGGCTTACTCTTTTCTAAAAGAACAGGGTTTTAGAGAAAAAGAGGTCATTCTTGATGTAACCGGTGGCAAGAAGATAGTGTCTATAGTAGGAGCTCTACTCTCCTTGCAGCCTTTTCGGGAGTTCCAATACGTTTCTACAGAACAGGGTAGTTACTCTGTGAAGTCTTACGACTTAGAGGCCCTTAAAGATGAATAAGGGCCTCTCCTATGAGCTTACCGAGCTTTGCCGACCTTTCGGCCGCTTTCTCTAAAACCTCTTCATGGGAAGCTTCCGGGTTTAAAGTATCGTTTGTGAACACGGTGAGAGCAACGCACTCCATTCCGTAGAAATTTGCCGCTATAACCTCTGGAACCGTAGACATACTCACGCAGTCTACACCTAAAACCTCAAGCAGTCTAATTTCCGTGTAAGTTTCGTAGTTAGGACCGAGGTTTGCGGCTAAAACCGCCGGAACGGCATCTATCCCGAGCTCTAAGGCCTTTTTTAGAAAAGCGTTAACCAACCTTTTGCTGTAAAACTTTTTGCCGTTTACAAAAACTCTTGCTCCGTAACTCTTTATCAGTCCGACAAGCGGGTTCCTTCCGAGCAGGTTAATATGGTCGTAGATAACTCCTATTTCCGACTCTGCAGCCTTTCTCGACACGGCTCCCGAAGCGCAGGTTGGTATGAAAACCCTTACGCCCAGTAAACTGCAGAGCTCGGGTATAAACCTTATTTCCCAGTCCTCCCTTCCCTCGTAGTAGTGGAACCTTCCCTCAAAAAAGAGGACCTTTTTACCGTTTAGAGAGAGCAGCTTTACCACCCCTTTATGTCCCGGAACCGCTGGCAGGGGCATATTGGGAATTTCCGAGTAGGGAATCTCTCTCTCCACTCCCGGTAGCTCTATACCAGAGCCGCCCACAACTGCTGCGAAGAACTCTTCCTCTTTCAGTAGCTCTTTAATCTTTTTTGCGGCCTCTTCAACCATTTCTACTCCTTGGGCTTAATAATCAGCAGTTTAGAGCGGGGAGGTTTAAAAATGCTCACCGATGTAAATACGGCCACAAAGGCGTCGAGTTCCGGTGAGTAGCTGAAAGCCTCTATACCTCCCAGTTTGTAAATAGGAGATGTCGCCTCCTCCCAGTCGAAGCCGCCGGCGCCGTAGTAGAGCATTAAAATCCTGCCGCCGTCGAAGGTATAGATGTTTCTGAGTATGCCGGGAACGGCGTTTTTGTTCTGGGAGAAGTAAACCTCTTCGTTTCCGTCTCCGTCTACATCTGTAGGCTCGGGTTTGGGAGTTATGTAGTAACTCACCATCATATCGTTGCTGTACCAGTAGAGGGAGTTCGGAGAGGCGCCTATTTGTATAGGAGAGCGCCATACGATTTTCGTTCCCTGGGCAACGTTGAAGTAGTAGTTGAGGTCGTAGTAGGCCATAAACTGCTTTCCGTGGTTTTTAAAGAGCTGAGCGCTTGTAACCTGGAAACCTTCGGGAACATTCACCCTTGAAATCTTCACAAAGCGGCCGTTTTGAACCTTTAACTTCCATACCTTTTTACTGAAGAGCTTATCGCTTATGCGGCTTACCTTCTGACCCCAAACTGTGTCGTTTACGCCGTCGCCGTTTTCGTCAAAACAGGAGAGTATGAGGTCTGACTCTGCAAGCTTTACAAGCTTACCCTGTTTTATGGTGAAAAGCCCCGAACGGACGCTTTTGGAGTTCTGGAAGAACCCGTCTATAACGAAGGCCGACTGTCCGTTTACCGTTACGGGGCAAGTGTGGAACAGGTAGGAACCCCTGAGCGGGTTTTTGAAACGGTAAATTTTTTTAACCGTTAAAGTGTTGGGGATTAATCTATAAACCCTTACGTCGTTCTCGGTTGTAACGAGGAGCTCGGGCTCCGGGGTGGAGTCGAGGTTCTTCAGGAAGAGGCTGGTTGCGTGGGCTTTGAAGTCTAAAACAACCTTGTAGTTCTTGCCCGGAGATAACGTTACAGAGGTAACGGGAGTTCCCTCCCAGGGAAACAGCCTTATCAGCTTCTTGGTGGCATCGTAAACGGCTGCTCCGGCATCTGATACCACTATGAAGCCGTCGTAACCTGTAAGTTGTGTAACCGGGACTCTCCTTCTGAAGTCAGAAGGGTACTTCAGGTGGAATTTCTCTTTAAACGCTTCCCCTTCCTTGTAGGGGGCAAGGTTTAGGGAGGGAACCTCTTTTTTCAGTTCCCTGTAGAGCTCTAAGCCCTTTTTGCCGGCGAAGTTTATAAATAACGCCCTGTTGAAGGTGAGCCTTTGAACCTTCTCACCTATTACCGGCTTACCTAAGGTTGGAAGGGCGGTTGAGTACTCTTTGCTTACCGATGTGATCTTTAAAACCGCGCCGCTTTGGGATATGAACCTATCTCCAACGGACACTCCCTGTTCTCTGCCTACGTCTATTATGTAGCCGTCGTAGCTGTTTAAAACAACCTCTCCTTCAACGGGAGAGAAGGCCTTTTTCATGTAGTAAACAACGTTTTTAACCCCGTGAAATTTGCTCTTTTCGATTCCCACCCCTTCCTGGGACTGAACGGGCGGCGGTGTATACTGAGGCTCCTTTGAGGCAAAGGGGTTGAGTGCGCAGGATGCAGAGAGCGCGGGAATCAAAAGCAGAAGGGAAGCTTTTTTCATCGGACCTCTCCGCCGGAGATTTTCCAGAATAATACCAAAAGAGTATTGGCACGGAACTTGCTAATAGCTCTGGCGTGACAAAAGGAACGGGAGGTTGCGATGGCCGTTGAAGAGGGCATTAAGCACCTTGTCCAGTCGCTTAACGTTTTCTACCTGCTTGCAGGCGCCGTGATGATTCTCTCTATGCACGCGGGTTTTGCCTTTCTGGAGGCGGGAACCGTTAGGAGAAAAAACCAGGTTAACGCCCTTGTGAAAATCATAGTTGACGTTGCTGTGGCCACTGTAGCTTACTACTTTATAGGCTATCCCCTTGCACACAAAGTGTGCTTCATTAAGCCTGCGTCGGCCCTTGTTTCCGACCAGGGCCTTGAGCTTGTCAGGTTCTTCTTCCTGTTGATGTTTGCCGCGTGTATATCGGCGATAGTGTCCGGAGGTGTTGCCGAACGTATGAAATTTAGGCCTTACGTTATAGCCGGCTTCTTCTTGGCCGGCGTTATCTACCCGATTTTCGAGGCCCTTATTTGGGGTGAGCGCTGGTCTCCGGCTTTCCAGGGCTGGGTAGAGCACATTTTCGGTGCACCCATTCACGACTTTGCCGGTTCTATGGTTGTTCACGGGCTCGGCGGCATTATAGCCCTGCCGGCCATTTTGCTTTTGGGACCCCGTATGGGCCGTTACGTTCGCGGGAAGTCTAAGCCCATACCCGTAAGTAACATTCCTTACCTTGCACTCGGCAGCTGGATTCTCATAATAGGGTGGTTCGGCTTTAACGTAATGAGTTCCCAGAAGTTAACGGATATCTCCGGACTTGTTGCCGTTAACTCTTTAATGGCAACTGCCGGGGGTATAATCGGAGGCCTGCTCTTTGGTAAGAACGACCCGGGATTTATCCACAACGGCGCTTTGGCGGGCCTTGTGGCCATATGTGCAGGCTCCGATATAGTTAACCCCGTGGGAGCTTTCGTTATAGGCGTTGTTGCCGCTTACATCTTTATAAAGTTCTTTGTAATCTTCCAGGAGAGGCTGAAAATCGACGACGTTCTCGGTGTTGTTCCTCTCCACGGCTTTAACGGTATATGGGGAGGAATAGCTGCCGGAATCTTCGGTCAGAAGTTTCTCGGGGGGTTAGGCGGTGTCTCTCTTGCGGCCCAAATTTTCGGTGCGGTTCTGATGGTTGTTTACGCCCTTGTAGCCGGCTTTATACTCTACGGCTCCCTTAAGGCGGTGTTCGGACTCCGTCTGAGTGAAGAGGAGGAGTTCAACGGAGCCGACCTTTCCATTCACAAGATTACTGCTTACCCGGAAGAGAAGTTCAGAGTTTAAGGCCGACCCCCCTCTACCTCCTTTCCCCTCGGTTTCCCTCCTTAGGCCCCTCCCGAAAGGGAGGGGTTCTCTTTTTTCTCGGTAATGATTATTATTAATTGGTGCCAAACCATTACGGAGGAAAACTTTGGACGGTGTAAAGCAGAAGAGGAAGAGGAATACAAGGCAGAAGGCTGTTGTGTATCAAGTGGTTATGGATTCTCACGACCACCCTACCGCCGAGAAGGTTTACGAACGGGCCAAGAGGGAGCTTCCCACCATCAGCCTCGGAACCGTTTACAGGGTGTTAAAGGAGCTCGCATCCGAGGGCAAGATAAGGGAGATAATTGTCAACAAACAGTCCCACTTCGACCGCAGAACCGACTTTCACCACCACTTTATCTGTAAAAAGTGTGGCCGTATAGAGGACGTTGAGACCCCCCTTTGCCGCTACACCTGCAGGAAAGTTGAGCAGAAAGGTTACGTTGTTGACGAAATCGAGTACAAGTTCTATGGCCTCTGCAGTAAGTGTGCACAGAAAGAGGGCATCTCTCAGTAAGGGGTGCACAAGAAGTGTGCACCCTTTCCCTTTCTCCTCCCGTTAAATTCCTTGTTTCTCTTAGGATAAATCCACTTTGGCACGCTCTTTGTTAAAATAGTTGGCAAGTTCAGCGGGAGGAGCCGACATGAAGAAGATAGAAGCCATCATCAAACCCTTCAAACTGGAAGAGGTAAAGGACGCCCTTACCGAAATCGGCGTTCAAGGCTTGACGGTTTCGGAAGTTAAGGGATTTGGCCGTCAGAAAGGTCATACCGAGCTCTACAGGGGAGCCGAGTACGTTGTTGACTTTATTCCGAAGGTGAAAATAGAGGTTGTTGTTCCCGACAGCATAGCCGAGAAGGTTGTTGAAACTATTGTAAACGCCGCCAGAACCGGCAGAATAGGCGACGGTAAGGTTTTCGTGATTCCCGTTGAAGACGCGGTTAGAATCAGAACCGGTGAAAGAGGAGACAGCGCAATTTAAATAAGGAGGGTACCTATGAGGCCGCAAAACGCTAAAGAGGTTGTAGAGCTTATCCAGCGAGAGGGGATTAAGTTCGTAGACCTTCGCTTCACCGACATGTTCGGAACGTGGCACCACATCACGTTCCCTGCCCACGAAATCAGCGAGGAGAGCTTCGAGCAGGGACTCTTCTTCGACGGCTCTTCCATTAGGCAGTGGCAGCCCATCAACGCCAGCGACATGATGTTTAAGCTCGACCCCACAACTGCAACTGTGGACCCGCTTTCCGAAATTCCCACCCTTGTAGTTATTGCCGACATTGTAGACCCCGTTACAAAAGAGCCCTACCACAAGGACCCCAGGAACATAGCCAAGAAGGCCCTTGAGTACCTGAAGTCCACCGGCATCGGCGATGCCGTTTACTGCGGACCCGAGCCCGAGTTCTTCGTTTTCGACGACGTTCGCTACGACGTAGGTATGAACTACGGCTTCTACGAAGTTGACTCGGTAGAGGGTATCTGGAGAACCGGTGCCGACGAGAGCCCCAACTTGGGCCACAAGGTAAAGGTTAAGGGCGGATACTTCCCGGTTCCTCCCAACGACCAGCTCGACCACATCAGGAAGATTATGGCCCTTAAGATGGAGGAGGCCGGACTTGTAGTTGAGGCCCTCCACCACGAGGTTGCTACAGGCGGCCAGTGTGAAATCGACTTCAGGTTCGGCACCCTCATAGAGGCCGCAGACAACATCCAGTGGGCCAAGTACATCGTTAAGAACGTTGCCAAGATGTTCGGCAAAACCGCAACCTTTATGCCCAAGCCCCTCTTCGGGGACAACGGTTCCGGTATGCACACCCATATGTCTATCTGGAAGAACGGCGAGAACCTCTTCCACGGCGACAGCTACGCAGGGCTCTCCGAAACTGCACTCTACTTCATCGGCGGAATCATCAAGCACGCAAAGGCCGTTTGTGCTTTTACAAACCCCACGGTTAACTCCTACAAGAGGCTTGTTCCCGGTTACGAAGCTCCCGTTAACCTCTGCTACTCCGCAAGGAACAGGTCTGCCGCAATAAGGGTTCCGGTTGTTACATCTTCCAAGGCCAAGAGGATTGAGGTCAGGTTCCCCGACTCCTCCGGAGCACCCTACCTTGCCTTTACCGCCCTACTCATGGCCGGACTCGACGGTATCGAGAATAAGATTCACCCGGGCGAGCCTGTTGATAAGAACCTCTACGACCTTCCGCCCGAGGAGCTTACAGATATTCCCACCGTTCCCGGCTCCCTCGCCGAGGCAATCGACGCCCTTGAGAAGGACTACGAGTTCCTCACAAAGGGTGGCGTAATGACCGAGCAGTTCCTCGAGGACTACATAGAGTACAAGCGTAAAGAGGAGATAGACCCCGTAAGGCTCAGGCCTACTCCTATGGAGTTTATGCTCTACTTCGACGTTTAATCTTCGGGGGGCGTTCTGCCCTCCTTTCCCTCCCCTATTTTCCCGCCTTTTGTAGAATCTCCGGTAACTTTTGATTCCCGCGGAGCCTCAGATGGAGATTTTCGATAAAGCCGCGCGCCGTTGGGATGAAAAGCCCTCTCGGGTTGAGAACGCCAAGCTCTGCGCAAGGGCCATTAGAGAGCTCGTTCCCCTTGAGAAGGGATGAAAGGTTCTCGAGGTGGGGGCGGGCACCGGGCTCTTGACCCTTTTCCTTGAACCTTTTGTCTCCCAAATTGTTGCCGTTGATACTTCGGCCGGAATGGTTGAGGTTCTAAGGGAAAAAGTTGAGGCCCTTGGGCTTGAGGGAAAAGTTGTTCCCTACCTGGGAACTGTAAACGGCTCTTTCCCCTACTCCGGCTTTAACGTGGCCGTAACCCACATGACGCTCCACCACGTTGAGGAGCCCCGAGCTTTCCTCGGGGAGCTCGTTAGGAGGCTCTCTCCCGGCGGATGGCTTGCCGTCAGCGACCTGGATAAAGAGGACGGCACTTTCCACTCCAACAACGAGGGGGTGTTTCACTTCGGCTTTTCGAAAGAGGAGGTTGAGGAGCTTTTCCGGAGTGTAGGCGTTGAGCCCGTTGGCTATAAGGTGTTTAACGTTATAAGGAAGAGGGGCAGGGAGTACCCCGTCTTCCTCTGTGTGGGTAGGTTGAAGGGTTAGAACTCCCTTGCAAGTAGGTCGCTGATAGTTTCCCTCTGGCGGATTACCCTTGTCGAGCTTCCCTCTACCAGTATCTCGGGAGGGCGGGGCCGTGAGTTGTAGTTAGAGGCCATTGTGAAGCCGTAGGCGCCTGCACTTAAAACGGCAAGAATGTCCCCTTCTGAGCACTCGGGAAGCTCTCTGCCCTTTGCGAGGATATCTCCGGTTTCGCAGATGGGCCCCACAACGTCTACGGTTTCGGTCTTTCTGCCTTTATTCACCACCGGAACTATGTGGTGGTAGGCCCCGTAGAGTGCCGGCCTTGCAAGGTCGTTCATTCCGGCGTCTACTATGTAGAAGGTTTTGTTCGGCCTTCTCTTTATGTAGAGGAGCTTTGTAAGGAGCACTCCGGCGTTTGCCGATATTCTCCTTCCCGGCTCGAGTATCAGCTTACATCCGAGCTCTTTAACTGCCGGAATGAGCTGTTTAGCGAGCTCCTCTGATGGGACCGGAGGCTCCTGGGGGTTGTAGTTTACTCCCAGCCCTCCGCCTGCGTCGAAGAGCTCTACCTCTATTCCGAGGGAGTGGAGCTCCTTTACCAGCTCTGCAACTTTCTCGGCGGCTTCGCCGAAGGCGCTTGTGTCGGTAATCTGTGAGCCTATGTGGAAGTGTATCCCTACGGGGTTAACCCACTTCATCTCCTTTGCCTTTTTGTAAAGCTCAACCGCCCGCTCGTAGTCTACGCCGAACTTGGCCTCGTGGAGCCCTGTTGAGATGTAGGGGTGGGTTTTGGGGTCAACTTCCGGATTTACCCTCAGGGCAATCGGGGCCTTTTTGCCCAGCTTCTCCCCTACCCGGTTAACCGTTTCCAGCTCCGACTCCGATTCAACGTTTATCATCAGGATATCCCGCTCCAGGGCGAACTCTATCTCGTCGGGCCTCTTTCCGACGCCGGCAAACACTATTTTCTTCGGGCTGATGCCGGCCGTTAAAGCCCTGTGGATTTCTCCTGCCGAAACCGTGTCTGCACCGGCTCCGAGCTCGGCAAGGAGCTTCAAAACCCAAACGTTGGAGTTGGCCTTTACCGCAAAGCAGGTTGTGTGCTCTACCTGAGAAAAGGCCGAGTTAAACTCGTTAAACCACCACCTGAAGGCGTTTGCGCTGTAAACGTAGGCGGGGGTTGAGAACTTCTCGGCGATTTCCAGGGCGGGAAGCTCCTCTATGTAGAGCTCTCCGTTTCTGAGCTCTATGAACGGGTAGAGGGTTTTCCTCTCCATTACTCTTCACCTCTCAGCAGTTTTTCTACTCTCTTGAGCTCTTCAAAGCTCAGCTGGAACCGCTCAAAACCTCTGCAGCAGTATGTGTTGAGTCCGATTCTTCCTCTCCTGAGCGTGAGCCTGTGGGGAACGAATATTCCGAGCTTCATCCCCCTTACCGCCGTTCTAACGAGCTTTTTTACCTTTTCAACCTCGCCTTTTGAGAGCTTCAGCCTGTTCCTCCAGCCGGCTTCGTAGCTGCGTGAAACGCTCACGAGCTCGAGCTCAAGGAGCTCAAGCTGCGGCTCCCAGCTTTCAAGCTCTCCGCAGCTTTTGGCCGCAGCGTAGAGGAGTAGCTGAATGGCCTCCGAGTCGGTAACTCTAACCTTTACGCTCCCCCTTTTAAAGTCCACTATCTTCAGCTTTTCGGCCTCTACGATTAAATCGGCCCTCCCCCTGATAACGGTGCCCTCAACCGTAACGGCGAGCTCCTCTTCATGCTTACCCTCTATGGGACCCGCCTTTTTTATGAAACGGCTGAAGTTCTTTTTAAGGGCCTCTTTGAGAATTTCGAGCTTCTTCTCGCCCGCCTTTAGCCGGCTAAACAGCCTCTCAAACTCTCGGTCGAACTCCTCCTCCCAGCTGTCACCCGCCGCTATGAGCCTGTGGTAGAGGGTGCCCTCGGCGCTGAAGATAGAGTCTTGGGTATCCGGCGTTAGGAAGAGCTCTATGAAGGCCTCGGTGGGGCACCTAAGGTAAGAGAGCAGCTGGGAAACGGTTATCTCTTTCAGCCGCTTCCGGAGGGCCTTTGAACCCTTAACCAGAAAGGCCCTCTCCGGCCCTTGGTCTTTCCAGCCGACAATGCCCCTTTCCGGCTCCGTTTCCGGCTCTCTCTCCCCTTTGTAAACTCTGAAGGCGTTTACCGCCTCTCGGGTGGCAAATTCGGGGGCCTCTTTTGCCCCTGCGAACTCCCTGAGCAGGTAGGTGAAGAGCGACTCTCCCCTTCTTCTGTTTACCGTGGCGAAGAAGAGCTTCAGCGGCAGCGACAGTATGTTGTGGAAGGTTAAGAAGTCGTAAGCTATGAGGTTCTTCCTTGAGGGGAACGGCTGGTTGGAGAGGCCGCAGGCCTTGAGGAGCCGGTTAATCTGCTCCCTCTCGGCATAGCTGAAGTCGGGGTCGTAGGGGAACGCCCTCGGGTATGAGCCTTCCGACAGGTCTATGAATATAACCGCTTCGGGGAAGAGGCTCACCGCCGACTCGGGGGAGCAGACGTGAACCCCGAAGGGGTCGTTGTCGTCGGTCATGTAGAACCTGTTCTGGAGGAGCTTTAGGAGCTCCTTCCTGGCCTGGGGGCCGTTCAGTCTGCGGTCGAGGAAGAGGCCCCTTTCCGAGAGCCCCTCTATCTCCCGCAGGAGCTTTAAGAGCTGTTTTTCAAGGTTGTCGCTCTTTCTGAAGGAGCGGCTCCAGAGCCTCCGTAGCCACTCTGTAAGCGGCAGGCTCTCCTCCGACTCCCTGATTTCGTGGAGAAACTCCTTTACAACGGCGGTGGAGGTTAGGGGGAGCCCTCGGGTTTGGAAGTTGAAGGGGATTTTAAACTGCTTGAAGAGGGAGTAGAGAACGGGTAGCAGCCGGTCTATCGAGTCTCCCACCACGGCTATCCTGTGGGGTTCTACTCCCCTCTCCAGTGCCAGCAGAACCCCTTCAACGGCGGCAACTGCGTGCTCGTTCTCGGTGTAAACGCTCTTTATGAGCACCTCTGTTTCGGACTTTGCCGGCTTTCGGTTTAAAGCCCGAGATAGGGAGTTGCCCTCAAGCTCCCTTACGTTTACGGAGTCTTTCAGGAACTCCTCCTGGAGTTTGCCCTGAAGCTCCCCTTCGGCCCTGTAGAAGTAGAGGGTGTGGGGACACTTTTTGAGGAAGGCCGTTTCCAGCGGAAACAGGAAAACGGGAGCTGCAACTTCCAGGGAGCTAAAGGGGAGCGGTGAGCTTTCGAGCCTCTCTGTGGCCTCTTTTAAGACTGTGAGGAAGCTCCTGCCCGTGAGCTCTTTTTGGAGCTCTTGAAACCTTTTAACCAGTTCAACGGTTTGGAGGAGCTTCTCTTTCAGCCTTGAGTCCTCTATCTGCTCTGCCGCCGAGAGAAGCTCCTCCTCGCCGGTTCCCGACTGGAGAATTCCCCTTATCCTCTTGTCTATCAGCTGGGCCCGCCCGTAGCTACACTCTGCCTTCTCAACCTCTTCAACGATTCTCTTTACAAGGAGCGTTCTCTCTTGGTCTGAAAGGATTCTCCTCTTCTCAAGGTTCTCCTCGAGCACCTTCAGGGCGGCCCGCTGAAGCGTTCCCCCTATCTCCTTAAAAACGGGAGATTGAATCGACCTGAGGCACTCTACCTCGAAGAAGGTTGTAAACTGCCTTACGACTACAAAGGGGTTTTCGTTCCGCTCTATTTTTTGGGAGAGCTCTTCTACAAGCTCTTTTAGTCTCTTCCGGCTCACTTTACCAGCTTCCTCTTCTCCCGTGCCTTTTCGAAGAACTCCTTGAGCCCTTCGCCGTTGCCCTCTTCTATCAGCTTTTCCACCTTTTCAAGGGCCGATTTGAAGCTCTTTATTGAGTTGAGCAGGTTCTCCCTGTTGGCAAGGCAGATGTCTCTCCACATTATCGGGTCGCTCATCGCTATTCGGGTAAAGTCCCTGAAGCCCCCTCCGGTGAATTCAAAGAGGTTCGTATTCACCTGCTCGGAGAGGTCGTCTATTGCCGATACTATAGAGTAGGCAACAACGTGGGGCAGGTGGCTTACCGCGGCAAAGACCCTGTCGTGGTGGTAGGGGGCCATCTCTATCACTTCCGAGCCCAGCTGCTTCCAGAGCCTTTTAACCTTCTCCAGGGCCTTTGGGTCTGTGTTCTCTGTGGGAGTCACTATGAACTTCGCCCCTACGAAAAGGTCGGGAACCGCCGACTCTACACCCGACTTCTCGGTTCCCGCTATCGGATGGCCCCCAACGAAGGGGGCGGTGTCTGCCAGTAGCTCTTCGCACCTGTAAACGAGCTTCCCCTTTACGCTGCCGAGGTCTGAAACCACCTGAGAGCCGTTAAGGTGGGGCTTCAGCTGCTTTAAAACCGGCTCGTAGGCCCCTACGGGCGTTGCAAGGACAACAAGGTCGGCGCTTTCGGCCATTGAGTGTTTGATGCTGCCGGAGTCTATAACCTCCAGCTCCAGTCCCTTTTCGATGGCCTCCGGGTTTATATCTACCGCCGTTATCTTCCCTGGGAAGCCCTTCAGCCTCAGGTTTAGGGCGAAGGATCCCCCTATGAGGCCCAGGCCGATTATGCATATCTCTTTAAACTCCCACTCCACCGTTACACCCCTTTGAGCTGTGAGTAGGCGGCCAGAATTTTACAGGAATTCTCAAGGGCCGACAGGAACTTCAGGGCTTCTTCGGCGCTTCCTCCTACCGCAAAGGGGCCGTGACTCCAGATAACGGCAACCGGGTGCTCCTTCAGGAGTTTCGGAAGCTTGCGGGCAACCTCCTCCGACGATACCACCTTCTCCGCCTTTAGAACGGGAGCCTCTTTAATGAGGAGCCGGCCTTCGGAGTCTGCCGGCACTATCGTGTCGTAGAGCAGTGAGCACGCTACGGTGAAGGGGGCGTGGGCGTGGAGTATCGCCTTTACGTGGGGAAGCTCCCTGTAAATCGCCCTGTGGACTATGAGCTCCATCGATGCGTAGCGGTCGAGCCGGGGGTTCTCTTCAAGGGTTGTTACAACGAAGTCCTCCGGTTTCAGGTAGCCCAGCATCTTTCCCGACTTCTTTATGAGTATGTAATCGCCGACCCTGCAGCTGATATTGCCCCCGTGGGTGTCTGTAAGGCCGGCTTCAAAGGTTATGCGCCCCACCCTGATGAGTTCCTCTCTTTCTCTTTTGAAGGGAAGCTCCACTTTTACCTCCTTACAAATGGTAAGGCCGCCCCTTGCGGGGCGGCCCAGAGAGTTTTTAAGTTAAAGTCGGCCTTACTTTTTCTTCCTCAGCCTCTCCATGGCTATCTGGATACTTGCCCTGAGCCTGTCGATTGCAATTGCCAGTTTGGTTATTTCGTCTTTAACCTCTTCCTCTTTGAGTCCCCTCACTCCCAGGTCAACGTCGAGCTTACCGAGGCTGATATCGTGGGCAGCCTTTGTAAGCTTCTCAATCGGCTTGATAATCTCGTTCTGTGCAAAGTACCAGAAGATGAGGAGCGCGAGTATGAGGGCTCCCACGTTCCACAGGTCTACTACGTCTGTAACCGTTGAGAGCATTCCGGCGGGGAGTATCGTTACGCTGATGATACCCCTGAGGTCGCCGACTTTGTAGCCCGTTGCCCTCTTAACGGCCTCTTCGCCGTACTTGGCCACCATGGCCTTGTAGAGGACGGGGTCTATCTGGTCGGGGGTTCCGTGGCACTTCAGGCAGGACTTTTTAACGAAAATCGCCCTTGCGTACCTGAAGGTGTCTCCGTCCCAGCCCCAGTACTCGGGGTGCTTACGGTCGCCGCTTTTAATCTTCTTCTCTATCTCCTTTATGGCCTTCTCTTCCCAGGGGTCGGGTTTGTCGGCCTTTGTCATGTACCTGTCGGAAACTACGTGGAAGCTCCAGCCGTACTCGATGTTGGAGAGGTTGGAAAGCTCCCTTGTTGCAAGGGCCGGGTTGTGAAGGTACATGTGGAAGGCGGGAATTGTTCCCAGGTTCTCCTCTCCTTGGTAGGCAAGGAGGTTCCCGCCGTTGCTCTTAATCTCGAGCAGGTAGCCTACGTCGGGTGAGTATTTGTCCTTCGTCCAAACTCCTCCGAAGCTTGCTGCCCACTTACGGAATATGAGGATTTCCTGGGCGATGCTTCGGCCCTGGATTTTTAGGCTCTCGTCGTAGGTTTTGCTGAGCAGGTGGAAGAACGACAGCGTCGCCAGTATAACGACGATGCCGAATACTATGAAGACCTTCTGGGTCACGCTCAGGTTTTTAAGACTCATTAGAACCTCCTCCTAGGATAAGGGTAATCATCTCCCTCAGCTTTTCCCTACAGCTCTCCCCCTCTACAAGACACGCTTCGGGTATCTTCTCTATGAGGTTCTCTATGAACTGGGGAACCATATCGGTTGTCAGCTGTGAAAGGTCCATATCCTCCAGGGTTTCGTCTATGAGGAACTCACCCATGGGGCCCATTGTTTCTATTAGAAGTTCCTTTATTTTATCCAGCTTATCCTGGCCGACAACCGGGCTTGCAGAGGGCTGGCTCTCCTGTACTGTTTGAACTTCGAGGTTTTGAGCACCCCTTTCTATCTCCTTTATGGCCCTGTTCTTCAGCAGGAACTCTATCTCCTGGGTGCCCTTGCCGAAGGACTCGCTCTTTGTGAGGAGCACTTCCCTCACGGGCGTTCCCTTCGAGAGGTAGGCGAGCATGTGCCAGGTGCCTTCGTCGAAGGTGATTGGGAGTTTGGCCTCTTCCGATAGGGTGAAGGACTTGTTCTCCTTTAGAACCTCCCTTACGGAGTCGGGAAGCTCGTCCTGCTCTTTGGTGAAGTCCATCATAACGTTTAGCGTGTCGGCACTCCCTATCCCCTCTGTCACCTCTTTCTCTACGAAGTTGAACTTACCCTGGTCCCACAGGGTTGTGTAGTGGAGTAGGAACTTGGCGGCTTCTGCAAGTGGGAGCTCGCCGGAGGTGACCCGCTCTTTTAAACGCTTAATAACGGGGACGTTGGAGTTGAAGTCTACGATTTTCCCGTCTTTGAACCTGATGGTTATGCTCTCGCTGCCGCTCCGTAGGTTCACTTCTCCGGTTTTCTTCCCGAGGCTTATAATCTGCAGGAGGTCGAGAACCTCGGAGTAGGAAGTGAAGTCCCCTCTTAACTCCATAATGTCCTCGCGGGCTAAATAAATGTTTTATCGTATAATGATGTTATCACAAAACCCTTGAGAGGGAAAGGAGTATGGCTCTATCCATCAACCAGGATATTAAGGCAGGTAGCAGCGTTTACCACTTGCAAACCGAATACTACCAATCCTCCGGGAAGATAGTAACCAATATTTTTAAAGACGGTGCTGCCGTTAAAAGGCTGGAGAAGTCGGTCCCTTCCGACCTTACCGAGGAGGAGATTGACAAGGAGCTTCGCGACTTCCACAACTCCATAGTTGCCCGCCTTACCGGCGGCGGCAAGAAGGTTGAAACCAAGAGGGCCGGCTTTAAGCTTACCGACGAGGCTGTAGAGCGCATACTCCCGATACTTGCACCCTACTTTGGAATTGCCACGAGCTTCATAGTTGAGGAGACCGCCGCAGAGTCCCACTCCCTTGAGGAGTTTATAGATAAGCTGGTTGACGGCCTTGAGGAGTCCGAGGCCGAGTTTGTCAGGGGCGAGCTTAAACAGGCGCTTTCGGAGTTTGCAACCGGCTTTAAGCTCACGCCAGAGCTTGAGGATAAAATAGTTTCGATTCTGGGAGAGGTCTTCGGGATAATGGCCTACCCCGTTTTTGAGGACTCCCTCTCTGAGTGGAGGGAGAAGGGTGGCAGCTCGTTTGAGGAGCTCGTTGAGGTGATTCTCTCCCATGCCCACGACGACGAAGAGAGGAGGGTGCTCAGGGAGAAGCTCTCTTCTCTTGAAGGTTAAACCTCTATGAACTCCGGTTTAAGGGGAAGTTCGAGCTTCTTGGCAAAGAGCTTCAGCGACTCTATCTCCTGCTCACCCAGGTGGAAGTTCAAAAACTCCAAGTACTTCTCACACAGCCTCTCGGGCAGTCCAAGTCTGCCCGAGAACTCCTTGCAGATTTGGGTGAAGCTCTTGAGTCCGATCTCCCTGGACTCCAAGAGGAGCTTGTAGAACCGCTCCACCTCTTTCCTCTTCTCCCTGTAGCTGTCGCGCCGAACCGCCCAAACGGCAAATACGAAGGGCAGTCCGGTAACGTTGTACCACTCCTCTGCAAGGTCGTAGGTGAACTGGAACCTTTTGCTCCTAAGGAGCTTCAGGGCATCGTCCCCTATTGCGAGCAGTGCTTTGGCGTTTTTGGGTAGGTCTTCTTCTTTCATAGAGTAGTAGTGGAAGTTGGGCTCAACCCCGTAAACGTTTTTCAGCAGGTATTTAAGGAGCTCCCGGGAGGTCATTGAGCTCCTCGTTATCCACACATCCTTCCTGTGGAGCTGGTGGATGGGCAGGGTAGAGAGGAACAGAACGCTTATAACCTTCTTCCTTGCGGATATAGAGAGGTCGGGAAGGAGCAGGTATTTATCCTGGTTTACTATGTACTCGTAGGAAGAGATTACCGAAAGGTCCAGGAAGCCCTCTCTCATCAGCCGGTTCAGCTCCGACGGAACGTCCTCTACAAACTCAACTCCTTCGGCCTTCACTCTACCTGTGAGGAAGCCGTAGTAAACGGGAACCGTGTTTAGGTACTCTATCTTCCCTACCTTCAGCATCTCTCCCTTAACCTCTCCAGGGCTTTACATACGGCACAGACCGGCGCCGTTGTCGGCATGCCGCACACCTGGCACTCGTTCAGCTGAAGCTCCCTTTTAACCTCCCGCTCGAAGAGCGGACGGGCCTTCTTCAAGAACTCCTTGTAAAACCTGAGCTTCGTTCCCGGCATCTCGTGCTCTATGAGGGCAAGGGCCCTTTTGAAAGTTGCAGAGGTCGCCTCTTTGGCGTTCGGGCAGCCGCTCTTTAAAAACTCGATGTTGTTCACAATCGCGTAGCTTACGGTTTCCTTCTCGGTTAAAAAGCAGAAAGGTTTTACCTTCCTTGCAAACCCGCCCTCCTCCGGCAGAACGGGAGCCTGCCTTCCCAGGTAACCTATCTCCCACCTTATGGTGTTTGACAGCAGCAGTGCCGACTCGTCGTCGAGGTTGTGGCCGGTGGCAACTACCTTAAAGCCGTGCTCCCTTGCCACCTTGTTCATCAGGTAGCGCTTAAAGGTTCCGCACACAGAACAGACGTCTCTCCTGCCGGTTCCCTTCGCTATCTCCTCTATTGTGTACCCGAACTCCTCCTTTAGGTCAAAAACTATCAGCGGCCTGCCGATTCTCTCAGAGAGCTTCCTGCACATCTCCAGTGAGCGCTCCGAGTAATCCCACCCCTTTATCCCCAGGGAAACGTGGAAGCCGTAGGTCTCGTAGCCGAGCCTGTGGAGGGCGAACCAGAGGGATAGGCTGTCCTTCCCTCCCGAAACCGCCACGAGGACCTTCTCCCTCTTTGAGAACATCTTGAACTTCTTTATGGTCTTCTCAGTCTGCCTCTCGAACCACTCTACAAAGTGCTCCTTACACAGGGCGAGCCTGTGGTGCCTTATGAAAATAACGGCCTTCTTTCGCTCTCCCTTACTTTTGCAGATTCTGCACAGCATTTGCCGCCTCTTCTATCTCCTCTACGGTTACCGTAGCTGTTCCCAGCTTCCCTACAACAACTCCGGCCGCCAGGTTTGCGATTTCCGCAGCCTCAAAGAGCGTTGCACCCGACGCAACGGAGAGGGCAAATGCGCTTATAACCGTGTCGCCGGCTCCCGTTACGTCAAATACCTGTCTTGCCCTTGTGGGAATGTGGTAGGCCTCACTTTCAGTAATTATAGAGATTCCCTTTTCACTCCTTGTTATCACGGCGTAGTCGAGCTTGTAGCGCTCTATGAGTAACTTTCCGGCCCTTTGGGCCTCTTCGGCGGTTTCCGGTTTAATCCCTACCGCCTGGTAGGTCTCCTTTATGTTCGGCGTCATGGTTGTTATGTCTTTGTAGATGTGGAAGTTCTTCTCCTTAGGGTCGAGGAAAACGGGCACTTCCCTCTTAATTTTCCCCGTAAGCTTAAAGAGCCCCTCGGTTATCACCCCCTTGCCGTAGTCGGATATGATAACTGCGCTGAAGTTCCTGTAGTTCTCCAGTAGGAACTTTAAGAGCTTCTCCTCTACCTGTCTGCTAAGGTAGTCCCGGCTCTCCCAGTCTACCCTGAGCAGCTGTTGGGAGCCCGCAATTATCCGGGTTTTCCTCGTTGTGGGCCTTGAGGGGTCTGTAATCAGCCCTTCGGTGTCGGCTCCCAGCCGTTTGAGCATAGTTTTTAGCCGTTCGCCGGCCTGGTCTTCACCGACAACTCCCAGGGCCACAACTTCGCTGCCGAGGGCTCTCAGGTTTGCCACTACGTTCGCCGCGCCGCCGGGCCTGAAGGTTACCTCTTTCGCCTCTACTATGGGAACGGGGGCTTCGGGCGATATCCGCTCCACCTTCCCCGTGATGTACTCGTCGAGCATAAAGTCGCCTATTACGAGGACCTTCTGCTCTTTGAACTTTTTTAGAATCTCCCTGTTAAACAAGGCCTTCTCCTTTAAAGCTGAAGAAGGTTTCTTCGGTGACTATCAGGTGGTCGAGGACCTCTATACCCAGAACTTTCCCGGCCTCTATCAGCCTTTCGGTCACTTTTAGGTCTTGGGCGCTCGGAGAGGGGTCTCCGTTGGGGTGGTTGTGAAACAGTATCACCGCCTCGGCAAGGTCGCGAACCGCCGGGCGAAACACCTCCTTCGGCGTTATGGCGGCGGCGTTTACCGCCCCCTTTGCAACTTCGTGGATTCCGAGAAGCACTCCGTTTCCCGCCAGCGTTACTACTCCGAAGTGCTCAACCTCTTTGTGGCCGAAGAGGGGTTTTAGAACGGAGAAAGCTTCTTCCGGGGAGGTTATCCGCCTTACCTCTCTCCTTGAGGCCCTTCTTGCAAGCTCTAAGGCGGCCGCAAGGGTTACCGCCTTTGCCGTGCCGAGCCCTTTAATGGAGGTGAGCTCCCTTAGGGATGCCCTCGTTAAGCCTTGAAGGCCGTTGAACTCCTTCAGGATTTCCGATGCCAGGGCGAGGGCGCTTTTGCCCCTTGAGCCCGTTCTGAGGAGTATGGCAAGGAGCTCCGAGTCTGTAAGGGCCGCAGGCCCCTTTTGAATCAGCTTCTCCCGGGGCCTGTCGGCGGCGGGAAGCTCCTTAATCCGTTTCAACTCTCTCCCCTTCAAGCTCTCTCAGGACGCCGGCGCACCTGCTACACACGTCGGGGAAGTCGGGGTCTTTGCCCACAGTTTCGCTGTACATCCAGCAGCGCTGGCACTTCTGGCCGCTTGCCCTCCTTCCTGTGGCCTTAACGTTTTGTATGAGTTCGGGGTCTTCAACGGCGTCTGCGGGAGCTTCAGAGAGCCTTTTAACCTCGGCCTGAGAGGTTATGAATATGTAGGGAAGCTGCTCTTGGTATTCCTTCAGCAGCTCGTATAGCTCGCCGTCTGCGTAAACGGTTACGGCTGCCTCAAGGGAGTGGTTTGCAACTCCCTCCTTCCTAAGCTGCTCGAGAACTTTATTAACCAGCGACTTAACCCTTATGAGCTTGTCCCACCTCTCGAGGAGCTTCCCGTCGAGCTCGTCGCACAGGGGCGGGAACTCCTCGAGGAATACCGACTCCTTCTCCCTTCCCGGCAGGTGGGAGTAGGCCTCCTCTGCCGTGAAGGAGATTATCGGGGCCAGTAGGGTTATAAGTCCGTAGAGAATTTGGTAAATGGCCGTTTGGGCGCTTCTCCTCTTTTTAGAGCGGGGGTGTTCGCAGTAGAGGGTGTCTTTCAGTATGTCCAAGTAAACGGAGCTCAGCTCAACGGAGCAGTACTCGTAGATGCGCCTGTATATCCTGTTGAACCTGTAGTTGTTGTAGTGCTCCACAACCTCGTTAACCAGCTGGTGGAACCTGTTGAGGGCCCACTTGTCTATCTCTTCAAGCTCCTCGTAGGGGAGCATCTGAGCCGGCGTGAAGTCGTTGAGGTTGCCCAGCATAAACCTTATGGTGTTCCTTATCTTCTTGTAGACTTCGGCAACGCCCCTGAGTATGTTGTCGGATATTCTCACGTCTTCGGTGAAGTTCTCGCTTGCCACCCAGAGCCTTAGGATGTCTGCGCCGTAGCGCTTAACGACATCTGTTGGAGAGACTACGTTCCCGAGGGACTTGCTCATCTTCAGTCCCTTCTCATCCAGGGTGAACCCGTGGGTGAGAACCGCCCTGTACGGAGCCTTGCCTCTGGTTCCGCACGACTCTAAGAGGCTTGCCTGGAACCAACCCCTGTGCTGGTCGGAACCTTCAAGGTAGAGGTCGGCCGGCCAGGTAAGCTCCGGGCGCCTTTCGAGAACCGCCGCGTGGGAAGAGCCCGAGTCGAACCATACATCGAGTATGTCGGTCTCCTTTTCAAACTCGGTAGAGCCGCACTTGGGGCAGGTGAAGCCTTCGGGGAGAAGCTCGCTGCAGCTCTTTTGGTACCAGGCGTCTGCCGACTCCTTTTCGAAAATCTGGGCAACCCTCTCGGCTATCTCCCTGCTGAATATGACCTCTCCGCACTTCTTACAGTAAAAGGCCACAATTGGAACGCCCCAAATCCTCTGGCGGGATATGCACCAGTCGGGGCGGCTCTCCACCATGTTCCTGATTCTCGTTCTGCCCCACTGGGGAATCCACTGAACCCTGTCTATCTCTTTAAGGGCCACTTCCCGTAAAGTGGGGTTCCCCTTGTCCATTGCAATGAACCACTGGGGAGTTGCCCTGAATATCACTTTCCCCTTACAGCGCCAGCAGTGGGGGTAGGAGTGGGAAATCGTTCCGGCAAAGAGCAGGTGACCGCTCTCTTTCAGCCTCTCTATTATCAGGGAGTTTGCCTGCCATATCTTCTCTCCCCGGAGCCACTCGGGGGCTTCTTGGTTAAACCTGCCGTAGTCGTCAACGGGAACCAGAACGGGCAGGTTGTACCTGAGGCCTACCTGGTAGTCCTCCTCGCCGTGGCCCGGGGCTATGTGGACAAGGCCGGTTCCCGTGTCGGCGGCAACGTAGTCGGCAAGGACAACTTGCCCCTTCCTCTCAATGAACGGGTGGCTGTACTCTACGCCTTCGAGCTCGGCGCCTTGAAGCTCTTTCTCTACCTCTCCGTCTATTCCTGTTTGCTCTTTGAACTGTTCGAGTAGCTCCTTGGCAACAACAAATCTGCCTTTTTCTGTTCTGAGGAGGACGTAAGTGAGCTCGGGGTTTGCCGCAACGGCAACGTTTGCCGGCAGCGTCCACGGAGTTGTGGTCCATATAACCAGCCTCGTTCCTTCGGGCACTACCCCTTTACCGTTTGTTACCTCGAAGGCTACGAAGATGGAGGGAGACTCCTCCTCTCCGTACTCTATCTCGGCCTCTGCAAGGGCCGTAACGCAGGAGGGGCACCAGAAGACCGGCTTCTTGGCCCTGTAAACGAGCCCTTTCTCGTAGAACTTCCCGAGCTCCCTTACTATGTCTGCCTGGTATTTGGGGTCCATCGTTATGTAGGGGTTGTTCCAGTCGCCTACAACGCCGAGCCTGATGAACTCCTCCCTTTGGGTCTCTATCCACTGTTTTGCGTACTCCCTGCACTTCTTCCTGACTTCCAGCGGGTCAACTTCGTGCTTGCGCTTTTTAAGCTTTTTAAATACCGCCCTCTCTATGGGTAGGCCGTGGCAATCCCAACCGGGAACAAAGGGAGTTTGGTAGCCCTGGAGGGCCTTCGACTTGTTAACGATATCCTTGAGGATTTTGTTCAAGGCGTGTCCTATGTGGATATGGCCGTTGGCGTACGGAGGCCCGTCGTGGAGGACGAACTTTTCATCACACTGGTGTTTATCCAGGAGTTTTCTGTAAAGGTTTAACTTTTCCCACTCTTTAAGGATTTCGGGCTCTTTTTTTGGTAGATTCCCCCTCATGGGGAAGGCCGTTTTGGGCAGGTTGAGGGTCTCTTTGTAGTCTCTACCGGCCATAGGTTTTCCTCCTGCTGGAATGGCAGTATTTTATCAGAGTGAAAAAATAATCCGTTAAGGGGGAAAAGGTGGCTCCCAAGCTGCAGGTTTTTCTCGTTGTCGACGGTGTTAGGCTACCCGTTGAGGAGCTAACCCTTGCCGGCTGTAGGCTTTCGTGGGCTCCCGAGCTCTTAATAGCCCAGAAGTGGGCCGTAGGAGACCTGCTCTTTTCTGCTGTAGACGTTGAAATTTCCATTAAAAACTTAAAGCTTTCCTTTAACGGCGATAAGAGCTGGCAGGTTGAGGTGGCTTTCCACCAGCTTACGGAGTCTCAGAGGAGGGTTTTGGGGGAGTTTATAGGGGAGGGCAGGGGTGAACTCCGCCACTTCCGGAGGGAAGTGGCGGAAGGTTAAGGCTACTCTTGGGTGTGGGCCTTGTGGCACTCTATTAGGTTGTCTATGTCGGTATCGAGTACGTAAACGTTTACGTAGCCGAGAGCCGCAAGTATCCCTGCTACCCGGTTTGCGAGTTTTGTCTGCTTACACCCCACAACTACCGGATGGTTCTTGGGTTTTGGGAGCCTATCGAGGTTCTGGTGAAGCTCGGTAAACGGAATGTAAACGGCTCCGGGTATGCCGGCTTCTTCAGCGTTCTCCCTCTCTACGTGCTCGGGAGGCCTTACGTCTAAAACGTAGGCTCCCAGGTCTTTGATGAGCTCGCGGGCCCTGTGCAGGTTTACGTTGCCGAAGCTCTCCTTCTCCTTGAACGCCTCTATCGCCTCTTTAAGGTTGGTGGCAAGAACTTCCATGCTCATCTCTCCCTCCTCACTCTCTTAGTGGTTCAAATATCAATTTAGGTTTTCTAACTTCTTATGTAAAGTCTCCCTCTACGATTACACACCCGGTCATCTCCGGCGGTATCTCCTCTCCCAGTATGTAGAGTATGGAGGGGGCGATGTCTCCCAGTATCCCAACAACTGGAACTCCTGCAAACTCTTGGGGGAGTTCAACGTCGCTTTTATCTCTTCTCTTTACCCGGTAGCTTCCGCAGCTTCCCTTTACAACCACAAAGGGAACCGGGTTTGTTGTGTGGGCCGTCCAAGGGCCTCCCGTTTCCGGGTCTATCATCTGCTCGGCGTTTCCGTGGTCGGCGGTTACAACGCAGACTCCCCCCATCTCGAGGGTGGCCTTTACAACCTGCTTCAGGCAGGAGTCTACGGTCTCTATAGCCTTTATCGTTGCCTGAAGGTTACCCGTATGGCCCACCATGTCGGGGTTTGCGTAGTTGAGAACTACGAGCTTGTACTCGCCGCTCTTTATCCGCTCCACCACCTTCTCTGTAACTTCCGGAGCGCTCATCTCCGGCTTAAGGTCGTAGGTGGCCACTTTCGGAGACGGAACGAGTATTCTGTCTTCCCCCGGAAACGGCTCTTCCCTGCCGCCGTTGAAAAAGTAGGTTACGTGGGCGTACTTTTCGGTCTCCGCTATTCGCAGCTGTTTGTAGCCCAGTTTGGATATAACCTCCCCCAGAACGTTTTTGAGTTCCTGAGGGGGAAATGCAACGTCGAACGGGAATGTTTCGTCGTACAGGGTCATGGTTGCCAGGTAGGAAGGTTGAGGCCACTTTTTCCTTTTAAACCCGTTAAAGTCCTTTAGGCCGAGGGCTGCAACTATCTGTCTCATCCTGTCTGCCCTGAAGTTGAAGAAGAAGAGAACATCTCCCTCTTCAACGAGACAGTCGGGGTTTATAACGTAGGGCTTAACAAACTCGTCGGTTTCTCCCCGGGCGTAGGCGTCGTGGAGGGCCTTTATCGGGTCGGTGCACCTGAACCCTTCGCCGAGAACCATTGCGTTATAGGCTTTCTCCGTTCTCTGCCACCTTTTATCCCTGTCCATGTAGTAGTAGCGGCCCCCCATTGTGGCAACCTTTCCGTTGCCCACCTCTTTCAGTTTCTCCAGTAGGGCTTTCAGGTAGGGTTCGGCGCTTTTGGGAGGTGTGTCCCTGCCGTCGAGTATGGCGTGAACGCACACCTTCGGAGCGCCCAGCGCCTTGGCCGCGTCGAGCAGTCCGAAGAGGTGTTTTATGTGGCTGTGAACGCCGCCGTCGGAGAGGAGTCCTATGAAGTGGAGCTTCTTCCCCTTCTCTTTGGCCGTTTCTACGGCTTTAACTATTACGGGGTTTTTCAGGAATTCGCCCCTCTCCATCGCCTTGGTTATGCGGACTATGTCCTGCCACACTATCCTTCCAGCCCCTATGTTCGTGTGGCCCACTTCGGAGTTACCCATCTGCCCTTCCGGAAGGCCCACGGCCTCACCGGAGGCTTTCAGGAGCCCGTGAGGGTAGGTCTCCCACAGGTAGTCCCAGAACGGCGTATTGGCGAGCGCTATGGCGTTACCCTCTTTCCTCGGGCTGTAGCCGAAGCCGTCGAGGATTACGAGCGTTACAAACTTTGCCATCTCCACCTCTTCCTAATTGGAAATTGTTTTCAGTAAGGATAGTCGTCATAGAAGACTCTTTCAAGGTAGAGGCCGTCGGGAGGTGCCAGGAAGGGGGCTCTGCTCCTGTCTTTTGCCTGTAGCATCTCCTTCACCTCTTGGGGTTTAACCTCCCCTGTTCCCACCTTTACCAGTGTTGCAACTATCACCCTTACCATGTGCCTCAGGAAGGAGCGGCCCGTGAAGAGGAGCTCTACCAGTACCCCCTCTTCCCACTCCTTATTGGTAATTTCTATTTTATCAATAGTTCTTATCGGATTTACCTCTCTTTTCCGCTCACTCTTTGAGAAGGTTGTGAAGTCGTGGGTTCCCACCAGGAACTGGGTGGCTTCCCTCATAGGCTCTACCGATAGGGTTCTCCGCAGGTACCAGCTCCTTCTGAACTCAAAGGGGCTCGGCACGTCCCGTATGAAGAGCCTGTATCGGTACAGCTTGCCCCGGGCGCTTCTCCTTGCGTGGAACTCAAGGGGCACTTCTTCTACTTCCTTTACCCTTATGTCCGGAGGTAGCAGTCCGTTCAGGGCCGATAGGAGCTTCTCGCAGCTGACCTCCTTTGCCGTTAAGAAGTTTGCAACCTGGCCCCTTGCGTGAACTCCCGCGTCGGTTCTGCTTGCCCCAATCAGTTTAACCGGGTGCCGCAGAACCGTTTCCAGACACCTGATAATCTCTCCTTGAACGGTCGGTTTGTCGGGGAGGAACTGCCAGCCGTAGTAGTTCGTTCCCAGGTACTCAACGGTCAGTTTAAAGTTCCTCATCTTTTCTCTCCGTGGTAATCTTCTCTAACCGGTTCGGGGTAGGAGGTTAGGGTGAAGATTCAGACCGAGAGTCTAATTGTAAGCCTTCTCATAATTGTCGCCGGTATCGGTGCCATGGAGGTGGGTTTTTCTTCATCCATCTTTGAGATTCTCGCCGGCACCTTTGCCTCAAACTTTTTAGACCTCGGAGACCTTGGCTGGATGGAGTTTCTTGCCAACTTGGGGCTCTTGGGGCTTATGTTCTTTGCCGGCCTTGAAACCGACCCGGAGCTTATGAAGAGGAACTTCCTGAAGAGCCTATTCATCGGTGCGTCTTCTTACTTCTTCCCCCTTCTGGTCGTTTCGGTGGTGGCCCACTTTATACTGGGCTACTCGCCCAAGGCCTCCCTCCTTATAGGAATAGCCCTCTCCACAACATCCCTTGCCCTTGTTTACCCCCTTTTGAAGGAGAAGGGGATACTGAAGTATCCCACGGGGCAGACCCTTCTTGCCGCCGCCATGATAGTGGATATCTCGAGTATGCTCACTATGAGCTTCCTCTTTGAGGGAATAAACCTCTACAACCTCCTCTTTGCCGTTTCGCTGGTTCTCCTGCTTGTGAGGCTCCCCCGTTGGGGAGAGAGGCTCTTCAACAGGTACGCCGGCAACCAGATTGAGTTTAAGACCCGCTTCATAATACTGGTGCTGATAGCCTTGGGCTTCCTCTCGGAAACTGTTCACATCAACGAGGCGGTTCTTGCGTTTACAACCGGCATCTTCTTTGCCGAGCTCTTCAAGAAGGACCGCCTCATAGAGAAGAAGATAAGGGCCATAATCTTTGGCTTCCTCGCCCCGTTTTTCTTCTTTAAGGCGGGGTACTCTGTTAAGCTCTCCGTTGTTTCGCCTAAGGTTATCCTCCTTTCGCTGTTTTTGGGGAGCATCGCCTTTCTGACCAAGTACGCCGGAACGGTTTTTGCCACGGCGAGCCTCTTTAAGGGGGCCGTTTACAAGCTTGCCGGTCTCTTTTTCAACATGAGGCTCACCTTTGGGATTGTGGCCTCCATATTCGGTCTCAACTCGGGCCTTATAGACGAGGAGACCTACGTTGCGCTTCTGCTGATAATAGTGGCCACTTCCCTCATCTCTTCTGTAATCTCTAAGGGGCTGCCCCACGAGGTTGAAGAGGACCTTCTGGAAGATATCTTTAAAATTTAAACCGCGATTCAGAGGTAGTTTTTGCGCTTTAACCCCTCACGGCCCCTTACCGTGGGCATAGAGCTTGAGGTTCAGCTCCTCGACCCGGAGACTTTTGCCCTGAAGGGTATTGCCGGGGAACTCTTCTCCCGCTATACCTCTCCCCGCCTTCAAAGGGAGTTCCTCGACTCCATGGCGGAGTTCGTTACGGGGGTTCACAGCTCCCCGGATGAGGCCGTTTCCGAGCTCACAAAGGAGGTTTTGGCCGTTGCCCACTTGGGAAAGGAGCTCGGCTTTGTAGTTGCCGCTTCGGGCACCCACCCCTTTGCAAGGCCCGAAGAGGTTAACGTGACGCCTTCTGAGCGCTACTTGAAGCTCCTTGAGGAGTTTCAGGAGGTTCTAAGGAACTTCCTCATATACGGCCTTCACGTTCACGTTGGGTTCCCCGATGAGCAGACGGCCCTAAACGCCTACAACGCCTTTGTGAAGTTCTCGCCCCTTTTCCTTGCCCTTTCGGCCTCATCCCCCTTTTTCAGGGGAAGGAACACCGGGATTTACTCCTACAGGAGCAAGCTCTTTGAGCAGCTACCCAGGGCCGGTGTGCCCCAGCAGTTTGACTCTTACGGCGAGTTTGTTGAGCTCTTTTCGGTTCTAAAAGAGAGCAAAACGGTTGACTCCCTTAAGGATATCTGGTGGGACGTTCGCCCCAGGCCCGACTTGGGGACCGTTGAGCTGAGGGTGTGCGACTCGGTTTCCGATTTTTCCCGGATAAGGGGTATAGTTTCTCTGGCCGTTATGGTGGCCTCCCTCTTTATGGAGGAAGGGGTTGAAAGGGAGTTTCACCAGGTTCACCTTCAGAACAGGTGGAACGCGGCAAGGCACGGCCTTACGGGCAGGTTTATCTCGAAGGACGGGGTGACAACCGTCGGAAGGGAGCTTTTAAGGCTTGTTACCCTTTACGGAAAGCGATTTAACTCCCTGAGGGAGGGTGCTAAGGTTCTCGTTGACCTTGTTTCCCGCCCTACCGGAGCCGAGCTTCAGCTCAGGAGCTTCAACGGCAGGGACTTCGGGCCCGTTTTCAACTACACCGTGGTGGAGGTTTAGGTGAGAGGCGTTGTTGCTGCCGGCGACAGGCTCACGGCAGAGGCCGGAGCGGAGGTTTTAAGGGCCGGAGGGAACGCTTTCGACGCTGCAGTTGCCGCCTGTTTTGCCGCTCCCATGGCCGAGCCGGCTCTGACCTCTGCAGGGGGCGGAGGTTTCCTCCTTGCCGTTCCCGCTTCCGGAGCGCCTGTGCTTTACGACTTTTTCGTTGACGTTCCCCCGGTAAGGTCGGAAAGCCCCGACTTTTACCCGGTTCTGGTTGACTTCGGCGACGCCGTTCAGGAGTTCCACATAGGTATGGCCTCGGTTGCCGTTCCCGGCTTTGTTGCGGGGCTTTTAAGAGTTCACAGCGAGCTGGGTAGGTTGCCGTTAAGGGAGGTTCTGCAGCCCGCTATTGAGTATGCTAAAAAGGGTGTAAGGCTTTCTGAGCTTCAGGCCTCCTTTGTGAAGCTCCTTGAGCCGATTTTCATGGCCACCCCCGAGGCCCGTAGGCTCTACGCTCCAGGCGGGAAGCTCATAGACTCCAAGACAACTTTTAGAAACCCCGACTACGCCGGTTTCCTTGAAGCCCTTGCCGATGAGGGCCAGTGGCTATTCTACGAAGGGGACGTTGCCGACCGTATAGAGGCCCTCTCCGTTAGCCGCGGCGGCCACATCCGCAAGGAGGACCTGGCCCGGTACAAAGTTGTAGAGCGTAAGCCCCTCTCTTTCAAGTTCGGGGGAAGGGAGCTCCTTACCAACCCTCCTCCCTCCTCCGGAGGGGTTCTGATAGCTTTCACCCTTGGCCTTTTAAACTCTGTTGAGTTTGACGGCTGGGGAACTCCCCTTTACGCAGGTGCCCTTATTGAGGCCATGGCCACCACGGAGAAGTTCCGAAAAGAGCAGGTGGACGAAAACCTCCACGAGCTTAACGGATTTCCCTTTGCAGAAGACCTTGTGGAGAGTTACGGCCGGCTCTTTAAGAGGAGATTGAACCTCTGGGGTAACACAACCCACATAAGCGTTCTCGATGCCGAGGGTAACGGTGCCTCCGTTACAACAACCAACGGCGAGGGCTCCGGGGTGGTTGTTGACGGCATAGGGGTTATGCTGAACAACATGCTCGGCGAGGAGGATTTGAACCCCAAGGGCTTCTTCCGTTGGCCTCCCTACGTGAGGCTGCCTTCCATGATGGCTCCCACTGCGGTTCTGTCTGGCGGCGGGCCGGAGCTCCTGCTGGGAAGTGCCGGCAGCAACCGGATTAGGAGCGCCATTGTAGAGGTTCTGGTTAACTACCTGGCCCTCGGCCTTCCCGTAGATGAGGCGGTTTCCCTGCCGCGGCTCCACTACGAAAAGGGTGAGGTTTTCATGGAGCCCGGCTTCCCCGAGGAGATCGTAGAGGCCGTTAAACGCCACTATAAACTCTCCCTCTTTCGCTCAAAGAACCTCTTCTTCGGGGGCGTTCAGGCGGTTGTTAGGGGGCTGAAAGGTGCGGGAGACGAAAGGAGGGGCGGTGCGGTTGTGGTTGTTTAGCCTTTTGCTCCTGTTTGCTGCCCTGCCGGCGGCGGCCGGTGGTTTGAGGCTTGATACCAAAACCTTCCTCGTTAGTGGCGGGGAGCTTAAACCCCTGCCGGAGAAGGTTCCGGTAGGCTCAACCCTCCTTTACAGGGTTGAAGTTAAGAACCCCTTTAACTACCCGGTGAGGGACGTTGTGGTTGAGCTGAAGCTCCCACCTTTGACTGTTCCCGTTGCCGAGAGCTTCACCGGCAAACCTTACTGCTCCCGAGACGGCCTCGACTACAAGCCCTGTACTCGGCTTTCACCGGAGAGCGTCCGTTTTGTAAGGTGGGTGGTGAGGGTTTTGAAGCCGGGGGAGTCTGCTCAGCTTGACTGTGCGGTTAAGGTTTCGGGGAAAGGGCCTCAACAATCCGCTCCTTTATCCGCAGGAGCTTCTGAGGGTCGGTAACTTTCTTGTAGTCCATGTCGGTTATGTAGAAGCTGTCTATGACCCTGTTGCCCTCGGTGGTTATTATCGCCCGTCTGAGCCTTGTCTGCTCTTCAAGGAGCACCTTCGTTATTGTGTAGAGAACGCCCAGCCTGTCGTGGGTGGAGACCTCCACTATGGTGTACTTGTCGCTCGTTTCGTTGTCTACCTTAACTTTTGTTTCCGGCAGCGGAACGCTCCTTCTGAAGGTTTTCGGCTTCAGGAGCTCTCCGAGCTCTTCCACCTTGAACTTCCCTTCGTAGAAGGCCTTTAGCACCTGCTCAAACTCTTCCACCTTCTCGCACGGCAGGGCTTCGCCTGCAACCGTTGAGACCTGAATCGTGTAGACCATACACTCGCAGTCGTCCTCTATCGCCTTGTTTATGTTGGCCCCCTTTATGTTGATTCCCAGGTAGGAGAAGATGCCCGCCACCTTGTTGAAGAGCCCTCTGCGGTACTTGGTGACTATCACTATTTTTGTGTAGCCGATGTCGGGGAAGCTCTCGTGGTAGGTTTTGTATTCGAGCCCTTCCCGCTTTATCTCTTTCATGAGGAGCATGTGCTTTGCTATCTCTTCGGAGGAGTAGGTTATCAGGTAGTCCCTGTCGGCGTTTTCGAAGAACCGCTCAACCGATTCCGGACGGATTTTCCCCTTCAAAAGCTCCTTTACCTTCTCCTTGCGCCTTTGGAGCTTCTGAAGTATGAGCTGCTCTATCCCTTTGTCGGCCTGGAAGAGGGCAAGAGCTCCCCTGTAGAGCCGCCACAACAGGGAGCTTTTCCAGTTGTCCCACGCTCCCGGCCCAACAGCTTTTATGTCGGCGTAGGTCAGCAGGAAGAGCTTCTTCAGCCTCTCCTCTGTTTGGCACTCGTTCTTAAACTGCTCAACCAGTTTGGGGTCGGATATGTCCCGCCTGAAGGCAACGTGGGACATGAGCAGGTGGTTCCTCACGAGCCAGCAGACCTCCTCCGTCTCCTGCTCCGAGAACCCCATCTCCTCCATGTAACGCCTTGTGAGGCTTGCCCCGACAAACTCGTGCCTGCCCGGTTTACCCTTCCCTATGTCGTGGAAAAGTGCGGCTATGAAGAGCAGGTGGGGCGAGTCGAGGTCCTGCAGGATTTGGGAGAGCTGCTGTTTCTCCTTTACCGGTGTTCCCGCGGTTCCCTTCTCCGCAAGCTTCTCGAGCTCCCTAACTGTCAGGATTGAGTGGATGTCGGTTGTGAACTTGTGGTACGTGTCGTACTGGAAGTGGCCCCTGAGCCTTTCAAAGTCGGGGATTAGGGCCCCCAGCACCTTTGTGTCGTGCATCAGCTCCAGGGTGTAGGAGAGCCTTTCCCTGCGGGTGAGAATCTCCCTGAAGAGCCCGAGTACCCTCTCTTCCCTAAACCTCTCCCTGTTGCTCTCCGCCGCCAGTTTAAAGAGGGAAAAGGCCGATGCCGAAAGCTCTACCCCCTTTTCCTGGACTATCTTGAACCCTTTGAGGACCAGCTCGGGCTCTTTTAGAAGTACGCTTTCAAACTCCTCCTTCACAAACAGGGAGTTGTTCTCTACGAAGAACTCTCCGATTTCTTCCCTTGTTCCGAGTAGGCTTTTGAGGGAGAAGCTCTTCTTCTTCCTCGATAGCTCCTCTTTGGCCGCCTTTATCACCTCTTTGGTTATGACCGAGAGGTCTATGGCGGCGTTGAAGTAGCTCTTCATGAAGAGCTCTACACCTTTTCTCTTTTCCGGGAAGCCGAAGTGTTTGGCAACCTGGGGCTGCATCTCAAAGGAGAGTATGTCGCTGCGCCTGCCCGAAAGCAGGTGGAGCTGGTTCCTCACCTGGAGCATGAAGTCGTAGGCCGATATGACTTCCCTGAAGTTCTTCCTGTCGAGTATTTTCCTGTCGAGGAAGCCCGAGTACCCCTCTATTCCGAAGACTATCTTCGCAACCCAGAATGCCTCGTGGAGGTCTCGGAGGCCCCCTTTGCTCTCCTTTACGTTGGGCTCTTGGTAGTAAACCGTTCCGTAGAACCGCCTGTAGCGCTCGCTCCTTGCTGCTTGGATTTCGTTGACCAGGGCTTCCCGGTTTTCCTTTACGAAGCGGTTGAACTGCTTTGTGAAGCTCCTTTCAACCTCTCGGCTGCCTGCGAGGAACCGCCTCTGGAGGAGGTTTGTGAATATCGAAAGGTCGCTCTGGGCAAGCTCCAGGGCCTCTTTAATGCTTCTTGGAGCAAAGCCGAGGTCCTTTTTTAGGGAGAGGAGGAAGTAGTAGAAGGCCTCAACGTCCTCCCTGTGGCTCTCCGTTAGGTGCCCGTCGTATATGAGGTTAACGTCTATGTCGGAGTGGAAGTTCAGCTCGCCCCTGCCGTAGCCGCCCAGGGCAAGGAGTGCAGCGGGTATCTCCCACCTGCCGAAGAACTCCTTGAATGCCGGTTTTAGGAGCTGGTCGAGGGCCTTTTTAAGCTGCTGGGCCACCTCGAAGCCGGTCTCTTTTCGGGTGTGAAGCTCCTTTGCCCGCTCTATCTCTTTAAAGAAGCGCTCCTTTGCCTTTTCAAGGCTCAATTTGTTAACCCCGCAAGTCTCCAGAGCTTTCTGAAGTTGGCCTCGTAGGCTTTAACCAGTGAGGGGTCGTTTTCGATTACTACAAGGTTCTCGTCGTTCCTCTTCTCGGCGTTTGCCGTCCAGTTGAAGCTTCCGGTTGAAACCACTTTACCGTCGTATACGGCGTACTTGTTGTGCATCAGTCCGCCGCCGCTTCCCTTCTTGTACCGGACCTCAATTCCCTCTTTTTCGAGGAGAGGTCCTACGCAGTAGCGGGATTTACCGTTGCCGTAGTCGATAATCACCCGCACCCTTACGCCCCTTCTGTGGGCGTCTATCAGGGCCTTGGCTATCTTCTTGCTTGTGAAGGAGTAGATGGCTATGTCTATGGTTTTGTGGCTTCGCTTTATCTGCTCCACTATGGCCTTTGTGCAGCCGCCCCGGGGGGAGAAGTAGGCGTGGGTAACCACCCGGTTGGCCGTTTCCCGGTAGGAGGTCGTCGGTGCTTCTTTCTTCCCGCAGCCGACAATCAGAAGGGAGGCCGAGAGCAGGACGGTGAGGAGTCCGTAAAACCTCTTCATTACTTTTTCCCCTTGTGCTGTTGCTCCTTTATAACTTTTTCAACAACCGACGACTGGTTCATAAAGTGGGGACCTACCACCGCCAGTATCAGTGAGTTGAGCATGAAAATTGCCCCGAGCACGGCGGTTGTTTTTGTGAGAACCGCTCCCGTTTCGGCGCCGAAGGCAGAGCCTGTGGAGCTTCCTCCCATCATTGCAACTCCCCCCTCGGCCTGCCCGGGCTGGATAATCACAACAATTATGAGCAGCAGCGCTATGAAGGCGTGGAATATCAGCAGGGCTGTAAACATCTTAAAACCTCCTGTTCAGTTCCCAGTTCCAAGCAGTTTGGATTATATACTCAAGGTCGTTAAATTTCGGCTTCCAGTTCAGTTTCTCCTCTATCCTTCGGGTGTCTGCAACCAGAATCGGCGGGTCTCCCGGTCGCCTGGGAGCCTCCTCAACTTTAAACTCCCTGCCGGTTACCCGTTTGGCGGTTTCAACCACCTCTTTAACGGAGTGGCCGGTGCCGTAGCCGCAGTTTAGGGCACAGCTTTCGCCCCCTTCTGCAAGGTACTCAAGGGCCTTTAGGTGGGCCTCTGCAAGGTCACACACGTGGATAAAGTCCCTTATGCAGGTGCCGTCGGGTGTCGGGTAGTCGGTGCCGAAAATCTTGAAAGAGTCCCTCTCCCCCTTGGCAGCCTTCAGTATCAGGGGTATCAGGTGGGTTTCGGGGTTGTGGCTCTCGCCTATCCGCCCTTTCGGGTCTGCACCTGCGGCGTTGAAGTACCGGAGAGCTACGTAGTTTAGACCGTAAGCGGTGTGGAAGTCTTGGAGCATCCTCTCTACTGCGAGTTTTGAAGCTCCGTAGGGGTTTATCGGGTTTTTCGGGTGCTCTTCGGGAATCGGAACCTTTTGGGGGTTGCCGTAGACGGCCGCAGTTGAGGAGAAAATGAAGTTTTTAACCCCAGACTCAACCACCGCTTCAAGGAGGTTCAGGGCGTTACAGGTATTGTTCCGGTAGAAGCTCTTCGGGTCTTTTACAGACTCTCCTACCTCTATGAAGGCGGCAAAGTGGATTACGGCGTCGGGGCGGAAGCTGTTTATGAGCTCTTTCAACTTCTCCTTTTCAGAGAGGTCAACCTCTGCCAGCTCTCCGAAAAGGACCGCTTCCCTGTGGCCCCGTGAGAGGTTGTCTACGGTCAAAACGATGTGGCCTTTGCGGCCCAGAAGCTCTACCGTGTGGCTCCCTATGTAGCCGGCTCCTCCGGTTACGAGAATTCTCACCCTTTTCCCCCTGTTTTTATATTTAGAGTGCCTTCACTATCTGGGAAAAGCTTTCAGCTTTAAGGCTCGCACCGCCTACAAGGGCTCCGTCTATGTCGGGCATCTTTAGAAGGCCTGCGGCGTTGTTGGGCTTTACGCTGCCGCCGTAGAGTATCCTCACGGTTTCCGCCTTCTCACTGCCGAAGAGCTCCTTCAGGGTGTTCCTTATGAACTCGTGAACTTCTTGGGCGAGCTCCGGGGTTGCTGTTCTACCGGTTCCTATGGCCCAAACCGGCTCGTAGGCTATAACGAATTCGCTTTCTGGGGTTAGGCCTTTCAAGCCTTCTACAACCTGTTTTTTTACAACTTCCTTGGTCCTGCCGCTTTCTCGCTCTTGTAGGGTCTCACCTACGCACAGAATCGGCGTAAGGCCGTGCTCTACTGCAGAGAGCACTTTCTTGTTTATCAGCCGGTCGTCCTCTTTAAAGATGTGGCGCCTCTCAGAGTGGCCCAGTATTACAAAACGGCACCCTACATCTTTTAACATGAGGGGGGAAATCTCTCCGGTAAACGCTCCCTCCTCCTCGTAGAACATGTTCTGCCCACCCAGGTAGATGTTGCTCCCTTTGAGCTCCTGGGATACCGGGTAAAGGGCGGTAAAGGGCGGGCATACCAGAATGTCCCTGTCTGTAACGTCTTTTACGAGCTCTTTGAGCTCCCTTACCAGCTCTACTGCCTCTGGCACGGTTTTGTGCATTTTCCAGTTGCCGGCGATGAGAAGCCTCCTCAACGTCACCCCCTTTAAGACGCTTTTGTTAGTTCGTACTTGGGTTTCCCCGTTTTAACGGCTTCTGCGTCAATTATAACTTTCTTTATGTCCTTCCTCGTTGGAACTTCGAACATAACGTCGGTCATCAGCTTCTCCATTATCGCCCTCAGGCCCCTTGCTCCAGTTTTGCGTCTGATTGCCTCCCTTGCAATCTCCCTGAGGGCTTCTTCTGTGAATACGAGCTCTACGCCCTCCATCTCCAGGAGCTTCTTGTACTGCTTAACAAGGGCGTTTTTAGGCTCTGTAAGGACTCTCACAAGGTCTTCTTCCTTGAGCTCTTTCAGGGTGGCTATTACCGGGAGCCTTCCTATGAGCTCCGGGATGAGGCCGAACTTAACCAGGTCATCGGGCTCTACGTACTTGAGAAGCTCGTCCCTCTCCATCTTCTTCTTGTCTACGTCGGCCGTAAAGCCCATGGCTCCCTTGCCTATTCTCCTGGCGATTATGTCTTCGAGCCCCACAAAGGCTCCGCCGCAGATAAACAGGATGTTTGAAGTATCTATCTGGATGTACTGCTGGTGGGGGTGTTTTCTCCCTCCTTGAGGGGGAACGTTTGCAACGGTTCCCTCGAGAATCTTCAGCAGTGCCTGCTGAACGCCCTCTCCGGAAACATCCCTGGTTATAGAGGGGTTTTCACTTTTACGGGCGATTTTGTCTATCTCGTCTATGTAAATTATTCCCCTCTCTGCTTTCTCGATGTCGTAGTCGGCCGCCTGAATGAGTCTCAGGAGTATGTTCTCAACGTCTTCACCTACGTATCCGGCTTCGGTTAGTGTTGTTGCGTCTGCTATTGCAAAGGGGACGTCGAGGAGTTTTGCGAGCGACCTTGCGAGCAGGGTTTTTCCCGAGCCCGTCGGACCGATTAGCAGGATGTTGCTCTTTTCCAGCTCAACGTCGTCTACGCTGCCGCCCGACATGATTCTCTTGTAGTGGTTGTAAACGGCAACGGAGAGAACCTTCTTGGCCTCTTCTTGCCCGATTACGTACTGGTCGAGGAACTCCTTTATCTCTTTAGGGGTGGGGAGCTTGTCTATCTTTACGGGAGCTCCCTTCTTCTGCTTCTCTCCGTGGATGAGCTCGTAACACTCATCTACGCAGTAGTTACATATTGCAACCCCTCCGGGGCCGGAAATGAGGGCTTCAACCTTAGACTGCTCCCTACCGCAGAAAGAGCACCTCTTCATTGGAACTTGAGATTCAAACATCTGCCACTCCTTAGACTGTTTTGGAGAGAATATCAAGCCTTTAACGCTGCCAGTCAACCCTAACATATTTCTGCGATTTTCCGCTGTCCAGATAATGGGCTATACTGCTCTAAAGCTCAGTGGAAACGGGAGGTGCAGCTTGGTGAAGGTAAAGGTGTGCGGAATAACTAACCTCACCGATGCTTTAAGTGCCGTTGGCTCCGGTGCAGATGCCGTAGGCTTTATCATCTACAAGGGAAGTAAGCGCTACGTTAGCGCAAAGGAGGTTAGGTCTATAACCGCTCAACTTCCCCCCTTTGTTACTAAAGTTGGAGTGTTTGTAAACGAAGACCCGAGGAGTATCCTCGAGATACTCAGTTACGCCCACCTTGACTTTGCCCAGTTACACGGAGATGAAACGCCCGAAGATTGTGACTACGTTGGTCCCAACAGGGTGATAAAGGTCTTCAGGTTCCGCTCCAAGGAGGAGATATCGGCCGTGGAGCCTTACATCGGTAAGGTGAGGGCCATTCTCCTTGATACTTACGATACCAAGGTTTACGGGGGAACGGGGAAACCCTTTAACTGGGAGATAGCGGTTGCCGTTAAGGAGCGTTACCCCGAGCTTCCCCTTATTCTCTCGGGGGGCTTGAATCCTTTGAACGTGGTTGATGCTGTGGAAACCGTGAATCCTTATGCCGTAGACGTTTGTAGCGGTGTTGAGCTGTCGCCCGGTAGGAAGGACCCCGGTAAGGTTGAGGAGTTTATTCGTAGGGCCAAATGTAGTTGCAAGTAGATTGCAGATGAAATAGCTTTAAATGTAGAAATCATATCCGGAGGATACTATGGGAACTAAGGCCCGCGAGCTCGTTGGAGAGCACGCAGACAAAATCGTTGAACTTTTAAACAGAGCTCTTGCAGATGAGTGGCTTGCCTACTATCAGTACTGGATAGGCTCAAAGGTTGTGAAGGGGCCTATGAAATCTGCAGTAGAGGCAGAGCTCGTTCAACACGCCGCAGATGAACTCCGCCACGCCGATATGCTCGTTATGAGAATCCTTGAGCTCGGGGGGACGCCCATTCTCACCCCCAAGCGGTGGTTCGAGCTCACAAACTGCGGTTACGACGCTCCGGAAGACCCCTTTGTAAGGAGGATTCTCGAGCAGAATATTAAAGGAGAGCAGTGCGCCATAGAGGTCTACAACCAAATCATCAGTTTTACAAAGGATATAGACCCGGTTACCTACAACCTTGCCGTTCAGATAATGACCGACGAGATGGAGCATGAGGAAGACCTTCAATCTCTCCTTGAAGACCTTGAGAACCTGAAATTTCTCAGGTCTTAGCCTCGGGGAGGCAGCGCCTCCCCTTTAAACTCTTCCACTTTTTCCAGTATAAACTCCTTAATCTCCCTTCTGAACCTGCTGGCCGAGAACCTCTCTGCGTTTTTCTTGATTACCCTCGGGTCAAACAGCTCCTCTTTCTGCTCAAACTCTTTAACGGCTTCGGCTACGGCCCGGGGGGTTTGGCTGTGGAAGAAGATGCCGGTTTTATCTTTTACCACCGTCTCTAAGGCTCCGCCTTTGCCGTAGGCTATAACGGGAACGCCGCAGGCCTGGGCTTCTACCGGTGCTATGCCGAAGTCCTCCTCGGCGGCGAATATGAAGGCCTTGGCCTTCTGGAGAAGCTCTTTTAACTTTTGAAAGTTCACTTTTCCGGTGAACTCAACGTTCCTTCCGGCTAATTTTTTGAGCTCTTTAAACTGCGGCCCGTCTTGAAAGTTTTGAGCTATAATCGCTTCGTCAGAATTCTGTAGGAGGTTGTTGCTGGTGAGGAATAGAGATTGCTATGAAGATGAGATAGACTTATACGAAGTTTGGTTTCTTTTGAAGAAGAGAAAGAAACTAATTGTCTTGTCTTCACTTTTGTTTGTATCTTTAGCTTGCGCTTTTGCCTTCTTATCCCCGCCTGTTTACCAGCTTAAGCACTATTTCTCTAATCCAATTTCCTCTTCTGTTCCATTTCAGATTGAAAGTGCTGTCAATGTTGTTAATACTTATTTGGAGAATGGGGATTATGGCAAGCTCTCTGAGCTTCTAAAGATGAAGAAAACTGATTTAGAAAAAATTACCTTAGTTAGAGTACCTAAATTAGAGAAAATGAGAGGGGTTTTCTCCTTGATTGAGGAGGGAGAAAGCCTAGAGGTATTAAAGAATTTTGATTCTAAGTTATTGGCATATCTTGTTTCTCTTCCTTCTATAAGACAAGAGATGAAGAAAAGAAGAGAGTTACTCATGGCCCAAATAGAAGGTTATTCTAAAGAAATTAAGGATATGGAAAACTTGGCTAATGAACTTAAGAGTCAAATAAAAGAAGGAAAACTTAAAATTGTTGGTTTTAATCCGATGGAATTAGATACTACAATAGTGGAGTATAAAGCTCAATTAAAAGAATTGAAGCTCGAGCTTTCTTCTCTTGCTCCTTTTAAAGAAGTAAGTTTTTATTTATCTGATAAACCTGTTAAACCGAAAAAAGAATTGATTGTAACAGTCGGTTTTATTTCAGGAATCTTTGTTGGAGTGTTTCTTGCTCTTTTCCTGGAGTGGTTAGAAAATATAAAGGAGAGGAGGGGTTAGTCACCCTCCTCTTTGGTTTTTACTTCTATGTGAAGCTCATCGAGCTGCTCTTCCCGGACGGTGTCCGGTGCGCCGGTGAGCAGACACTGTCCCCTTTGGGTTTTGGGGAAGGCTATAACATCCCTTATCGACTCCTCACCCCTCATTATCGCACAGAGCCTGTCGAGCCCGAAGGCCATACCTCCGTGGGGAGGAGCACCGTACTTTAGAGCTTCAAGGAGGAAGCCAAACCGCTCTTTCGCCTCTTCCTCTGAGAGCCCTATTACTTTAAACACTTTCTCTTGAACGTCCTCGCGGTGGATACGGATACTGCCTCCCCCGATTTCAACGCCGTTTAAGACCATATCGTAGGCCCTTGCCCTGACGGCGCCGGGGTTTTCAAGGAGCTTCTCTATGTCCTCCTCCTTCGGGCTCGTAAACGGGTGGTGGAGAGCTTCCCACCGTTCCTCTTCCTCGTTCCACTCAAACATGGGGAAGTCCACAACCCACAGAATGTTGACTTTACTTTCATCTATGAGGTTCGCCATCTTCCCAAGCTTTAGCCTTAAGTTTGCCAGTGCCGCGTTAACAACCTCTGGTTTGTCGGCAACGAAGAACAGAATGTCTCCCACTTCCGCTTCGAGCCTTTTCAGAATCTCGTTCATCTCCCCTTCTGTGAAGAACTTCACAATGGGAGACTGCAGGCCGTCGGGCAGCACCTTTATCCAGGCGAGCCCCTTTGCACCGTAAACCCCTACGAACTTTGTCAGCTCGTCTATCTCCTTCCTCGAGAGCTTGGCTCCACCTTTAAAGTTTAAAGCTTTAACTATGCCGCCCTTCTCTGCAACGCTCCTGAAGACTTTAAAGTTACACTGCTTTGCGATATCTGTAATCTCTTTAAGCTCAAGGCCGAAGCGGGTGTCGGGCCTGTCGGTTCCGAAGCGGCTCATCGCTTCATCGTAGGTCATTACGGGAATCTCTCCTATCTCTATGCCGAGGAGCTCTTTATAGGCCCTCCTTATGAACTTCTCGGCAACGGCCATAACGTCCCTTTCGGCAACGAACGACATCTCGAAGTCTATCTGGGTGAACTCGGGCTGCCTGTCGGCCCTGAGGTCTTCGTCGCGGAAGCACCTGGCTATCTGGTAGTACCGGTCTATGCCGGCAACCATTAGAATCTGCTTAAAGAGCTGAGGCGACTGGGGCAGGGCGTAGAACTTCCCCGGGTAGATTCTGCTGGGAACGAGGAAATCCCTTGCCCCTTCCGGGGTACTCTTTGTTAAGTAGGGCGTTTCAACCTCTACGAAGCCTTCTTCGTTGAACACCTCCCTTACAACCCGGTAGAGCCTGTGTCGGAACAGTAGGTTCTCTGCCATCTTCGGTCTGCGCAGGTCGAGGAAGCGGTACTTGAGCCTAACCTCTTCGCTAACCTTAACGTTGTCCTCTATGGGGAAGGGCAGCGGGAGGGAGCGGTTGAGTATCTGGAGCTTCTTGGCGTATATCTCGTAGTTCCCCGTTTTGAGTTTGGGATTTTCCGTTCCTTCCGGCCTCCTTCTTACTTCACCCTCTACGGCCACAACGTACTCGTGGCGGAGCTTTTTGGCCTTCTCCACCAGCTCTTTTGAAATTTCCGGTGAGAAAACCACCTGGACTTTCCCGGTTCTGTCCCTGAGGTCTATAAAAACAACGCCTCCGTGGTCTCTGGTTGTATCGACCCAGCCTGCTACCTTCACATCTTTCCCGAGGTCCTTCTCGGAAATCTCTCCGCAGTAGTGGGTCCTTTTAAATGAGCCAAGGTGCTCGAGCATTTTCCATCTCCTCGCTTTAATTTTGCTGGAGCAATTTTACTTCAAATTTTTGGGCTTTTTGGCGCGGTTTTGAAGCTCTCCTTGACTTCTCTTGTTACCCTTGTTTCCTTTGCGGCCGTAGCCGTGTTCGAGGTACTTTAGCCTCTCGTCTATGAGCCTGTTTCTGAATAGGAGCTTCCTCGTTGCCGGCATAACGTAGGTGCTGAAGATTTCACACTCTCTGTAGCGCTGCCCTTCGGTCGATATGAACCGGAAGGAGTTTAACTTCCAGCCCTTTAGGTGGAGCTCCTTCCCTGTGACAACTGTTTGATTGAGGACCGAGTAGACCAGCAGCAGGGCCGGCGGAACCAGAACCCACCTTACCTTACCTGCAAGGACGAGAACCAAGCACAGGAGCATTGTTGTTGCTGCAAGGGTCAGGGGGAGCTCGCAGTGGATTACCGCCCACTTTGTTGCAAAGAAGGAGGCTTTTGTCCCCAGGATGAAGGCCTCGCCGAGGAGCTCTGTGGTCCGGTTGATTAGCTCTACTTTGTAGAGGGTTACTTCGCTTAAGAAGGAGGAGATTAGGAACGGGGTGAACACGACTCCGATAACGGGGGTTGTGATGAACGATGCGAGGTTAACCGTTCCGAATATGTCGAGCACTATGGGTAGCGTGAAGAGAACCGGGGCTATTGCGGCTTTGAAGCTCTTCTCTAGTTTACTTCCCTCTCCTTCCACGCTCAGGAGTATTCCTCCCACCGCACTGAAAGAGAGGGCCGCCGACAGGTTGAACTTGCCCAGTAGAACGGTTATCAGGAACACAACGCCGAGGAGGTAAAGGGGGGTTATCTTTCGGAACTCCTCTAACCCTATGGCTATCAGGAGCATAAACAGGTAGGCCCTGAGGGCCGATGGGGGAAGCCCGGTTAGCGGCATTAGGGGAAGGACAAGGAGTGAGGCAGAAGTTAGGGGCCGCGGGACTTTAAGCAGTTTAAGCAGCCAGCCCAGGGCTCCTATCACTATTCCCACGTGGAGCCCCGAGATTGCTAGGAAGTGGTAAAGGCCGCTGAGTGCAAAGTAGCCCCTTAGAGGGGTGGGAAGCTCGTACCTTACCCCGAGGGTGCACGCCCCCACCACCGAAGAGACCGGGTAGTCTATGGCGTTTTGAAGCTCTCTGTACAGCCTGTACCTGAGCTTCAGCGAGAGGGCCTCAAGGCCGCTTCCCTTTCTCAGGACCTTCCCTTTCTCATCTATCTCATCTCCGACCTCTACTGAACTTCCCTCTTTGAGCCATACGAACTTCCAGTTGCTCAGTATCGCCTCTTTGTATTTATTCCTGTACTCTTTAATCCACACCACCTTTGGAGCTTCTGCCCCTTTGTGGAAAAAGTGGGATGCGGCCAGCAGGGTGAGCACCGCTGCGGTTCCGGGAATGAGCTCCTTCCACTTAAACCTTGCGGTGTAGCTTAAAAAGGTTAAAATTGTGGCTAAACCGAGGTAGGGGAACAGAGGGGACTTTACCTCCTTAACTGCAAGTGCTAAAAAACAGAGGAAGTAGATATAAACAACGTGCTTTTGAGGAAACATCTCCCCTTTACCTAAAGTTTACTCTCACAAATATAGTGCTGGAGGTTTCAAGTTGGAGGAGCTTCTAAACCTTGCCTTAAAGGCTTCGCTCGATGCGGGAAAAGAAATTCTCGACGTTTACGGCAGCGGCTCCACCGAGGTTTGGGAAAAGCAAGACCGTTCCCCATTAACCGAAGCCGACCTGCGCTCCCATAGGGTTATCATGAACTACCTTCGGGAAACCGGCTATCCGATTCTCTCCGAGGAGGGGAAAGACATACCCTACGAAGAGAGGAGGCAGTGGAGCCGGTTCTGGCTTGTAGACCCCCTCGACGGAACGAAGGAGTTCCTGAAGAGAAACGGTGAATTTACCGTTAACGTTGCCCTGATTGAAAACGGAAAACCCATTTTAGGAGTTGTTCACGCTCCGGCCCTCGGGGTTACCTACTTTGCCGGGGTGGGGAAGGGTGCCTTTAAAGTTGAATCAGAGGGTAGCCCGAAGAGGCTCCCCCTCTTTTCGCCGGTAGAAGGCGTTGTTCGGGTAGTTGCTTCCCGCTCCCACCTTTCAGAAGAGACCGAGCGTTTCGTTGAGAGTTTGAAGGGTAAGTTTGAGAGGGTTGAGTTTGTTGCGGTGGGAAGCTCGCTGAAGCTCTGTATGGTTGCAGAAGGTAAGGCAGACATCTACCCCCGTTTTGCGCCCACCATGGAGTGGGATACAGCTGCCGGTCAGGCTATTGTTGAAGGAGCCGGCGGCAGAGTCGTAAACGCGCAAACGGGGAAACCGCTTCTTTATAACAAAGAAAACCTTCTAAACCCTTACTTCATAGCCTATAGAGGGGGGTATGAGCTTTAGTGCTCTCCTCCTCCTTTTTCTGCTTATCCTTCTTATATACCTTCTCTATACAGAGAAGGTCCACCCGGCTGCCGCCTTTCTCTTCGTTGTTTCGGCGCTTGTCGTTTTCGGAGTTTTAACCCCTCGAGAAGCACTTGCGGGCTTTTCCAACGAACAGGTCGCTACTATAGCGCTTCTACTTGTTGTCAGTTCGGCAATGAAAAAATTTGAAATCACTGGGTACCTCTTTTCCCGCCTTCTCGGTAAAGAGCGTAAATACCCCCTTTTCCTATCCAAAATGATGGGGCTTGTCTCTCTCCTCTCTGCCTTTCTGAACAACACCCCGGTTGTTGCCACGCTAATGCCCTACGTCTACGAATGGGGAAGACGTCACAGGATTTCACCTTCTAAACTCTTAATCCCCCTCTCTTACGCGGCTATTCTCGGCGGAACAACAACCCTTGTGGGGACATCTACCAACTTAATCGTTAACGCTCTTGCCGTAGAGTCCGGGCTTCCGCCTTTCCACCTATTTGACTTTGCCTGGGCCGGTGTCCCTGCAGTTCTTGCCGGAATTCTTTACATGGTTACTGTAGGTAAGCGCCTTCTCCCAAACAGAGAAGATCTCCTCTCTAAGTTCTTAAGGAGCGGTAGAGAGTACCTGGTAGAGACCTTTATACCTCCGGGCTCTCCGTTTGCCGGAAAGAGCGTCCTCGAAGCCGGACTCAGGAACTTAAAAGGCCTCTTCCTCGTTGAGATTATAAGGGGAGGGGAGAGAATAGCGCCGGTTACTCCTCAAGATATACTAAAAGAGCGTGATACGCTCATATTCGCCGGCGATACAGAGAGCATAGTAGAACTCGTTAAAAAGAGTGGAGGGCTTTCACTCCCCGCTGTCTGTTCCCCCTTCCACGGAGAGAGGATAGAAGTTGTTGAGGCCCTTGTTCCGGTTAACTCCTCTCTTGTAGGAAAGAAAGTTAGAGAGACCAACTTCAGAGCCAGGTTCGACGCGGCCATTTTAGCCGTTCACCGAGACGGCGAAAGGTTAAAGGGAAAAATAGGAGAGATGGTCTTAAAGCCCGGCGACCTTTTACTCCTTCTTGCAGGAAAAGACTTCTGGAGCCGCGTTGCAGACTCTTCAGACCTCTTTGTAATTAACAAAGTTAACGAAGTTTACACTTTGAAAGAGAAGAAGTCCCTCTTTTTTCTGTTTGCCTTTATAGTTGCGCTTATTATGTCTGCCTTAGGGGTAATCCCGCTGTTTACCTCTCTCCTTATTCTTATATCCCTTTTAGTTATCTCTGGGCTTTCAACTTACAACGAGATAAAGAAGAACATAGACCTGAACCTTGTAGTGATTGCGGCCTTTTCCTTTGCCGTCGGCATAGCGATAAAAAAGAGTGGTCTCTCTTCCGTTATAGGCTCTATGATAGTTTCTATAACCGAACCTCTGGGGCTTGTGGGAGCGCTTGTTGCCGTTTACCTTATAACGAACATACTTACAGAGTTTGTCACAAACGTTGCCGCTGCAACTATGGTGTTCCCGGTAGCCCTTTCGGTTGCCTCTAATTTGGGGGCCTCTCCCAAGCTTTTTGCCCTTGTAGTTGCCTACGCGGCCTCGGCAAGTTTTGCCACTCCTGTAGGTTATCAGACAAATCTGCTTGTTTACGGACCCGGTAACTACAGGTTCAAGGACTTTCTGAAGGTAGGGCTCCCCCTTTCCTTTATCTTCATGTCTGTTATAATTTCGCTGCTAATTTTAAAACAAAAAGGGGGCGCCTGAGTGGAGGAGAAAATTCTCGTATCCTACAGAGGGAGAATTACACGTGCAGATAGGGAAAGGCTAAAGGGGCATAAATCTTTTATCCTTTGGTTTACCGGTCTTTCCGGTTCTGGAAAGTCTACACTCTCGCATAAAGTGGAAGAAAAACTTTACGAGATGGGTGTCCACACCTACGTTTTAGACGGAGACAACATAAGACAGGGCCTCAATAAAGACCTCGGCTTTTCAGAAGAAGACAGAAGGGAAAATATCCGTAGAATAGGTGAGGTTGCGAAGCTTTTCGTGGATGCTGGTGTGGCTGTTCTGACGGCTTTTATTTCCCCTTACAGGCGAGATAGGGAGTTTGTCCGGAACCTTGTTGATAAAGGTGATTTCATAGAAGTTTACGTTAAATGTCCACTTGAAGTGTGCGAGCAAAGGGACCCGAAGGGACTTTACAAAAAGGCAAGGGCCGGTCAGATAAAGAACTTTACCGGAATAGATGACCCTTACGAGGAGCCTGAAAACCCGGAGATAATAGTAGAAACCGACAAAATGACCGTTGAGGAGTGTGTAGACAAAATAGTAAATTTTCTCACCGTTAACGGTTATATAAAAGGGAGAAGATAAGAGGAGGGTATCGTGATTAAACCCCACGGTGGAAAACTTGTGAACAGGCTAGCTGGGCCAGATGAAAGAGAGGAACTTCTAAAAAAGATGGAATCCCTTCCCAAGATTTATGCTGGTGATAGGTATGTGGGCCACTGTGAAATGATAGCTATAGGAGGGTATTCTCCCCTTGAGGGTTTTATGACGAAAGAGGAGGCTGAAGAGGTTATAAGAAATGTACACCTTCCTTCCGGTCTTCTATGGTCTATTCCAATAGTGTTACCTGTTGATGAGGAGCTTTGGAAATCTTTGAAAGTAGGTGATGAAGTCGCCATTTACGATAAACATAACCGTCCTATTGCAATAATTGTTGTTGAGGATAAATATACGCTTGACCTTGATTTCTACTGTGAGAACGTATTTAAAACAACGGATGAAAACCATCCTGGTGTTGCTTTTGTTAAAAGCGCTGGTAATCACTTCATAGGTGGTGAGCTTCTGCGCCTTGTAAACCGCCCCGTTAGGGAAGGTATTGACGAGTTCTACTATCAGGACCCTGCTCAGGTTAGGAAAGTGATTGAGGAGAAGGGATGGAAAAGAGTAGTTGCTTTTCAAACGAGGAATCCCATTCACAGGGCTCACGAATATATAATAAAATGTGCCCTTGAAACAATGGATGGGGCTCTAATTCACCCCCTTGTCGGAGAAACGAAGAAAGATGATATTCCTGCTCCAGTAAGGATGAAGTGTTATGAGGTTTTAATAAATAACTACTTTAACAAAAACCGGGTACATTTGAGCGTTCTCCCGGCTCCGATGCACTACGCAGGCCCCAGGGAGGCGGTTCACCACATGCTTATGCGCAAGAACTACGGCTGCACTCATATGATAATAGGCCGAGACCACGCAGGGGTTGGTGACTACTATGGAACCTACGAAGCCCAAGAGTTTGTAGACCAATTTGTTGATGAACTTGAAATTCAGCCACTCAAATTTGAGCACGCTTTCTATTGCACTATTTGCGAAAACATGGCAACTTCGAAAACTTGCCCTCATCCTAAAGACGTCCATATCCACCTTAGCGGAACCAAAGTTCGTACAATGCTTAGAGAAGGTAAGAAACCCCCTAAAGAGTTTTCCCGCCCGGAGGTTGCGAGTATTTTAATTGCTTGGGCACAAGGTAAATGAAAGTATGGAAGGGCTGAGTCAGGTTCTGTCTAAATCAGGTCTTGCTTTACTTTTAAGGCTCTTAGGAATTTTAGGGGGATACTTATTTATGCTTGTGGTTTCTTGGAATTTTGGACCTAAGGTTTGGGGTGATTTTTCGATATTTTTGGTAATATTACAATTATTAGGTTCAATAGCAAAATTTGGTTTGGATACTACTTTCTTAAAGTTAGCTTCGGAAACTTGGGCTAAGAAAAAGTATTCTCTGTTAAGTAGATTATATGTGTCTTCCTTGACTTTACTTATCTTATTTTCTTTAATTATTTCCTTGATTACTTATTTTTTAGCTAACTATATGGCTATTTATGTTTTTCATAAACCTTATTTTGAGACTTACTTTCGTTTTCTGTCGTTTCTTGTTCCTTTTTTTGCTCTTCTGGGATTGCACTCTGAAGGTTTGAGAGCTATAAGTAAGATTTTACTGCATATGCTTTCTCAACAAGCTGGTTTGTTTTTGTGTGCATTTTTAAGCTTAGGTTTACTTTATCATGTTAAATATGATTTAGGTAGTTTATTGCCTTTTATTTCATATGCTATAGCAGTATTTTTTTGTTTGATTATAGCAGTATCGTCTTGGTTGGTTTTTTCCAGAGTTGAATTATTTATATTTAGTGATTTAACTTTGGAACTGTATAGGTACATTTTAAGATTTTCACTACCATTATTTATATCAGGTATTGCAAGTATGTTAATGGCATGGACAGATATAATTATGTTAGGTATTTTCCTACCGTCGAGCGATGTAGGCGTTTATAGTGTAGCTTTAAGAATATCCACACTAGTAAGTATTGTACTAATAGCTGTGAACACAGTTGCTGCGCCTAAGTTTGCAGAATTTTGGGCTCTAGGAAAAGCTGATGAGTTGATCTTTTTTGCTAAGAATGTTACCCGCTTTGTTAGTATAATTTCTTTCATTTTATTTTCTATAGTAATTCTTTTTGGGAAAGAAGTATTGATGTTCTTTGGTAATGAATATACAAACGGTTTATCGTCTTTAATTGTCTTATCTTTTGGTCAACTTATAAATGCTATGGCTGGTAGTGTGGGTTATATTCTAATAATGACTCAATATCAAACTTTTCATAGAAATGTTATACTGTTAGGAGCGCTACTTAATATGACTTTGAACTTTGTTTTAATACCATACTTGGGTATATTAGGAGCGGCCTTTTCCACTACATTGACTTTGGTATTTTGGAATATTATTTTCTCTTGGAAAGTTAAGCAAATTTTTGGAAAATGGATTTTTGGATTTTAAAAGGAGGTAATAGGTGAAACTGCCAAATTTTCTTATAGTAGGAGTTCCTAAGGCTGGAACAACGTCTGTCTATTACTGGTTAAATCAACACCCGCAAGTTTATATGAGTCCGATTAAGGAACCACATTACTTTTCTCAAATAGGGAATGAAGACCATGTAAATAGTTGGGAAGATTATGTTAAGCTTTTTTCAGATGTGAATACTGAACATTTAGCTATTGGAGAGGCTAGTACGTCTTATTTTCATTTTTATAAAAGAGCGATTCCTCTTATAAAGAAGCATTTGGGTAGTCCTAAAATAATAGTTATTCTTAGAAATCCTGTTGAGAGAGCATGGTCTCACTATATGTATTATAGAAAGCTGGGTCGTGAGAGCAATTCAGTAAATATAATTGTAACCAATTCTTATACTTGTAAGGAAGAGCCTTGGGGGATTAAGAATCCTTATATAGAACTTAGTTTTTATTCTGAGGCCTTAGAGGCCTATTTGGATTCATTTGCTAATGTAAAGGTTATGTTTTATGATGATTTGAAACATCGACCACATGATTTTATTAAGGAACTTTATGAATTTCTTGATGTGGATAGTGATTTTATGCCTGGTTTTGAGGTCAGAAATATCTCTGGTGAACCTAGGAATAAATTAATAGGTTTTCTTCTTTCTAACTCTTTGTCTCAGAAAATAATCCCTCGAATTCCATATGTCATCAAAGCACCGTTTAGAAAGATTCTTTTGAAAAAGAAAGATATGCCAAAGGAAATTAAAAGAGAATTACTAAACATTTACTTAGAAGATATTGAAAAAGTAGAGAAATTACTTGGAGTTAATTTAGAGCACTGGAAGTCTTAATAAGGGGGGAACTTGAGAAAGACTTTTTCTTTGGTTATCCCTACTCTTGGAAGGGTTCGGGAGTTAGATAGGTTGTTAAACAGCATAAAATATCAAACAATACCTCTTACTTCCTTAGAAGTAATTATTGTAGATCAAAATGAAGATTCAAGACTTAGTTCTGTGATTGGTAGGTATAGTACGAGTTTTTTAATAAAACACTTAAAGGTTAACTTTAAAGGTGCTGCAAGAGCTAGGAATTACGGGCTTAAATTCGCTATGGGAGAGTATGTAAACTTTCCTGATGATGATTCTTTTTTATCTAAGAATACCTTAGATAAAGTGCTAACTTTCTTTAGTGTAAATCAAGATTATGACGCTTTAGCTGTTAAGGTGTTGGATCCTGTTAGAGAAAAACCAGCTTTATTGAATTTCCCTGATGTATCAGGAGAGGTCAGTTGTTTCAATTTTTATAGGAGAACTATAGAATTCAATCTCTTCTGGAAAAGAGATGTTCTACTCCGCTTAGGGGGATTTGATGAGAATTTGGGGGTGGGCACCTTTTTTGCTTCAGAAGAAAGTGGTGATTTAGTTTTAAGAGCTTTATTTAATAAATACAGGATTTTTTATAATTCTAATATTCTTGTTTATCATCCTGACAAAAGAAATCCAGATCTTGAAAAGGTTTATTCTTACGCTCTTGGCTTTGGAGCTTTACTTAATAAACACATAAAGCTTAAAAATTTATGTATATTACCTTACGCTCTTAATTATTTGGGTAGGGCTTTTATAGGTATGCTACTTCACATATTGCTATGTGATGGTTATAAGTTTAGGAAATATTATTTAAGATTAAAAGGAGCTATTCAAGGGTTTAAGTATGCCAGAAAGACGTTTAAATATTAGAGTTTGTGTTTATTGTAGAAGTTTGAGATTGTTATTATTGCTAACGAACCCTGCATTTCAGGTTCTTGTCTGGAATTTCTTAGCTTTAATGCTCTTTATTGTTGTGCCTAATAAGTTGGTCCAGGACTTTGCATCTGAATCTAAAATTCTTTCTTTTAAAGGGTTGTTTTGGTATTTAACTTTAACTTTTTCTTTTATTGCGGGGGTTTTAATGCCGCCTAAATTTTCGTTGTCTCCTCCAGTTGATAGAGTTATGTTGATGATAAAACGTGAGTGGATGACTTTATCCTATTTATCGTTATTTTTATGCGTGCTTGGATATTTAGTTTGGTTTAGAAAGTTTCTTGTGAACTTTCCAGAGGTGTTGCAATTATTCGTTGTTTTTGGAGCATATAAGACCCGAGAACTTCTAAAGGAAAGTATGATAACTGGAATAACGACTCTGACACAGTTTGGGATAGCAGCTTCTATTTTATTCATGATTTTATATCTTTTCTTAAAAAAGAGAAGATATTTATTATTTTCTCTTTTACCGTTAATCTTAGCTATTCCTCGAGTCGTTTTTTTTGGTGAAAGGCTGGCATTTATAGAAGTCTTTATTCCAATGATTTTTGTATATTTGAGGTATAGACCTTATAAATTAAAGTATTTACTGACAATGGCTGTTCTTTTGTTTTTTGTCCTTTGGGCAACTGAGTTATTTAGATCATATTTATCACCGACTTATAATTCTACCTATACTCCCTTAGAATTTCTATTTTATAGACTTATTATGTATTTTGTTACTACTGTTAATAATGGTTTTCTTATATTTGATAAATTCGTTCCCTTGGTGGATTTTCTTCCCCATTCTTTATCATTTTTGTATAAATTATTTCATATTCAATTGCAATCATCTATTGAATATGTTGATTTGCTTGAAGACTTTGCCAATCCTGAGTATAATAATAAATCTGCCTGGGGTGTTCTGTATTATGATTGGGGAATATTTAGTCCAGTTATAGCTTTTATATTAGGCTGGTTATCCAAGATTATGTACTTTTCTTACAAGAAAGGTTCATTTTTGGGTGTTGTTTTCTATCCAATCTTTTTAGTTTTTCTATTTCAGTCATATAGAGTATTGTATGTACTTTCCTCACGAGTATACTATGCTTATACTATTTTGATCTTGCTGTATGTCATTTATGAAATAAAAGAAGCTATGGTAAGATTTGGCGATGGGTGTAGTTATCAACGGTAGATTTTTAACTCAGCAACTTACAGGTGTTCAAAGATTTGCTTTTGAACTTTCTAAAAGGTTAATCCTGATAAATAGGAGTATAAAATTACTAACTCCAAACGTACCTTTAAATGAATCTTACTCAGAATTGAGTACAGACTATGTAGTTAAGCAGGGATACTTAAACGGACAGTTTTGGGAACAGTTGTACTTGCCTTTAGCTTCACGAAATAAACTTCTTCTTAATTTGGCTAATACAGCACCTTTATTTAAGAGATATCAAATTGTTACTGTTCATGATTTGGCGTTTTTGCGTTATCCTGAATGTTTTAGCGCTTCTTTTGCAAAGTGGTATAGTTTTCTTATTCCAAGGATAGTTAAAAATTCTCTTAGAGTTTTAACTGTTAGTCATTTCTCAAGGGAAGAGATCGTTAACTTTTTAGGTGTATCCCCAGAAAGGATAACTGTTATTTACAATGCTGTTTCAGAGAAGTTTTTTTATGATCCGTGTGTAGAAAAAGAGAATATTGTGCTAGCTGTAGGTTCTTTAGATCCTAGAAAAAACTTGCTTAGGTTGATTGATGCTTTTAAAAAACTTAATTTACATGATTATACACTTTTTATAGTAGGACAACAAAGTAAAATATTTCGTAATTCTAAACTCGAAGCTTTGATAAGAAATCTTTCTAATGTTAAAATAACAGGTTATTTGACAGATGAAGAATTGGTTAAGCTGTATCAGAGAGCTAAATTGTTTATTTATCCTTCTGTGTATGAAGGTTTTGGCTTACCACCTCTTGAGGCTATGGCTTGTGGAACTCCGGTTATAGTTTCTAATGTGGCTAGTTTGCCTGAAGTTTGCGGTGATGCTGCTTATTATATTAATCCTTTTAGTGTGGATGATATAGCTAATGGGATTAGATGTGTTTTGGAGGATGATGTGTTACAGAAAGAGTTGATTTCGAAAGGATTGAAGCGAGTGAAGAGATTTACATGGGAAAATTCTGTTAAGAAGTTGGTAAGTGTGATTGAGGAATTAGGGTATTAGTGTCTTTGTTTATGAGGGGGTAATATGACGTGGATAGAAGCTTTTAAAGAATTGTATCGAAATTGTAAAAAAGATTTGAAGTTTTTGATGAGCGATATAAAGTGTCTTATCTTAAAGCAGTACTCTCTAATAGAGGATTTCACGCGTTATGTTTTTATAGAGTTTCTCGGTTTTTCTAACTTTTGAAAGTTCCTATTATTCCTTTAATTTTATCAAGAATTATCTAAATTGTTTATGGAATAGACATTGATTATCGCGCGAATATAGAAGGAGGAATTATAATTATTCATGGAGTGGGGATAGTGATTGGAGCTGGTGTTACTGTGGAAGAAAACTGTATAATATATCATCAGGTTACCTTGGGTATAAAAGGAATTGGCAAGCAAGATGGATTTCCTTGCATTAGAAGAAGTACGATTTTGGGAGCAGGGGCAAAAGTTCTAGGTAAAGTGACTATTGGAACTAATTGTGTTATCGGGGCAAATGTAGTTGTTACATTTGATGTACCGGATAATTCTGTTATTAAGTTTTCTAAGCAAAGTTTTGAAATTAAGGAAAGAAAAATACTCTGAGGAAGTTTTTCTATGAATTTAAATCTGGCTTTTGTGCATGATTGGTTAGTTACGTTGGCTGGAGCGGAGAGGGTTTTAGCTGCTCTTTATGAACTTTATGAGGCTCCGATTTATACCTTGGTGGTAGATAAGGATAACCTAAAGGGTTCACTCTTTGAGAATGCTAATATACATACATCTTTTATACAATCTCTCCCGTTTGGAAAGAGGAAGTATAGGTTATATTTACCTCTATTTCCTCTTGCAATAGAACAATTTGATTTATTTGATTATGATATTATCATCTCATCATCTCATGCTGTAGCTAAGGGTGTTCTAACTGGGCCAGAACAACTTCATATTTGTTATTGCCATACTCCTATTAGATACGCTTGGGACCTGTATTTTTCTTATATGAGAGAAGGTGGACTTGAATCTGGATTAAGAGGTACAATAGCAAAGTTTATACTACATTACATAAGACTTTGGGATGCTAGTACGGCTAATAGAGTAGATTATTTTATTGCTAATTCTAACTATGTGAGAAGAAGGATTTGGAGAGTCTATAGGAGAAAGGCGGAAGTAATTTACCCGCCTGTTGATGTTGATAAATTCTCTATGGTTTCTGAAAAAGAGGATTTCTATCTTACTGCTTCACGTTTAGTACCTTATAAAAAAATAGATATTATAGTTAAGGCTTTTGCTTTGCCTTCTTTAAGGGATAGAAAGCTTATCGTTATAGGTGATGGTCCAGATATGAAGAAAATAAAAAAGATGGCTACACCAAATGTTGAGATTCTAGGTTATCAGTCTTTTGAAAAGCTTAAGTATTATTTGGAGAAAGCTAGGGCCTTTATATTTGCTGCTGAAGAGGATTTTGGAATTCTACCTGTAGAAGCTCAGGCGTGTGGGACTCCTGTAATTGCCTATGGGAAGGGGGGGGTTCTTGAAACTGTGATTGAAGGTAAAACTGGGTTGTACTTTTATCGTCAGACGCCTGAGGATATTGCAAAGGCTGTTGCTAAATTTGAAAGTATTCAAGATTCTTTTGATCCTTTGGAGATAAGAAAACACGCTGAGATGTTTTCAAAAGAAAGATTTAAGAAAGAGTTTAGTGATTTTATTTCGCGGATAGTAGAATTCTAGGAGGGGGGAGCATGTCGAAGTGTAGTTCTTTTCAAAAACGAGTTTTTGATGTTATTTTTTCATCTTTTGTAATCTTGCTTTTGTCGCCTATTTATTTAACTATTGCTGTGATAATTAAATTTGTAGATAGAGGTCCTGTTTTTTTTAAACATCGTCGGGTCGGATGTGAAGGTAAAGAGTTTGAAGTAATAAAGTTTAGAAGTATGTATCCAGATGCTGAAGAAAGATTGAAGAAACTTTTAGAAAAAGATGCTAAGGCTAGAGAAGAGTGGAAGAAAAAGTTTAAACTAAAAAATGATCCTCGAATTACCCCTATTGGTAAGTTTTTGAGGAAGACAAGTTTAGATGAGCTCCCACAATTTTTTAATGTCCTGAAGGGAGACATGAGCGTTGTTGGACCAAGACCGGTTGTAAAAGAAGAATTGGAAAAATTCTATAAGGATAAAGCGAAATATTACCTATCTGTAAAACCCGGCATAACGGGTTATTGGCAGGTTGAAGGAAGAAGCGATATAGAAGATTACGAGAAAAGGGTAGAAATGGATGTTTGGTATGTGAAAAACCAATCTCTTTGGTTGGATATTAAAATTATTTTGAAAACTATCTGGGTTATGCTTACTGGGAAGGGGGCTTACTGAATTTAAGTTGTTTAGAAGGTGCTGAGAGTATATACTATCTTCCGCGTAAATACCGATAGGGAGGATGGAAAAATGGCCAAGACCCTCGGCGTCCACATTGTAGCAGACCTCTACGGGTGCGACCCGGAGATTTTGAAGTCTGCCGAAAAGATGGCAGAGGTTTTTGAGGGGGCGGTAAGGCACGCCAACCTCAACAAGCTCTCAGCCTACTACCACCAGTTTGAGCCCTACGGGGCGACGGGGGTTGTTGTGATTTCCGAATCTCACCTCTCTTTCCACACTTGGCCAGAGCACGGCTACGTTGCCATAGATGTTTATACCTGCGGCGACCACGAGAACGCTTTTAAGGCGTTTGATTACATAGTAGAGAAGCTTCAGCCCGAAAGGGTTGAGAAAGACGTTCACTTTAGAGGGGTTGTTAACGAAGAGGAAGAGGTTACCTTCTGTGTCAGTGTAGGCTGAGTTGGTGGTAGGCTGAGAGTTTTTATGGCCCCGCCTCCGCGGGGCCATTTGTTTTTATAGGGTCTGTTCTGTGGAAATTAGGTTCCTTAGCTTATCTCTGATAAAGCTGAAGAGGATTACTCCTCCCCGAATTTCCTTTCGAACTTCTCCTGTTCGAGCTTGCACTTTATACAGAGCTCTGCAACTGGCCTTAGCTTTAGCCTTTCGTACCCTATGCAGGCACCGCACTTTTCGCAGATGCCGTAGGTGCCGTCTTCGATTTTTTGGAGGGCTTTCTCTATCTTCTTCAGGTACTTGGCCTCTCGGTCTCTGATTCTCATTTCGAAGGTTCTGAGGAACTCATCGGTCGACATGTCTACGATGTCTCCGATTTCCCTTTCCGCCTGGGCGTTTGCCTCAAGCCCTCTTTTGATATCTTCCATAACTTCTTTTTTCTTCTGAAGTAGTATCTCTTTAAGTTCCTGTATCTGTTCACCTGTAAGGCATCTATTCCCTTTCATTCCTACCTCCTCCGTTGTTTGAAGGGAAAGTTATGGGTAGATAGTAAAATGTCAACGACAATTTTATTGGAGGGAGCTATGAAGCTTTCAAGGCGTGTTCTTAATATGTCTCCGTCTCCTACTATGGCCATTACGAGTAAGGCCAAGGAGTTGAAGGCTAAAGGGGTTGACGTTATAGGCTTCGGAGCCGGGGAGCCCGATTTCGATACCCCTTACCATATAAAGGAGGCGGCCAAGGAAGCCATAGATATGGGCTTTACCAAGTACACGCCGCCGGCCGGTATCCCCGAGCTTCGCAGGGCCGTTGCCGATAAGCTCGAGAGGGAAAACGGTATAAGCTACGAGCCCGAACAGGTTGTTATAACCGACGGAGCCAAGCAGGCCCTTTTCAACCTGATGCTTTCTGTTGTGGATGAGGGGGACGAGGTTATCATTCCGGCTCCCTACTGGGTGACTTACCCGGAGCAGGTTAAGTTTGCAGGCGGCAGGCCCGTTTTCGTTGAGACTAAGGAGATTAAGGGTTTTGCCCTTACCCTTGAGGAGTTGAAGCCGGCGGTGACCTCTAAGACCAAGATGGTGATACTGTGTACGCCCCATAACCCCACGGGAAGTGTTATACCCAAAGAGGAGCTTCAGCGCATAGGGGAGTTCTGTGCCGAGAGGGGCATTCTCATCGCCTCCGACGAGTGTTACGAGTACCTGACCTACGACGGCTTTAAGCACACCAGTATCGCTTCGCTCTCTGAGGAGATTAAGGCCGTTACTGTAACCATCAACGCCCTTTCCAAGGCCTTTTCCATGACCGGCTGGAGGGTTGGCTACGCCGCCGGGCCTAAGGAGATAATCGATGCGATGATAAAGATAAACTCCCAGTCTATCTCCAACGTTAACTCAATAGCCCAGAAAGCTGCCGTTGCGGCCCTCACAAAGCCCAAAGATTTCCTGAAGGAGTGGCTTGAGGCCTTTGACCAGCGGCGCCGTTACATGGTTGAGACCCTCAACTCTATTCCGGGAGTAAGCTGTTTGATGCCTAAAGGGGCTTTTTACGCCTTCCCCAACGTTAAGGAGCTTTTGAAGCTCGGTAACTTCAAGGACGACTGGGCCCTTGCCGAGTTCCTTCTTAGTGAGGCCAAGATTGCGGTTGTTCCCGGCTCTGCCTTTGGATACCCGGGTTACCTGAGGCTCTCTTACGCTACCTCTATGGAGAACATAGAGGAGGGGCTTAGGAGGTTTAAAGAGGCCGTTGAGCGGAGGCTCAATGGATAGGGTCTTTAGAACCGACAGGCTGACTTTTCTGAGCTACGGGCTGCTGGTTGTGGCCTACGCCCTCTTTATCGCCTTTTTGGTTCACAGGGCGGGAGGAGTTAACTTCTCGGCTTTTATCCTGGCCGTTTTGGTTCTGCCGGTTTTCGGTTACTTTTTCTTCTTGGTGAAAAAGCGGGTCAGGGTTACGGAGCAGGGAATAGAGGTTTTCGGCCTTACGGGCAGGAAGGAGATAAGGTGGCAGGACGTTGTTTCCGTTTCCCTTGTTCCCGGGAGGAAGTACTTCCTGTTTGTGGAGTCGAAAGACGGCACCCTTGCCGTTGTAGACGACTCTTTTGAGGAGTTTCCCGAGATTGTCAGGCTTGTAGGGGAAAAGGCCCCTAAGGGGAGTTTAAGCGAGAACTACTGGGAAGTTGCAAAGGGTTTTCGCCGCTCTTACCTGTCGCCTGCAATTCTCATAGTGGCTGCGGTGGTTCTGATAGGCATTGTGGTGAAGTCGGCCCTTCAGTGAGCCGGCTTCACCTTCTCTATTTTTATGGAGGGGAGTTTCAGGGAGTTGAGCTTCTGGATAATCTGCTCCACCTGGGACTGAAGCTCTGCCACCTGCTTTTTCAGCTCCTCTATCTGAGCGCTGTTTTGGCTGCAGCAGTTTTTGAGCTGCGGAAGCTCTCTCTTTATTCCCTCTACCTTCCTTTCCAGTTTGAGGGTGCGGTTCACCATTTCCCTGCGGAGCTCCCTTACGGTTACAACCTGTTTTTCGGAGACTTTCCTTGTTGACAGCAGAAGCTCCCTCTCCAGCCGGGCGTTCTTCTCCTGGAGGTTGTTTAGGGCCGTTTTGAGGGCGGGAAGCTCCTGTTTGAGTGCTGTTAGCTTCTGCTGGAGCTGGGATATCTCTTTCTGGAGGTTTTCGTTTTTGGCCTGGAGGATTTGGATTTGGGCCTGAAGCTCTGTGATTTTCCGGTTCTCCTGCTGGGTAACGCAGGAGAAGGCCGGCAGCAGCAAAATGAGTAAAGCGGCTCTTTTCATGGCTCACCCCACCGGTTTGTTGAAATTCTAACACTACAGGTATTAATTTATACTGAACTGACACGTCAGTTCAGAGGTGGCCGTGAGGAAGCGGGAGAGGGAGCTTCTCCTTGCAGCTAAAACGCTCTTTTCGAGGCGGGGCTTTTACGACACAACTGTAAGCGATATCGTTGAGAGCCTCGGTATAGCCCGGGGGACTTTCTACCAGTACTTCAAGAATAAAGACGACATCTACAGAAGGGTTCTTGAGCAGGTTGTTGAGGAGCTTTCGAGCAGGCTGAAGCTTGTCTCTCCCGACGACCCTTTTGCCCAGCTGAGGGAGAACTTGAAGGGTGTTCTGGAGCTAATGGTTGAAGACAGAGACCTTGCCCGGCTCGTTTTCTACCACCCTTACAAGCTGAACCCCCGGTTCGACGCTGTCCTTGAGGAGTTCTTCCTCAAGGTTTACGCCCTTGTGGAGCACGCCGTAAAAACGGGTATGGAGATGGGGGTTGTTAGGCGTTGCAATCCGGAGATTGTTGCCCGGGCAATTGTGGGGGCGTTTATGGAGGTGGGGAAGCTCCTTATAGAGCAGGAGTCTCCCGATATTGAAGGAGCTGTTGATGAGCTTCTCGCCATAGGCAGAGCAGGCCTTCTGGAGGAGAGATGATAAGAGCGGGTATAGACGTAGGCTCAACCACCGTTAAGGGCGTTCTCTTAGACGACAGCGGAAACGTCCTTTTTAAGAGTTACAAGAGGCACGAGGCCCGTCAGAGTGAGAGGGTCCTTGAGCTCCTTGAGAAGTTTGAGGAGCTTGCCGGGGGCGAGTTCCACCTTTTCATGACGGGCAGCGGCGGCGCCGACATAGCAAAGGCCTTGGGGGTAAAGTTCGTTCAGGAGGTTAACGCGGTAAGCCTTGCCGTGGAAACCCTCCACCCCGACGTTAACTCGGTAGTTGAGCTGGGCGGCCAGGACGCCAAGATGATTTTCTGGCTTGAGTCGGGGGGGAAGCGCCGAAAGGTAACCACTATGAACGACAAGTGTGCCGGCGGCACGGGGGCCACGATAGACCGAATAGTGAACAAGCTGAAGCTCCCCTTAGAGGTTGCCACTTCCATAGAGTTCGACCCCGATAAGGTTCACCCGGTTGCCGCAAAGTGCGGCGTTTTTGCAGAGACCGACATAAACTCCCTCCAGAAGGCCGGCGTTCCGTCGGACGAGCTCCTCATATCGCTCTTTAACGCCATAGTGGTTCAGAACCTTGCCGTTCTTACAAGGGGTTACACCCTAAGGCCCAAGGTTCTGCTCCTCGGCGGGCCCAACACCTTCTTCCCGGCCCTTGTGGGGGCGTGGCGCTACCACCTTGAGAGGATGTGGCAGGAGAAGGGGATAGAGTTTGACTCAGATTCCATACTGCTGCCGAAGCTCTCACAGTTCTATGCCGCCTTCGGCGCTGCCCTCTACGGCTCTTACGAGGAGAGCCCCTACAAGGGTAAAGAGGGGCTTGTCACCTTCAGGGCGGTTTACCTGAAGGAGATGAAGAGGAAGACCGGCGAGAGGGGGCTTTTAAAGCCGGGCGAGAGCCTCCGGGAGTTTAAGGAGCGCTATGCCGTTAAGCCTTTTAAACCCAAAACCTTTAAGCCGGGCGAGAAGGTCAGGGCTTTCCTGGGAATAGACGGCGGTTCAACCTCTACCAAGGCCGTTCTCATAGACGAAAGGGGAGAGCTCATAGCCACCGCCTACACCCTCTCTAAGGGTAACCCCTTGGCCGACGTTAAGGAGATTGTAGGGCAACTGAAGGAGAGCGTTGAGGGGCAGGGAGCGACTTTAGAGGTGCTCTCCGTTGGGGTTACCGGCTACGCCAAGGAGATGCTTAAAGAGACGATAGGGGCAGACGTTGCCGTTGTGGAGACCGTTGCCCACACCGTTTCCGCTCAGCACTTTTTCTCCGATATCGACGTTATAGTAGACGTTGGCGGTCAGGATATTAAGGTTATGATGCTCCGAAACGGGGAGGTAAAGGACTTTAAGCTCAATACCCAGTGTTCTGCAGGTAACGGCTACTTCCTCCAGTCTACCGCCGAGAAGTTCGGCTACAGGGTAGAGGAGTTTGCAGATGTCGCCTTTAGGGCCGAGTTTGCCCCAAGGTTCAACTTCGGCTGTGCCGTTTTCCTTGAACAGGATATAGTCAACTTCCAGAGGCTCGGCTGGGAGCCCCACGAGATTATGGCCGGCCTTGCTAAAGTGCTCCCCAAGAACATCTGGCTCTACGTTGTTAAGGAGCCGAACCTGAGAAAGCTCGGGCGGCGTTTCCTGTTACAGGGAGGCACTCAGAAGAACCTTGCGGCAGTTAAAGCCCAGTACGATTTCATAAAGGAAAGGGTCCCCGACGCCGAAGTTTTCGTCCACCCCATAACGGGTGAGGCGGGAGCCTTCGGGGCCGCCGTTTTGGCCATGAGAAACTACACCGGTTCAACCCGCTTCGTAGGTGTAGATAGGCTCCTCTCTATGGAGTTTACCGTTAAGAGCGATGAAACGACCCGCTGCCACTTCTGTACCAATAGGTGCCAGAGGACCTTCATAACCGTTTCAACCTCTTCCGGCGAGAGAACCTACATAATTGCTCCCTGTGAGAAGGGGACGGCTCTGGACCTTGAAGGGGTCAAGTCGGTTCTCGGGAGGCTGAAGCAGGTAGAGCAGGAGAACCCCAACCTCCAGGAGTACGCCGCGAAGAGGGTGTTTGAGAGCTTCCCGGTGGAAAGAGTTTACCAGCGGAAGCTCTTTGGCCTTGTGCCGAGAACGGGCGTTATAGAGAAGCGGAGGAGCTTGAAAGTTGGCATCCCCAGGGTTTTGAACTTCTACGCCCTTGCCCCCTTCTTCAGGGGTTACCTTGAGGCCCTCGGGGTTGAGAAGTTCATCTTCTCGGACTACACCAGCGAGAAGCTAGTCAGGGAGGAGCTCAGGGGCGGGGCCATAGACCCGTGCTTCCCCAGTAAAGTGGCCCTTGCCCACGTTAGGAACCTCTTGAAGAAGTCCCCCGACGTTATCCTCTTTCCAAAGGTGGCAACGCTGAAGAGCCTCTTCAAAGACGCCGAAGGCTCTCACGCCTGCCCCACCGTAACGGCAACTCCCATATCGGTAAAGTCGGTTCTTACAAAGGAAGAGGACATCTTCAAGGAGAAGGGGATAACCTTCTTAGACCCGCTCCTTCACTTCGACGACGAGGAGCTTTTGAAGTGGGAGATGTTCGAGGCCTTTAAAGAGCTTTTGAACCTTACCCGGAAAGAGAGCGACAGGGCCGTTGACGAGGGGTTCAAGGCCCTTGATAGCTACTACCGGGAGCTTCGCTCCCTGGGGGAGAAAATCCTCAGAAAAGTGGAGGCTGAGGGCCGTATTGCCATACTTGTTTTGGGAAGGCCCTACCACAACGACCCCGGCATAAACCACGGCATTACCAAGGAGCTTCAGAAGCTCGGCTACCCGATACTCACCATAGACTCCCTTCCCCTTAAAGAGGAGTTCTTGAAGAAGGTTTTTAAAGGCCAAGACCCCTTTAAGATTCGCCACGTTTGGAAGAAGGCCTACAGCGAGAACAGCAGCAGGAAGGTGTGGGCCGCCCTTTACGGTGCCAACCACCCGAACTTGGCCCTCCTGGACCTCTCCTCCTTCAGGTGCGGCCACGATGCCCCCATCTACTCCGTTATAGAGGAGATAGTGGAGAAAACGGGTACTCCTTACTTTACCTTCCACGAGATAGACGAGAACAGGCCCGCCGGCTCCATAAAGATTAGGGTTGAGACCATAGACTACTTCCTGAAGGAGAGAATGGCGAAAGAGTTTGGCACTTTGAAGGAGGAGGTGGCGGTTTAGACCGCCTTTTTCTGATTAAACGCTATTCTATCTTTGAAAATGAACAAAGATTCACTATTATTAATTGGGGAATGAAGCTTTATGCGCATTAAACTTACCAGGGAGAGATGGAGGGTATGGATACAGAGCTTCACTCAGAAATTCTCTCCTTCTTTGAAGACCACTGTAAACGCTACACCGAGTCGCTTTCGGAGATACTCAGGAAGCACATAGGTATAAACGGCAACACCGACGCTTTCTGCCGCTCGCTTATACCAAAGGTCAGCCGGCTCCTTGAACTCTTCCTCTCCGGCCAAGACGACGCCTTTAAAAGCGAGGCCGTTGAGCTCGGCAGGAGGATATTCCGGAAGAACCTTCCCGTTTCCGTTGTTGTGAACGCCTTTAACTCCCTGCTCTTTGACTCCATAGACTTCGCCTCAAGGAGCACCTTCTCGGAGGAGTTCTCCCTCTTCCTCGCCTTTGTAAGGAAAGTTACAAACTACGTTGCCCTGGGCTTTATCTACGAGTCTGTATCTGCCAAGGAGCGCTTCTTCCTTAGGGAGTCGGTGAGCCGCTCCTCGGTCAGAACGATGTTCCAGCTCTTCCTGCGGATAAGGAAGGTGCTCTACGGAGAGGGGGATACCATAACAGAGCGGAACTGCCCCCTCTCTCAGCTGTTTGACACCTTGGAGTTTCGGCTGGTTTCCTCTAAACACGGAATAAGGCGGCAGCTTGAGCTCCTCCACGAGGCGGTTCACACCCACGAAAACCTGTTTAAGGAGTACTTCAAAAGGGGGAACTACCTCTCGGCCTACCTTACACTCGTTAACTTCTACCACACCCTTGAGAAGCTCATCCACCTGTTCGTTCAGATAGAGAGGGGTAAGAACGCCGTCAGGCTCGAGGATATAGTCAACTTCCTTGCCTCCGAAAAGGGGCCCTTTGTCCTCTTCGCCCTTGACCCTAAGCACCTGTCGAGCATCAACAGGGCCCTCGGCTACAACGTAGGCGACGAGATATTCCGCTACATAGACTCGGCCCTTCAGGCCAAGTTTCAGGGAAGCTCTTACGCCGTTTTCCGCTGCTTCCACAGCGCCGTGTGCGTTCTCGTTGAGGGGAAGTTAAGCGGCATAGATTTTGAAGGTCTCTTTAAGCGCATCAGGCTCAAACTCAAAAGGAGGTTCAGGGAGCTTCCAACCGACGTAGACATCTCTGGCTTTTTGATAAAGGTTCCCCAGGAGCTCTCGGGAGACAAAGACGCCATATCGAGCGCCGTCAGGCTCGCCATTAGGGAGAGTAAGCGCAGGGTGGGGGAGCTGTTCACCCTCGACCTCTCCTCCGAGGAGGAGAAGAGGGAGGTAATCATCCTTAAAAACCTCTACAAGGGAATTGTAGAGAGCCTTGTGCTCGAAAGGGTTGGTATAGCCCTTCAGGGCATCTACTCCCCCGACGGCAAAGTTGAACACTGGGAGGCCCTTGTAAGGTTCAAGGACGACGAGGGCAACATAGTGCCCGCCTACAAGTTCATAGACCTCCTCTACGACTACAACCTGATAGACCGGCTCGACATACTGGTTCTTAAAAAGGTTCAACAGAACGTCCACCTGTTTAAGGGGAAGTCCATCTTCTTCAACCTCAGTCCCGTTACCCTTACGGGTAAGCGTTCGGGCTCGCAGCTGAGGGAGCTTACCCGCTCCCTTGTTGAGAGCGGCCTCGGCCTGAACTTCGGTTTTGAGATAACGGAGCAGGCCGCCCTCGAGGCCTTCCTCCCGATAGTCGATTTCTTCAGGGAGTTTAACCTCCCCCTTGCCATAGACGACTTCGGAAACGGTTACTCCTCCTTCTCAAAGTTCATAGACCTGGTTGAGCTCGTGCCGGTGAAATACCTGAAGATAGACGGCAGTTACGTTAAAAGGCTCACAACTTCCGATAAGGCCGTAAAGGTTGTAAGAACCATAGTCAGTATGGCGAACTCCCTGGGAATAAAAACGATAGCCGAGTTTGTGGAGAGTGAGGAGATATTCAAGTTGCTGAAGGAGATGGGGGTTGAGCTCTTTCAGGGTTACTACTTCGGCAAGCCCCAGCTCGTTGTGTAAGCTGTGCTATACTAACGCCCCAAGGAGGGTGTTATGGTTGTTGCTCTCTTCCTCTTTGCCCTTGTTTTCTTCGGGCTTGCCTACAGGTTTTACGGCTCTTTCCTGAAGAGGAAGGTCTTTGCCCTTGACGACAGTCGCAAAACCCCTGCCCACGAGCTCAGAGACGGCGTAGATTACGTGCCGGCGCCGGCTCCCGTTCTGCTCGGTCACCACTTCTCCTCGATTGCGGGAGCGGGCCCGATAGTCGGCCCCATAACCGCCGCCTCCTCCTGGGGGTGGTTGCCGGCCTACCTGTGGGTGCTTATCGGGAACGTTTTTATAGGCGGCGTTCACGACATGAGCGCCCTTGTGGCTTCGGTGAGGAATAAGGCCCGCTCCATAGCCGAAATCGGGGGAGCGTACCTCTCAAAGAGGGCCGGTTTCCTGTTTAAGCTCTTCATCTGGCTTGCCCTCCTTTACGTTGTTGCCGTTTTTATAAACGTTGCCCAGATAACCTTTAACGCCTCTGTTCCCCTGGTTGAGGGCGGGAAGGTAGTTCAGAAGCTTCCCATAGGCGGAGGAGTTGCCACTGCCGCTGTTATTTACATCTTCCTCGCCGTTCTCTTCGGCCTTGCCGTTTACAGGTTTCAGGTGCCGTTAAAGTGGGCAACGGCGGTTTTCGTCCTCCTCGTTTACGGAGCCGTTTACGTTGGTCAGCTCTTTTCGATACACCTATCTCCCACAGTTTGGAACTGGATTCTGCTTGCCTACGTGGCGGTTGCTTCGGTCACTCCCGTTTGGATACTCCTTCAGCCCAGGGACTACCTCTCCAGCTTTCTCCTCTACGGAGCCCTTTTGGGCGCCGGTTTGGGAATCTTGCTCTCTGCGGGGAAGGTTGAGGCCCACCTTGTCCCCTTCTTGGGGTTTAACAGCGATATAGGGCCGCTTGTTCCCCTGCTCTTCGTTGTGATAGCCTGCGGCTCCATTTCGGGCTTTCATTCCCTTGTGGGCTCCGGAACAACCAGCAAACAGCTCGACAAAGAGAGCGACGCCCTCGTTGTAGGTTACGGAGCTATGCTCCTTGAGGGTATTGTGGCCGTAATGTCTGTGATATTCGTTGCCGTTTTAACTTCCGGCGAGTTTGAGGTTCTCAAGAGAAACGTTGCCGCCATTTACGGTGCAGGTATAGGCCGCTTCATGTCGTTCCTGGGCATTCCCGAGAGTATCGGGGTGGCCTTCGGAATGCTTGCCCTCTCTTCCTTTGTTCTCACCAGTACCGATACGGGAACCAGACTTGCCCGCTACGTTTTTACTGAGCTTACCGGTATTAAAAACAGGTTCGTTGCCACCGCAGTCTCGCTGATTATTCCGGCCTTTCTGGTGTTTACCAAGTACCAAGACCCGGCCACGGGTAAGCTATTGCCCGTTTGGAAGGCCCTCTGGCCCGTTTTCGGTGCCACGAACCAGCTTATAGCCGCCCTTGCGCTGTTTGTTGTTATGGTGTGGCTCGTAAAAACAGGCAGGGGGCGTTACTGGTTTGTTGCGGGTATTCCGGCCCTCTTTATGGCGGTTATAACTATTTGGGCCCTCCTGATGCTCTTCGTTAAGTGGAAGTTGACTGTTATAGGGGTTGCCGCCCTCGTTCAGCTATTTTTGGCCCTCTGGATATTTGCCGAGGGGCTTCTTGCCCTTTGGAAGTTGAAGGAGGGTTAGGGGAGTTTTTTCATGGCAGAGGCTAAAGACTGGAGAGAGAAGCTCTTTTTCGTTGCAACCGGTGTGAGGCTTCACGCTAAGGAGTACTTCCTCAGGTTGACGGGACTCTTTGGCCGTTACCGTTACTGCATCTCCTTTCCCTCTATACCGGAGGGGCTCAAGGCCGAAAAGCACATTAGAGGCTTTAAGGCCGTGTCCGTTCCCATCCCCGACGAGATATTTGAAGGCTGCGGAGTGGGTATACTGGTTAAGGATGAAGAGGAGCTTGAGAGACTTTTAAATCACTTAAAGGAGAGGGGGGTACTCGTTTCCGGCGTTTTTAAGAGGGAAGGGGACAGGTTCGTAGAGGTGGAGCGGTGAAGGTTGCGGTTTTGGGTTCCGGAAGCTGGGGAACGGCCATAGCTCTCTACTTGGGCCGTTTGGGCTTTGAAGTTTCCCAGTGGTGTTTAGAGCCGGAGGTTGTTCGCTCCGTGGCCCGGCAGAGGGAGAACCTCCTTTACCTAAAAGGCTTTAAATACCCCGATACTGTAAGCGCCACCCTCTCCGTTGAGGAGGCTGTAGAGGGAGCCTCTTTCCTCTTTTCGGTTATCCCGGTTCAGCACACAGCCTCCTTCTGGCGGGAGCACAGGGCGTTACTTGAGGGAAAGCCCCTCGTGTGCGCCTCTAAGGGGATAGAGGTGGACTCTTTGAAAACCCTCTCTCAGCTCTACTGGGAGGTTTTCGGCTCCCTCGAGGAGTACTTTGTTCTCTCGGGCCCCACTTTTGCCGTTGAGGTTGCAAAGGGACTCCCTACGGCCGCAGTTGTGACCTCGATAGACGGGGAAGGAGCCCTTGAGGTGGCAAAACGGTTTTCCTCTACCTCTTTCAGGCTCTACGCCTCTACCGACGTTAAAGGGGTTGAACTTGGCGGAGCTTTAAAGAACGTTATAGCGATAGCCACCGGGATATCCGACGGTATGGGTTTGGGTAATAACGCCCGTGCGGCCCTGATAACGAGGGGGCTTCACGAGATTAAACGTTTGGGTAAGGCTCTGGGGGCTAAGGAAGAGACCTTTTACGGCCTTTCGGGACTGGGAGACCTTGTCCTTACCTGTACCGGAGACCTCTCCCGTAACAGGCGGTTCGGCCTTGCTCTGGGCAGGGGCGAAAAGCCGGAGGAGGGGAGGTTCGTTGTTGAGGGGGTTCACACGGTTAAGGCGGTAAAGGCCCTTTCCGATAGGCTCGCCGTTGAGATGCCGATTTCTGAAGCGGTTTATAAGATTATTTACGAGGGTGTGAGCCCCAAGGAGGCTATGGAGGAGCTTCTATCCCGCCCCGTAAAAGAGGAGAGCCTATGAGCTGCTGCAACTTCGGCAGGGAAGATGAGGAGTACCTCCACTCCGAAGCCCAGCGCCGTTTCTTTGAGGGGCTGAGCCGCCGTTTCTGCCACCTCGGTTTCCAGCCGAAAACCGTAAAGGCTGAATACCTTGAGCGCCTTAACAGGCTTGCAAGGGCCCTGATGGGCTCGGAGGCGGAGCTCTGCCCGTTAAAGGCCGCTTCGCTTCTTGAGCGCAGCAGTTCTCCCCTTTCAAAGGAGGTTGTGTACGTTTTAGACCTTCTGGTTTCTCTGCTTGAGAAGCTTCTTCTCTACAGGCTCAACGGGCCCGAGGGGAGGGAGCCCCTGGAGGTTGAGCTTGACACCGTTATGGAGCTCTTTGGGTATCCTTTTAAGAGCGCAGAGCTTCACTCCAAGCTCGAGCTTGCCCTGAACGGGCTGTTAACGGCCCTTTACAACTTTACGGAGGAAGGCGATGATTGAGCGCTACGTTGCAGACCTCGACGAGCTTAAAAAGAGCTTCATAGAGATGGCCGACATGGCCAGGAAGATAATCAACGACGCAATGGAAGCCCTAATGGAGCGCGACAGGGAGAGGGCCAAGGCCACCTACGAGTTCGACCGCCTCATAGACCTTAAAGAGATTGAGATTGAGGAGAGGTGTATCAGGATTCTTGCCCTTTACGCCCCCGAGGCCACAGACCTCCGGTTTGTCGTTTCCATCTTGAAGAGTATCGTAGACCTTGAGAGGGTGGGCGACCTTGCCAGGGACATCTGCGAAACGGCCATATACCTATCGGAAGTTCCTCCTATCAAGCCTTACGTAGACCTCCCCCGTATGCTCAAGATAGTTACCGAGATGTTGAAAAACGCCGTTATGTCCCTGCTCAGGGGAGACGAAGAGCTTGCCCGGGAAGTCATAGACAAAGACGACATAGTAGACAGCTTCTACGAACGGCTCTTTGAGGAGCTCGTAGAGATTTCCAAGCAGAACCCGGAGAATGCCGCAATTGCCGTAAGGCTCATTTTGGTTGTTAAGTCCCTTGAAAGGGTGGGTGACCACGCCACCAACATAGCCGAGTACGCCATCTACTACAAAACCGGCGACGTTGTGAAGCACAAGAAGGCCCAGGAGTACCTGAAGAAGCTGAAGGAGAAACAGCAGGGCGAGAACGGGGGATAGTGAGTTGTTCGAACTCCACAACCCCCTTGAGTTCCTCGCCTACGACTTCGGCGTTAAGGCCCTTTTTGCCTCCGTTTTTGCCGGTATCACCTGTTCCGCCCTGGGCTCGTACGTTGTTATTAGGCGTATGAGCTTTGCAGGGGCGGGCCTCGCCCACGTTGCCTTTGCCGGCGTTGCCTTCGGCTTCCTCGTAGGGATTTCTCCGCTTCTCTCTGCCCTTCTCTTCTCCCTTGTTGCGGCCGTTGTTATATGGCACCTGCAGGAGCGGAAGAACCTCCACTTCGACGTAGGAATGGGTGTAATTTTTGCCACCAGCATGGCGGTTGCCGTAATTGCAATGAGCTTCTCGGGGGTTTACGGCTCCCAGGTGCTCTCTTACCTCTTCGGTAGCCCCCTGGCTGTTGAGTGGAGCGACCTGCTCTCTCTTTTCCTCCTCTTTGCGGCTACGGCAGCCTTTATCTCCCTCTACTGGCGAGAGCTGTGGCTCACCGTTTTCAGCGCCGAGATTGCAAAGGCCTCCGGCTACAGGGTTGAGCTCATCACCCTACTTCTCAACCTGCTCGTTGCCGCTGTTGTTACCCTCTCTATGAGGGCTGTAGGGGCGCTGCTTGTCTTCTCGCTCCTTGTTGTTCCGGCGGCTTCTGCCTACAGGCTTTCAAAGAGCTTCAAGGGCTACTTCCTCCTCTCCGTGGCCTTCGGGTTTCTGTCGGGCCTTTTGGGTATTCTCGTCTCCTTTACCCTCGACGCTCCCTCGGGGGCCTCAATTACCATCGTTGCCTTTCTGCTCTTCCTGGTTGCCGCCGTTATGGGAGAGTAGCTCTTTGAGCCTTTGGGCATCTTTCGGGGCCGAGCAGTCCCTCGTGTTGTTGAAAAAGACCAACTTCACCTCAGAAGGGAGCTTTTTTACCTTGAGGGCCACCTCCCGGAGCTCCTCTTGAGAGTAGCTGCCGGTGTAGAGCCTTTTGGGGCCGTGGAGCCTGAAGTAGGCAAGCTCCTTAGTTGCAGTGCCCACCCTCGGCCACCTTAAGCTTTTCGGGAAGAAGTTGAAAACCGCCGCAACCTCGAGCTCTTTCAGGAAGGGAAGCTCCTCTTCCCACTCTGGGGCTCTCAGCTCAACCGCCAGGAGTTCCCCGAACCTCTCCTTTAGGAGCTGGAGCAAACCTTTAGAGCCGGGGGCGGGTTTAAAGTCGGGGGGGAACTGGGCAAGCAGCGCCTTCAGTTGGTTCCCCAGGAGTTTTGCCCCTTCTACAAACGGCTCAACGTTCTCCTTGGAGAGCACCCCTTCGTGGGTTATCCCCCTGTAGAGCTTTAAGGAAACGGCCAGACCGCTCTTTTTCAGCTTCTCTACGGTGCCTTCAGAGGGCGGCCTGTAGAAGGTTGAGTTTACCTCTAAGGCGTTAAAGCGGGAGGCGTAGAACTCCAACCACCTCGACTTGGGAGTGCCGGGAGGGTAGAAGCACCCCACCCACTCCCGGTAGTAGTAACCGCAGGTTCCTATGCCTATCAAGCTCTTCCCTTAATCAGGTTGAGCACCTCTCTTACCCTTTTGCCCACGCTACGGGCGGTTTTTAAGCCCCACTCGTCTATCTCAAACCTGTCGTCTACCTGTTTGGCAACGGCCGCACACCCGAAGTGGGCCGTGGGGTCTGAGTCTGCCACCAGTATCATCCCGTGGATAAGTGCCCAGGCGTGGATTGCCTGGAGGGTGTGCTCCTGGCCTCCGTGTTTGGTTGCACCTACGGCAATAGCCGCGCACACCTTGTCTTTGAGCTCCCAGTTGACCCTTAGGGTCCTTGAGCGGTCGAAGAGGGTCTTGAGCATTCCGGTAATGGAGCCAAAGTAAACGGGAGAGCCGATGATTATGGCGTCGGCCTCTTTCATTTTTGCGGCTATCTCCTCGTAGCCGTCTTTAACCACGCACACGCCGCCGTTTCTCTTGCAGGCGTTGCACACCTTGCAGTACTCTAAAACGTAGTCACACAGCGATATAACCTCGGTTTCAAACCCTTCAAGCTCTTTCAGGGCCTCCTGAAGCAGTAAGAGTGTAGAGCCTTTCCTGTGGGAGCCGTTGATGGCCAGAACTTTCATCTTCCCTCCTACCGTTTCTTAAAGACTATTCTGATTGGTATCTTGTTGAACCCGAACTTCTCCCTGAGCCTGTTCTCGAGGAACCTCCTGAACGACTTGGGAATTCCTTCTGGGTAGTTGGAGAAGAGCAGGAATGTTGGGGGTTTTGTCTTTACCTGGGTTCCGTAGTAAATCTTCACAATCTTGTTCTTGTAAACGGGGGGCTGGTGAATCTCCATAAGCTCCCTCAGGGTCCTGTTAAACTCGCCGGTTCTGACCTTTTTGGTGTACTGCCTGTAGAGGTCTTTTATCTGTTTGAGGAGCTCTTTCAGCCCTTTTCTCTCCTTTGCGGAGATGAAGACCCTGGGGGCGAAGGGAATGAAGTCGAACACCAGGTCCAGCTCCCTCTGGAGTCTCTCCCACTCTTTCTGGTCTTTGAGGGTGTCTATTTTGTTGACCGCTATCACTATCGGCTTGAACTTCTCTAGGGCCATGCCGGCGATTTTGGCGTCCCGCTCTGTGGGCCCTTCCTGGGCGTCTACCATCAGAACGACTACGTCGGCCCTGTCTATGGCGTCCAGGGAGCGCAGGTAGGAGTAGTACTCTATGTCCTTTATCTTCCCCCTTCTGCGGATTCCGGCGGTGTCTATGAAGATGAACTCGTCGTCTCCCACTCTAACGTAGGTGTCTATCGCGTCGCGGGTGGTTCCCGGTATGTCGCTTACTATTGCCCTCTCCTCTCCAACGAGGGCGTTTAACAGGGTTGATTTGCCCATGTTGGGCCTTCCCACTATTGCGACCTTAATCGGCTCCTTCTCCTCTTCCTCCTCTATTTCGTACTCCTCGCCCCTTTCGAGGGAGGCAGAAAGCTCTTGAAGCTCCTCGGGGCTCTCGCCGGATATGAGCTGTTCGGCTTTTTTGCTCTTTTCCTCCCTCTGGTAGGCTCTCTGTGCGCTCTCCTTGAGCTCCTGAGGGAGCTTTTCGAGTATCTTCTCTTTAAGGGTCGGTATGCCGATTTTGTGGATTGTAGATATGGGAATCACCTCGTCGAAGCCGAGTCTGTAGAAGTCGTAGACAAGGTCTTCCATAAAGGGTTCGTCTATCTTGTTGACCGCAACTATAACCGGCTTTTTCCACCGCCGGAGGAGTTTGGCAACCTCTTCGTCTAAGGGGTTTATCCCCTCTTGGCCGTCTACTACGAAGACTATAACGTCGGCCTCCTCCATTGCCCGCTTGGCCTGCTCGGTTGTCTCTTTTGCGAACTCGTGGGCGTCTTTCTCTACAACGCCTCCCGTATCTACAAGGACAACTTTGTGTTCGTCTATGTCGGCCTCTTGAACCACCCTGTCTCTGGTAACGCCCGGGGTGTTGTCTATGATTGCAACTTTCCTTCCTAAGAGCCTGTTGAAAAGGGAGGATTTACCCACGTTGGGTCTGCCCACTATAGCTACAACCGGAAGTCGCTTCATAGCTCCTCCGCCATAACCATGTCGTAGAGCTTCTGGAAGACGCAGGTGAACTCTATGTTCTCGTCGTAGGCGAAGGGAAGGGTTTCAATCTCCCAGAGCTCCTCCCCGTTGTAGAGGATTCTCGTTCCGACAAAGGCAACGTCGGGGAGCTCGCGGTAGTAGTATTCTTTGTCGCCCTTTTCGAGGGCCTCGGCGTAGAAGTCGCGAAGCTCCTCTACCGAGTCGAAGTTTGTTGTTGTGGGTATTACAAATTTAAGGGCGGCGTAAGTGTTGCCGCACTTTTTACACTCGCCGCTGCGCTGAATCACCTCTATGGCGGTGCGGAACTTACCCTCCTTTACGAGCTCCTCTATCATCTCTATGAGGTCGGTAAAGGGCTCGTCTTCCTCGCCCAGGTAGAGGTCTTGGTCGGTCTCTTCGAGGCGGTCGGGGTATATTACCGCAAGTGGTGCTCCGCAGTAAGGGCACTCAACGGTTATGCCGTCTTCCCCTACCGGCTCTACAAGGCCAATGAGCCTTTCGAAGAACTCGGTGAGGTTGTAGTCGTCGGCTACAAGCTCTATCGGCTCGCTGCACATGGAGAAGTCGTACCTGTAGTTCCTGCTGATGAAGTCCTCCATCTCTCCTCCTTAAAATCCTTTTTTTAAAGAATTTACCGTTTTGACCTAAAAAAGAAAAGGGGGAAGGGGCTTTAAAGCCCCTTCCCCCTTTGGGGGTTGCCTTTACTTGTTCTGCTCTTCCTGGCCCTTTTGGGGCTGTTCTTGGGATTGAAGCTCCTCTACTGCTTTAACCGCTGCCTTGGCGAGGTAGTAGTCTGCCAGCAGCTCCAGACCCCACACTAAGAGGGTCGGGATTGCCGCTCCCAGCATAACGGCCTCGGCAACCGGCCCGAATACTATCGAGGAGATTATGTTCAGCTCGAAGAGAACCGCAAGGAGGAACGTGAGGAAGAAGCCAAGATAGTAGGCATACTTAAAGGGCTCCAGTGCGTTCCTCCACATTCCCAGCAGTGCAACAACGCTGAGCTCCTCGAGCTTTTGGAGCTGGGCCAGCTCCTGGGTTTTTGCAACTTTCTTCGCCAGTTCGGCTTTGTCGGGGAGCTGGCCGTCGATGAAGGCCTTTGCTGCGTTGGCTATGCCGCCGAACCCGAATATCAGCCTGTTTGCAAAGAGCCAGAATCCCAGGAACCCGAGGAAGAACGCCGCCGTTACCGGGTTAGACGCTATAACGGCGCTTATTGCGAATATCCCCAAAACTACAATGGCAACAAAGAGTGCAAACGCTATCCACCACAGTACCCTCTGCATCACTTACCTCCCTTGGCCTTCTTCTCGGCCTTCTCTTTGAGGTTTTCCGGCTTCATACCCATCTTGAACGGATGGATAACGGTGTAGAGGTCGTTAGACAGGGGTTGAACGTAGGTAAACGTTGCAAGAACTGCGTCTCCGATGTGGAGCTTCTCGGTTCCGGGCTTGAGCTTCAGCTCAACCTTTGTTGCAACTCCCGGAGGCAGAACGATGTGGACCGGTACGTGGGATACCACGTAAGCCTTCTCCTTGCTCTCGTTACCCGGCGTAAACACGAACGACTCGTCCACTATTGTGAGGGGCGTTCCGCCGGGGTTGAGGATGGAGTAAACGATAGAGTGGTGCTCCTTGTCGTACTTCGCGTCGAGCACTATCGGCGAGCCCGGTATGGTTGCGAGTACCTTGGCCACCGTTCTGCCCGTGAAGAACTCCCCTATAGCCCAGCCGAGAACTAAAGAGGCTATGGCTATAAGGATTAGCAGTGCTGCAGGTGCGCTGCCTCTGCGACTCTCCATCTCTTCCCTCCTTTCTGTGTGGTTTTTTTGGCAAAAAAAAATTGCAGACGAAAGCAGAGAAACTTAATCGGAAGAAGCGGTGAGGAGTTGAGGGGCGGGTTTTACTCCGCCCCTTCATCCTCTTCTTTGAGGAGCTTTATGGCCTCCTCTTTGGTGACTTCTACCATAACGGAGCCGAAGGAGTAGTAGATGCGCCTCCCCTCGGGAAGGCGCTCCAGGAACTCTATAATCGCCTCTTTACTTGTTGTCTCCTTTCTCATCTTTAGCCCCCTCGGAAGCCTCGGACTGACCGTGCTCCCTGATTTTCTGGGAGAGCTCCTCAACCCTTGCGTAGAGCTCTACCATTGCCTTCTCGAGAGCCTCCCTGAGGGCAAGGAGTGCAACTATCTCCTTCTCGATTTGCTGGATTGCTTCGTCGAAGGGAAGCTCTACGGAGATACCGCTTCCGATGTTGATGACGATTTTGTCTACATCCTCGAGCTTTGCACCTACCTGTGCTATACGGCCGACGGGCAGGAGAACCTCTTTACCCGCTCCGAGGTCTTTAAGGTTCTTTAAGGTGGTAATGGTGCTCCTGTACTCGGATACCAGGATGTCGAGCTGGGCAATCTCTACCCTTAAAGCCTCGATTTGGGCGATGATGCTCCTGAGCTGCCTTGTCAGGTCGGCCATCCTTTTCTCGTCCCTCTTTACAGCCATGGCACACCTCCTCCAATTGGGGTTTATTCTCAAACTTTCAGTTCACACCAGCCGGTTGTGCACTTTTCCCTGGGCAGGTAGATGACCCGCCTCGGGCGGATGTCCATCTTCAGCTCGTCCATGAGTTTCTCGCGGACCTCCTTAATCCTCCAGAAGAAGAGGAGGTTTCCTCTGAACCTAACCTCGGTCCACATTCCCACCCGCAGGGGAATCTCCCACCTTTTAAGGTCGTTGAGCAGCGGTTGGTAGAACTGCTCAACGAGCGGGTGGTCTCTGAGCATGCTCATCTCCATTCTTGCAAGGGCCTCACAGTAGGAGTGGCCTGCGGCCTTTAACTTCTCGAGGTGGGGCGAAGAGATGGGAAGCTCTATCGTCCCTTTGAATACCTCAACTTTAAAGTCTTCAACGTCTTCCCACTTTTTAAGGTCGAAAACCTCGGCCCTTGCCTCGTAAACTTCGCCGTTTGAGAGGTCTATCCTCTCGGGAACTTCAAGGCCATTGAGAACCGGGTATTTATCGGTGATTATCTCCTTTACCCGCTCTATTACCTCGTCGGGTTTCAGGCCTTTTTTAAGCAGGTAGGCCTTTACTTTGGCCTCGATTTCCCTGTCTTTCTTTATGTAGTAGTAGATTACGGCGCTGGTTATCGCCTCTTTTATGGCGTTTCCGGGGAGGAAGGGTCTACCCGCCTCGTCCCGGGGAAAACCGTGTCTTGTGAAGATTACCGGCGTCCAGGTTAGAAGCTCCATCTCTCTCCCTCCTACTTGAAGGCTGCCAGTATCTTGTCTGCTTTTTCTGCTATGTCTATTTCAAACAGGGCTATGGTGGGCAGCAGCCAAGAGACTCTGAACCTGGCGTCGCCGTCTTTGTTTTCCCCGAAGTAGGCAAGGGCGACCCTTCCGAATCCTGCTTCTTTTTCGACTTTCTTTGCTTCCCTCAGGAAACGCCTTGCAACGTTGGGGAGCTTCTCAAAGGGGTAGGGTTTACCCTCCTGTCCCCTCTGTTTAACAAGCTCGGTTGCCGTTCCTACGTTCCTCAGGGCCTCTATAAGGTGGTGTAGCCTGTGCTTCTTGAAGTAGGCCAGCAGGAGCGAGGCTGCAGGGAGCCTTAGAATCTCTATATTGTGGTCCCCTTCCCGCAGCTCGCCTACAAGGTAGGCCCTACCGTTCTCCATTTCTATGTGGGCAAAGAGCTTCTTGTTCTTAGGAAGCTCCTCCAGTATTTCACTTACCTCGTACTCAACTCCCTCTTCTTGGTAAACGTCGCCGGCTTTGCGCTTTCCGTATTCGGCCACGAAGTAGGTCTCCTCTCCTCCCTTCTTACCCAGAACGAGGTCCAGTCCCCACCTTTTGAGGGACTTGAACTTGAACTCCCTCTCCTTTTCGGGCTGTCCGAGCGTCTCAAAAACCAGCGTGTTGAGTGCCTGAATCTCGCGAAGCTCAAGAAGGTTCATCTCCATCCTCCCGCTTTTAAAAAGATGTTTTAACTTTGCTCTGCATAGCAATTTATGTTTTTTAATTTCGTGTGTCAATATTTATTAATCTATGCTTTAAATCGAGTTTGCCTATAGGGGAAATAGACCTTACTTTTTCTTTGGAGGTGACCATGGAGAGCTGCCTTGACTACCACCTTAAAACAGCCCACACCTACGAGAGCGTTCGCAGGCCCCACTACCTTGACTGGAGCAACTACCCTTCACCTTTCAAGTTCTACCGGGGAGTTAAAACCTTTCCCCTTCCACCTTTCAAATTCCGCGGTCAGGAGACCTTAGACACCCTCTACAGGCTCTGTAGCGACTACGGTTCAGATAGCCTTACCCTGCAGGAGGTTGCGAACCTTGCCTTCTCTATGAACGGCGTTACAAAAGTAGAGGACTTCCACGGTGAACCCTTTGCCTTTAGAGCATCTCCTTCGGCCGGTGCCCTCTACCCTTTTGAGCTCTACCTGTTTCTGAGAAGCGTTGAGGGCCTGCCCAACGGCCTCTACCACTACCAGCCGGTCAACCACTCCCTTGAGCTCCTTGTTGCCGGAGACCTGTTTGAACCCCTTAAGGGGGCCCTCTGTGCCGAGTTTACCGGTAACTGCGTTGCCGTTGTAACAACCATTTACGGAAGGAGTGCCTGGAAGTACAGGGCGAGGGCCTACCGCTACTGCCTTCTGGACTCGGGTCATATGGTCGCAAACGGGGTCGCCTATTTGCGCTCTTTGGGCCTTGATGCAACCGCCGTTTCCCTCTTTAAAGATTCCCGCCTAAACGCCCTCTTGGGTGTAGACGGCACTCGGGAGTTTGCCACTGTAGCCCTTTTACCCGAGAGACCAGCCCTCTTTTGGGGAGATGAGGAGCTTCCCCCCTTCAACTACCCGCCCTCTGAGCCCGTTTTGCGCCGCCCCGTGAGGGAGCCTCTTGTTGAAGAGGCCCACCGTGCCGGTGAGCTTGCCGACTGCCAGTTTTACAGGCCCTTCCCCGGGTCTTCCTCCCTCTTTCCGGAAGTCACCTCTCCTCCCTTGGGGGATGTCATCCTTAAGCGTCGCTCCCGCAGGGAGTTTACCGGAAGGGCAATGCCCTTTGAGACCTTCAAGCACCTGGCCGAGTCGTCCCTTACCTGCTTCCCCTCCGACTGGGGCTTCCCCAAGTGCAACCTCTACCTTCAGGTGAGGAACGTTGATGGGCTTCAAAGCGGCATATACACCCCCTCAAACGGAAGGCTGGAGCTTGTTCAGGCGGGTGACTTCGGCCCTCACGTAAGCTACCTGTGCCTCTCCCAGCGCTTCGTTGCCTATGCCAACGTTAACGTTGTTTTCACCTACAACTTTGGGGGAACCTGCAGGGACTACCGGGGAGCTCTGCTGGAGGCGGGAGCTCTGGGAGAGAACCTCTACCTTGCGGCAGAGGCCTTTGGGTGCGGAGCCTGCGGTATAGGCGCCTTTTACGACCTTGAGCTTCAGGCCTTCCTCGGCCTTCCGCCTGAGGAGCTTCCCGTCTACGTTGTTTCCGTGGGCGTTTTGGTTTAATTGATACCTCTTTTTTTTAAGGTTGACAAAGCCATTGTGGGAACATAAATTTAGACTCCCCCAAACTTTGTTATCAGCCATCAAACCCCAATTAGAGGAGTGCTATGCAGATTCCCGGGTTCAAAAGCCTTGAAGAGGTTGAGCAGGCCTTTGGAGTAAAGATTCCCGATTCTGAAAGGGAGAAGCTCCAGGAGGTCATCGAGAAACACCCCATGTTCATCCCCGACTACTACGCCCGTTTGATAGACTGGAGCGACCCTAACGACCCTATAAAAAATATAATCTTCCCCAGCCTCGATGAGCTGGACGTAAGCGGCTCCTACGACACAAGCGGCGAAAAGGAGAACACCGTTTTAACGGGGCTTCAGCATAAGTACAAGGAGACCGCCCTCCTGCTTGTGACCAACAGGTGTGCAGGTTACTGCCGCCACTGCTTCAGGAAGAGGCTTGTGGGAATACCCACAAACGAGACTTTGAAGCTCTTTGACAGGGCCGTTGAGTACATAAAGGAGCACCCCGAAATTACGAACGTCCTGATATCGGGCGGAGACCCCCTCGTTCTTCCGACCGACGTTATAGAGTACTTCCTCTCCGAGCTCTCCAAAATTCCCCACCTGAAGTTCATCAGGTTCGGCAGTAGAGTTCCCGTTTTCTACCCTATGAGGATTTACGAAGATACCAAGCTCCTCGAGGTCTTCTCCAAGTACTCTACACCCGAAAGGAGGGTTTACCTGGTAACCCACTTCAACCACCCCAACGAGGTTACCAAAGAGGCCAGGAAAGCGGTAGACTCTCTGATAAGGGCCGGCGTTCCGGTTAGCAACCAAACGGTTCTCCTTAAGGGCGTTAACGACACCCCCGAGGTGCTTGCAACCCTGATGAAGGAGATTACTTCGGCCGGAGTTATACCTTACTACGTTTTCCAGTGTAGGCCCGTTTCAAGGGTGAAAACCCACTTCCAGGTCCCTCTCAAGGAGGGTTACTGGATTGTTGAAGGGGCCAAGAGGATGCTCGACGGCCACGCCAAGCGCTTTAAGTACATAATGTCCCACAAAACAGGGAAGATAGAGATTGTCGGCGTTATGGGCGATGAGATATTCCTCAAGTACCACCAGGCCAAGAACCCCGAGAACGTCGGCAAGTTCTTCAGGATGAAGCTTACGCCCAACGCCGGGTGGCTCGACGACTTAGAGCCGGTTGAAGAGGAGGTGTGTGCCACCTAAGAGCTCTCTTGCTATCTCCCTGAAAAACGGCCTCTCTTTCAGTCCTGGGTGGGGGAGCTTCAGCTCCTCCGTCTCCCTCTTCACTCCCTCGTAAAGGGCTATATCCACGTCGAGAACCCTCGGCCCCCACCTGTAGGTGGGATACCTTCCGGCCCTTTTCTCTATCCACTTCAGGAGCCTGAGGAGCTCTAAGGGCGGGTGGTCGGTCTCAATCAAGAGGCCGCAGTTCAAGAAGGGAGGCTGTTTGGTAACGCCGAAAGGTGCGGTCTCAACCGGGGGCGTTTCCCTTAGAATCGGGCCTGCGAACCGCTCCACAAGGAGCTTCCCCCGCTTTAAGTTCTCCTTTCGGTTTCCCAAGTTGCTCCCCATTACAAGTAGGGCAAGCGCCATCAGAGCCTTCCCTCCACCATCGCTAAGAGGAGCTTCAGGGCCTTCTTCGCCGCCTTTTTACGCCTGCGGTTCCTCTGTTTAACCGGGTCGGGAGAGTCGTCTGTGAAGATGAACTTAAACACCTCTACCCTCTCTTTTACCTTTACCCCTATATAGGTAAGCCCTACGGGCTTCTCCTTCGTTGCGCCGGTCGGGCCCGCTATGCCGGTTGTGGAAACGCCGCAGTCGCTGCCGATTAGCTTTACCACGCCTTTAACCATCTCTCGGGCCGTTTGAGGGCTTACGGCACCGTAAGTTTCAAGGGTCTCCCTCTTAACCCCTAAAACCTTCTCTTTAACGTCGTTGTGGTAGGCCACCACTCCTCCCAAGAAGTACTCCGAGCTGCCTGGAACGTTTACAATCCTTGCGGCAACAAGTCCCCCTGTGCAGCTTTCCGCCGTGGCCACGGTCAGTCCCCTCTTCAGCAGTGCTTCCTTCAGGAGGAACTCTACGGGCTCCTTGGCCATCTTAGCCTCCTTGCTATAATTCGGTTCAATCCTACCAAAGTTCCGGAGGGTTTCTATGTTCTCCCTTCCCGACCACATAAAGAAGGTTCACGTTTACGAGCCGGGCAAGCCCGAGGAGGAGCTTAAGAGAGAGCTCGGCCTTAAAGAGATAGTAAAGCTCGCCTCAAACGAGAACCCCCTCGGACCCTGTCCCTCTGCGGTTAGGGCCATAGTTGAAGACCTTAAGAACCTCAACCGCTACCCCGACGGCAACTCCTACTACCTTAAGGAGAAGCTGGCCTCTCACCTGGGGGTTAAGCGGAAGAACCTCTTCGTTGGACTCGGCTCAAACGAGGCCCTCGACATAATCTCCAGGGCCTACTTAAGGCCCGGACTCAACGCCGTTTACAGCGAGAAGTCTTTCGCCGTTTACCCGATAGTGGTTCAGCTCTCCGGGGCAGACCACAAAGTTGTTAAGGCGAAGGACAACTACTACATGGACCTGAAGGCCCACCTTGATGCCATAGACGAGAACACCGCCGTTGTTTTCCTTGCCAACCCCAACAACCCTACCGGAACGGCCTTCTCCCGGGCCGAGTTTGAGGCCTTCTTGAAGGACTTCCCCGACGACGTCCTTTTGGTTTTAGACGAAGCCTACTACGAGTACGCCGTAGGTGCCGGCTTTAACGTTCCCAACGGCCCCGATTACATCTACGAGAAGAATATTGTTGTGACCAGAACCTTTTCCAAGATTTACGGCCTTGCCGGCCTACGGCTCGGTTACGCCGTTGCCCGGGAGGAGATAATCGCCGACATGAACCGAATAAGGCAGCCCTTTAACGTTACCCGTCCGGCGCAGGTAGGCGGAGCGGCCGCCTTAGACGACAAGATGTTTGTTAAGCACTCCCAAGTTGTCAACGAGGAAGGGAAGAAGTACCTCTACAACGAGTTTGAGAAGCTCGGCCTCGAGTACGTTCCCACCTACGCCAACTTCATCCTTGTGAAGGTGGGGTACCCCAGCAGGGAGGTTTTCAACCGGCTTCTGAGGAAGGGGGTTATCGTTAGGGCCATGGACGGTTACGGCTTCCCCGACCACATAAGGGTAACTGTGGGAACTATGAGGGAGAATATAATCTTCATCAACAAGCTGAAAGAGGTTCTCGAGGAACTTAAAGAGGGGAAATAATGAAAAAACTCATGCTTCTTTCCCTGCTTCCGCTCCTGTTTGCCGGCGGTTGCTCCTGCAAGCTCCAGACCAAAGTGGAGAAGCAGATTCTAAAGGTTACCGGCGGTAAGTTTACGGTTAAGGTTTACAACGGCGGGAAGCTGGTTGCCCAGTACAGCGGCGACGGCTACGTGTGGTTTGAGCAGGACAAGAACGACCGTCACACGGGCGTTGTTACCTTCCGGGACGAAAGGGGCCATATTATAAGAGTTGGAACCTGGGGAGGCGTTGTTATAGTAGATTACAAGTAGGGGTTGCCGTGAAGATAGCTCACCTTTCCGACTCCCACCTGGGCTATATGCAGTACCACAGTCCCGAGAGGAAGAGGGACTTCCTTGATGCCTTTAAGCTGGCCGTAGAGAGGGCCCTTGAGCTCGGTGCCGAGGTTATCGTTCATACGGGGGACCTCTTTGAGAGTTACCAGCCCGATATGGAGAGCTTAGACGGTGTTATCCAAGTTCTCAGGCAGGTTAAAGAGAGAAAGGTCCCCTTTGTTGCCATAACCGGTAACCACGACAGGGCCATGAGGAGGGGAGTTTACCCTCCCCACAAGCTATTGGAGAATCTCGGGCTCCTTGAGCTTATAGACCCGCTCGGCACCAAAACGGTTAAAGGTGTGCTCTTTGCCGGTTTAAGGTACCACCCCAGAGTTCACGTTAAACGGATAAGGGAGCAGTTTTTCGACGGCCTTTCGGAAGAGGCCCGGCGCAGCGACCTCTCCGTTTTCATGTTCCACCAGGCCCTGGACTTTATCCTATCTTACGAGGGGGCCTACGAGCTCCTCGTGAGTGAGCTTCCCGAGGGGTTTGACTACTATGCGGCGGGCCACGTTCACCTGTTTACCTACCAAAAGCTCTCCTCGGGCGGCCTCCTTGCCTACGCGGGGGCTACAGAGTTTCGCTCCAAACAGGAGGCCCAGAGGGGACGCAGGGGCTTTAACCTTGTAAACCTTGAAACCGGTGAGCTCGAGAGGGTTGAGCTTGAGGGCTTGAGGCCCTTTGTGGTCGAGAGCTTCAACCAAGAAAACGCTCGGGAAGTCCTGAAAGAGCTCCTGGAGAAGGTTCGCTCCTTCGATAAACCCCCGGTGGTTCTGCTCACCTATACCTACTCAACCGTTGATTTGAACCACTTTTCAGACCTTCTGGAGCAGCTCTACTCCCTGGCCCTTGCGGTCAGGATTCAGAAAATCAGGCAACTTGACGAGCAGGAGACGGTTGCCGAAAGCCGCTCCTACGCCGACTACCTGAAGCTCTTCATGGGTGAGCTTAAAGCTCCCCCTAAGGCGGTTGAACTCGGCGTTGAGCTGCTGTCTGCCTCCCCCGACTCCGTTCCCGAGATTGTGGAGCACTTTGTCAGGGAGGAGTTAGGGGAGCTCTACGGGGAAATCGAAGAGAGACTTAAAAAGTGTTAAAAAGGCTTCTCCTCGACCTCCTCTTCCCCGACTACTGCCGCGTATGCGGCTCTCTGCTGCTTCTTGACCACGCCTACGTTGCCTGTAGGAAGTGCTGGAATGAACACTTTAAGCTCTATACCGGCAAACGCTGTAGAAGATGCGGTCACCCTTTGGAGCTTCTCCCAGGCGTAGGGGAGCTCTGCGGAAGGTGTGCCGAGGGCAGGAGCTTCCACTTCAGCGGCGTGAACTACTTCACCCTCTACTCCGGCCTTGCAGAGGAGGCCCTCAGGGAGCTCAAGTTCAACCGCCTGAAGCCGGTTGCCTCTGAAATAGGGAGAGCCGTTGCTCCCCACTTAAAGCGGTGGATTTCCGCCTTAAACCCCGACCTTATAGTTCCCGTGCCTGTTCACTCCGAAACCCTGAAGGAAAGGGGCTTCAACCAGGTAGAGGAGATTTTAAAGGGGGCCGGCGTTCCCTTTATCCCCCTTTTAAAGAAGGTGAAAAAGGTTGAAAGGCAGTCGACCCTCTCGGCCGCTGATAGGGCCAACAACGTTAAGGGAGCCTTTTCTCTTCTCGGGCCCGTGAGCGGAACCGTTCTGGTTATAGACGACGTTTTCACCACCGGCTCAACGGCAAACGAGGTCGCCAGAGTTTTAAAGGAGGGAGGGGCGGAGAGGGTTTTCGTCTATACGGTCTGCTACACCCCCGTTAAACCGGGTTGATGCAGGCAACAAAGTGGCCCGGCTCCACCTCTACCGGCTCCATATCGTAGCTCAGACACTCGGGCCTTCTGGCCGGGCACCTGCTGTAAAACGGACACCCCCCTTCCGGCTCTTCACCTGTCGGCTCGGGGATTTCCCCCTTTACCGGCGGAATGCTCTCCTTTAAGAGTTTGGTGTAGTGGTGGGCGGTTGAGCAGAGAACCTGCTCCTTTGAGCCTCTCTCCACCACGAACCCTTTGTACATAACGGCAACCGAGTCGCTGATTGCCGACACCACGGGAATTGAGTGGGAGATAAAAAAGTAAGAGAGGCCGAGCTCTTCCTGCAACCTTAAAAAGAGGTTAACAATTTGGGCCTGAACCGAAACGTCGAGTGCCGAGGTCGGCTCGTCTGCAACGATAACCTCTGGCTGGAGGGCAACGGCCCTGGCTATGGCAACCCGCTGCTTTTGGCCCCCCGAGAGCTGATGGGGGTAGCGCTCTGCATAGTCTTCGGGCAGCCCCACTTGGGTAAGGAGCTCCCGGGCGCGGTTTAAAAGCTCCTTCTTTTGGAGCCGGTAGTTTACCTTTAACCCCTCGGTTACGATTTCCCACACCTTCATACGGGGGTTGAGGGAGCTTTGGGGGTTCTGGAAAACCGCCTGCACGTTTACCCTGTACTCCCTGTACTCCCTGCCCCGGAGGTTTCCGATGTCTTTGCCCTTGTAAAGCACCCTGCCCTTTGTGGGCTTTTCAAGGTCGAGGAGGAGCTTCCCCAGCGTAGACTTCCCGCAGCCGCTCTCTCCTATGACTCCAAGCGTTTTACCCCCCTCAACCGTTACGGAGACTTTCCGAAGGGCCGGAAACCACCGGGTAACCCTGCCCAGCAGGTTCCTCTTTACCGGGAAGAGCTTGTAAACCCTCTCGGCCTTTAGAATCTCCATCAGTACGAGTGCTCCTCTCCCGGGAACTTGCCCTCTTGAACCTCTTTTATGAAGCTCTTTACCGCCTCTTCGGCCTCCCTACCCAGCTCGGCGTAGCGCTTTACAAACTTGGGCTTGAAATCTGTGAACAGGCCTACAAGGTCGTGGAAAACGAGAACCTGTCCGTCGCAGAAAGGGCCGGCTCCTATTCCTATGGTTGGAATGGAGAGGCTTTCGGTTATCTCCTTTGCGAGGTCTGCGGGAATCTTCTCCAGGACTACTGCAACGGCCCCTGCCTCCTCTACGGCCTTTGCGTCTTCCAGGATTCTCACTCGCTCCTCTTTTGTTCTCCCCCTGAGCCTGTACCCGCCGTACAGGTTAACGCTCTGGGGTTGGAGGCCTACGTGCCCTATAACCGGTATTCCGGCCTCGGTGATGGCCCTTATAACGCCGGCCATCTCCTTGCCCCCTTCAACTTTTACGGCGTCGCACCCAGTCTCTTTAAGGGCCCTTCCGGCGTTTAAAACGGCGTCCCTCTCTCCCGTTTGGTACGAGAGGAAGGGCATGTCGAATATCACAAGAGCCCTCTCCCTTCCCCTTACAACCGCCTTGGTGTGGTGTATCATCTCCTCCATCGTTACCTGAACGGTTGAAGGGTAGCCGAGGGCAACCATGGCGAGGGAGTCGCCCACCAGTATTGCATCTACGCCGGCCCTGTCTAAGAGCTTTGCCGTAAGGTAGTCGTAGGCGGTCAGAACCGTTATCTTCTCGCCTTTTCTCTTCTTCTCTGCCAGAGTGGCAACTGTAACCCTCATTACTCCTCCTTACACACTTCAGAGAGCCAGGGCAGGTAAACCTTCAGCATCTTCAGGTAGCTCTTGAACCTCTCACAGGGAATCTCACCCCTCTTTACCGCCTCCCTAACCTCACACCCTTCTTCCTCAAGGTGGAGGCAGTCGGAGAACCTGCACTGGTATCTGCCGAACTCGGGGAAGTGAAGCCTTACCTCTTCTCTTTCCATGAAGTTGAGGGCGTCTACCCTCGAGAATCCGGGGGCGTCTCCTATGAAGCCTCCCTCAAAGGGTATGAGCCGCACCTCCCTCGTTGTGTGGCGGCCCCTTTCGGTCTTCCTGCTCACCTGGCCGGTTCTGAGCTCTACCCCTGTGAGCTTCGATATGAGAGAGCTCTTTCCGACCCCCGAGGGGCCTGCAAATATGGAGGTCACCCCCTTTAGCTCCTCCCTCAGCTTTTTAAGCCCCTCTCCGGTTTCAACGCTTGCCGTTACTACCGGGTAGCCGGCGTTCCTATATATCTCAACCCAGCGGTTTAGCTCTTCCCTCTCTTTCGGGTCCAGAAGGTCTACCTTGTTGAAGACCACAACGGTGTCGAGCCCCAGATGGTCGTAAACAACCAGAAGGTTGTCCAGGAGGAAGTTCTGAAACTCTGGGTTTTTAAGGGTCGAGACCACAACCACCTTATCTACGTTGGCTATAGGCGGCCTTACGAGCAGGTTTTTCCTCTCCTTTACCCTCTCTATGGCAAAGGTAGAACTGTCTACCACCCTTCCTTCTACGATGTCTCCGGCAAACACCTTCTCCTTCTTCCTGACCTTCCCCAGCGGAACACCCCTGAGCTCCCTTCCCTCTTCCGGAAGGTAAACCGTTATCTTCTGACCGGCTCTTTCGGTTACAATCCCTTCGGCCATCTATCCCCTTCTCCTGGTTGAGGTTTTGTAAATTATACGCTCGGGAGGTTCAAAATGGTTGAGAAAACCGGCATAACAGATAAGGAAGAGGTTTTCAGAAGGCTCAGAGAGGAGGGCTACACGAACCTCTACGTTTGGAGCGACTCTCCGGGCACTTTCTACGACTGGCACACCCACCCGTTTAACGAGGTGCGCTGGGTGCTCTCGGGGAGGATAACTATGGGAACCCGAGAAGGGGTTGTTACCCTTGGGCCCGGAGATAGACTCGAGGTTCCGGCCGGAACGGAGCACTGGGCCGAAGTGGGGCCTGAAGGGGTGACCTACGTGTGTGGCAGTAAGTTGGAGTAAAGGGGGAGCGGGAAGCTCCCCCGTATCTTATTCGGGCTGTTTCTTGTAGATTTTCACAGGCTTAACGTACCTGTTTACAACCTCTTTTGTATCAAAAACTCCTAACTGGTCGAAGAGGAAGTGAAACTTCTCCAGCAGGGCGTCGAGCATAGGCCTTTTTACATCGTGGGGCAGGTCCCAAAAGGCCTTCTTGAACTTACCGAACGCCTTCTTCCTGGTTTTGTAGATGAATTGCTGCTCAGTCCAGCCCTCCTTCCACTCGTTCTTGAGCTCGGTCTTGAGCCAGTTGTAGATTTCCTGCTTAAAGTCTTCGGGCAGGTACTCGTAGATGATGTTCTGGAATCCGGTTGCAAGGTGTATCTCTGCAGTTTTAACCTCGGGGAACTTGTGGAACAGCTCGTCGGGGAGTGTTGAAGCTCCGTGCTGAACTGCACCGGCCATCTGGTACTTCTTGCGGGCAATCTCCCCTATAGACTCAAGAACGGAGAAGTCCAGCTTAACCTCTGCAACCCTACCGTCGGGCAAAGGGATACCTCCGTGCTCTGTTCCCGTTTGAACGGAGATTTTGCTTATGTGGGGCAGGTTCTCGCCGTACTTGCGAAGCTCTTCGAGGTAACCCTCCATAAAGGCCTCAAACTCCTCGGGAGTAGAGTTCTTACCGCCGATGTGGCCTATCTCACCGCCTACCGATACCGTTACCCCTTCGGGCTCTATCTCCCTGATGTAGGCGGTCATCTTCGCGGTGTTCAGGTAGTTGTGGAGCTGCTGCTCCTTAAGGGTCGGCTTGGAGTAGTCGACGAGGGTGGAGGGGTCGATGTCGATGTTGAAGAAGTCCGCCTCTATGGCCTCCTTTGTGAGGGCCTTTATGCTCTCGAGCTCCTTTTCGGGGTTTTCAAAGTAACGCTTGGCGTTGAACTGGAAGTGGTCTCCCTGGATAAACACAGGCCCTTCAAAACCCTCCTTTATTGCTGCTGCAAGTGCACAGGCGGTATACTCGGCAGGGCGCTGGTCGGTGTAGCCGATTTCGGACTTTGCGATTTCGAGGATGAAGGCTCTAACGTTTTTGTCAACTGCCACTTTGAAAATCTGTCTCATAACGTCGTAGGTCATACCCCTTATATTCATGGCGGGAACGGTAAACCACTTATCAATCTCCTCGTTTGCCATCCCCTTTGTGTAAAGGTCGTGAATGGAGGCCGGAACTATGTTGAGCTCAAGGGCGATAGCCCTTATGAGCCACCTTGCGAGCTCTTTGGCCTTCTCGTCGCCGAATACGGCCGTGTAGATGAGGTCGTCTATGAGCTCGCCCCGAACCTTTTCCGCGTCGAGAACGTTAACTCTGTCCTCTTTGAGCTCCACAACGCCCTGGGTTCTCGCCTTTATATCCTCTACAGAGAGCGTTTTCATGGGTCCCTCCTATAGTTTTTGTTCTGGAATTTTATCAGCTTCCCGATTGGTTAAAATAGCCTACACTATGGTGAGGCTGCTTCTGCTTTTCCTTGCTCTCCTGTTCGCAGGCTGCGGTTCTGCACCGGAGAGGCGGGTTGTTGTTGTTCCCGGCTATCCGCCGGCCCGCTACGGTAAGGTTCCGGTAAAGCCGAAGAAGTGTAAGTACACCTATACCGTAAAGGGTAAGACCTACTGCGTAAGGCGCAGTGCAAGGGGGTTCGTTCAGGTCGGCATAGCCTCTTGGTACGGTCCGGGATTTCACGGCAGCAGAACTGCGAGCGGCGAAGTTTACAACATGTTTAAGCTGACTGCTGCCCACAAGACCCTTCCGCTTGGCACCTACGTTAGAGTTATCAACCTTGAGAACGGCAGGAGCGTTATCGTTAAGATTAACGACAGGGGGCCCTTCGTTCCGGGTAGGATAATCGACCTCTCCTACGCGGCGGCAAAACGCTTAGGAATGCTGAAAAAGGGAACGGCGAAGGTTAAGATAGTTGCCCTGGGAAGGCGCGTAGACGGCCGCTATCTGCCGGAGAACTACTACAGGGGACACTTCTACGTTCAGGTGGGAGCCTTCAGGAACAAGCTCAACGCCTACAGGTTTAAGTGGAGTGTTTTCAGGCGCTACAGGCTCAGCGTTAGGGTTGTTAGGCTGAAGGGTTTCTACAGGGTTTTGGTGGGTCCCGTCGGCAGTTATAAGAAGGCCCTTGCCCTCAAACGGTGGCTCAGAGGTAGAGGCCTTTCCGGTTCGTTCATTATCAACTTGTGAGGTGGAAGGTGGTTGTTCTGAAACCCTTTGATACCCTTGACCTCCCCTCGGAGACTTTTGATGCGGTTATTTTCGGAAGCGGTGCCGCAGGGCTTTCCTGTGCAATTGCCCTTGAAAGCTTGGGACTCAGGTGTGTGGTTCTGACCAAGGCCCTTGCAACCGATTCTTCTACCTCCCTTGCTCAAGGAGGGGTTGCCGTAGCCCTTTCCCGGGAAGACTCTCCCGACCTACACTTTAAGGATACCGTTAAGGCAGGTGCAGGTCTTGTTGATAGGAAGAGTGCCCGTATTCTCGTTGAGGAAGGGGTTAAGAGGGTCATAGAGCTTCTCCGCTACGGCGCCCGTTTTGAAACCGACCCGAAAGGGCTTTTAAAGTTCACCAGGGAGGCCGCCCACTCGGTTGCCCGCATCCTCTACTACAGGGATAAAACCGGAGAAGAGGTAGAGAGGGTTTTGCTTTCGGCTTACGGGGGCGAGATACGGGAGTTTGTGGCCCTCAGGGAGTTGGTTGTTAAAGACGGCAGATGTTACGGTGCCGTTGTAGAGGAAGATGGGCACTTAAAGGTTTACTACGCTCCCGTTACCCTTATTGCAACAGGCGGGGCGGCGGGGCTCTACCTTAAGAACACCAACCCTCCAACCTCGACCGGAGACGGCATAGCTGTGGCCCTCCGTTACGGTGCCGAGCTTCAAGACCTTGAGTTCGTTCAGTTCCACCCAACCGCCTACTGCGACGCCGACGGCTGTTTCCTCATTTCCGAGGCGGTTAGGGGCGAAGGGGCGGTTCTGATAGACCGTCACGGCCGCAGGTTTATGGGCGACTACCACAGCCTTTGGGAGCTTGCCCCCCGCGACGTTGTTACCCGAGCCATAGAGACCCAAAGGCGCATAACCGGCGGAGATGTTTACCTTGATTTTCGCCCTATAAAGAAGAAGGGTATAGACATCTACGAGCGCTTCCCCACTATTACCACCCGCCTCCTTGAAAGGGGAATAGACCCCAAAAAGGAGCCGGTTCCCGTTACGCCGGTTGCTCACTACTACATAGGCGGTATAAAGGTTGATACCTTCGGTAGGACCACCCTTGAGGGGCTCTTTGCCGCCGGAGAGGCCGCCTGCACCGGAGTCCACGGTGCAAACAGGCTTGCGAGCAACTCCCTGCTCGAGTGTCTGGTTTTCGGTAACAGGGCCGCCTACGGTATGTTTAGGGACTGGCGCTACCTGAGGTTAAACTTCTCGGAGGTGAGGGTAAAGGGTGAGCCCTTTTCTCCCAAGCACGATAGGGAGTATCCCCTTGAAGAGGTTAAAAGGGTTATGTGGGAGAAAGTGGGGATATTCCGCAGTGCGGAGTCCCTAACCGCCGCGATAGACGGCCTCTCTAAGGTGGCCTCCTCGAGGTCCGGTTGGCTGGTTCGTAACGCTGCGGTTTTGGCGCTTGCCGTTGCCACAAGCGCCATGAGGCGGGAGGAGAGCCGCGGAGGCCACTACAGAACCGACTTTCCCTACGAGAGGGAAGAGCTTCGCCGCCACAGCTCTTTCAGCCTTGAAGACCTTAAGAGGCTCCTTTAAAGAGGAACTCCCCGAGCATTCTGTAGCACTCCTTTACCTTCTCGAGCTCCACCCACTCGTCTACCTGGTGGGCCTGGTGAGGCTGACCGGGTCCGAAGTTTACTGCGTCTATGCCGTGGCTTGAGAGCTGGGCAACATCGGTCCAGGCCTGTTTCGGCTCAACTTTTACCTTAAACCGACTCAAGAACTCCCTCAGCACCGGGTTATCGGTGCAAGGCCTTGCTGCCGGGGAGAGGTCTGTAAACGTAACTTCGGCTCCGAACCTCTCTCCGAGCTCTTTCAGCTCCTTTTGGGCCTCCTCTAAGCTCTTTGTGGGCGAGAAGCGGTAGTTAAGGTTGAGCCGGAAGCTCTCGGGTATGATGTTCCTTCCCCCCTCAAACTCCGCCATTGTGGCGTTCAGAACCTCGTAGTAGGTGAGTCCTCCAACTGTGTAGGGCTTGGGCTTTAGCTCGCTCAGGAACTTAAGGAGCGGCCAGCTCTTGTGGATGGCGTTTTCGCCCTGCCACGGCCTTGCAGAGTGGGCCCTTTTCCCCTTGAAGGTGAACCAGGCGTGTATGACCCCCAAACACCCCACCTGAACCGTGTTATCTGTTGGCTCGAGGACAAATGCGAAGTCGATTTTCGAAAGAAGCTCTTTCCACTTTTTAAAAAGGGGCTGGAGGCCGTTCTCCCTGTAGGGTCCCTCCTCCTTTTCGTAGAGTATGAAAAAGAGGTTAAACCTGCTTTCGGCCTCTTTAAGGTCTTGGGCAATTTTCAGGATAACCGCGTCTCCGGCTTTCATATCGCTGGCCCCAAGGCCGTAGAGCTTACCGTTTTCTACTTTTCCGGTTTTGCTGTTCGGAACATCTACCGTATCTAAGTGGCCCACAAGGGCTACGGTTCTCTTCTCCGGGTTAATTTCGGTATGGGCAACCAGCGTATTGTTCTCCCTGATAACCTTCAGCTTCGGGTTCCCGCTCAGCTCCTTTTCACAGTAGTCGGCAATCTCTTTTTCGTTTCCGTAAACGGATGGAATGGAGATTAGCTTTTCTAACAAGTTTATAACCATAAATCCTCCTTTAGACTTGTGTTTGATTTAATTAAGTATAAAATCTAATTTTAAAAACCTAACCTATAGAGTTATAGGGGTGGTGATGCAAAAAGCAAAAAGACTAATAATTGCTCCGTGGGGAAATCCTTATGGATGGGTGGTAAGAAAGTATAAATTGGCGGTTAATGGTAAAGAGATTGAAGATGAAAGTAGAACGAGTTTAGGATTGTTAGCAAAGGCTTATTCGAGTGACGATTTCTTGGTTTTTGTTCTTGATACGGTTTACTCTGCTTTTTATAACAAAAAGAGTGGATGCGAACCCCGAGAAAGAAATAAGTCTTGTCCTATATCATATGAAGACTTGATTACTAGTGTAAAGATAGATATTGAAAATTGGATTAGAGAATGTGCATCCTCGGAGAAATTAGTAGAACTTCTTAATTTGGCTAAATTAGATATAGTTATTGTCCCGGGAATAGGTAGTTATGATTTTGAAGGAATAACTTATCAATTTTCCCTTCCCAAACCTGAACCAGCGGGTTTGTTTGCATCCTGGGTAGCTACTTCTGTTTTAAGGAAACTTCTTGATATTGGTCCTGAAGAAGTAATTGTAGACCTTACCCATGGCTTGAATTATATGCCTGTTGCTTTAATGGAAGCAGTTGAACTTGCTCTCAAGGTGTACTCTGTTGCCTTTCATAGAGATGTAAAGTTGATTGTTTATGAATCAGAGCCTTTCTCTAAGGTAGACTCTTTGAATCTTTTTTCTCCGAAGATTCTGGATATAAGGTATAAAAATGAAAGGGATATTCTGGCTGTTTTTTTTAAGAGACAGCCGGAAAGGGCCTTTAATGCTAAATACTTCAGCTTTGCTTACAGAATTGATAAGGAGCTCGGAGTTAGCCAAGAACTCTCGAGAATAAACGATTTAATAAGAGGATTAAAGAGAAATTTGGGAAAAGAGGGGGATTTGAAGGGGCCATTACCTTTTGGTATGACTGCTGCTAATATTGTTCTTTATTCTATGCCGCTGGCTGCTGTTTATCTTGCTTATGATATTCCTGATACGAGCTACTTGTTGAAAGTATGTGATTATTTAAATGAACTTTGTGATTTTAGTGTTAAATATGGAAAGATAGATTCCGTCAATGATTCTAAATGTAAGGTGTATCCCGCTATAGTTCTAAATTGGGATGCAGTTCGTATTCTGCTTTTGTCAGCAGCTTTTCTCGAATCTACTTTGAGGATTCGCTTAGAAATGAAGAAAAGAGGTTTAATTAGATTTTTAGAACTGTATGAGAGAGGGGTATCTCGAGAAGAGCTTAAGGATATATTAAGGTTTTTGGGAGAACTTTACCGTCCGATTGCTAAAGCTGAACTTGGAAATCTTAAGAGATGCTGCTTAGATAGTAAGAAAGGAAATGAGTGTAGGTGTGAGATAGAAGTTAATAAAGGTGGCTGGCCTAATAAGAACTGTGTGAAGAGTTTTGATCCAAGGCATTTGAGAGCTCATGCAGGACTTGAAAAGAATCTCATTGAAGGAAGAATAGATAAACTCGAGGATAAGGAGGACCTGATTCTGCGTTACAGGGATTTAGAGTGTTGGGAAAAATTGAAAAACAAATTGGATGAAAAAAACTTCTAAAAGGTGGTGGGCCTGGGAGGACTCGAACCTCCGACCGTCCGGTTATGAGCCGGATGCTCTAACCAACTGAGCTACAGGCCCACGTTTGAGGAGGGTGGTTAAATGGTGGAGCCGGCGGGACTCGAACCCGCGACCTTCAGACTGCCAGCCTGACGCTCTCCCAGCTGAGCTACGGCCCCACTTGTTGAGTGGCGTCCCCAGGGGGATTCGAACCCCCGTCGCCGGCGTGAAAGGCCGGTGTCCTAGGCCGGGCTAGACGATGGGGACGCTTAAGTGGTGAGCCGGGGAGGGATCGAACCTCCGACCTACGGATTAAAAGTCCGTTGCTCTACCAGCTGAGCTACCGGCCCACTGTAGCTGGCCAATAATATAGGCCTTATTGAAGCGGTGTCAATAGTTTTAAACCACTTTTACCTCGAGTTCCAGCTTCACCCCGTAAGTTGAGTAAACTCTTTGGGTTGCAATTTCTATAAGCTCTTCAAACTCTTTGAAACTTCCCCCTTCGTTGATTGTGAAGTTTGCGTGCTTCTCCGAGAACTTCACCCCTCCGACTCTAAAGCCCTTCAGGCCGCACCTGTCAAGGAGCAGTCCGGCTGCTCCGGCCGGCGTGTTCTTGAAAGTTGACCCTGCCGTTTTTACGGGGGGAGGCTGTTTTTCGAGCCTCTTTTTTAAGTAGTGCCTGATTAACCTTTTTACCTTGTTTACAGGTGAGGGGGTGATTCTGAAAACCGCCTCAACCACTACCCCCGTTTTCGGGAAGGGGCTCTCTCTGTAGCCGAAGCTCTTCTCTATTTCACTTTTCGTGAGGGTGGCAACCTCGCCGTTGTAGGTAATGAAGGTTACAGATTCGAGCAGCTCTTTGACTTCTTTTTTGAAGGCCCCTGCGTTTTGAGCGATTAAGCCGCCTACGGTGGCTCTGGGAATGCCGGCCAGGAACTCCAGCAGTAAAAAGCCCTTCTGTGACTGGAGCGTAAGAATCTCCCGGAGGGTTACTCCTGCACCGAGCTTCAGGTGGTTTCCGTTGAATTCGGCTTTCTTTAGGAATTTAAGAGAGAGGAGCTCCCGGTCGGGTTCGTCTTTGAGTACGAGATTGGAGCCCCCACCCAAGGGGTAGAGGCCCCTTTTAACGAGCTCTTTGAGCTCAGTGAGGTTTTCGGGGAACCAGACTTTCCTGCTGCTTCCCAGCCCTATGGTGGTTACCGCAGCTGCGGGCAGTATCTCAGCTTGCAACTTCCCTTGAGTCCCTTATAGCCTTTGCCGCTTTCACGAAATCTACAAAGAGGGGGTGAGGGTTCATAGGCTTGGATTTAAACTCCGGGTGGTACTGAACGGCAACGAACCACGGGTGCTCTTTTATCTCTACAACCTCTACGAGCTTCCCGTCGGGGGAGGTTCCCGCTATCACCAGCCCGGCCTTTTCGAGGGTCTCTCTGAAGGCGTTGTTGAACTCGTACCTGTGGCGGTGCCTTTCGGATATCTCCTTTCGGCCGTAGGCCTTAAAGCTGAATGTCCCCTCTTTCAAAACGCACGGGTAGGCACCGAGCCTCATGGTGCCACCCTTCTCCTCTATTCCCTTTTGCTCCTCCATAAGGTCGATAACCGGGTAGGGGGTGTCTCTATCGAACTCGGCGCTGTTTGCCCCTTTTAGTCCGGCAACGTTGCGGGCAAACTCTATAACGGCACACTGCATCCCGAGGCATATGCCGAAGAAGGGAATTTTCCTCTCCCTGGCGAACCGAACCGCCTCGATTTTCCCCTCTATACCCCTCTCTCCGAATCCTCCGGGAACCAGTACCCCGTGAACGTCGGAGAGTAGCTCTTCAGCCGGCGTTGTGGTGAGGTCTTCGGCGTTTACCCACTTAATTTCAACCTTTACGTTGTTTGCGGCACCTGCGTGAACGAAGGACTCTATTATGCTCTTGTAGGCGTCGGGAAGCTCTACGTACTTACCCACTATGGCTATTCTTACGCTGCCTTCTGTGGGCTTCTTTATCCTGTTTACAACCTCTTTCCACTGGGTAAGGTCTGCTTCCTTGTTTGTGGGAATCTGGAGCTTCTCTATGATGAGCTCGTCGAGCCTCTCCTTCTGGAGAACCAGCGGAACCTCGTATATGGTAGGCAGGTCTTTCGCCGTTACAACCTCGTGCTCCTTAAGGTTGGCGAAGAGGGCAATCTTCTTCTTTACGGCCGAGGGAATGGAGCGCTCGGCCCTACACACGATTATGTCGGGCTGGATACCGATTGCCCTCAGCTCCTTTACCGAGTGCTGGGTCGGCTTGGTTTTGAGCTCTCCCGCCGCCTTTACGTAGGGCACGTATGTTACGTGGATGTATATGGCGTTGCTCCTGCCGACTTCCGCTCCGAGCTGTCTGATGGCCTCGAGAAACGGCAGTCCCTCTATGTCGCCCACCGTTCCGCCCACCTCAACTATAACAGCGTCAACGTCGGTGGACATGAGCTGACGAATCTTCTCCTTTATCAGGTTGGTAACGTGGGGTATTACTTGAACCGTTCCTCCGAGGAACTCCCCTTTCCGCTCCTTCTGGATGATTTCCTGGTAAATCTGTCCGGAGGTGACGTTGTTTATCCGCTTCATCGTTGCGGAGGTGAACCGCTCGTAGTGGCCCAGGTCCAGGTCGGTTTCGGCTCCGTCTTCGGTAACGTAAACCTCTCCGTGCTGGTAGGGGTTCATAGTTCCTGCGTCTACGTTGAGGTAGGGGTCGAGCTTCTGAATCGTTACCTTCAACCCCCTGCTCTCAAGGAGCGTTCCGATAGACGACGCAGTAATTCCCTTGCCGATAGATGAGAGCACTCCTCCTGTTACGAATATCAGCTTAGAGGCCATCTGCCAGCTCCTTCTCTAAGATTTTGTTTACCTTTTCAACGTCCCGAGGCGTATCTACGCCGTGGAGCTCTTTCTCTACGAGCTCCACTTTTATCCTCTCGCCGTTTTCCAGTATCCTGAGCTGTTCTAACTTCTCCAGCCCCTCGAGCCTGCCGACCGGCCAGTTGACGAACTTCTCGAGGGCCTCCTTTGTGTAGCCGTAAATTCCAAGGTGTTTTAGGTAGTTACCTGGCTCAATCTCTCCGTCTCTCGTGTAGGGGATGGGGCTCCTCGAGAAGTAAAGGGCAAAACCGGAGCTATCGGTTACAACTTTTACCTTCGACGGGTCCTTTACCTCTTCTGCGCTCCTGAAGGGGGTTGCAACGGTTGAGAAGTTTGCCCCGGCTTCGAGCCCTTTCAGAACCGCTTTAAGGTGTTCCGGGGTTACCAGGGGCTCGTCTCCCTGAAGGTTTATGACGAATCGGCACTCAATCCCCTTTACCGCCCGGTAGACCCTGTCGGTTCCGCTGGGAAGCTCCGAAGGGGTCATGGCCGCCCGTGCACCCGCCTCTTTGGCGACCCTTGCAACCTCTACCGAGTCTGTTGCCACTAAAACGTTGTCTGTAAAGAGCTTCGCCCTTTTCACCACCCACCATATAAGGGGCTTCCCTGCCAGCCGAATCAGGGGTTTCCTCGGGAGCCTTGTAGAGCCTATTCTTGCAGGAATTACAACTACGAGCCTGTTCATATCAGGCGGTTAAAACCCCCTCAACGATTGACTTAAACATCCTCAGGCCGTCGGTTGAGCCGAGAATCGCCTCCGAAGCCCTTTCGGGGTGCGGCATGAGGCCGAAAACGTTTCCCCGTTTGTTGCATATGCCGGCAATGTTGTTCAGCGAGCCGTTGGGGTTGTACTCTTCGGAAACCTCCCCCTCGGGCGAACAGTACCTTACAACCACCTGACCGTTTTCCTCTATCTCTTTTAAGGTCTCCGGCGGGCAGGTGTAGTTGCCCTCGGCGTGGGCTATCGGTATCCTTACAACCTCCCCCTTTTCGTAAAGCCTTGTGAAGGGCGTCTGGTTGTTCTCCACTTTAAGGTGGACGAACTTACAGACAAAGGTGAGCCCTTTGTTCGGGAGCATTGCGCCCGGCAGCAGTCCGGCCTCCAGGAGTATCTGGAAACCGTTGCAGATGCCCATTACGAGTCCCCCTTTCTGGGCAAACTCGTAAATGGCCTCCGTTACGGGGGAGAGCTTCGCCATCGCCCCTGCCCGCAGGTAGTCTCCGTAGGAGAACCCTCCGGGTACGATTACGCAGTCAACCCCTTTAACGTCTCTCTCCTTGTGCCACAGGTACTTAACCTCGTGGCCCAGAACCTTCTCTATAACCCAGCCTACATCTCTGTCGCAGTTGCTTCCCGGGTATACCGGTATGCCGAACTTCATCACTTCACCTCTTCCACTTCGTAGGTGTACTCCTCTATCACCGGGTTCACGAGGAAACGCTTTGCCATCTCCTCTACTTCCCTCTTAACCTCCTCTACGGAGTCGGCCTCTATCTCCATGGTTATGTACTTGCCCACCCTTACGTTCCTCACTTTTGTAAACCCGAGCTGGTGGGCTGCCTTCTCAACGGCTACACCTTGAGGGTCAAGAACTCCCTTTCTGTAACTGATAAACACTTTAACAAGGTACGTCGCCATCTTCCTCTCCCGGGGTATATTTTCAGGGTCAAATTATACATTGGAGGAGCTTTGGCTTTAAGGGACTGTCCCTCCTGTTCCTTTATGAGGAGCTACTTCCTTGTCATACTCGTGGCCGCGTTTACTTTACGGTTTCTCCCCTCTGTTTCTGCAGGTATAAACTTCCTCTTCATGGTGGGAATTCCCACCGTTCTCCACAGGCTCTCCTTTAAGGAGCTCGGATACCGGAACTACCTCAAAGGGGCCCTTTGGGGCTTGGGCGTTTCGGCAGCCGTCCTGGTTCCCTTTTACGCCCTCTGCCACCACTTCCACCTTAAGCTCTCCCTTTCTGCAGAGGCGCTACTCTTTTACCTTTTGGTTGCCGTTGCCGAGGAGACCTTCTTCCGGGGCTTTTTCTACGCTACCTTTGAAAACGAGGAGCTGATTCCGGGCCTGCTCTCTAAGAACAACCTGCTCTCGTCGGTGCTCTTTGGAGTTGCCCACGCCTTCGTTTACTATAATCCGGCCATGTTTAAGGTTTTCTTCCCCTCGCTCGTTATGGGGTGGCTCTACGAGAGGAGCGGTTCGATAGTGGCTCCGATTCTCTTTCACTGGCTTGCAGACGTTATCTATAGTTTTGCGGGGTGCTAACTTGAAGCGATTGCTCTTTCTGACCGTTGCCCTTTTAACCTTTTTGGCAGATAGGGTTACGAAGCTCCTTGCCCTCAAGTTTTTATCGGGGAAGGTTGTCTCCGTTATACCCGGTTTTTTCCAGCTCCGCCTTGCAGAGAACCCGGGAGCGGCCTTCAGCCTTTTTGCCGGAACCACCGGCTTGGCCCGGCTCTTCTTCCTTATACTGCTTCCCCTCGGTGTTGTTTTGTTTATCCTCTACTACGGCCTTAAAAGGGAGCACCAAACAGTTACCTACGTAGGTTTGGGGCTGGTTTTAGGCGGTGCCCTCGGCAACCTCTACGATAGAGTCTTCAGCGGTAAAGTTGTCGACTTCTTCGACCTCTACCTCGGGAGCTACCACTACCCCACCTTTAACGTTGCCGATGTAGCCGTGCTCTTGGGGCTTCTCCTGCTGCTTCTCAGGCGAAGTTGACTTTGGTTAAGAGGTGAATAATTTTAGAGTGCACATACAAGTGAAAACGAGGTGGTATAATTGGGGAGCTTGAAGGTCTCCCACTCCTTTGTCCAGGAGCTTCTCTCCAGAGTAGACATCGTAGACATCGTATCCCACTACATCGACCTTAAGCAGTCTGGCCGCAACTTTAAAGCCCTCTGCCCCTTCCACCCGGAGAAAACCCCGTCGTTTGTTGTCAGCCCGGAAAAGCAGATATTCAAGTGTTTCGGCTGCGGAGTAGGCGGCAACGCCATAACCTTTGTTGAAAAGTACGAGAACCTTCCGTTCTGGGAGGCGGTGAAGAGGGTAGCCGAAATAGCCGGCATAGAGCTTCCCAAAGACGCCTTCAGGGAAGACTCAAAAGAGCTTCACCTTGAAGAGACCGCCTACAGAGTTGCCAAGTACTTCAACTCCAAACTCGAAACCGTCTTAAACTACCTGAAAGAGCGGGGAATCTCAAAGGAGACCGCCGACAGGTTCCTCCTCGGTTACGCCCCTCCCGGATACCTCAGGGAGCTCAACCTTAAAAGGGAGGAGGCGGAACTTTTAGGGCTCGTCGGTAAAAACGGGAAGGAGTTCTTCAAGGGCAGGCTCATAATCCCCATATTCAACCACTCCGGTAAAGTTGTGTCGTTTGCCGGAAGAGTTCTAAACGGCGGCGACGGCGCTCCCAAGTATATAAACGGGCCGGAAACGGAGCTCTTTAAGAAGAGTAACCTCCTTTACGGCTTCTACCAGGCTAAGGAAGAGGTTCTCAGGAAGCGGGAGATAATAGTGGTTGAAGGCTACTTCGACGTTATCTCCCTCTATCAGGCCGGCGTTAGGCGGGCCGTTGCTCCAATGGGAACCTCCCTTACCGAAAACCACGCCAGGTTCATCAAGCGCTACAGCCCTTCGCCGGTTCTGCTGTTTGATGCCGACTCTGCGGGCAGGAAGGCCACCCTCAGGGCGGCCCAGATTTTCTTCTCCCTCGGATGTGAGCCCCGGGTGGTTCAGCTCCCCGACGGCGAAGACCCCGACTCTATGGCCCGCAGTAGGCTTCCCGAGCTTTTAGCTCTGCTCGAGTCGCCTCAGCCCTTTATAAAGTGGGCCGTTGCGGTGGCTTCCGCCCTGAGCCGCGAGCAGCAGGCCCTCTTCCTAAAGGAGGTGGGTCAGGCTATTGCCCCTCTGGAGAGGAGCAACCCCTTCCTATACAGGGAGTACCTTGCCCTGCTTGCAGCAGAGTTCGGCATAGACGAGAGCTGGCTTAAGGTAAGGGTTGCCGTAAGGCGGCAGGAGAGCCACGACAACGGTATTTCGCCGCCTCTTTACGAGAAACTCTTCATAAAGGCCCTCGTTGAGGGTAAGGGGAGCCTTCCGATAGAGGTATCCCCGAACATCTTCATCTCTCCGGTTTCTGCAAGGCTCTACACCCTGCTCTCTTCGGGGGGTACCGACCCGGTGGAGCTTCAGCTCCAGTTCCCCGACCTTGCCGACTACATCAGCGAGCTTATGCTCCTTGAGGTAACCGACGCAGACATAAACAGGAGCCTCTGCAGGGTGGCGATTAAAGAGCTTAAACGCAGGCTGAAGAAGGTGAAGGACTTCTCCCGGAAAGTGGAGCTTAAAAGGCTCATTTTCCGCCTTGAGAGGGGAGAGCTCGAGGCTTTACATACACTACAAACCACATAACCGAGGAGGCTGGCCTTGGACAGGCTCAACTTTGAAGAGATTATTGCCCTGGGGAAGGAGAAGGGCTACATCACCTTTGACGAGCTTATGGAACACTTAGATGAAGAGGTTCTCACTCCCGAACTTATAGAAGAGCTAATAACCCAGCTCGACGAGTACGATATCCAGATTATACCAAAGGAGGGCGAAGACCACGTAGACCTTTCAAAACTTCAGATAACCATAGCCCCCGACACGATACCCCGCTCCGACGACCCCATAAGGCTCTACCTAAGGGAGATGAGCGGCATTTCCCTCCTGAAGCGCCACGAGGAAATATCTTTGGCCAAGAGGGTTGAGCTTGGCAGGAAGGCGCTCGTTCGCTACCTACTAAAAACCAGCGCCGTTTTGAACTACGTCCTCGAGGCGGAAGAGCGCATAAGGAACGGTGAGATAAAGGTCAGAGACATTATGCGCTCCCCCGACGACTTTGCAGAAGGGGGAGAGAGCCAGAGGAGGAAGAAGTTCTTCTCCATAGTGGAGCAGATAAAGGAGCTCCTTCCCGAGTTTAACAGGCTTCAGAAGCAGTACTACAGGAATAAGAGAAACGCCGAAGTTAAAAGGGCCTACCTAAAAACCTGGGCGAAGATAAACGGCCTCCTCAGACAGCTTCCCCTCTCTTACTCCATATACGAAAGGCTCGCAGACGACATCTACAACAAGTACAAGCTCCTTAAAAAGAGCGAGAGGAGCCTTCAGAAGCTCAGCGGGAAGCTCTCCTTCCTCGGCCTTCCCATAGAGGAGATTTGCCACAGGCTCGACGACGATGAAATCAGGGAGAAGATAGACGCCTCCCGTTACACCACCCGCGAAATCAGGAAGATGGTTAAGAAGTACCTCGATACGAAGGAGACCTACCGCTCCGTCCTTGAGTCCCTTGATATGCCCCGTAACGCCTTCTACGAGCTTGCAGAGAAGATTTACTTCTACAAGAAGGACTCCCAAGAGGCGAAGCAGATACTCGTTCGCTCCAACCTGAGGCTCGTTGTGAGTATCGCCAAAAAGTACATAAACAGGGGGCTCCACTTCCTCGACCTTATCCAGGAGGGGAACATCGGCCTTATGAAGGCCGTTGACAAGTTCGAGTACAGGCGGGGCTACAAGTTCTCTACTTACGCAACCTGGTGGATAAGGCAGGCCATAACAAGGGCCATAGCCGACCAGGCAAGGACCATAAGGATACCCGTTCACATGATAGAGACCATAAACAAGGTGATAAAAATCTCCCGCCAGATGTTCCAGGAGATGGGCAGGGAGCCAAAGCCCGAGGAGATTGCCGAGCGCCTGAAGATGCCCGCCTCTAAGGTGCGCTCCATACTTCAGCTTGCCCAGGAGCCCGTTTCCCTCGAAACCCCCATAGGCGACGACGAAGACAGCACCCTCGGCAACTTCATTGAAGACACCAAGAGCCCCATTCCCGAGCAGGAGGTTATAAAGAAAGACCTTCAGGAGAAGGTTTCTCAGCTCCTATCTCAGCTCTCCGAGCGTGAGGCCCTGGTTCTCAAGTTGAGGTTCGGCCTCGACGGTTACCCCGAGCACACCTTGGAGCAGGTTGGTAAAGAGCTGAAAGTCACAAGGGAGAGAATCAGGCAGATAGAGTCTAAGGCCCTCAGGAAGCTGAGGAACTCCGGTCTGAACATAGACCTCAGCATATTCCTGGAGAGGTAGCTTCCAAAGTTACCTCTCCAGTTCCCCTATAAACTCTTTAAGGTCTTTGGGTAGCTCCGACTCCACCGTTATCCTTTTGCCCGTTGCCGGGTGGGTGAAAGAGAGCTTCCGGAAGTGGAGGGCGATTCTCGGACAGAAGAGGAGCTCCTCCGGCCAGCTGCCCCTGTAGTAGAGGAACTCCCCTACAACCGGGTAGCCCACAGAGGCCAGGTGGCGTCTTATCTGGTGTTTCCTTCCCGTCTCTATCTCGACCCTGCAGAGGGTTGCCCTTTTGAAATGCTCTAAAGGGGTAACTAACGAAACGGCGCTCTTGCCGTCTATCGGCCTTCTAACCGTTTGTCTGCTTCTGAGCTTTCCCTTTACAAGGCACAGGTACTCTTTTTTAACTTCTCTTCTCTTGAACTGCTTTTTAAAGGCTTCAAAGAGTTTCTCGCTTTCTACGGCTATAACCGGCCCCGTTGTCTGTTTGTCGAGCCTGTGAACCACCTTAAGGTTCGGGTTAAAGAGCTTCCTTACGGTTTCCTCCAGGCTTTTCTCCCCTTCGTTTGTGGTTATAAACGGGGGCTTCTCAAAGACCCACACTCCCCTTTCTCTGAACAGGAGCTTCACGTTCGGCGGCTTAAAAGGGGCCTCCGTGAGGGGGAACCTTACAACTTCGCCTCCTTTAAGCCTCCTTCGCGCAAGGAGTTCCTTTTGGCCGTTTACAGAAACCAACCCTTCGTCTATGAGCCTCTTGGCCCTTTTCTTAGAGCCTGCCCTTCTTGCCACGCACTCAACGAGCCTCTCTCCTCCCTTGGCTCTGAGCTCTACCCTCTCCGTTTTCCACCTCCTCAAGTCGGGAAATTTTGCTCCGATATAGTTGACACAGAGAGCTTTTTCTGTCAAATTTAAGAATGAAAATAAATTTCAGGAGGGAAGAAATGGCGTTAGTAGGACAGAAGGCGCCTGAGTTTGAGCTTCAGGCTTACGACCCGGTCAAGAAGGAATACACAACTGTGAAGCTCTCCGACTACGCAGGAAAGTTCCTCGTTCTCTGCTTCTACCCTGCAGACTTTACCTTCGTCTGCCCCACCGAGATTGCCGCCGTTAACGCTAAAATCGACGAAATTAGGGCTCTCGGAGCAGACGTACTCGCAGTTTCCACAGACACCCACTTCAGCCACCAGCTCTTCTGCGAGGTTGAGCCTCTCCTCAAGGACCTTAAGTTCCCCCTCGGTGCAGACCCCACCGGTAAAACTGCAAGGGCTTACGGCGTTTACATCGAAGAGGCCGGCCTTGCAAGGCGCGGTAGGTTCATAATAAACCCCGACGGCATCATTGTAGCCGAAGAGGTTCTCAACCCGCCTGTAGGAAGGAACGTAAACGAGCTCCTCAGGCAGCTTGAGGCTTGGAAGTACGTTTACGAGCACCCCGACGAGGTATGCCCTGCAAACTGGAGGCCCGGCAAGAAGACGCTCAAGCCCGGTCCGGACATTGCAGGAAAGGTCGGAACCGTTATCACAATCGACGAAATACTCTCCTAACTACTGGGCCGGGTGTCTGCCCGGCCTTTTCACAAGAACCAAGTAAAAGTATTCGGCTTTTCTACCGGTTTCCGCGTTCCAACACCTTAATCCTACCCGCGTTTTCCTCTTCACAAGGGTTACCGCTTTAGCGGTTTCAACCCTGTTCCCTTTTCTTTCAGCTCCCATCCACCCTAAACCAGAGGCGTAAATGGAGCACCTTTTAAACTTTTCAGGGTTTTTCACCCAGAACGACAGCCTTACCGGGTTCTCCTTGAGAACCCCGTAACCGGGCTCTGCCTTTTCTACGGGTAGAGGCTCTATTTCCAGGTCCCGAACGAACTTCCTGAACCCCGACTGGCTGCCGACAATTGCCATCCGGGGAACGAGCTTCCCCCTTCCGCCGTAGCTGCCCCGGTCTTGGGTAAAGAGGAGCTTGTAACCCTTCTCGAGGAAGAACTCAACGCTCAGCCTGTCGTAGTCCCCGTAGGGGAATGCAAGGAACCGGGGCTCCCTGCCTATTAGTTTTTTGAACCTCTGCCTTGAGAGCCTCTCCTCCCTCCGGAGGACCCTAAGATACTCCTCTTTCGGGAGCTTCAGCCTCAACAGCCCCAAATTCGGGTGGCTGTAGAGGTGGTTCTCAAACTCTATGAGCCCCGAGCGCTTCATCTCCTCTATCTGCTTCTCCGTGAGGAAGTCTGGGTACCTGCCTACCGCCTCCATGTAGAGGAAAACAGTTGCGGGTATGCGGTACTTTTTCAGGAGCTTAAAGGCCTTGTAGGTGGTTCTGTAGCCGTCATCTATCGTTATTACAACCGTTTTCGGGGGTATGGGCCTTCCCGAGCTGACTATTTTGTATAGCTCCGCCACCGTAATCGTGTTGTAGTTGTACTTTTTTAGGTAGCGGAGCTCCCTCTCGAAGTCCTCCATCGAGACCGAAGTTGTGGGGTAGCGGGGGTCGCCGAAGCGGTGGTAGATGAAAACGGTGGCGTAGTTATCTGCCGCCCCTGCCGGCAGAAGCAAACTCAGACTCGTCAAAGCGCTCAAGGTTGTTCTTTTTAATAACCGACCGAACGAGCTCCACATACTTACCTTCCAGTTCGGAGTATTTCCCGAGGGCCTCAAGGAGGGCGTTAACGCCGGCCCCTTTGCTCCTTAAATCCCTGAACTTCTCGTAGGCCCAGCCCACGTTGAGGTTGTATATGTAGTCTTTAACCGACTGGTAGAGGTTGTCGTAAACCTTAAGGCACGCGTTTGAGCCCCTTGCCTTCATACACTTTGAGCCGTGGAAGGAGTACATGCCGAATATGTTGTTGGCCTCTGTGAAGAACCGGCTCGTTCCCCAGCCGCTCTCAACGGCGGCCTGGGCAAGCACCAGGCTAGGCGGAACGGTGTTAACCCGCTTTAGGAGCTCCTTTATGGAGTCTGTTCTGTACTTCTTCTTCAGGGCCTCGAGCTTCTGCTCTTCCTCCTTAGAGAGCTTCCCCTTGTGGATTACCGAAAGGAGGAAGGCCCTCTCCTTTAAAACTTCGGCGTTTGCCCGCTCTATGAGCGGTAAGAGGAGCTCTATGAACTTCTCCTTCCTCTCCTGAACCGGCAGCCCTTTGAGGCTAACGTGGGAGGGGAACTCCTCCCTCCGAACCTTAAAGCCGAAGTTTATCGGTATGTCGAGGGTTCCGCAGTTGAGGGTCTGCAAGTTTCTGGCAGGAGTGCTGTCGCTTTTAACTTCCGAGATACCGTTTATGAAGCTCAAACTTCCTATGGCAAGGCACGCGCTTACGAAGAACTTCCTCAAAACCCCTCCGTTAAAGGGTTTGCCGCTCGAGAATTTATTCCCATTTGTTATACTTGGTCTAAAACAGCCCGGGAGGTTTTGCATGTCTGCAATAAAAATAGAGACCCCCATCAGCGATTCTACCATCGAGAAGCTGAAGGCAGGTGATTTCGTTTTAATCTCCGGAGTGATATACACCGCCCGTGATGCGGCCCACAAGCGGATGGTTGAAGCCCTTGAGAGGGGAGAACCCCTGCCCTTTGACCTTGAAGGCCAGGTTATCTACTACGCCGGCCCTGCCCCGGCAAAGCCGGGAAGGCCGATAGGCTCTGTAGGCCCTACAACGAGCTACAGGATGGACCCGTATGCGCCCAAGCTCCTTGAAGCCGGCCTTAAGGGAATGATTGGTAAGGGGAGCAGGAGCAAGGAGGTCATAGAAGCGATTAAGAAGTATAAAGGCGTTTACTTCGGAGCCGTAGGAGGTGCTGCCGCTTACCTTGCACGGTGCGTTAAGTCTGCCGAGGTTATCGCCTACGAAGATTTGGGCCCAGAAGCCGTAAGGCGCTTGGTTGTTGAAGATTTCCCCGCTTTCGTCGTAAACGACATCTACGGTAACGACCTTTACACTATGGGGCGCTGTGAGTACGAGCTTATAGAGGACCCGGAGCTGAAGAAGTGTTAACAAAGTGTAAATTTTCTGTTAAAATCTCTATGCCGTTTTGCGAATATACACATATCCTTAACAAAGGAGTGGGCTTTTGGGAGCGTATCTCGTTCTCTTCCTGTTCCTCCTCATAGCTCTGACGGTTGCACTGCTTGTACCCAACGTAAACCTGATAACAAACAAGTTTCTGAAAATAGACAGAACCAACCGCGAAAAGTTTGAGCCCTACGAGTGCGGTATTCCGAGGATACAGCCCCTTAAGGGAAGCTACTTTGCCTTTTTCTACATCCTCGCCCTCGTTTTCCTCCTCTTCGACCTCGAAACGGTTTTCCTCTTCCCCTGGGCGGTTGCCTTCAGGGAGCTGGGCGTTCTCGGTATAGTCGAGGCTTTCGTCTTTGTTGCGATACTCCTTGTGGGCTTCCTCTACGCAGTTGTTAAGGGGGCTTTAAAGTGGGATTGAGAGAGGGAGTTTTCCTTACAAAGCTTCAAGACCTTATAAACTGGGGCAGGAAGGGGGCGCTCTGGCCCCTTGCCTTTGCCACTGCGTGTTGCGGCATAGAGATGATGGCCGCCGCTGCGTCCCGCTACGACTTCGACAGGTTCGGGGTTATCTTCCGGAACACGCCCCGCCAGTGTGACCTGCTCATAATGTGCGGGACAATCAGCCGTAAGATGGCTCCCATCATAAAGAGGTTGTGGGACCAGATGCCCGACCCTAAGTGGGCCATAGCCATAGGGAGCTGTGCCATAAGCGGAAATATCTTCCAAACCTACTCAACCCTCAGGGGCCTCGACTGCATAGTTCCCGTAGATGTTTACGTTCCCGGTTGCGCTCCAAAGCCCGAGGCCTTCTACGAGGCCCTCATTATGCTCCAGGAGAAGATAAAGAGGGATAAGCCCATCGTTGTAGGCGGTGAGGAATGAGGTACGTAGGTGAGGAGCTTCTGAACCTCCTTCAGAGGGAGTTTAAGTCGGCCATAACCGATGTTACCCGCTTCCGCGGTGAGGTGTGCGTAACCGTTGACAAGTCGGCCATTAAAGATTTCCTGAGGTTCCTCAAGCTCGACGACAACTTCAAGATGGATATGCTCGTTGACCTTACCGCCGTAGACTACCCGGAGCACACGCCGAGGGTGGTTGTTGTTTACCAGCTCCGCTCTCTGGAGAAGGGGCACAACCTCAGGGTAAAGTGCTGGGCGGAAAACGACGAGCTTCCCACTGTTTTAGACCTCTGGCGGGCCGCCGACTGGCTCGAGAGGGAAGTTTACGAGATGTTCGGCGTGCGCTTTAAGGGAAGGGAGCTCAAGAAGCTCCTCCTCCCTCAGAAGTACCCCTACTTCCCCTTGCGCAAGGACTTCCCCCTTGAAGGTTACGAAGAGCCTTGTCAGGTATGGGACTGGGAGTAGAGAATGGCTGAGAGAGAAAGGGCAGACCTTATTCTGAATATGGGACCTCAACACCCTTCAACCCACGGCGTTCTGAGGCTTATCCTTGAGCTTCAGGGCGAGAAAATAGTGGGCGCCGATACCGTTATCGGCTACGTCCACCGGGGGGTTGAGAAGCTCGCCGAGCACCGCAAGTACATGCAGATACTCCCCGTTTTCGATAGGGTCGACTACGTTTCGGCCAACACAAACGAGCTGGGCTTTGTCCTTGCCGTTGAGAAGCTCTTGGGGATAGAAGATAAAGTCCCCGAAAGGGCCCAGTTCCTCAGGGTCATCATGGCCGAGCTGACCCGTATATCCTCCCACCTCATCTGGCTCGGAACCCACGCCCTTGAGCTCGGGGCGATGAGCGTTTTCCTCTACGCCTTCAGGGAACGTGAGAAGATACTGGACCTCTTTGAGGAGATTGCCGGTGGTAGGCTCCACACCGGCTACATGCGGATAGGGGGAGTTGCCTACGACACCACCCCCAGGTTTCTGGAGGAGCTCCAGGAGTTCCTCGAGCTCTTCCCCTCTAAGGTGGACGAGTACGAAACCCTGCTTACCGAAAATAGAATCTGGCTTTCCCGTACCAAAGGCGTTGGCGTTATAGACAAGGAGACTGCCGTTAACTGGGGTATAACCGGGCCCACTCTAAGGGCCGCCGGTTCCGACTACGACGTCAGGAAGTACTACCCCTACTGCGTTTACGACCGGCTCGACTTTAAAGTTCCCGTTTATCACGCCGGCGACGTTTACGACCGTTACCGGGTGAGAATGGACGAAATGAGGGAGTCTGTAAAGATTATCAAGCAGTGCCTCGAGAAGATGCCCGAGGGGCCGGTTCAGATAGAGGACCCAACTGTAATCCTCCCTCCGAAGGAGGAGGTTTACAACACGATGGTGGGGCTCATTCAGCACTTTGAGCTCGTTATCCACGGCATTGCCCCGCCTAAAGGGGAGGTTTACGCCGCAGTTGAGGGACCCCGTGGAGAGCTCGGCTACTACATAGTGAGCGACGGAACGAACAAGCCCTACAGGCTCAGGATAAGGCCCCCTTCACTCATAAACATAGCGATACTCCCCGAGCTTTTAAAAGGCCACTACGTTGCAGACGTTATCTCCATAATAGGTAGCCTTGACCCCCTTATGGGAGAGGTTGACAGATGACCTACGAAGAGTTCAGGGAGGCCGTGAAAGAGCTCGTTTCAAGCGGCCGCTATCCCAGTAAAAAGTCCTGCACTCTGCCCGCCCTGTGGATTGCGGAGAAGAACTTCCCCCGTATAGACCACGAGATTATGAGGATAATCGCTTCGGAGCTTGAAATCCCGCTGGTTGAGGTTGAGGAGGCCGCCGAGTTCTACGCCATGTTCCACACAAAGCCTAAGGGCAAGTACGTGATAAGGGTCTGCACCAACCTCTCCTGCATGTTGAACGGGGCAGAGGAGATTGTGGAGGAGCTCTCGAGGCTCCTCGGCATCTCTCCCGGAGAGACCACCCCCGACGGCCTCTTCACTTTGGAAGAGTACGAGTGCATGGGGCTGTGTGACGGAGCTCCGGCCCTAACGGTTAACGAGGAGCGCTTCCTTAACGTTACTAAGGAACAGCTCCCTGCTATTTTGGAAAAGTTCGGATGGAAGGGGAAGTAGATGGAGAAGCTCCTCCTGAGAAACGTAGATAAGGAGAACTCCCACACGATAGAGGTCTACCTTAAGGGGGGCGGCTACAGCGCCCTCAGGAAGGCCTTGAAGGAGATGTCCCCCGACGACGTTGTTGAGGAGGTGAAGCTCAGCGGTCTGCGGGGAAGGGGAGGAGCGGGCTTCCCTACAGGAATGAAGTGGGAGTTTGCAGCTGCCGACCTTAAAGAGCCCAAGTTCTTCGTATGTAACGCCGACGAGGGCGAGCCCTGCACTTTTAAAGACAGGGTAATCATCGAGAAAGACCCCCACGCCCTTATCGAGGGGATGTTGATAGGTGCCTACGCAACCGGGTGCCGCTACGGCTATATCTACCTTAGGGGGGAGTACCCCATAGGCAAGAAAATCCTCGAGAGGGCCATAGCCGAAGCCTACGAGAAGGGTTTCCTCGGCGAGAACATACTCGGAACCGACTTCTCCTTCGACCTTTACGTCCACAGCGGGGCCGGTGCCTACATCTGCGGCGAGGAGACCGCCCTTATAGAGTCTCTTGAGGGGAAGCGGGGAGAGCCCAGGATAAAGCCGCCCTTTCCCGTTAACGCCGGCTACCTGTGGAAGCCTACGGTTGTTAACAATGTGGAGACCCTTGCGAACGTCCCCCTCATAATAGAAAGAGGCGGAAAGTGGTACTCCCAGATAGGCTCACCGGACTGCCCGGGGCCGAAGCTCTTCCCCGTTAGCGGTAAGGTGAAGAGGCCCGGGGTTTACGAGCTCCCGATGGGCACTCCCTTGAGGGAGATAATCTTTGAACACGCCGGCGGTATAGTGAAAGACCGTAAGCTGAAGGCCGTGTTCCCCGGAGGAGCCTCAAGCTCCCTCCTTACCGCCGACGAGATAGACGTTCCCATGGACTTCCCCTCCCTTGCCAAGGCCGGAACGATGCTCGGTTCCGGAGCGATTATGGTTCTCGACGAAACCGACTGTGTAGTTAAGGCCGCTTTGAGGCTAATAGAGTTCTTCAGGCACGAGTCCTGCGGTAAGTGTACCCCGTGTAGGGAAGGAACCGACTGGCTCGTTAGGATTATGAGGCGGATAGAGGAGGGACTCGGAACGGAGGAGGACTTAGATACGATACTCTCCGTTTCCGAGACCATGGAGAACTCCTTCTGCGGCCTCGGAATGGCCGCCCACAACCCGGTGGCGTCTTCGGTGAGGAAGTTCAGGGATGAGTTCCTGGAGCACATAAAACTGGGAAGATGTCCTTTCAGGAGCGGTTAGTATGGAGAGCTTCAAAATAGTCATAGACGGAAAGGAGTGTGAGGCCTTTCCCGGAGAGACCGTTCTGGAGGTAGCAGAGCGTAACGGCATTCTCATACCGGTCTTCTGCTACCACAAGGAGCTCCGCCCCGAAGGGGCCTGCCGTGTTTGCCTCGTTGAAGTGGAAGGGGCCCCGAGGCTTGCAACCGCCTGCACGCTGAAGGCCATGCCCGATATGGTGGTGAAAACCAACACCGAAAGGGTAAAGCGTGCAAGGGCCGGAGTCATAGAGCTCATACTCAACAACCACACCCTTGAGTGTCCCATATGCGATAAGTCCGGGGAGTGTGAGCTCCAGATGACCGGCTTCAGGTTCGGCCCCAAGAAGTCCCGCTACAGGGAGCCCCGCCGGGAAAAGGACGTTGTTATTCAGGGGCCCCTCATTGAGATTGACAACGACAGGTGTATTCTCTGCCGCCGCTGTATAAGGATGTGCGGCGAGAATATGGGCAACAGGGTTTTGGGTATTCTCAAAAGGGGTTACAAGGCCTACATCTCCCCCTTCAACGGGGACTTTATAGAGAGCGGCTGCGAGCACTGCGGCAGCTGCGTCGATGTATGTCCGGTCGGCTCCCTCCTCGACAGGGCCTTTAAATACAAGGATAGGCCCTGGAGAATGGAGAAGACCTGGACAACCTGTACCCTCTGCGGAACCGGCTGCAGGCTGGAGGTCGATACCTACCACGGCCGTATAAAGAGGGTTGTCGGCCGTATAGGGGTCAACAGCGGCCACAACAGGGGATACCTGTGCATCAGAGGTAAGTGGGGCTGGGACTCTGTTTACTCCGACAGGAGGCTTTCTGAGCCCCTTGTAAAAGAAGGAGAAGAGCTCAAGAAGGTATCCCTTGAAGAGGCCTTAAAGAGGCTCGGCGAGATTGTAAGGGGACGTAAGGTAAACCTCTTTGTCGGGAGCTCCCTTACAAACGAGGAGCTTCAGGCCCTTAAAGGGCGCTTCGGAGACGTTGCCGCATCCGACGCCTACGGATACGGTGCCCTTCTTAGGGGAGTGGCCTCCGTAAGGGGCTCACTGAAAACCGACCCCTTCACCTCCCTTTACGACGCCGACGTTATATTCGTTGTGGGCGACTTCATAAACCGGCTTACCCCCGTAGTTGCCACCCTTTTAAGGCTTGCAGTTATCCAAAGGGGGAAGAGGCTCGTGAGGGTGGGAACCTTCGACGAGCCGAAGCTTGACTCTGTGGCCTTTAAGAGCCTTAAGGTTGACCAGTGGGAGCTTATAGACACCCTGAAGCACCTTATAGTAGGCACCTTCGATACCTCCTTTACCTCTGGTAACAGGGAGGTGGATACGCTCGCAAAGAGCCTCCGGGGGAAGAAGCTGGGCTTTCTCATATCCCCGTTCCTCGCCTTCTCGCCGGAAGGTTACGAGGTGGCAAAAACCGTTGCCTTTTTGGCAGACAGGCTCGGAGCACCGGTTGTGGCCGTGCCTCCTAAGGTTAACGCAAAGAGCGTTGTGAAGCTCTTTAAACTCAAAAAGCCCTCCGAGCTTAACGGCTCGGTCAACCTCCTCGTAGACGTTGACTTCCTCAGGGACTTCCCCGGCGAGGAGCTTCCAAAGGCCGACTACACCGTAATACTCACCCCCTACTACACCCACGAGCTTCCCCAGGCCGACCTGGTCATTCCCATAGAGGTGGGCCTTGAGAAGTCGGGAACCGTTGAGGGGGTTCAGGGGAGCTTGAAGCTCGAACCCGCCGTTACCTCCGACTACTCCCTCATTGAGATAGTGAACTCCCTGCCGGCTACAACCGTTGAGTCTGTTGAGCCGCAAAGGGTGGAGCTCTCTAAGGAACCGGGCATATCACGCCTTTCAAAACCCAAGGGGCTCTACCTTACCGTAGTTTCAACAAGGACCGGTTGGAACTCCGTAAGCTACTACTCCTCTAACGTGGCCTCCGTTGCAGAGGGGGACCGGCTCCTTCTGAACCCCAAAGATGCTCCTGAAGGCTCGAGCCTTGTAACCGTTAAAACCGAGGGGGGCCGCCTTACCCTGCCCTTTGAAACATCAGAGGCCGTTCCCGAGGGCCACGTTCTTCTCCTTGTAGAGAACGTTACGCGGGATATATCTAACCTTATAAGGGGGGCTTTCCCCGCCACCTCGGGAATCCCCTGTGAGCTGGAGGCGTGATGGTAAAGGTTGAGCTGGCCAAAGAGTTTCCGCTGTTTGAGAACTTTACCGAGAAGGAGCTGAAGGAGATTGCCGAGTACCTCGACTACAAGGTCTTCCCCAAGGGGGAAGTTCTGTTTGAAGAGGGAGACCCGGGCGACAAGATATTCTTCATCGTTAAGGGAAGAGTCGGACTCTACAGGCCCGACCCGTTCGGCAACCCCGTGAAGGTGGCCGTTAGCGACGAGGGCACTCCCCTCGGAGAGCTCTCCTTCTTCAGCAACAGGCTCCACTCCTCAAAGGGGGTTGCCCTTAAGGAGACCCACGCCCTTATCCTGACCAAGGAAGGGTACGAGAAGCTGAAGGAGCAGGACCCCCACCTGGCGGTGAAGCTCCTTGAGGAGATAGCCAGGGTAATAGCCGAAAGGCTCAAAGAGATGAACAAGAAGTTCGTGGATACAACCTGCTTCATCTGGGGAGGTCCTAAGAAGTGACAGAGCACCTGTTGAGCTTGCTTTTCATAGTTCTGCTGATGCTCGTGGCGGTTCCTCCCATCACTTACCTTGAACGTAAAGTCCTCGGCCACATGCAGCAGCGTCCCGGGCCTATGGTTGTAGGTCCTCACGGGATACTTCAACCTCTGGCCGACGCCATAAAGCTCATTTTCAAAGAGGACGTTGTTCCGAAGGGAGCAGACAGGCTCCTCTTTATGCTCGCTCCCTCCTTTAGCGTTTTTGCAGCCCTACTTGCCGCCTCGGTGGTTCCGATTGGCTTTATAAACGCCGTGCCTATGAAGTCTGCCCTCCTCTTTGTAATGGCTATGAGTGCCATCTCCATATACGCCCTGTTCCTTGCGGGCTACTCCTCCAACGATAAGTACTCGTTCCTTGCCGGAATGAGGGCTGCGGCTCAGGTCCTCGGCTTTGAGCTGCCGATGGGGTTTGCCCTTATGGCCGCCGTTATACTTTTTGGCTCCTTCGACTTTAACGAGATAGTTAAGTGGCAGCAGGCCCACGGCTGGGGAATACTCTACCAGCCTATAGCTTTCCTCATATTCCTCATTATGATGGTTGCCGAAGTCGGGCGTCCGCCCTTCGACCTTCCCGAAGGTGAGAGTGAGCTTGTCGGAGGTTTTCACACCGAGTACTCGGGTATGCGTTTTGCGGCCTTTTTCTTCGGGGAGTACATCAACATTATCGTCCTCTCCCTGGTTGTGACCCTCCTCTTCTTCGGAGGTTGGAGCGGACCCTTTGCAGATAAGTTTCCCGTTCTCGGTGTGGTTTACCACCTGGGAAAGGCGGCCTTTTTCGTGTTCCTGACCTTCTGGCTCAGGGCAACGTTCCCCCGTTACAGGTTCGACCAGATGCTCTCGATTATGTGGAAGGTGATGCTTCCCCTCTCTATTTTGAACCTGTTCGTTGCGGCTTTTGAAGCTCTGGTGGTGAGGTAGCGATGAGCATACTGAAAAAGGCCTTGATGATAGACCTCTTGAAGGGAATGAAGGTTACGCTCAAAACCGCCTTCAAGCCTACCGTTACCGTTCACTACCCCTTTGAGAAGGTTCCTCCCAGGGAGAGGTTCCGGGGGATACACGCCTTAAAGCTCAATCCTGACGGCTCTTACAGGTGTGAGGCCTGCTACCTGTGTGCCGAGATGTGCCCGAGTAACGTTATCGATATGGAGATGACAGAGGGGAAAGACGGCAAAAAGGAGCTTGTTGACTTTACCGTTGACCTTACTCGCTGCCTTTTCTGCGGGCTCTGCGTTGAGGCGTGCCCCAGGGATGCCATAGTGATGACCGATATCTACGAGTTCTCCCAGTACGAAGTGGGTAAACTTATCCTTCACAAGGAAGACCTTATGAAGCTCGGACGCTACTACCAGGAGAGGGAGAGGAGTAGGAGAGGGTGATGGCTGAGTTTTTCTACTACCTGTTCGGCGTTATTGCCGTTGTTTTTGCGGCTGTTGCCGTTACCGCTAAAAACGTTATCAGGGGAGGGGTTGCCCTCCTGGGGACCTTTGTAGCGCTCGGAGGCCTCTACTTTTCGGTTGGAGCCGAGTTTATAGGCATAGTTCAGGTTATAGTCTACGGAGGGGCGATAATAGTTCTCTACCTGTTTGCCCTTATGACCTTAGACCTGAAGAGGATGGAGGGAGAACCTGTAAGGCTCTTTTCGGTTGCTGCCGGTGGGTTCCTGTCTTTGGCCCTTGTTGCCATTATAGTTTACGGAGGGTTCAGCTTTTTTGGGAGCGTTCACCCGGCGGTTTCTACGGCTAAGGGTCTTGCAGGTCCGCTCTTTTATAGGTTTCTGCTGCCTTTTGAAGTTGTCTCCGTTCTCCTATTGGTTGCTACAATCGGGGCAGTTTCGGTTGGAAGGGGGAAGGAATGAGCCCTTTCGGACTTTTCCTTGTGAGTGCGTTGCTTTTCGGTATAGGTATGTTTGGGGTTATCGTTAGGAGAAACGTTATCTCCCTCTTTTTCTCCCTTGAGCTCCTTCTCAACAGCGTAAACGTTCTCCTTGTAGGTTTTTCGAAGCTCCACGGTAACCTGTTCGGTGAGATTTTCGTCTTTTTCGTCCTTGCGGTTGCTGCCGCCGAGGCGGCGGTGGGCCTTGCGATTGTTGTGGCCCTTTACAGGCTCAGGAAGAGCACCAACACGGAAGATTTCTCTCTGCTGAGGTGGTAGTATGGGAGTGAACTTTGCCATAGCCGTTTTACCCCTTGTATCGTTTCTGCTTGCAGGTTTCGGGGTTCTGTTCAGGATACCCTCCTTTAAGAACCGCTCCCACTACTTCGGCCTTGTTGCTGTTGGAATCTCCCTGCTCTTTTCATTTGTGGAGCTCTTCAAGGTAATGGGCGGGGAAGTTATCACCGAGCACTGGTTTACCTGGGTGGTTTCCGGCGGACTCTCTGCCTCCTTCGGGGCTTACGTAGACTCCCTTACGGCAGTTATGCTGGTTGTTGTGACCTTTGTCTCCTTCTTCGTTCACATGTACTCAATAGGCTACATGAAGGGAGACCCCGGCTACGACAGGTTCTTTGCCTACTTGGGGCTTTTCACCTTCTCCATGCTGGTTCTGGTTATGTCTCCCAACTTTTTGCAGCTTTTCTTCGGTTGGGAGGCGGTTGGCCTTTCTTCTTACCTGCTTATAGGCTTTTGGTTTAAGAGGAAGAGGGCTGCAGATGCGGCCATTAAGGCCTTCCTTATGAACAGGGTGGGCGACTTCCTCTTCATCCTCGGGATTGTGCTTATATTCTGGACCTTCAACAGCCTCGACTTCGATGCCGTTTTCTCCTCGGTTAACGGCGTTTCCAAGGGGATTGTTTCTGCCATAGCCCTGCTTCTCCTCGGCGGTGCTGTGGGTAAGTCGGCGCAGTTTCCGCTACACACCTGGCTTGCCGACGCCATGGAGGGCCCGACTCCCATATCCGCCCTCATTCACGCGGCTACTATGGTTGCTGCGGGTGTTTTTATGGTTGCCCGCTGCGCTCCAATATACGATGCGAGTTCGGTTCTTGAGGTTGTAGGCATTATAGGTGTTATTACGGCCTTCGGTGCGGCCACTATCGGTCTTACCCAGTTCGATATAAAGAGGGTGCTTGCCTACTCTACCCTCTCTCAGCTCGGTTACATGTTTGCGGCTTTGGGGGTTGGTGCTTACGTGTTTGCGATGTTTCACCTGTTTACCCACGCCTTCTTTAAGGCCCTGCTCTTTTTGGGTTCCGGTAGCGTTATCCACGCCATGGACGGTGAGCAGGATATAAGGAGGATGGGTGGCCTTTATAAGTACATGCCGGTAACTACCGTTACTTTCATAATAGGAACCCTTGCCCTTGTGGGAATTCCTCCCCTTGCCGGCTTTTTCAGTAAGGAGGAGATTATCCTCTCTACTTACGCTAACGGACATTTAGTTTTCTGGTTCTTCCTCGTTGTGGGAGCCATGTTAACGGCGCTCTACATGGGAAGGCTTGTTTTTCTGGTCTTCTTCGGGGAGGAGCGTTTTGAGCCCCGGGAGAAGAAGCACCTTCACGAGTCTCCTGCAGTTATGACCGTACCTCTGATTGTGCTCTCTGTACCCTCTGTTTTCGCCGGTTTTCTGAAGGAGTGGTTTGAGCACTTTGTAGGAGAGGTTGTTCCCAATCACGTCCATGAGGTTGAGGCGGGGGTGAAGCTCTTTGTTTCGGCTACCACTTTGTCGCTTGCGGTTTTCGGACTTTTTGTTGCGGCCCTTTTCTACTACTGGAGAAAGCTTTCGCCGGAAGCCATCACGGAGAACCCCCTTATCCGTCCCCTTTATCTCCTTCTCTATAACAAGTACTACTTCGACGAGATTTACGGTTTCCTGTTTGTGAGGGGAGTAGGTTTCGGGGGCGGAAAGCTTGCCAACTTTGTCGATAGGTACGTTATAGACGGAATTGTTAACGGCGTTGCCGTTGTTACGAAGTGGTGTGGGGAGGCTCTCAGAATTACCCAAACCGGGGTTGTTAATAACTACGCGGCCTATTTTGCACTCGGTATCATTTTGGCGGCTCTAATTCTCTTGTTGGTGTAGGGGTGGCTTAATGGTTGGTGTGCTGTTAATCGTTCCTCTGATTGGAGCTCTTGCCGTTGCTTTGTGCAGGAGCGATTTGAGGGCAAGGTGGATTGCCCTCGGGTTCACGGCGGTTGAGCTTCTCATCTCTCTGGTTATGTGGTGGAAGTTTGACCTTTCAAAGCCCGGGTTTCAGTTCGTAGAGGTTGCAAACTGGCTACCTAACCTGTCGGTTAAGTACAAAGTGGGAGTGGACGGCCTCAGCCTGATAATGGTGGTTATGACTACGCTTTTAACCTTTGTGGCCGTGGCTTCGGCCTGGTCTTACATAGAGAGAAGGAGGAAGCTCTTTTATGCCCTCCTTTTAATGCTTGAAACGGCCATGGTGGGCGTTTTTGTCTCCCTGGACCTGCTGCTCTTTTACATTTTCTGGGAGGCGATGCTGATTCCGATGGCCCTTATCATCGGAATCTGGGGAGGCGAGAGGCGGATATACTCCGCTTTAAAGTTCTTCATCTACACCTTTGCGGGCAGTATCTTTCTGCTCATCGGTATGGTTGTTCTCGTTATCGTTTACGGCGGGTTAACCGGTCAGTATACCTTCGACATACAGCAGCTTACCGCCGTTAAGCTTCCCGTTGAGCTTCAGAAGTGGCTCTTCTGGGCCTTCTTCCTGGCGTTTGCGGTTAAAGTTCCCGTTTTCCCCTTTCACACGTGGTTGCCCGATGCCCACGTTGAGGCTCCCACCCCCGGTAGCGTCATCCTCGCCGGTGTTCTCCTCAAGATGGGAACCTACGGTTTCCTCAGGTTCTCCCTACCCCTCTTCCCCGATGCCTATAGGGAGTTTGCTCCCGTTATATTCGCCCTCGGCGTTGTGGCGATAATCTACACGGCACTTGTTGCCCTGGTTCAGGACGACGTTAAAAAGGTTGTTGCCTATAGCTCCGTTTCCCACATGGGATTTGTGATGATTGGTCTCTTCTCCCTTAACGTTCAGGGTATAGAAGGAGCGGTCTTTCAGATGCTCAACCACGGCCTTGTAAGCGCTGCCCTCTTTTTCCTGGTGGGTGCCATTTACGAGCGTCTGCACACCCGCAGTATCCGTAAGATGGGCGGACTCGCAGAGTTTGCCCCTAAGCTTGCCACGCTCGCCATGCTCTTCACGATGGCAAACGTAGGTTTGCCGGGAACGAGCTCCTTCATAGGTGAGTTCCTTACGATTTTGGGGGGCTTTAAGGCTGCAACCTGGGTCGGCGTTCTCATGGCCCTTGGTGTTATCTTCGGTGCCGCGTACATGCTCTACATGTACAGGAACGTCTTCTTCCTTGAGCCCAAAATTCTCTCCTTTAAAGACCTTAACAGGAGAGAGTTCCTTGCGCTTGCGCTCTTGGCCGTTCTTGTTGTTTGGTGGGGCTTTAACCCCGAATTTGTTATGAAGTACATACACACCTATACGGCAGCTCTTCTGAGGGGAGTGTAAGATGAACATAAACTTCTACCTGATGGTGCCGGAGGCCTTTCTCCTTTCGGCGGCTATCTTCTTCATACTGTTCGACCTTGTTATCCCCCACAGGTTGAAAAACCAAGTTCTCTCTTCTCTTACGCTTGTTGCCATCGTTCTCACCGTGGTTCTCGTTGTCCTCTTTACCCCTTTTGTTCCGAAAGAGGCCTTTAACGGTTTTGTTAAGAAGGACCTCTTGGTATCCTTCTCTCAAGTTCTGATTCTCGTCGTTGCCTTCTTTACAACCCTTGTGAGCTTCGACTACCTTAAAAAGTTCCCGACCCCTTACGTAGGTGAGTACTACTACACGCTTCTCTTTGCGGTTTTCGGCCTGATGTTGATGGTTGAGGCCAACGAGCTCTCTACTCTTTTTGTCTCTCTGGAGGTCTCTTCTATATCCCTTTACATCCTTGCATCGCTGTTTAGCGGCGATTACAGGGGCAAAGAGGCGGCCCTTAAGTACTTTATACTCGGCTCTGTAGGAGCTGCAACCATAGCCTACGGTTTTGCCCTCCTCTACGGAATAACCGGTTCTACCCTGTACCCGGAGGTTGCCTCTTACTTAAAGACCCACCTTTCCGACGTGGTTCTTCCCCTTCTCCTTGCACTCGTTTTTATTGTTTCCGGCTTTCTATTTAAGGTGGGGGCCGTTCCCTTTCACGGTTGGGTTCCAGACGTTTACCACGGAGCTCCTACTCCTGTAACGCTTTTTATGGGGGCGGCCGTAAAGGTGGCTGCGTTTATAGCCCTTCTCAGGCTCTTTATACCGGTTTTTCCCCTTCCCCAGCCCTGGAACGGGGCTTTTATCTTCTTTGCCGTTGTTACCATGTTCGCCGGTGCCCTTATGGCCCTTAACCAGGAGAACTTGAAGAGAATGCTTGCCTACTCGGCGATTTCCCATACCGGCGTTATTCTTGCCGCCGCCGCTGCACTTCCGAGCTTAGCCCTGTTTACGGTTTTCTTCTACCTTTTTGCCTACGCGTTTATGACCGTTGCTGCCTTTGGCTTTATCTCTGCCCTTACCGGGAAAAGGTTTGTGGGAGAAAACCTTTCGGATTTAAAGGGGCTTTACTCCAGGAACCCCTTTATGGGGCTGTTGGCGGTGGTTATTTTTATGTCCCTTGCCGGTATTCCGCCCCTTCTCGGCTTTTGGGCCAAGTTCTGGGTGCTTATGGCCTTGGTTAAATCGGACTACCTACTTGTTGCCCTTTCCGTTTTGGTCTCCAGCCTGATTTCCCTCTACTTCTACCTGAAGCCTATAGTTTACATATTCATGAAAGAGGGTGAGGGGGGCGCTTTCCCCGGACCTTCAGAGCTTGCGGCCGTTGTTGTTGCATCGGCGGTGCTTGTTGTTTTGGGGCTTTTCCCCTCTCTGGTTTCTGAGCTTTCGCTGTTCGGACTCTCCTCCTTCCTCAGGGGGCTTATGTGAGAGAGCTTCTCAGGCAAATCCCTAAGGTAGACCGTTTTTTGAGTGACAAGGAGCTCCTTGCCCTTGTTGAGGGTAAGCCCCTCTTTTTCCTGAAGAAGGCCGTAAACGACACCCTTGCCGAGCTGCGCCTTCAGATATCTCAGGGCAGAGTTACCGAAATCGATTACGATTCTTTAAAGGAGAAGGTAAAGAGGCGTCTCCTTGAGCTGCTCCGTCCCAAGCTCCACAAGGTTATAAACGCAACCGGGGTTGTTCTCCATACGAACCTGGGTAGGGCCCCTATCTCCCGCTCCGTAGCCGAGCACCTTGTAGAGGTTATAACGGGTTACTCAAACCTTGAGTACGACTTGGAAAAGGGGAGAAGGGGGCTCAGGTACAGGAACCTCGAGTGGATTCTGAAGGAGCTCACCGGTGCAGAGGATGTCTGCGTTGTTAACAACAACGCCGGTGCCGTTTTACTGGTTCTCTCGGCCCTGGCCAAGGGGAAGGAGGTGATAGTCTCCCGGGGAGAGCTTATTGAAATAGGAGGCTCTTTCAGGATTCCCGACGTTATGGCCCAAAGCGGTGCCGTTTTAAGGGAGGTGGGAACTACCAACAAAACCCACCTTCGGGACTACGAAGAGGCCATAACGGAGGAGACGGCCCTTTTGATGAAGGTCCACACCAGCAACTACAAAATCCTCGGGTTTACCGCCTCGGTTCCCACAAGGGAGCTTGTGGAGCTCGGCAGGAAGTACGGCGTTCCCGTTTACGAAGACCTGGGTAGCGGTAGCTTTATAGATGTTAGGAAGCTCGGCCTCTCTTACGAGCCTACCGTTCAAGACGTTTTAAAGAGCGGCGTAGATGTTGTTTCCTTTAGCGGCGATAAGCTCCTGGGAGGGGCCCAAGCCGGTATCATCCTCGGCAGGAGGGAGCTGCTCCAAAGGATAAAGAGACACCCCTTGAACAGGGCTTTGCGTATAGACAAGATGACCCTTGCCGTTCTTGAGGCCACCCTTGTTTACTACTTGGAGGAGAGCCTCGCCTTTAAGGAGATTCCCGTTTGGAAGCTCCTGTCTCAGCCGAAGGAGGCCATAAAGGCCAAGGCTAAGGAGCTTGTTAAAATTATGGAACACGAAAACTTTAAGGGTAAGTTAACGATAATAGAGGATGAGGCCGAGGTGGGCGGAGGGGCGCTACCCCTTCAGAGGTTGCCTACCTACTGTGTAAAGATCTCTGTGAAGGGGCTTCCCGCCGAGGAGATAGATAGGAGGATGAGGTCTTTTGCCGTTCCGGTGGTTGGCAGAATAAAGAAGGACGCCTACCTTCTTGATATGATGACCGTTTTTGAGGAGGAGATTCCACAGGTTGCAGAGAATCTCCTGAAGCTCGGGGAGGAGGCTTGAGAGCGTTACTTTTTCTCTTGGCTTTTCTCTTTCCTTTCCTTGCCTACGCCCAAGGGGTTTACTCCTACTACATGCTCAACAAGGAGCTTCAAGTCATAGCCGCCACCAAGGAGCGAATGTACCTCTACCAGGTTCCCCGCTACACGGTTGTAATTACCCGCCAGCAGATAGATGCCCTTGGAGCCCGGAACCTGTTTGACCTGCTTGAGAAGCTTCCCGAGTTCTACGTTTGGAGGAGCTTCTTCGGCCTCAGGGCCGTTGGGGCTATGGGAGTTAAACAGAGCTACTACTCCGAAAAGGTCCAGGTTCTCATAGACGGTATGCCAATTTTAGACCCCTCCAACGGCTCCTCCTTCAGCACCAACGACAACATCTCCCTCGATAACGTTAAGCAGGTGGAGATTGTTTACGGCCCGTTAACCTCCCTTTACGGCTTCAACTCCGTTCTGGCGGTGATAAACCTCGTTACCTATTCACCGTCTGACCTGAAGGTGAATATTGATTCTTCAATCAGTACCGGAGGGGATAACGACTTCAACTTCACCCGCTCCTTCGTTAAGGGAGGGCTCTCCGGTATAATCTCCTTCAACTACAGGGAAGACCGCTCTCCCCACCGCAGTTATACAGACTTTCTCGGAGCTTCAAGGAGCTACTCCAGTTACAGGAAGCACGGCACCTTCTACCTTAAGCTGAACGGTAAGAGCGGCTTTTTCCTGAAACTCTACGTTGTAGACCGAGACGACACCTTTCCCGTTACCATATCCCAGCTGGTTTCAAACGGCAACAGTTTTGCCAAGAGGAAGGCCCTTATCTCCCAGCTGGGCTACAAGTGGAGCGCCGGAAGCTGGAATTACACCGCTTCCTTGGGACTCGACTGGTTCTACCTGAAAAGGGCCTACAACCTGTGCCCCTTCAACCACCCCTACTGCTCTACCCTCTTTACCCAGGAGCTACTTGCCACCGAGAAGCGCTACACTAAGGAGCCGAAACTTGACTTCTCCGCCTCGCGGGACCTCTTCGGGGGAAAGCTTCTGCTCGGGGTCTCCTTCAAGGAAGCTCACCTTTACAAAACGGAGATAGCCGCCAACTTCCTCCCATCTACCCTTACCTGCCAGCTTTCACAGCTTCAAACTACCTACTACCACGACCTGCCCTCGTCTGAAACGTTGTTACCGGAGCGTTTAAGGAGCACATTTTCCCCCTATCTTCAGTTTTATAGGGAGTTTGGAGAGTACTCGGCCCTGTTTAACGTTAGGTGGGACAGAACCAACGACGCCGGCGATACGGTCAGCTCCTCTCTCTCCCTGATGAAGGAGCTCGAAAACGGCGTTTCCGTTAAGCTTAACGTCGGCAGAGCTGCAAGGGTCCCCTCCTTTGAGGAGATGTACATCAGGAACAACCCGATACTCTACGGAAACCCCCACCTAAAGATAGAGAAAGAGAACTCCGTTATGCCCTCTGTTGAGTTTAACGGTGAGCGGGTTTCAGCGAGCCTCCTGTACTACAGGAGTTGGTTCGAGGACTTTATCTACAAAAGGAAGATAACGCCCCTTACCTACAGGTGGGAAAACAGCGACTCAACCGTTAGACTTCAGGGCCTTTCGGCCAGGCTTAAGTACAGGCTCAGCGACTACTACGAGCTCTACGTGAACTACGGTCACCGTTTCTCTGTTCACGGACTCGACAGCGAGTACCTTTTCTACCCGAAGAGGAAGCTCGTTTGCGGTTTAAGGTACGAGTCTAAGAAGAACCTGTTTGACCTTTCTACAACGGCTTACTCCCGGCTCACCTCAGACGTTCCCGGGTTTGCCGTTTGGGACTTTAACTTCCGTCACTACTTCAATACCAAGTTTTCGTTCTCTTTAACGCTGAAAAACCTGTTTAATAAGAAATACTGGTTCCTGAACGGTGTTCCAGGGGAAGAGAGAACTCTATGGTTAGGGTTACACTACTTGTATTAATAGGGGTTCTGGCTTTCTTTTCGGAAGCCCTTTCCGGGGAGAGGGTCTGTATTGTCAACACTTATTCTATTCCTCCTGCCAAAAAGCTCGAAAAGCTATTAAGAAAGGAGTTGGCGACCAGGAACTACTTGGTTACCGAAGGGGACTGTACTGTTAGGATTCTCATAGGGACACCGGCCGTAGAGAAGGCGTTGAAGGACGATGCCCCCGGGGTGAAGAGGAATATCTACACTTTCGTCCTCTTCCCTGAGGTTTTGGGGTTAAACAGGAAGAGCAACTTCTACGGGGTGAGGATTTTCCCTTTGCCTTCAAGGACCGTTAGGGACTTTTTCCGCTCCCGGAGGCTGAGGCGTCGGCTGGTTGTGGTTCCGGTCAGTAAGGAGATGGAAAAGATAGCGACCCTTTACCTTCCCAGGAAGTACTTCCGCGTAGTGACTTTTAGCGACACTCCTACCGAAGTTTTCAGGACGCTGCTCAGGTATAGGTACGTTTACATTTTCCCCGACCCGAAGCTCCTGAAGCTCGTTAACCTGCTTACCCTCCTTGATTTCGGGAAGAAAAACCGCCTCGTTTTCCTTACCGGCCTACCCGACCTTGCCCACTACGGCGTGGACTTTACCGAACCCATAGATTACAAGAGGCTTGCTTCCGAGCTTGTAGACCTGATTGAGAAGACCCCGAGGGCGAAAATACTACCCTGTCCTTTAAAGAGAGGCTATGCAGAGTCTAAAACTTTACGTAATTAAGAGGGTTGTTTTCGTTATAGTTATGTCCCTCTCGATAATCTTTATTTTTCAGTACTTCATGATAGAGAGGGCGAAGGAGCTTCACCTCAAAAACCTTCAGCACCTTACTCTACTGCTGGAGAGGAACTTCAGTATCCTCATGGACCTCTACTCATCTCCCGCCCTTATCAGGTACAACATCCAGAAGTTAAGGGAGGAGGTTCCCGGCTTAACGGCGGTTTACATCAGGTACGGCAAACACGTTTACTTCTACCCCCAAAAGGGCGGCGAGAGGGTTGGTGATATCTGCAATGCCTACAAAAGCGGCGTTTTTGAGGATAACGGAACCGTTGTTGTCTGTGTTCCGATTAAGTCGGAGTACGCTTCGGAGTTTGTGGTTTTCGAAAGCTCCCCTTCTGGGGTTTTCGGCGTTGCTTTCGATGAGAAAGTCCAGGACTCCTATTTGGTCCCTTGGGAGGCGGGAACTGTTGTTGTAAGCGTTTTCCTGATTATTCTGGGGGGGCTTGTGGTCTTTACCTCCTGGAGTGAGGTTATGCAGAACTTTAAGGCCATGTTTAGGTTTGTGAAGAAGATGGAGCAGATTGTAGAGAGGATAAGTCGTAACTCCAACCCCGAAAAGGTAAAGATTCAGAAAGAGAAGCTCTTAAAGTACGCCCGGGGCATAACAATAAAGGAGTTTAAACAGATAGTGAGCCTTATTGCCTACCTGGTTGAGAAGCTCCACGAGTTTGCTAAGAAGGCCTCGAACTTGGCGATGAAGGACCCTTTAACCGGTCTGTTCAACCGGAATTACTTAAGGGTTTTCGTAGAGGGGAAACTGCTGGCCCTCTGGCACAGGCACCGCTTTCCGTTTTCGGTAGCCATGATAGACCTGGATAACTTTAAACGGATAAACGATACCTACGGCCACGGCAAGGGAGACGAGGTTCTTAAAGGACTTGCAAAGCTCCTTCAGGGCACTCTAAGGGGCTCTGATATAGCCGTAAGGTTCGGAGGGGAAGAGATACTGGTTGTTATGCCCTACACCGATAAGGAGTCTGCCAAGAAAGCCCTTGAGAGGGTGAGGAAGCTCTTTAAAGAGCTCGACTTCGAGATATCCCAACCTGTTACCTTTAGTGCCGGTATAGCCTCCTTCCCCGACGACGTTGAAAGCGTTATCCCCCTCGAAAGGCTTATCAAGATAGCAGACGAAAGGCTCTACAGGGCGAAAAAGATGGGGAAAGATAGGATTGTTATAGATTAAGAGGGAGGCCTTAAGCCTCCCTCTTATTACGGCTTCAGAATCTCGTCTCTGTAGTCTTCGTACTCTTTGTACTCTTCCTTTTTAAGGATGGAGTCGATGAACTTGTCTATATCTTCCTTCTCCAGGAAGAGGCCGGTAAGGAGCCTACCGGTGTAGTTGTCGTTCTTTATCTCCCAAAACATGTAGAAGTGGGGGTAAACCTCTTTAATCTGTTTGTAGGCCACCCCGTACTTACTGGGCTTTGTAGGGTTTTGCTCGAGGAAAAAGTGGCTCGGCGAAACCACTATCCTCAGAAGCTCAACCCCGCTTTTCGTAACCACTTTTTGGATACGGAGCTCTTTACTCTCCTTTACTCTCATCTCTCCCTCTCTTCCTCACTTAACTACTTGGCCCTACAGGATTTGCACAGGAAGTAGTCGGTTGCTGTCGGAGGAACTACTTCCGCCTTAACGGGGCCTACCTTCTTGGGCTTAACTCCCGGAGGCGGAGGTGTCCTGAGGGCCTCCCTTCTTGCCTCTATTATGTCCTTACAGGTTATATCCCTGGGTATTCTGAGCTTCTGGTGCGGATAGATAAGGTGGGGATTCTTAATCTTATCCCTGTTGGCCTTGTATATGAGCGGCCACTGCCACGGGTCGCCGTAGATGTAGTCCTTGGCGGAGATTCCCCAGAGAGTATCGCCCCTCTTCACAACGTAGCTCTTGGGCAGAGACTCCCACTTCTTCAGAAGCTCCTCACAGCTTGAGAGCTTATGCTCAGCCTCCCTCTTCAGCTCGGCAAGGCGCTGCTGGAGGGCCTCTATTTCCGCAATTCTCCTCTTTAGCTCCTCAACCTGGGCAGAAAGCTCGCCGTAGCGCTGTTTGAGTTCGGCCTCTTTAGCTTTAAGGAGGGCAAGCTCCTCCTGGCACTTCTTGAGCTTTGCAGCCAGCTCCTCGTTCTCCTTCTTCGCCTGCTGGTAGGCCTTTATAAGGGCTTCCGGGTAGAAGGCGAAATCCGGAGAGTAGAGGACAAAATTCTCATGAGGAGCAGGGCAACCTGCGTTTGCAGTTCCCAAGCCTGCTATGAGTGCTATGGAAAGAGCCGCTAACAGCTTCTTCATTGTTTACCTCCCCAGCTTAGATTGGAGTTCTTCTATCTGTGCCTCGAGCTCCTCCTTGGAGGGAAGAACCCTCAGCCTGTTTTCCAGCTGAACCTTCTCATCTTCCAGCTGGCTTATCTGCCTCTGAAGCTGGGCTATCTGCGCTCTCACCGCATCCTTTTCCACTTTGCACTCTGCAAGTTTCTGCTGAAGGCGAACGTTTTCCTCCTTTAACCTCTTCACTTTAACAGGAAGAGGCTCTTTTTTCGACGCTGCCTCCGGTTTGCAGGCGCATATGTCGGCCTTGGCTGCAACGGGAGCAGCTGCAAAGCAGAGAGCAAGTGTGCCTAAAATGAGCCGTTTCATTGCTCCTCCCTTATACTTTAATTTTTCTAAATAAAAACTTACCGGTGCCCCTCTCTAAATGTTAGCAAATTAACCGTTCTTCCAGTTTCTCTTCTCAAGCATGTAATATAGCACCGGAATAACTACAAGAGTCAGCGTTGTCGATGCAAAAACGCCAAACAGGAGCGATATTGCCAGCCCCTGGAATATCGGGTCCAGCAGAATAACCGCTGCACCAACTATCGCAGCGGCGGCCGTCAGAACTATCGGACGGAACCTGACGGCTCCCGCTTCTATTATGGAGTCCTTCAGAGGGGCACCCTCTTTCTTCCTCATCAGGATAAAGTCTACGAGAATTATGGAGTTCCTTACAACAATACCGGCAAGTGCGATGAAACCTATCATAGAGGTTGCCGTAAAGTAGGCAGTCTTGCCCAGGATTTTGCTCATAATCCAGTGGCCCGGAATGATTCCTATCATTGTGAGCGGTATCGGAGCCATGATAATCATCGGGATGATAAACGACTGGAACTGCCCCACTATGAGTAGGTAGATGAGTATGAGAGCAACGATAAACGCCGCACCCATATCCCTGAATGTTTCGTAGGTTATCTGCCACTCTCCGTCCCACTTCATCATCGGCTTGAAGTCGTCTTTGGGCATTGAAGGCGGCAGGAACGAGTACTGGAGCTTGTAGCCGTCGGGCAGCGGGTGCTCGGAGAGGTACTTGTTTATCTCGAGTATCGGGTAGATGGGAGCTTCGTACTTGCCGGCTACGTTGGCAATTACGTAGGAAACGGGATGGAGGTTCTTGTGGTAAATAGTTTTGTCTGCCAGAACCTTCTTGATAGTTACAAGCTCCCTCAGCGGAATGAGCTTACCCTGTTTGTTCATTACGGTAAGGTCGAGAACTTTCCTTATGTCGTCCCTTTGGGCCCGAGGAAGCCTTACCCATATTGCAACCGGTTCCATGTCGTAGGTTGTGTGTGCTACTGATACGGCTGCTCCCTTTAGGGCTATGCTTATGGTTTTTGAGATTTGGGCCTCTGTAACGCCCGACTCCCTTGCCTTTCTCCGATTGATAACCACTTCGTACTTGTAGTGGTCGGCATCTACAAGGGTGTCAACGTCTACAACGCCGGGTGTTTTCTTGAATATCTCTTCAACCTCTTTTGCAATGCGCCTTCTGACTTTGTCGTCCTTACCGTAGATTTCCGCAACGAGAGTTGCGAGAACGGGCGGTCCGGGGGGAACTTCAACTATCTTCACGTTTGCCCGCGGGTCTACGGCTTTGGCAACGGCCTGAATTTTGGGCCTCTCTTCCTTCGCTATTTCGTGGGACTGCCTCTTCCTCTTGTGCTTATCCACGAGGTTGATTCTTATATCGGCTACGTTTCCGCCTTTACGGAGGTAGTAGTGCCTTACAAGGCCGTTAAAGTCGAACGGAGAGGCCGTTCCTATGTAGCTTTCAAAGTCTGTAACCTCGGGGATTGTCTGTATGTAGTTGGCTATAGCCTTTGTGACCCGGGCTGTCTCCTCCAGAGAGGTGCCCTCGGGCATGTCTATAACCACTTGGAACTCACTCTTGTTGTCGAAGGGAAGCAGCTTTACAACGACCGATTTTGTGTAGAACATCATCACCGAGCCTACCATCAGCAGGCCGACGAAGGCGAGGAAGAGCCACCTTTTCAGTGCGGAGTCGAGGAGCGGACGTATGATTTTGTTGTAGATTCTGTAGGTTCTCGTCTCTTCGAGGACAAACTTCTCCTCTTCTCCGCTCTTCTTTTCCTCTCTCTTGCCCAAGAGGTAGTAGGCCGCCCAGGGTGAGATTACGAAGGCCACGATGAGCGAGAAGAACATTGCAATGGAGGCGTTTACCGGGATAGGCCTCATGTAGGGACCCATGAGACCCCTAACGAAAGCCATCGGGAGCAGTGCGGCTATTACTGTGAAGGTTGCCAGGATTGTCGGGTTTCCAACCTCTGCAACTGCGTAGATTGCCGCCTGTAGCGGGGGCATCTGTTTAAGCTTAAGGTGTCTGTGGATGTTCTCTACAACAACGATGGCGTCGTCAACGAGCAGACCCAGTGTAAAGATGAGAGCAAAGAGTGTAACCCTGTTGAGGGTATATCCGGTGAGCAGGTCTACAAAAAGAGTGAGGGCAAGCGTTGTGGGAATTGCTATGGAGACTATCAGAGCCTCCCTCATTCCGAGGGTAAGGCCGATGAAGACGACAACGGCAGCTATGGCAACGCCCAGGTGGAACATCAACTCTTTGAACTTGTCTTCGGCGGTTTTACCGTAGTTCCTCGTTACGGTCACGTGGACATCGGGCGGAAGCATATGGGCTTTAACGTCGTTTACTTTGTCCAGTATGGCCTGAGCAACGGTTACGGCGTTGGTCCCCTTCTTTTTGGCTATTGCTATGGTCACGGCCGGGAACTGGTTGCCGTGCTCTTTGATGAACTCCTTACTTACCCCCTTGTCCTCGGAATGGGGGCCAAAGCCGATGAAAACGTAGTGGTCGGGGTCTCTGGGACCGTCTACGACCGTTGCTACGTCCTTAAGGTATACGGGTTTACCCTTGTATACCGCAACAACGATGTTCCTGAGGTCGTTTATCGTTTTTATGAACTGACCGGCTTCTACGGGGAATTCTGTGTTGTTCTCGGTAATTTTGCCGGCCGGAAGCTTTGCGTTTGCAGAGCGTATCGCCTGAACTACCTGTAGGAGAGAGAGGTGGTAGTTCTTCAGTTTGTCCCTGTCTATTATCACCTTAAAGTGGCGGGTATCTCCGCCTATAATCCAGGATTTGGAGGTGTTCGGGACCTGTTTAAGTTGCTCGAGGAGCTCCTCTGCATACTTGTGGAGCTCGTAAGGTGTCCTTTTGTCGCTCCAGAGCGTTAGTGTGACTATGGGAACGTCGTCGATGTCTTTGGGTTTTATGAGCGGTTTTAACGCCCCCGGAGGGAGCTTGTCCATGTTGGACATCACTTTGTTGTAGAGTTTAACGAGGGAGTCCTCCATATCCTCGCCTACTTTGAACCTGGCTATGATTAGGGCCATTCCCGGCTTAGATATGGAGTAGACGTAGTCCATACCCTTTATTTCCCAGATGAGCCTCTCAAACGGGGTGGCAACTTTCCTCTCCACTTCTTTGGCAGAGGCTCCCGGGTAGGGAATGAAGATGTCGACCATGGGGACTACGATTTGTGGGTCTTCCTCTTTGGGGGTGAAGATGACCGCTGCAACCCCGATGAGGAGCGAAGCGAGCAGGAAGAGAGGCGTCAGTTTGGATGTTATGAACCTTTTTGCAATGTTTCCCGCTATTCCAAGGTTGAAGTTCTTCATCGTTTACCCCTCTACTCTTGCTCCGTCTACGAGGCTGTTTACTTTTGTAACGGCGATAACCTCTCCGGGTCTGAGGCCCGAGAGGATTACCACTTTATCGCCTATGGTTTCTCCGGTTTTTACCGGTCTCAGGTGGGCTACTCCGTCTTTAACTACGAATACAAACTCGAGGGCTCCCACCCTGTATATTGCCGATTTGGGAACCACAATGGTTTCAACTTTAACTGTTGGAAACTCTACAACTGCGTAGGTTCCGGGAACGGCCTTCAGGCCTTCGGCCGTTACTTTTATGCCGAACTTGTGGGAGACCGGGTCTGCGCTGTGGTCAACTTCTACTACCTTTCCTCTATACGTTTCCCCGGCAACTTTAACCGTTACGGGCGTTCCTACTTTTATCTTGCCGAAGTAGGCGTTGTCTACGTATGCTCTCACTTCCAACGGGTAGGTTCCCAGTTTAAACACCGGGGTTTGGGGGGATACAAGGTTACCCTTGTCTACCAGTTTCTGGAGGACCACTCCGTTTACAGGTGACTTGAGGTATGTGTAGGAGAGGTAGGCCTCTGCCTTTTGAAGGGAGGCTTCAACTTGTTTCTTTTTGGCTTTGAGCTCTTCGAGTTTAGCCTTTATCTGGGCCTCTTTTGCGTTTACTGCCTGAAGGTTGGCTTTTGCGGCTTCGTACTGGGCTTTTACCTCGTCGAACTTCTGTTTTGATACGGCGTCGGCCTCGAGGAGTTTTTTGAACCTGTTGTACGTTTTGAGTGCCAGCTCGTACTGGGCTTGGGCCGCTTTTTTCCGGGCTTTTACTTCTAAGAGGGCTTTGTGGAGCTCTTTGAATGCGGCGTCTATCTCTTTGAGTCCCGCTTTTGCCTTTTCTACGTCGGGTTTAATTGTGGAGCTGTCGATTACTGCAAGAACCTGCCCTTTTTTGACTCTCTCCCCGGCTTTTGCCTTTACCTCTATGAGGTAGCCCGGAACTTTTGGCGAGAGGAGTATCTCTTTTGACGGGATGACGGTTCCAGAGAAGGTGGCGTTGCGGTAAAAGGTCATAACGCCCACCCTTTCCGTTTTAACGCCGGTAACGGTTTTTACTTTTATTGGCTCTGCCTTCTCTTCTGAAGCGCAGGAGCTGAGGGCTAAGAGTATTGAGAGGGCTAAAATAGCTCTCTTTGCCATTTGAAACCTCTCTAACCTGATTTTGGCTGAATCATTATCTTATTAGAATTTAGTATCATGTCAAGGTTGTTACAGGCGGAGGAAGAACTCTACGAAAACGTCGGCGTAGAGTTTGAGCTTCTTCCACTCCTGAGGGGTCGCAAGAATCTCTTCTTTCGAGATTCCTTCCTCTTGAAGCTCGTTTTTATAGGCCTCTATCCACTTCTCTATCCCTTCGGGGGTAACTTCCAGGTGGAACTGTAGGCCAACAACCTGTCTGCCTATTCTGAAGGCCTGGTTCTTGTACATTGCAGATGAGGCGAGCTTAACCGCTCCTTTCGGGAGGTCGAAGGTGTCGCCGTGCCAGTGGAAAACGGTTATGGGGTCTCTGTAGAGGAGCTCAAGCTCCATCTGGGGGTATATGGGCTTCCACCCTATCTCTTTGCCCCACTCTCCCTTGTAGACTTTTCCGCCGAAGGTATCGGCAATGAGCTGGCACCCCAGACATACGCCGAGGAGCTTCTTCCCGGCCCTATAGGCCTGCGCTATCAGCTCCTTCTCCTCTTTCAGGAACGGGTATTTCTCCTCTTCGTATACTCCCATAGGTCCGCCGAGTACAACGAGGATGTCGAACTCCTCTGGGGAGGGGAACTCTCCGTTATAGGCCTCGAACTCTTTACACTCTACTCCCCGCCTCTCAAACAGCTCTTTAAATGAACCGAGGTCTTCGAACTCTATGTTCTTTACGGCCGCCAGTTTCAACTGGTTCCTCCGACAGTTATGCTGGGTATTCTAAGTGTGGGAATGCCATCTGAAACGGGTACGCCCTGACCGTCTTTACCGCAGGTGCCTATCGAGAAGTTGAGGTCGTTTCCTACGGCGTCTATCTCCTTTAATACCTGGGGGCCGTTGCCGATTAGGGACGCCCCCTTAATGGGAACCGTTACCTCTCCGTTCTCTATCAGGTATGCTTCGGAGACTTCGAAGACGAAATCTCCGTTAACCGTGTTAACCTGCCCGCCGCCCATTTTTACAACGAGTATTCCCTTCTCGGTGCTCTTTATTATCTCTTGAGGGTCGCTCTCTCCGGGCGCAACGTAGGTGTTCGTCATTCTCGGTATGGGAACGTGCATGTAGGACTGTCTTCTACCGTTGCCCGTGGGCATACCTCCAGATTTCATAGCTTCAAGGGTGTCGTACATGTACCCTTTAAGGACACCGTTCTCTATGAGGACGTTTTTGCCGGTAGGGGTTCCCTCGTCGTCGTAACCGGAGGAGCCGTACTTGCCTTTCATGAAGCCGTCGTCTACCACCGTTATGAGGGGAGAGGCCACCTCTTCTCCCAGCTTGTTGGCGTAAACCGACAACCCTTGGTTGGCGAGGTCGGCTTCAAGGCCGTGGCCGACCGCTTCGTGAATCATCGTGCCTCCGGCTTGGGAGGAGAGGACAACCGTGAACTTTCCCGAGGGCGCCGGCCTGGCCTTGAGCATGGTAAGCGCCCTTTCGGCCGCCTTGGAGGCTATCTCTTCGGGAGAAACCCTCTCAAAGAGGGAGTAGTCTCCCAGGTGGCCTACGGGCTCGTAGCCGGTTTGGAGCTCTATGCCGTTTGAAGCAACAACGAGGGTGTAGAAAACCACCCTCGGTCTGAGGTCTTCTACTATCTGGCCGGTTGTGTTCACTACAACAACTTCTTGAATCTGGTCCCGTAGAACAACGGTAACCTGCTTTACTCTGTCTCCGTAGGAGCGGGCCTTTTCGTTGGCCCTTTTGAGGAGCTCAACTTTTCTCTCTACCGGTATGTCGAGGTCGTGCCCCTCACATATTTTCTCGTAACGGGGCTCTTTCTCGGTAAAGTCGAGGGTTACCTCTTTTTCTGCCGCTGCGGCTGCGGCAAGGTTCTCTATTACCTCCAGTATCGCCTTCTGCGAGAGTTTGTTTGTAAATCCGTAATAGGTTTTAAAGTTCTTTATAAACCTTATGCCTACGCCTACCTCGATGCCGTTGCTGAGGTTCTCTATTCTGTTCTCCTCGCACTTACCCGAGAAGGTGAAGCGCCTCTCGAAGAAGAGGTCTCCGAAGTCTGCTCCCCTTTTTTTCAGCTCCCTTGCTCCGAACTCTCCCAGTTCTTTGAAGTCCACCATTTTAAAGCCCCCAGTCTCTTAGGTAGAGGAAGTCTTTATCCACTGTGCGCTGGGCAATTTTACAAATAATCGGGAGCTTCCGTTTGTACTGGCTCCTCTTTACCATTGAGAGGACTCTTTCAACTTTCTTCGGCTCGAAGAGTTTTTTAAGCTCTGCGGAGCTCAGCCGTAGGTCTACGTACCCTATGAGTATCTGGTCCAGCTCCCTGTAGGTGAGTCCGATTTCCCCTTCGTCTGTTTGGCCCGGCCAGAGGTCGGCCGACGGTTTCTTTTTAACTATTCGCTCGGGAACGCCCGTAAACTCGGCAAGCTGCCACACTTGGGTTTTGTATAGGTCCCCTAATGGGTTAACGTCGTGGGCACTGTCTCCCCACCTGGTTGAGTACCCTATGAGCAGCTCGCTTTTGTTGCTCGTTCCTATTACCAAGGCCCCTTTCCAGTGGGCGAAGTCGTAGAGGATGCTCATCCTCTCGCGGGCCATTTTGTTGCCTTTCCTTACGGGGTCGGCCTCTTGAAACCTGCTGTAGTAGGCGTCTATCTGGGGAGTTATGTCTATCTCGTGGAACTCTATGCCGAGAACCTGGGCTACGAGTTTTGCGTCTTCCCTCGATGAGGGGGAAGAGGTTCTGTATGGCATGGAGATGCCTATTACGTTGTTGTTCCCGAGGGCCTTTACTGCGAGAAACGCTGCCAGGGAGGAGTCTACTCCTCCCGAGAGGCCCACAACTGCCTTGGAGAAGCCGGCCTTTTGAAGCTCTTCCCTTATGAATCCGGCCAGAACCGACTCTATAAACGCCGGGTCTTTAAGCTTCAGGAGTTCAGAAATTTTCTCTCTCATTGAGAGCTCTCCTCAGGTTCTCTAAGGTTAAAAGGGGCTTTTCGTCCCTCAGGAGCGGAAGGCTTATCCGTGCAGCCCTAACGGCCTCGTCTTTAACCTCTCCGTAGATGAGTTCCTCTTGGAAGGGGGAGGCCTGAGCCTCTACTTCTCCGAAGGGGTTGCAGATGAAAGAACAGCCGGAGAAGGTGAAGCCGTCTTCACACCCGACCCTGTTTGCGTAGATGAAGTAGCTACCGGTCATCCTTGAGTAGAACTCGCCCATGTTGAGCCAGACTTCGGCGTTTCCGAACATTTCCTTCTCCCTGTAGCCCCTTCCGGGGCTTGCGGAGAGGGCGAAGATTGTTGAGGCCCCTTGAATGAAGGCGAGGTAAACGGTAGACATGTGCCACAGGTCTTCACAGATGAGGGTTACGCTCTTTCCGGCTAAAGAGCTGAAAACCTCTACCCGATTGCCTGCCGCTGTAAAGCGGCCTTCGTCGAACATTCCGTAGGTGGGAAGGTAGACCTTTCTGTGGACGTGTTTTATCGCCCCTCCCTCTATGTAAAGGGCCGAGTTGTAGAAGAGGTGTTCGGAGCTCTCTTCTATCAACCCTACTATCAGGGCTATCTCCCTGCTCAGCTCGATTAAGGGGGTGAGCCTCGGGTCGCTAAGCCTTACCGCAACTTCGAAGGTGAGGTCTTGGAGGTTGTAGCCGGTAAGGTTGAGCTCGGGGAAGAGGCAGAGCTTCGCCCCCCTTCCCTTGGCCTCTCGGGCCATCTCCACCGTTTTCCTGATGTTCTCTTCCAGCTCTCCGAGCTTAGAGCGAAACTGGGCAACGGCAACTCTCATCTCTACCACCTTACAGTGAGCCTGAACGACGTTTTTAAAGTGCCTCCGCTTCCCAGGCCCCTGAAGAGTTTAAACCTAATGATACCATCAGCCAGCTTGGCCCAAAACGCCGTAAGCGATACACCCACCGAGGTCAGGAGCTTCTCGGGGGAGTTGTTTGCACCCACCCCCGCCTGCAAGGTGGGCTCGGCGTAAACGGACCTGTCTATGACCGGGAACCTGTAGCTTACCGTTCCAAGGAGGTAGCGCTTGAAGCTCTTAGCCTCTCCTCTGTAGCCTTCTATAGGAACGGAGAGCTTGTAGCCGGTTCCCGAAAAGCCCACTTTCGTAGCACCTACCAGGCTGTAGTTGAAGGTTCTTGTCCCTTTTAAGTGGAAACTTTTGAAGTGCCCTGCCGAAACGGCGCCTGTTGTTAAATCGGAGATTACGGGCGCTGCGTAGCTTACAGATACCCAACTCCTGCTTCCCACGGTGTAGTAAACCATATCCGTTGTTCTGTCTAACTCGTAACTGCCGTTTAAGTAGTAGATTCGCTTATCGGATAGGAGCGAGTTGTAGAAGGTAAACGTTGGTGAAACTCCGAAGGAGAACTTGTGGACCTTTGTAGGGTCTAAGTAGAAAAGGGCGGAGACCGGCGTTGAAATGGTTTCCACCCTGGTTTTCCCGAGCTCTCTACCTGTGTCTACAACGGTTACAACGCTTGAACTCCTGTAAACCCCGGCATCGAAGGTAACGTTCTCTGCCACCCTGTAGAGTCTTACCTTTACAAACTGGCTGTCGCTTTCATCTTGGGTGTTGAACCACTTTGTAAACCCTACAAAGAGCCTGTTGCCCATTCCCAGCAGGTTGTAGTCCCTAATCTCCAGCCCCGCCCTGTAGGAGCCGTCGCTCTTTAACCTGAACCTGGGCAGGGGAACCACGGGGAACTTCTCCTTAACCCTGATAACCACAACCACGCCGCCCTTTTCCCTTAAAACCTCGGCTTTTACACTGTAGAAAAGGTGGGTGTTAAGCAGGTTCCTTATAGACTCCTTCAGTTTCTTCTCGGAGAAGGGCTCACCGGGCCTTAGGAGGAGCTCCCTGAGGACGAACTCCTTTTTAGTCCAGCGCAGGCCCACCACCTTAATCGCCTTTACCACCGGGGCGTGGGCAGCGTAGGCGCCTGTTGCGGCCAGAACCGCTAAGAGGGGCACGGCCCGTCTCATTGTTTCCTCGTAAAGAAGAAGAGGAGGAACGAAAGTAGCGACAGTAGCAGGCTTACAAGGAGGCTCGTTGTAATCGGGAAGTAGAAGACGAAGTTATCCTTCTTTATGTAGATATCTCCCGGCAGCCTCCCTAAGGGAATTCCCGAGCTTCCCAGCTTTGCAACTACAATCAGAACGATACCGAACGCAACAAGCGTAACGCCCACAAATATCAGCAGCTTTCCTATCTCTTCCACCATCAGCTTAACCTCCTTATCAGCTCCGGTAGTACAACGGTCAAATCCACAGTAAGCGCAAAGAGCCCCACCGACAGAACCGCCGCAGCAGCAGCGTCCTTTGCCAGTTTGGCACTCGGTTTAAACTCGCTCGTGGCCGTATCTACGGCCCGCTCAACTGCGGTGTTCAGGAGCTCTACAACGAGAACCGAGAAGTTTATGAACCCCACCAAAATGGCCGTGCAGCCGTTTAAGACCGCCAGAGAAACGGCGGTTCCCGTTAGGCTTAGAGCGAGGTTAATCCTGAAGTGGACATCCTCGCGGAAGGCGCCCAGAAAGCCCTCAACTGCGAACCCTATCCCCTTTATCACTCCCTTTACCGTTTTCGTCATCGGGGTACTCTATACGGTTGTGGTATATACCCGACAGAACCTTCTTAAACACCTTCTCTATAAGGCTTATGTCCTTTAAAGATAGACCGCTCTGGTTTAGCTGGCCCTCCTCTACAAGCTCCATTATCAGCTTATGGATAACCTTCCCCAGGTCGAGCTCCTTGTCCTTCATAGACCTTACTGCCGCCTCAACGGTATCTGCCATCATTACTATCCCCGACTCTTTAAACTGGGGCTTTGGGCCGGGGTAGCGGTAAATTTTTTCGTTCACCTTGTTGCCGTACAGCTCCTTGGCCTTGTGGTAGAAGTACTTCATCAGCTTCGTTCCGTGGTGCTGGCGGATTATCTCTATGACCTTTTCGGGCAGTTTGTACTTCCTGCCGAGCTCCTCCCCGTACTCCACGTGGGAGCGCAGTATTGCCGCGCTCTTTTCCGGTGGGAGCTTGTCGTGGATGTTTACTCCCGTCTGGTTCTCTATGAAGGCCTGTGGGTTTTTCAGCTTCCCTATGTCGTGGAACAGGCCTCCGGCCTTTGCAAGCAGGGCGTTTGCTCCTATCGCCTCTGCGGCTGCCTCTGCGAGGGTTGCAACCATAACCGAGTGGCTGTAGGTTCCCGGAGCCTTCAGAATCAGCTTCCTCAGTAAGGGGTGGTTGAGGTTTATCAGCTCCATGTAGACTATATCGGTTGTGAAGTTAAACAGGTTGATAATCAGCGGGCTCAGGCCGTTAACTACAACGGCGGTTATTACGGCGCCGATGGCTGTGAGTGCCAGCTGGACCGGCAGCTGAACTTTTACGGCAAAGCCGAAGTAGTAAATGTAGAGGAGGGACTGGGCTAGCGCGGTTACTACCATGCCCTTAAGGGCACTTTTGTAGATAACCTCCCGACTCTTGAACTTCCTTGAGTCGAAAGCTGCAAAAACCGAGCCTACGATTACCGGGATTATCAGGAGCTCCGGCCTTGAGAGGTTGAAGCCCGAAAGGAGTGCAACCGGTATCGAGTGGAGAACTGCAACTTTTTTGTTTATGAACATGGAGGCGAAAACCACCGATGTAACAACCGGAACGTATATGAGGCTTTCGTTTACCGGAAGGTTCAGGCTCTCTACGATTAGCTTCGCCAGGTAGGTGAAGAGTTTTATTAGGAATATGTCGAGTGTAATTGCCGAGAGAGAAAAGAGGATGTTTTTGAACTCTGCTGCAGAGGGGCTGATTATCCTGTAGAGCCTGAGAACCGAGTAGTAGAGCAGCAGCGTCAGCAGGAATATGGAGATGTACTTGTTGAGGCTCTTGCCTTTACTCTTTGCCTCCTGGAGGAGCTTCAGCTTCTCTGCTGCCTCGGGGGTTACCTTCTCCCCCTTTTTTACTATCACCTCCCCCTTTTGAACCTCAACGAGAACCGGCTTAACGCTTGAGCGGGCCTTTTCCCACAGCTTTTCCGTTTCCGTCTTGTTGAAAACGAAGTTGGGGGAAAGGTGAACCTTTCCTACAACCTCTCGGGCCACTTTCTTGCCCAGGAGCTTCTCCACGTCTTCCTTGAAGAGCTCCTCCGCCTGCTTCTGGCTTAAAAAGGCGTTCAGGGGCATCTGCTTCAGCTTTCCCCCTTTCTCAACCTCTACCTGGGAGTACCCTTTGGGAACCTCGGAGATGATTCCCCGCTGGTAGTAGGAGGTGATTATCCCCTTTAGGAGCTCCTTCTGGTGCTTGTTGAGCAACTGGAGCCCTTCAACCTCTTTCAGGGCCTTTGTGAAGCTCTCGGGGGTGTACTTTACTCTCGGCAGAACCCGTTTAACAGCCTCTTCCCTTGCCCTCTCTGTGGCCTCTTTATCCACCAGAACTGCAGAGACGGGTGAGCGAACGTCTACCGGGCTCACCTGACCCGGCTTGAGGGCGGGAACGTTAACGAAGCTGAAGGGGAGCAGCAAAAAGGTGACTATTACACTTGCAAGGAGAACGAGGCCGTATTTAAAGAGGCTATCCCTCTTTTCCTGCTTCAAACTCTTCATAGGCTCTGATAATCTCCTGAACCAGTCGGTGTCTTACAACGTCCTCTCGGCTGAACTGCACAATCTCTATGCCTTCAATCCCTTTGAGTATCTTGAGGGCCTCTACGAGCCCGGAGCGCTCCTTAGACGGAAGGTCAATTTGGGTCACGTCGCCCGTTATGACAACCTTTGAGCCGAAGCCCAGCCTCGTGAGGAACATCTTCATCTGCTCCCTTGTTGTGTTCTGGGCCTCGTCTAAAATGATGAAGGCGTCGTTGAGGGTTCTTCCCCTCATGTAGGCCAGCGGTGCAATCTCGAACACGTTCCTCTCAAGGTAGGAGTTGACCTTCTCGGGCTCTATCATCTCGAAGAGGGCGTCGTACAGGGGCTTCAGGTAGGGGTCTATCTTCTCCTGGAGGGTTCCGGGCAGAAAGCCCAGCTTCTCTCCGGCTTCAACTGCCGGTCGTGTGAGGATTATCCTGTTCACGAGCCCCTTCCTGAAGTAGCTCACCGCCATGGCAACGGCCAGATAGGTTTTACCGGTTCCGGCCGGGCCCACCCCGAAAACCACGTCGTTCTTCTCTATGGCCTCCACGTAGCGCTTCTGGGTGGGAGTTTTGGCGATTATCTTCTTACCCCGGTAGGTCTTAACGATTACCTGGGATTGGGACTCTTTAACTTTTGACTCCCTGTGGGCCGACAGCTGGGTGAGGTACATGTCAACGTCGCTCTTTGTGAGCTTGTGGCCCGACTTTACCAGCCCCTCCAGCTCTTTGAGGAACTGCCTTGCTTTCTCTTCGTCTTCGGAGCTTCCGTTTATCATTATCTCGTTTCCGCGGGAGCCCAGCTTCAGGTTGAGTATCTGGCCGAGCTTCCGCAGGTTCTCCTCGTGGTGGCCTACAATCGTGTAGAAGTCTTCCGGTTCAAGCTCCAGTATTACCTTTATCAACTCTCCTCCTTGGGAAGGTTTGGTCTCTCTATCTCCACCTTCAGGCTGTTTCTAAACCAAACGTCGTTCTGCGGGAACGGAATCTCAACCCCCGCCTCTTTCAGTTTATACCAAGCCCTGAAGTAGAAGTCGCTGATTATGTTCCTGACCCACATATCCTTTCTTACGTCTATCCAGAATATCGCCCTGAAGATTAGGGCACTGTCTCCCAGCTCCTCGAACCTTACCATTTTCGGCAGGAACCTGACGGTGTAGGGAAGCTCCTCTATCACCTCTTCGAGTAGCCTCTTCACCTCTTTCGGGTCGGAGGAGTAGGCAACCCCTACGGGTATCTTGAGCCTCACGTACGGGTCTTTGAGGGAGAAGTTGACTATCGGGGAGCTTATGAACGATGAGTTGGGAATCGATATCTCCACCCCGTCGTTTGTCCTGATGATTGTTGAGAGTATCCCTATGTCTTCAACTTTGCCGAAAACGCTGGGGCTGGTGCTTCCAAGCGTGGAAACCGACACCGACGGTAGCTCGACTATGTCTCCCACTTTAAGCTTCTTGCTGAACAGTAGGATGAAGCCGCTGACGTAGTTGTTCATTATGGTCTGAAGGCCAAAGCCCAGTCCGACTCCCAAGGTTCCCGCAATCGGCAGTATCACCTTCCAGGTGATTCCTAAGGTAGAGAGCAGTATTATGGAGTTAAACAGAACCCCCAGGTTGAAGATGAGTGCCTCTGCCGAGCCCCCTTCAACCTCCCTGCGCTCCTTCGGGAATGTGAGTTTTATCAGTTTCTTCACTATGTTGAGCAGGTTGAAGAGTATAACGGCGAGGGTGCCGAAGGTTATTATGTTCCCCACCGATATCTTTACCAAGTCTGTTTTTATCAGGTAGGCGTTCTCCAGCTTGTCAAAGAGGGAGCCGAGGTTTGAAAAGCCCGAAAGGAGCTTCACCAGGAGTATCAGGTAGAGAACCGTCAGGAGGCTTTTGAGGTTGTTCTCTACCACTTTTGAGTCCTGCTGGGGAAGCTCTTTGCAGACCCTTTTTACGAGCTCCGGTATCCCCTTTGAGTAGGCGAAGGTGAAAACGGCGGTGAGGAAGACGATGATTGCTATTCCGATGAGGGTTTTGAAGTTGAAGTTCAGGTAGTTTACTTCCCACAGGCCGAAGAGCAGGAGCATGGCCGTTGTACTGCTTAGCCTGAAAATCCTTGCGACGAACTCGTTTTTAAGGGTCTCTCCAATCTCCCAGACTACCGCCGTGGCTCCGAGGAAGATGAAGAGCTTCTTCAGCCTAACGCTCCACACCAACACCTGGGCGTTCTGAACCGGCGGGAATAGGAAGAAGAGAGAGAGCAGGTATGCCACTATGAAGGCCAAGTAGGGCAGGAGCTTCTTCCTTCCCCGTTTGCCGGTTAGCAGGTGAACCGCCCGGGTAAGGTGCAGGGCCGCAACCAGAATGGCCGTGTTCCGCAGGAGCTCCCTGAAGACCCACTCCTTGTAGTAGTCCGACAGCTGCCAGCCCGCCCCAAACAGCGCCAGCGACACCACCGTTATAACGGCTGCATCTGCAACGAGCCGCTCTTTAAGCCTTGTTACAACCAGTCGGCGCACAAGGAGCTCCAGCCCCAGAGCTCCAACAACGAGCAAAATGAACAGCAGGAAGGGGGCGTGCTCTCTGAGAAAGAGCGGCAGCTGGCTACTCAACGGTCACCTCCGAGTAGCCGTTTACCATTCTCACTTTAATCGTTTGGTCTGCAACAACTTCAAGTTCGGGGTCGTGGGTTATTACAACCATTTGGGGTATGGAGTTTTTCAGCTTCATCAGGAGCTCTGTAAGGGCCGTTCTCCTGGGCTGGTCCAGGTGGACTGTGGGCTCGTCGAGGACTAAGAGCTCCATCTTTTGGTTAAACTGCTTAGCCATTGCAAACCTTAGGGCCAGGGCGAAGGCTATCTGCTGGCCCCCCGACAGCTGCTCTAAGGTTAGTGTTCCCCTGCCGGGTACTCCGAAGGAGACTGTAAAGTCTTCGTCTATCTCCACTTCGCTGAAGTCGAAGTCGAAGGCCGCAAAGAGCTCTTTACACTGCTGGGCAACTTGGGGCAGAAGCTCCCTCCTTACCCTCTGGAGGAAGCCCCTTTCGGGGTGGAAGCTCCTCTCCTGTATCTCAAGGAGGGAGACGGCGTCCTTCAGCTTCGATGCACACTGTTTTTCAACTTCCAGCCTCTTGAGCTCTTCCCTTATTGCCCCTATCTGCCTGCGGAGCTCCTCTATCTCCCCTTTGAGCTTTGAGGCCTCCTCTATGAGGCTTCTGATTCTCCTCTCTCCGTCCTCTTCCTCCTTCTGGAGCTTCCGGAGCTTATCCCTCACCGGGTTCAGAGCTTTAAGCTCTTGGGAGAGCTCTCGCTCTTTTTCCTTAAAGCTCTTTAACTCTTGTTCAAGGCGGTTTAGCTCTTCCCGTATCCGCTCCTTTTCTGATAGCGCTCCCTTTATCTTCTCCAGCTCCCTTGCGCTCTTTTCGAGCTCTCTGATTCTGGCCTCTACCTGCTCTCTCTTCTTGAGCTCGGGGGCCACTCTGTCCCTGATTTCCCCTGCCCTTTTTAAGAGCTCCTCCTTCTCCCTCTTTGTGGCCTCGAGCTCTTCCTTGAGTTTTTGGAGCTCCTCTTCGGAGAAGCGGGAAGCCTCCTTCTTTAGGGCCTGGAGTCTCTCTTTTAGGGCGCTCAGCTCTTGAACCTCTTTGAGGTTTTCCTCCTCGAGTTTTTTAAACTGTTTTTCCTCCTTTAAGAGCTCCTCTTTAAGCCCGTTTGTCTCCTCTTTTAGCTTTGAGAGTTCCCGGGTTTCTACTTCCAGCTCTTTTATTTGGGCGGCAAGGAGCCTTTTTTCCTCCAGTTTCCTCTGGAGCTCTTTCAGTCTCCTTTTTAGGGCGGGCTCTTCCTGCCGGAGCTCTCTGAGCTCCCTCTCCAGCTGCTCTATCAGGGTAAGGGAGCTGTTTAGCTCTTGCCGGGTCTCCTCTAAGAGCCTCTCTTTTTTCTCCGGCGTCAGTTTGGAGCCGCATATGGGGCAGGCAGACTCGGCCGTTTCAAGGGTTTGGAGCCTCTTTTTCAATAGCTCCACCTGCTCATTCAGGGTGCGGAGTTGAAGCTCTTTCTCCCTTATTGCCCTCTCTACCTCGGAGAGCCTGTTTTGGGTCTGTAGAACCGTTTCTTCGGTTACTTGAGGCAGGGTCTCCCGGAGTTTTCGGAGCCTCTCCTCCGCCTCTTGGAGCTTTTTCAGCTCGGCCTCTTTGGCCGCAAGAGCTTCCCTCTTTTCTTTAAGCCTCTGCTGGGCCTTTTTAATTTTCTCTCTGGAGAGGAGGTTTTTCTCCTGTTGGATTTTGAGTTTCTCTTCAAAATCGGGTATGAGCCGCTTCTTCTCAAGCGCCTCTTCCGCCTGCTCAACATCCCTCTGGAGGGTGCGCTCGCGGTTTTGAAGCTCTCCGGCTCTTAAAAGGAGCTCCCTTATCTCCTTCAGCGGTTCAAGGGCCTTAACCTCCTCTTGGAGTCGGGGAAGCTCTGCCTCCAGCTTTAAAAGCTCCGTTTCCCTTGCCTTCAGCCGTTCAACGCTCTCGGCAAGCCTTTTAACGTTGCTGGAAGCGTTCTTTAGGGATGTTTCGACCCTCAGGAGCTTCTCCTTTTCCGCCTGCAGAGCGCGGAGCTCCTCTTTGATTCCCTCTACTTTTTCGGTTTCGAGCTCTCTCAGCCTTTCAACCCGCTCAAGCTCCCTCTCCTTCTCCTGAAGGCGGAGCTGAAGCTCCCTTAGCCTCTGCCGGCTCTCCTGGTAGTGCTTAACCCTTTCAACAACCAAGTTTAGGGTGTTTTTGAGTTTTTGAAGCTCCTCCTTTATCCGCCTGTGAAGCTCCCCTATCTCCTCCAGGCCCAGTAGCCTGTTCAGAACCTTCCGCCTCTCCTTGGGGGTCCCCTTGAAGAGGTCGAGAATCTCCCCCTGAGGCACGAACACCGTGTTCTTAAACAGGTTACCGTCGAGGCCCAGGTTCTCAAGGAGGTAGGCTTTAACCTGTTTAACGCCCCTTGCTACGAGTCTGCCGTCTTCGTATAGCTCCGCCTCGGAGCTCCTGCGGACGTGGATTCTCCGCTCTAAGGTGTAGAGCTTCCCCTTGTAGAGGAACTCAACCTTTACCTCTGCCGAGTTTGAGGCCCTGTTTATGAGCTCTTCGGCCTTTGCCCTTTTTAGGTCTTCCCCGAACACCCCGAAGAAAACGCCCCGGAGTATAGAGGTCTTCCCGGAGGCGTTCTCGCCGAGAATAACAAAGGCCTGGTCGGTAAAGGGTATCTCCGTGCTCCTATGGGAGAGGAAGTTCTTTAAGCTCAGTCCCCTCAGCCTTATCAAGTTATCTCTTCCCTCTCAAACTCATCGAACTCTTCCGCCCCCTTTACCGCCTTCCTCTCCCCCTCTCTTAAAATAACCGTGAAGCAGAAAACGACAAACCCGAAAACCACCATCCAGGAGAAAACCATAAACAGCAGGGAACTTCCCCTCATCTTTAAACCTCCTGCCTTCTCCGCTTACCTGCAAGGTAAACCATGAACATCTGAAGGGCCAGAACGAATATCATCACGAACCGGGCCGTCCACACCTGTAAGTCCCCCGACTTTAAAACGGCCGGCAGGCTCGAAACGCTCCAGGCGACCAAGATGATAAAGAGAACCACAGGTGTGACAAACTTCATCACGTAGTAGTAGAAACGGGGCACCTTAAAGAGGGCTCCCCTGTTAATCTCCTCCCACGCCCTTTCGCCTCCGAAGAGCCAGAAGAAGATAACGACCTCCAGCAGTGCGAACAGGACAACGAAGAAAGTTCCCGCCCAGAAGTCCATCTCGCTCAGCGCTTTGGGCATAAATATCGGAACCTGGGCAACCAGGAATGCGAATATCACAGTTACCGTAACCGCCACCTTTCTGCTGAAGCTGAACTCATCCTCGAGGAAGGCAACAACCGGCATGGCTATTGCAACCGAGGAGGTTGCACCGGCAAAGAAGAGCAGGAAGAACCAGAAGAACCCTATTACGTCGCCTCCCGTTAGGTTCGAGAATATTGCGGGAAGGCTCACAAAGGCAAGGTTAAATGCCCCGCTCTTTGCCACAGATGTTGCGTTCATAACCCCGAAGAAGGCAACCGCCGCCGGGATGGCTATGGAGCCCCCCAGGATAACCTCTGCAAGCTCGTTCAGCGAGGCCGCCGAGAGGCCCGATGCAACTATGTCGTCGTCCTTCTTAATGTAGGAGGCGTAGGTGATTATCGCCCCGAAGCCCAGCGAGAGGGTGAAGAATACCTGACCTGCGGCCGCAAGCCAAACTTTGGGGTTTGCAAGCTGGCTGAAATCCGGGTGCCATAGGAAGTCGAGCCCCTGAACGGCCGTGCCGTGGGGGGTTTCTATCAGGATGACCCGAACCATCAGGATGAAGGCTAAGATGAACAGGGTAGGCATTGCCACCTTGGCAAACTTCTCGATTCCTCCCCTTATGCCTCTGTAGAGTATGTAGGCGTTGAATGCCATTGTTATCAGGAAGAACAGGTAGGCCACCGGGGAGGGCCTTGTGTAGTTCCTCAGGAACTCCTCAAAGGGTTGGAGGTACTCCTTCTGGGGCAGGCTGGGGTCCGGGTGGGGCAGCATACCGAACAGGGAGAAGAACGAGTACCCTAAGGTCCACGACTCTATGTAAACGTAGTAGCACAAGACAACGAAGGGAACAAAGAGCCCCAGAGCTCCTATGTACTTGGCTATCGGGTTTCTCCACAAGAGCTCAAAGATTGCGGGTGTTGTTCCGTGGCCTTTGCTGCCTCCGTATCTACCTATTGCCCACTCTGTCCACATAAGGGGAATGGCTATCAGGAGCATGGCTATCATGTAGGGAATCATGAAGGCTCCGCCGCCGTTTTCGGCAGCCTGGGTGGGAAACCTGAGGAAGTTGCCGAGGCCTACGGCGTTTCCCGCCATGGCCAGTATCAGGCCCAGTTTACTTCCCCAGTGTTCTCTGAACTCTCCGGCCATTTCAACCTCCGGCCATTTTGTATAAATTGAGTAGTTATTTTAAATGAACGGCGGAGGTTTTATGAGGTATATATTCGGTCCGGTTTTCTCCAGAAGGCTGGGGCTCTCTCTGGGGGTTGACCTCGTTCCCCACAAGATATGCAGTATGGACTGTCTCTACTGTGAAGTTGGGCCCACAACCGAGAAAACGGTTGAGCGGGCCGAGTACGTTCCCCTGTCGGGGGTTAAGGCGGAGCTCGATGAGTTTCTGGCCTTTAAGCCCGAGCTCGACTTTATAACCTTCTCCGGCTACGGTGAACCTACCCTCCACTCGGGGCTCGGTGAGCTCGTTAGGTACCTGAAGGAGAACTACCCCGACTACAGGCTGGCCCTTCTCACCAACGCTACCCTCCTTTACAGGGACGACGTTATAGAGGACGTGAAAGGTATAGACGTTGTCCTTCCCTCTCTGGACGCCGCAACTCAGCCCACCTTTGAAAAACTGAACAGGCCGGTTAAGGGGCTAATGGTTGATGACGTTATTGCCGGCATAGGGCGCCTTATAAAAGAGTGCGACTGCCAGACCTGGGTGGAAACCCTGTTTGTTAAGGGGATTAACGACTCCCCGGAAGAGGTAGAGAAGCTGGGAGAGGTTATCCACGCCCTTAAACCCCACAAGTGGCAGCTTAACACCGTTGCCCGCCCGCCGGCTTACGGTGTTGAGGGGCTGTCGTACGAGGAGCTCAAGGGCATTGCCGATAGGGTAGGCTACCCCAACACGGAGATTGTTGCCCGGGGAGGGGTTAAGAGGCGGAAACTCCCCCTGCCCGACCTTAAGGAGGAAATCTACAACCTCGTTGTGAGGCGCCCGTGTCCCCTTGAGGAGATATCCGATGCCCTCGGCGTTTCGCCCGAGGAGGTGGAAAGGGCCGTTGAAGAGCTCAAGAGAGAGGGGAGGGTGAAGGAGCTTCTTTTCGGAGGGGAGCCATACGTAAAAGGGCTTTCTGGCTGATTTTTCTTCTTCTGTTTCCCGCTTTTGCACGGGCCTCTGAAGTTAGGCTCGTTGTGGAAAAGGGTGTCTGTGTAGACCCGCTGCTTGTGAAGCAGGTTAACCGGCAGCTGACGGAGGTCTGCTCTGTTGCAGACTGCAGGAAGGCCCTTGCCTCCCTCTTCAGCTACCTGGGCTACTCGGTTCGGCTTAAAGGGAAAGAGGTTGTTGTTGAGGAGTTTCGCCTCGTTAAGAGAGTGGAGTTCCAGAACCCTCCTAAGGGGCTCTCCGAGAGCCTGAAAACGGTAAGGCTTTTGCTTCAGGATAAGCCCTTTGACCCTCAGGCCCTTCAGAGTGCCAAACAGCTCTTGCTCCTGAGGCTGAAGGCGCTCGGTTACGCCTCTCCGGAAGTGGATGCCGAAGTGGAAAAGAGCAGGTGCGGCTATAGGGTTCTTTTCAGGTTTAACGCCGGCTCCCTTCTGCTTGTTAAAAGCGTTCAGGTGGAAGCCCCCAAGTGGCTGAAGGGGTGGGTTGGGAAGCTCCTTAAGCCCCTTGTTGATAACCCGGTAAACCTTACTCAGGTTCGCTCCCTTCAGGAAAAGGTAGAGAGCCGCCTCGTTGCTGAAGGTTACTACAACTGTAAGGTCATCTACCGCATTGTTCCCCTTGAAGGAGGAGTGGGGAAGCTGAGGCCTGTGAAGCTCATCTTTAAAGTTCTTCCCGGTAAGCCCTACAAGGTTGTTTTTAAGGGTAACAGGCTCTTTAGTTACAAAGAGCTCTTTAAGCTCTTAACTTTCCCTAAGGCCAAGTCCTTCGACGAGTTTGAACTTGAGAACTCGCGGCGTAGAATCGTCCGTTTCTACAGGAACCACGGTTTTCCCTTTGTTAAGGTTAAAGCCTCGGTTACCGAAAAGCCCCGAGAGGTGGTTGTCCTCTTTCAAATCGATGAAGGTCCCTTTGTTAGGGTTGAGTCGGTTAAACTGGAGGGCCTTCCTAAAGAGCTTGAAGAGGGGCTCGACGACGCCCTCTCCCGGCTTGAGGGGGAGCCTTTCTCTTTAAAGAAGGTAAAAGAGCTTAGGGCTCAAATTCTCTACTCCTTAAAAAGTAAGGGTTACATAAAGGCCAAAGTTAACTACACCTTAAAAGGAGATAGTCTCATCTTCAGCGTTCTTCCGGGTCCGCAATTTGTGGTGGACTCTGTGGTTGTAAAAGGGGTTAAACTGCCCTGCAGGCTGCCTAACGTAAAGGGGAAACCCTACACCGACAGACTCGTTTCAGACCTTGAGAACTTTATACAGGAGTGCCTTGCAGACAGGGGGCACCCCGACGCTGCCGTTTCTGCAGAGCCCCTCTTTAATAGGAAGGGCCGCAGGGTTTCGGTTCGTCTGAATCTTAAGGTGAACCCGGGGCCCGGTTACGTTTTCGGTTTCGTCCTGATAAGGGGTTTAAAACGGACGAAGCTCTGGGCGGTAAAGAACCTTCTAACCGTTGAGCCGGGAACCGTTTACTCTCACAGGGCGGTTGTTAAGCAGTACTCCCGCCTTTCAGACAGCAGGCTCTTTTCGTTTGTTTCGATAAACGATGTAAAAACCGACGGAGCAATTTCCGAGGTTATAAAGGTCGATGAGGGAGCCCTTTTGAGCTCCCGGGGTTTTATAGGGTACGGCACCGATAGCGGCCTTGTCTTAAACGGTTTTCTCTCCTCTACCTCTCCGTTCGGTATGGGTATGAAGTATTTCCTCTTCGGGAACTACAGGCAGAAAGAGGGGTACGATGCAGTTTTCAAACTCTTAAAGCCGGCCTTCCCCTTTAAGGACTACGACCTATCCTACTCTATAGTTAAAAAGGAGCAGATTTACGAGAGCTTCAAATCCGACCGAACAATCTACAGCTTCTCCCTCCTGAGGAAGGCCTCCCGCTACCTTACCCAGGACTTCCGCTTCGAAATCTCCCGTGAGAAAGTTAAAGACACAAAAATCCAGACCCAGCGCCGCTTCTTAGAGCGCAGACTCGTTTACCTTCAAACCTACAACCACCTGAACAGCCTCTCAAACCCCACTGAAGGTTACTACCTCAGGAGCAAGTTCTCCCTTGCCGGAACCCTCCTGGGGGGGAACACCGACTACACCCTGCTTGAGTCCAGACTCCAGCTCCTTCACCCCTTGGGAAGTAGAGAGGTTATCGCCCTTAGGGTGGGGGGCGGAGTGATAAGGTCTTTAAACGGTAAAGCCGTTCCGGTGCTCGATAGATTCTTCCTCGGCGGTGCCGAGAGCGTAAGGGGTTACAAATACGGCACTATATCGCCGACCGACAGTAACGGCAATTTCGTTGGGGGTAAGGCCTACGGTCTCTTCAGCTTGGAGCTCCGCTACAACGTAAGAAAGAACGTTCAGCTTGCCCTTTTCTACGACTCCGGCCGGGTCTTCCCCACTGTAAAGGATTTTAAACTCTCCGGCTGGTACTCATCGGTAGGTTTCGGAATTCGCTACCTGACCCCGGTTGGGCCTTTAAGGTTCGACTACGGCTACAAGCTCAAGAGAATTCCGGGTCAGGGTCCGGGCAGGTTCCACATATCCTTCGGCTATCCATTTTAGGAAGAGAGCTCCTTAAACTCGGCCTCCTCAAAGGAGAGGGCCAGCTCCTTAAAGAGGGCCTCCTGAATCTCCTTTAGCTCTCCCTTCACCTCGTAACCTGCGGCCATTTTGTGGCCTCCGCCGCCGAATTTCTTGGCCACCTGAGCCACGTCCACTTTCCCCTTAGACCTTAAAGAGACCTTCCAGCTCCCCTCCTCAATCTCCTTAAAGAAAACCGCCACCTCAACGCCGGCTATGGAGCGGGGGTAGCTGATGAAGCCTTCCGCTTCCTCTGGGTAGGCTCCGGTCTCTTTGAGGAACTTCTGGTAGAGGGTTATGTGGGCCACCCTGTTGTTGAGGGCAAACGAGAGTGTCTTTAGAACCAACTCAAGAAGCTTAAACCTGTTGATTCTGTTTCTCTCAAACAGGTTCTTTATAACGAAGTAAGGGTCTACCCCCTTCCTCATTAGCTCGGCTGCAACGAAGTGGGTCTCGGGGGAGGTGTTTGAGTAGCCGAAGCTCCCGGTATCTGTAACTATCCCTGTATAAATCGGCAGGGCAACCGAGTAATCTATGGCCTCGGGCTCTATGAGCTTCATAATGTGGTAGGAAAGCTCACAGGTGCTCGAAATCTCCGGCTCAACTATTGCGTAGTCTGTAAACGGCTCTGCCGTTATGTGGTGGTCTATTACAAGGCTCTTCTTCGCGTTTATAGACTCAAAGCCGGTCCTTTTCGGGTCTGAAACGTCGGTGATTATCAGCCAGTCGAACTCCTCCTTAACTTCCGGCTCTCCCACAACCTCTACCTTCTCAACTCCCGGGAGGAAGTCGAAAAAGTAGGGGATGGGGTCTTTGTATACGACCTTTACCTCTTTTCCCAGCTTCTTCAGGAAGTTAAACCAACCTAAAGAGCTTCCAACCGCGTCGCCGTCGGGGTTTTTGTGGGTTGTTACGGCTATTCTGCCCTTCATCCCCTTTATAAGCTCTGCGGTCTCCTCACGGCTCAGCCTCTTGCTCATAGTAGCACCTCTGGTGAAACGAAGAATTCGGGCCTTGGAACAACTTTCAGCCTTAACCTTTTACCCAAAAGGTGGTGTATGTACCCTTGTGCCCTGTTGAGCTGTTCAACGGCTCTTACCGCATCCTCCCTGTTGAGGGCCGATATGAACACTTTGGCCTTGCTGCCGTCCTTAGAGAGCTCTACCCCTTGAACCGTGACAAAGAGGTTCTCGGGAAGGTCAATCTCCTCGCGGATTATCTGGGATAGCTCCCTAACCAGAACGGACTTTAGCCTCTCTCTTCTCCTCTCTCTCATCTACTCTCCGCTTACCGTAAGCTCTTTAATGAGAACCGAGGGTGAACATACGTTCCCCAGCCACTTTAAGTCGGCTCCCACTTGGGTTATACCTTTCAGAAGCTCGTTCACGTTACCGGCAACGGTCATCCCCGTTACCGGAGTAACTCTGTTGCCGTCTTTGAAAAATACGCCGCTTATTCCTATTGAGAACTCTCCCGATATTGGGTTGATTGTGTGTATTCCCATTGCATCCGTTACAACAAGGACCTTCTCCGGCGTTTTTACCAGCTCCTCAAGCCCGAGTGCGCCCCTTTCAACCACCAGGTTGGTGATTCCGGAAGTTGGCAGGGCTCCAACCGAACTCCTCATGCCGTTTCCCGTTGCCGGCAGGCCCAGCTTTTTGGCCGAGTAGAGGTCTGTGAGGAAGTTCTTTAAAACTCCCCTCTCAACTACGGCCTTCTTCCTTGTTGCAACGCCTTCATCGTCGAAGGGGGCGCTTCCGGTTCCCTCACGCTGGAAGGGGTCGTCGTATATGCTCAGTGCCGAGCTTGCTATCTCGTGGCCGAGCTTCTCTGCAAACAGAGACTTTTTCCTTAAAACGTTAGTCCCGAGGAACCCTGCCGAAAGGGTCTCTATGAGCTCTGCGAAAACCGCGTTCTTAAAAATCACCGGCACCTTCATACTGGTTATGGGCCTTGCGCCGAGGAGTTCAACCGCTCCGTCGGCAGCGTTTACGGCAACCTCAACCGGGTTGAGCTCTGAGAAGAACCGTTTAGACTGGTAATCCCACCCGATTTGGGAATCTCCGTTTTCCTCGGCTGCGGCCAGAACGCTCAAAGAGAAGTTCGTTGTTGTGTACGTGAAGCTGTGGTCGTTGGAGTTGTAGTAGAAAACGGTAGAGAGGGCGTCGGCGTAAGAGGCCTTCCGCACCCGCTTTACTCTCGGGTCGTAGTTAAGAACCCGCTCCTCGACTTCTGCGGCAAGCTCTATCTTCCTCGTTATGGGAATCTCGTTGTAGGCGGAATCTGCAAGGGGGAAGTCAAAGTCCGGTGCCTGTTGGGGCATGGAGAAAGTGTACTCGTCTTGAGAGGTGTATAGGGCGTTCTCCTTTGCGCACTCTATGGCTATTCTGATTCCCTCTTCGCTTACGTCGTTTGTGTAGGCAAAGCCGAGCCTCCCCTCAACTACGGCCCTTATGGCAAGGCCTACCTTCTGAGAGCGTCTGATTTTCTCAACGCTTCCCTTTTTAACCTCTACCGCCGTTCCCCTGCTCTCTACGAGGAAGATATCAAACAGCTCTACGCTCTGCTTCCTGAGCAGGTTTGCAGCCTTCTCTATCAGTTTAACCATTTTCCACCCCCTCGAGTTTTGAGAAGAAGGCCCTTACCTCCTCCGGCCTCCCGCAGCTCTTTTTCCCTTCGGTGCAGTAGCCGAGGTAGTAGCAGTTCGGCCCTACTTTACCAAAGAGCTTCGGGAACCTGTCCCTGAGCTTCCGGAGCATCTTAACGGCCATCTTCCTTATCTCCCACTGGGCCCTGGAACAGGTCCTGAGCCTGAGGAAGTGGACAAGCTCCTCCCCGTTCATCGTGAACACTATTCTTGTTGTGCAGGCGTTGGGGAGAACGAACCTTGCGTCCTCTTTCGGCACGCCTGCATCTACCAGTTTTTCGTAGAACTCCCCTATCTCCTCCATTATATCGTCGTAGCTCAGCTTTCTGCCCCCGACCTCAACCTCTACCCCTTTTAAAGTTTCTGGAGTTACGTAGGGGAACTTCTTCATTGCCACGTACCTTTGAGACTGCTGGCTGTAGGAGGCAACCCTGTGTCTTACGAGCTGGTGAGAACAGGCCCTTGAGATTCCGTCTACGAGAAAGGTGAAGTAGGAGTGGCGGAGAAGCTCCTTCTCCCCTTCAAGGGGTGGAGCGTTAACGGCAAGCAAGAGAACTTCCACGGGACCTCCTTAAAGTCGGGGAAGTGGGCAAAATTATACGAGATTCACCCTTTGAACTGGATGAGGGGGAGGTTGGCCTCTTTCGCTATCTCCTTGGCGAGCCAGTCGGGGTAGCCTTCCTTGTAAATCACCTTCTCTATACCGGCGTTTATGAGCATCTTTACACACAGGGAGCAGGGGCAGTGGGTACAGTAGAGGACAGAACCTTTAGTTGAAACGCCGTGAAGGGCTGCCTGAATAATCGCATTCTGCTCGGCGTGAAGCCCCCTGCACAGCTCGTGTCGCTCCCCGCTGGGGATTCCCAGCTTCTCCCTCAGACACCCAACCTCTTCGGGGTGCTTTAGTCCCGAGGGAGGGCCGTTGTAGCCGGTGGATATTATTCTCTTGTCTTTAACGAGAACCGCTCCCACCTGCCTCCTTAAGCAGGTGGAGCGGGTTGCCACCATTTGAGCTATCGACATAAAGTACTCATCCCACGAGGGACGGGGCAATTAGTGGCCTCCGCCAAATAGGTGTCTGTAGGCTGTGAGTATCAGCGTAAGGAACATGAAGATGTAGAGGATTATCTCAACAGCCGCCATCCACTTCCGGAAGTGGAATATCGTTTTTATAGCCCTGCTTGCCATCTCTCCCTCCTTTTAGAACCACATAAAGATGGACTGAGAGTACCAGTGAACGAACTTAACGAACCAGACTCCGAGTATCGGCAGGAGCAGAATGGCCAGAACTGCGGCCAAAACTATCCAAGCCTCCTTCTCTATGTCCCTGGAGCTAACCTCCTTTGCCATCTAACTCCTCCTTAACGGTAGGATTCCTTGCCCGAGCGGGCCTGCTTGTAGTGGAAGAATTTATACCTGTAGAGGGCATCGAGTCCGTGGCAGTCTACGCAGATGCTGCCGCTAACATCCCTGTTCCTGAGGAAGCTGTTAATAACCGTTCCCTCAACAGGCTTTCCGGGCGGGTTCTTCTGCCACTTGCTCCAAACGTGCGGGTCGTGGCAGGTTTCGCAGGCAATCTCTCCGCCCACGTGGACCTCTTTGCCGTCCTTTGTGAAGAGCGGCCAGTCTCCCTGCCTTCCGGGCCTGTTGAAGTTCCGCAGAACAACGTCTTTGTGGGGGTGGGTGTAGTACTTAACAACCTTATCCTCTGCTACGCCGCCCTTGGAGTGGCAGGTGAGACAGTAGTTGGACATCCTGTTGTCGGTAACCTTTTTAATCTCCGTAGCCCACAGGAGGCTGTCTTTTGCCCTGTGGGGAACGTGGCAGGCCGAGCAGACTCCGTCTTTGAGAACCGACTTGCCCAGAGCGTTCTTAAAGTCTTTATGGACAACGCGCATATCGTGGGGAGTTCCGATAACTGCACCCTCTTTAACGTGGCAGGCGGTACACAGTGCGCTGTCGCCTGCAACCGTGTAGCGGGTGAGCCTTTCGTTGTCGGCGCCGTTGTGGGGGTTGTGGCAGGTCATACAGTCGAGGACGCCGGGTTCACCCCTCTTGGCCGGGTGACCGGTCATCTGGTTTATGAGCGGAAGCCTGGAGTTCTCTATCATCTTGAGGTTCTTCTCGGTTACCTCCCTACCCATCGGGTGGGTGTGCTTGCCTACGGTTTTATCGGCAGCTAAGCCGCCCTTGGCGTGGCAGGAGCTACACAGCTTCTCACCGATTGTCTTGCCTTTGCCTGGCTCCAGTGCCCAGAGGACTTTGAACTTGGGGTTGTGCGGAGTGTGGCATGCCGAGCAGGCTCCCTTCTTGAGGAGCTCTTTCCTCTCTTTCTCGGTGAGCTTAACCTCTCTGTTGTTGAGGAGGTCGTGGGGTGTTCCTTTGAGGTTCTGGTCGCTGTGGCAGGTGAGACACAGCTGGGAGCTTCCTCTAACCGGAATCCTGAGGAGCTCCTCCTTGTGGGTGTGGGGATTGTGGCAGGTAACGCAGGATACCTTCTTACCCGGCAGTTTATCTGTCGGGTTCTTAACTCCAACCGGGTGTTCGTTAAAGACCGACTGCTTGATTTTGTGTTTAGCCATGCCCTCCGGGTCGTGGCAGGCGAGGCAGAAGCCGTCTACCGGAGGCTCCATCGGTGAGATTTCACCGTAAACGACCCTGGATAGGTAGCCGCCTTTGGCTTTATGGACGTTATGGCACGCCGCACAGTCCCCTCTCTTCCACCTCTTCTTGTCTATCTCGCCGTGGGGACCGTTCTTAACGTCGGCTTCCTGTTTGTGGCAGGTGTAACACAGCTTCAGCCGGGGCTCTCTCAGGAACTTGCCCTTGGGGCTGTTGTTGTATGCGTGGTGGGGGTCGTGACAGGTGGTACAGCTCATCGTGCCGCCGGGTAGCGGCAGGTGGACTTTCTCCTTAACTTTTTTGCCGGTCGGGTGTGTGAGCAGTCCTACGTCTTCAACCTTTTTGCCGTCTACTACGCTCTGCGGGTAGTGGCAGGACAGACAGAGGATATCGTCTTTACCCTTGGCGTTTATGAGGGATGCGTAGTCGAAGGCGTTTTCCGGTATCTCCCTGCTCCACAGCTCCCTTCCTTTAGCCTTGTGGGGAGTGTGGCAGCTCTTACAGGAGTTGCCGTTTATGTTGTGCTTTGTAAGGTTTACCGCCTTCTGCTCTACGTGACAGAGGATACAGAGCTTCCCTTCCTCTGCCACTACAAGGTGTTTGTTCTTCTCCTTGTGGACTTTGTGGCAGGTGAGACACTCAACCGACTCGGTTATAGCCTTCTGCTCCTTGAAGAAGGCAAGGTCTGCACCTTTTGGGAACTTCTTGTGTATCGGGTGGTTCCTGAAGTTGGGGTGCTCTTTCGAGTTAACGTTGTCTATGTGGCAAACTGCACACAGCTGGGAGCGGTTAACCGGCTCTAAAAGGGCCTCTTTGGCCCTTCCCCTGTGGGCCGAGTGGCACGATTCACACTGAAGCTCGCCGTTCCTGGTTACTTTTCCGCCGAGCTCCTTGATTTTCAGGGCAAACTCGGGCTTCAGTTTACCCTTTGTATCCTCCAGTATTGGGTGGTTCATGCCGTGCTTAGAGTTGGCCTCGTGACACTTGATACAGAGTGCGGAGTTAACGTTGGGGTAGCGCATAAAGGTGTAGTCGAGCTTCTTCTCGCTACCGGTCTTCGTGTGGGGAGTGTGGCAGGTTCCGCAGTAGAGCTTTCCGTCCTTAAGGGGGAAACCTTTAGGTATCTTAAAGTCTTCGGGAACTTTCTTGTTTACCGGGTGTGAGAAGTGGTTAAGGCCCAGAAAGGTGAGCCTGTCGTCTGCCATTGAACCGTCGTGACACGACAGACACATGAGCTTGTCGGCCGCGGCAAAAGCCCTTTTCGTAAGGAGCTTCGGCGACTTAACCTTGGCCTCAAGGAGCCAGTTCTCGTGACAGACGAGACACTCCTTCTTCATACTCTTTTTGAGCTTCGCCTCGGAAACGCCCGGTATGGCCAGAACAGACAGGAGTATCAGTAGCGTTTTCCTCATTACTTGACCCCTTGAATACTAAATGTAGATACTTTGTGCTTCAGAGGCTCGAGAACGAAAACCTCTCCCTTGTAGCACGCTACTGAAGTAGGGTAGTAGAGCCCTTTCGCCACAACTTCGTCAAATCCGCCTGCTGTCTCAAAGAGCTGAACGGCTCCGGTAATACCGTCGCTTACAACCAGCTTACCGTTACAGTAGGCCACACCTTTCGGCCTGAAGAGGTCTCCCTCCTCTATGCCGAAAACACCGAAGGAGTTAACGAAGTTGCCGTTTTTATCAAACTCCTGGACTTTCGCGTTCACAGAGTCAACAACGAAGACCCTGTCCTTAGAAGCGCTTATGGTGTAGATGCTTATGAACTGGCCGGGGGCGGTTCCCTTGCCGCCCACCTTCTTTATGAGGTTGCCGTTAAGGTCGTAGATATCTACGGTTTGGGTTTTACCGTCTGTGACAAACAGCCTGTTGCCCACCTTTGCCACGTCTATCGGACGTCCTTCAAGGTGGAGCTTCTTCTCGAGGTTACCGTACTCGTCTAAAACGTATAGGGTTCCGTCTTGGCTCACCACGTAGAGTAGCCCGTCTTTTGCATCTATTCCGAACGGGTTTTTCACCTTTATGTCCGTTTCGTGCTCTCCGTAGAGGTCGTAAACGGCTATTCTGTTGTTGAGGCCGTCTACCACAAAGAGCTTCCCGTTGGAAACCGCGATATCGGAGGGGAACTTCCAGTTACCGGTTATGGTTCCCGCAACCGCAGATGCGGATATCAAAACGGCAGATAGCGTTGCCAGCAGTTTCCTCATTACTTAACCCCTACCAGATGAAGTTAGGGAAGTGGATTGTCTTGTACTCTTTGAGCCCTTTAACTATTTCGTTGTGCTCTAAGTCTTTTACCCTTTCGGGGCTAAAGCCGAGGGCCCTAAAGTCGAGGGCGCCGTGGGGTTTATGACAGTCCTCACACTTTAAGACCTTCTCGGTGAGGGCATTGTGCATTTTGGCTACGGCTTTGGGGTCTTTTAAGAGCTTCTCGTTCCCTTTAAGGGGAAGCTCCACGGGAACGCCGTTGTAAACGGGAACTATCTTCGCCTGGCTCTCCTCGCCAGAGAGCATAACCCTGTTACCAACCTGTATGTAGCGCAGGCCGTAAAAGTCCCCTTTCTTCAGGAGCTTTACCTCGCCTCCCTTTATCTCTGCCCAGCTGTAGGTGACTCCGGGCTTTACAAAGTGGCACACGTTACAGCTCATAAACGTTCCGTGCGCGTTGTAGAAGGGAGAGAACTTCCTGTCCTTCTTGTGGGCAGCGTAGGTGTGGCAGGCGCTGCACACGTCGTTCATCGGGTACTTGTAGCTGTTGGGAGAGTGGAAGGGCTTGGGGTACTCCTTCAGGTTGGGAAGCTCTGGCCTTTCAAACTCCTTGAGCTTCTCCTTCCACTTTGCAACGTCTGTTGCCGGTGCAGAAAGCAGCGGGTTCTCAGCGGCAACGGCTGCCGCCGGTATCAGTAAAGCCGCAAGAAGGAGCTTCCTCATTATCCATTCCTCCCTTCAACTTCCTTCTCTAAGAGGTGGTGTGCGTATTCGTGCATCTTCTTAATCATCTCCTCTTCGGGGAGCTTCTCCACCTCTAAGACAAACTGGTAGCGCTCTTTAAGGAACGGGTACTTCTCCAACAGGTGGGGTTCGTTCTCTGCAACGGCCTTGATAATCCTCCTGTAGCTGCGGGGCCTCTCCTCTATCCACTCAACCTCGGAGGCCGTTCCAGTAAGCCAAATCCAGTCCATCGGGAACTTGTTGGGGCCGTAGTGGACTATGTACATGTGAACCAGGGCAATCCAGCCGAGGGCCAGAACCGCCTCGTCGGAGTGCATCAGGTAGGCAATCTGAATCGTCTCGGGGGGCAGGCCGAGGTAGCCTGTAAACACTTCCGGGAGCCAGAGTATCCAGCCGGTAATACCGATGGCGAGCATACCCCAACCGACCGCCCAGAAGTCGAATTTGTCTACCCAGATGTACTCGTCCCAGTCTGGCGGCACCTTCCTGAAGCCCAGCAGGTACTTGATGTAGTGGACGAAGGTCACGTCGGTAGGTCCGGGCACTATCTTGAAGTAACCGAAGAAGTCCTTCTTGGCCAGGTCCCAGTTGGCTATCAGTATGAGAATCAGGTAGAGAACCGTAAGGAGGAAGTCGGAGAACATTATGAAACCGGATATGCGGTGGATTGTCATCTCACCGGGAATGCCGCCCAGCAGGGCAATGAGGGGCTTTGCCCACTCAACCTTGTAGAACTTGAGGGGATACCCGGTGATAATCTGCCATATGAAGGTGGAGAAGATACCTACGTGAAGTAGCCTCTGGAAGAGGGTGAACTTCTGTATCATTATCTTCTCGCCGTCTACTATGAGGAGCTTATCCTGTTCAGCTCTCAGTCTGAACCTTCTCTTAAAGGCCTCCCAGAGTCCCATTAGTGCTTCCTCCTCAGGTTTTTAAGAAGGTCTAATCCTACGATGGATACTGCAAACAGCAGCGTTCCGGTTGTGAGCCAGAACATAAACTCCTCGATAATCTTCACTATCTTCTGGCCCAGTGTATCGGGAACCGGGTGCATGTGGACCCACTTGGTTGTAGCGAAGTTCTTCATGTGCTTTATCGGTGCAAGGGGGTGACACTCGGTTGAGCGTCCGCAGGTCATCTCTATGTTCTTGGGATTAATCGAGGAGCGGGGGTCGTTCTTGTGGAATATGTCGTGGAAGTTTCCGTCTTTGTTTGTGTGGCAGTCTAAGCAGTCGGCCGCCCGGTTGTCGTGTCTGTCCAGGTAGAGCATTTTGGCGTGCATTGTAACTTCGTAGGACTCAACAGCCGTAAGAACCCTTTCCCTTTCGTACTTGTTGTGGATGCCCTCAACGTCGAGAGCCTTTTCCATCTTCTTCTCGTTGGCGTGACAGGAGGCACACAGCTCCACTATCTCCCAGCCGTCGCGTCTTGTCTTTACGAAGCTGTGGGTGAACCCGTTTTTGATTATCGGTATGGGCTCGCGGCTTGCAACGTGGGCGAGCCTGTCCTTTATCCACTCCTTGTTTTGGTGACAGATTGAACACCTGTCGAAGCTCATCTTGAGGGCGTTGAACTTGTCTACGTCGATGAGTAGCCTGTTGGTATGGCAGTAGGTACAGTAAGGGTAGAGGTTCGGTGCCTTTTCGTAGTTCTTACCGTGAACGCTCTCCTTCCAGGTTTTGTAGACCGCCTCGTGGGAGAACGGCTTCTTCGTGGAGGGGTCTACAACGTGACACTTGGTAGCACAGTTCACCTTGCCGTTACCGGGCTTGTGCGGGTACTGCTCTATCTTCGTGTGACACTCGGTACAGCCTACGTTCCTGTGTATGGAGTGGGCGTATAGGGCGTCAGAGATGCTGCAGTCGTGAACCTTGTTCTCCTTGTCGACGATTGAGAGGCCCTTCAGGCGGTGACACACGAGACAGCCGTCATCGCTCATTCCGAAGGCGCTCGTTGCTATCGCTATGGCCCCTGTTAGTCCTACTATGAAGGCTTTCACTCCATACCCCCTACTTTAACGAGTTGATGGTGTGGCAAACTTGGCAGAGTTTGCCGCCTTGAAGCTCGTAACTCATTAGTTTCACGCCTTTTGTATTCAGCTTAAACCTGTTAAGGTCGAGTCTGAGTTTCTCAAGCTTGTAGTCGAGGTCCCTCCTCTCAACTTCTGCCCACTCCTTAGACTCCGGCGGAGCGGGTATAGCTATCTGCGGGTGCGGGTTGTGGCAGGTTATACAGGCGATTTTCCCTTTAACCAGTATCATCTTCGGCTTTCTCTTCTCGAGAACTTTAATATCTATCTTCGGGTGAAGCTCTGCCATAGACGAGATATCAACTATCTGGGCTTTGCCCTTTACGAGCTTCTCAACTTTCTCCCTCTTTGCCATTAGGTGTTCCGGTGCTCCAACGTGGGGCGTTTCGGTGTGACAGCCCACACACGCCTTGTAGGCCTCAAGCTCCGCTCCAACCCCGTGGCAGTAGATACACGCCCTCTTCTTCTCGTCCCACGGTATCTTAGAGGCTATAACCTTGTGGGGGTTGAATTTCCTGTAGCACTCTGGGTTGTGGCACTGGTAACAGAAGTCAAACCTGTTCCTGAGCGGCCGTTTCGACCTCAGGAAGAACTTGTTGTGGCTTGTCATATCGTGACAGGTTGTACACACCATGTGGCCGTTTTTCATCGGGAAAGAGGGAGGAACCTGTATGCACTTGGTGTATATAACCTTGCACTCTGTCGGGTGAACAACGGGACACCCCTTGGTGTGGCACTGCAGACAGAAGCTATCGTTCGTTCCCGTATAGCCCACTCCTCCGCACTCGGCCGCAACAGCAGCCGGGTGTGCTCCAAGTAGAGCCGTTAAAGCTACCGCTAAAACTCCCTTCCTCATCTCGTCCAGGTCCCCTTTGTATGGCATTCCATACAGAATCCCGGCCTGTGGCACCTGCCGCACTTGGCCGGGTCTGCTGCAGCCTCTATGCTGTGGGTGTATTCGTAGTTCCTCGGGTGATACCTGTGCTGTATAACGTCGCGTCTTTCGTGGCACTCTATACAGAAGCGTTGCCTGTGGCAGTCGCTACACTTCTTGGGAGCTGCCTCGTAGGCGAACCTGTGGGTCTTGAGCCAGTCTCCCGTTTTGTGGTCTGCAGGCTCTATCTCCTTCATGTTGAAGTGGCAGATGTAGCACTGAGTAGGTGCATTGGGAGCAGGAGATACTCCCGGATTATTGTGGCAGTAGTGACAGGTAACTTTTGAGGGCATTATGATTTTCTTGGAGCCCTTCTCTGCGGCCTCTATATCGGCCCAGCTCATCTCAACGTTCATCTTGTGACAGGGAATACAGCCGTGCTCGTCTATGAACTTCTTGTGGTCTAAGTGGTGGAACTTGGCAAATGCTCCAAGCTCCTCCTTGTAGTTGACCTTCTCACACTCCTGTCCGCAGGAGTTGAGGAGCACTCCCGCGGCTAAAAGGGAGAGTATGGCTACGGCTCTTCTCATTTCCTGTCCTCTGTCTGTTTTTCAGTTCTCCAGCTACCACCCCAGAAGAGGTAGTTGTAGCGGACTATGAGTCTAAGGTCTCTGTCGAAGTCCTCGTTCTGTCTGAGGTCTATACCGAACTCAAGGTTAGAGAAGTCGGTGGTTTGGTAGGTTCCTCTGAGGTAGTAGGCGGTTGCCCACTGCTTCCCGTAGGTAATCTTGCTGTACCTTGCTACGTCTACGGTTCCTGTTAAGGTAAACTTGGGACAGATGAACTTTGTGAAGCCGAACTCAAAGCCCCTTAAAATTCCTATCCAGCTGTTCTGGTAAAGCAGTGCACCGTAGGCTCTGAGACCCTCCTCAAACCAGCGGTCCCTTATGAGACCCACCTTGAGAAGGTGGCCCCTGTCTTTTCCGTTCCTTTGAAGGTCGGTTATTGAGTAGTTTCCGAAGAGCTGCCAAGTTCTGTTAAGCTGGTAGTAGGCGCTCTGTGTAAACCTCAGCTCCCTGCCTTGGGGAGAGAAGAGGTGGAATATAGTGTTCTCGTAGCGGTTATCGTAGTAGGTGTAGCTGCCGTTGTAGTATTCAAACTCTGAAGTGAGCCTGGTTCTTATAGAGGGGAAGAGGTTGACTCCGAAGTTTGCGCTCACCCACTTACCGTTGGCAACGTCGTACTCGAACCGGCTGAACTGGGAGATTTTGGGCGTTAGGTATTTAAAGTTACCGACTGCTACCGAGCTCTTCTGGACGTGCCCTCCGTGCCTGAGGTGCTCAAAACCCAAAAAGAGCCCGTTGTAGTCGAACCTGAATCCCCCGAGGAAGTCGTCTCCGCTGGGGGAGTTCGGCTCAAAGTAGCGCGGTTTTCCTACGTAGAAAACGTATCTGACCTTACCGGTTTTCCCCTGGTACCTAACGGCGTCTGCTATGTAGGTTTCAAAGCCTTCAGATATGAACTGACGACCTACGGTTAAAACGTTGTCTTTTCTCTTATCGAAGGGAACTTCCACGTAGAGCTGGTAGATGTCTACGTTCCAGTCGGTTCCGTAGCCGAGGTCTTTCCAGAGCTTACCGTAGAAGTGCAGCTCGGAGTTTCCCTTAAGGTCTCTAACGTCCAGCTTCAGGTAGTTGTCGAAGGGGATTGAGTCTCGGTCGTATATGTCCTGTCGGAACTCGATTTGGGTTTTAAGCTCCCCCTCGTACCCCGGGACCTTTATGGCTGCCTGTGTTTGTGTTGCAGAAAGGAGCCCTATCCCCGAGGCGATAACCGCCAGAGCTGCTCTCTCTATCCCCACGTTAATCCCTCTCTGCTGAAGCTGTGTTTTAAAATACTACATAACCGGATAATTCGCTGTCAAGTTTTTAAGAAAATACCTCATTCCTAATCTACTGATTAGCATATCAAGGCCAGCTGAGGGGAAGAACTTCCACCTGCTCACCTGCCTTGACCTCCCCCCTGTGGGCTTCAACCACCGCGAGTCCGTCGCAGAGGGCCATAGATGTGTAGTTTGCAGTCTGTTGACTGCCTGCGTTCTTTACGGTGATTTTACCGTTTTCTTGGTGGATTGTAACTCTTACGAAGTCCACTCGCCCCTCCCGGGAGTGGAGCTTCTCGGCCGCCGTTGCCTTTATGTACCTGTTCTCTACATCGCTCCTTCCGGCCAGCTTTCTAACTGCCGGTAACAGGAACTCAAGGGCGTTCACTGTGGTTGCGGCCGGGTATCCGGGAAGGCCTATTAAGGTTTTTCCTTCTTTAACGGCAAAGAGCAAGGGCCTTCCGGGCCTTATGTTCGTGGAATTGAAAAACACTTTGAAGCCGAGTTCCGGAACTGCCCTTTTTACAAAGTCAAACTTGCCCTTAGAGATGCCGCCTGTGGTCACTACAAGGTCTGCGTTCTCTGCTGCCTCTTCTATCACGGTTTTTAGCTTCTCCGGAGAGTCTTCAACTGTTCCCATGTACACCGTTTCGACCCCTTCACTCTCCAGTAACCCTTTTAGGAGGTAGTAGTTTGTGTTCCTTGCGGCCCCGGGCTTTGAAGAGTGGTAAGGTTCAAGTATCTCGTTGCCGGTTGTTATGAGGGCCACCTTGGGTCTCCTGAAGACCTTTACTGTATAGATGCCCACGTGGGCGATGAGGGCCACTTTCCTGGGTGTTAAGAGCTCTCCCTCTGAGAGGATTTTCTCTCCTTTTTTAGCTTCGCTCCCCCTGTAGTTTATTAGTTGGCCCGGCTTTACCGCTTTTTCAATCACTACGGAGCTTCCCTTCTGGAGCGTATCTTCCACCCTGACTACTGCATCTGCCCCTTCCGGGACTATGCCGCCGGTCATCACAAATGCGGCCTCTCCCGGCCCTATGGGGGCTACAGGCTCTTTTCCGGCCTCTACGGTTTCCACTACCTTGAGCTCTGCCGGAAGCTCCCTGCAGGAGCTACTTACAACTGCAAAGCCGTCTACTGCAGAGAGGTCGGCGTTGGGTAGCTCTTCCGGGGAGAAGAGGTTTTCCCCCAGGACTCTGCCGTAACACTCGTGGAGCGTTTTTACCTCTTTCCCCACCGGTTTAACGTGAGAGAGTATAAGGCGCAGGGCCTCTTCCCTTGTTACTTTCATCACTCTCCTCCTTAAGGTCTGCCGAAAGGACAGATGGGGAATACACACACCGGGCAGCTGTGGCATAGGCCTCCGTGGCTTTTTGCGGCAACTTCCCCTTTGGAGATTCTCTCTCCAACCAGGAGCTTCGGTAGCCATATGTCAAAGGAGGTTGCCTTGAAGAAGAGGGCTGCAGCAGGAACTGCCACAACCGGTTTCCCCTTTACCCAGCCCATTGTCAGCATATTCCCCGGCTGGATTGGATTCCCCCTGATGAAGTTCTCCGCTCCGGCCTCCCTCAGTGCCCTGTAGGTAACGTCGTCGGGGTCTACCGAGGTGCCTCCCGTGAGTATTACTATATCGAACTTCTGGGCAAACTCTTCTATCTTCTGCCTTATCCTCTCTTTGTCGTCGGGGAGTATCACCCTCTTAGCCACCTGGCACTTGAAAAATTCAAGTTTCGGCTTAAGTCTTTCGTAGAACTTGTCCTCTATGCGGCCGCTGTACACCTCGTTACCGGTTATTATGAGGCCTGCCTTTTTCTCTGTAAACGGAATTACCTTCATTATTCCGCCTTTTGCGAGCTCTACGGCCTCCTCTACCTCTTTCCTTGGGGCCACAAGCGATATTATCCTGACGGCCGCCACTTTTGTTCCGGGCTTAACGTACATATCGGAGTGGATTGTGGGACACGAGGGTTCCCCTATGGAGTTGAAGGCTATCAGCTTCTCTACATCTACCTTGAAGAGGCCGAAAACCGATGAGTAGATGTTTACCTTGCCCTCTTTCGGCTGGCTGTCCCTGTAGAGGTTTTCCCCCATTAGGGCATCTGCGAGCATTACGGCGGCTTCATCTTCGTGGATTTCGTCTTCTGAAAGCTCCAGAACGTAGATGTGCTCTTTCCCCAGCTTTTTCAGTTTCTCAACGTCTTCCTCCCTGATTACGTGGCCCTTTTTGAAGGCCCTGCCCTTAAAGTTCCTCTCAAGGTCCACTTCTGTTATGTCGTGGGCGAGAACGAGTCCCACTGCCTCTTCCACTTTTACCAGTCTCTTCATGGTTCCTCCTTTAAAACCGGTAGCAGTTGTGGTGATAGGTAAAAGGTTGCAACCCTACCGGGCTCCAAGAGCTTATTGGGCAGAAGCGAAGGGGGAAGGTGGAGCTCAACTTCTCTCCCCTCAAAGAGGGCCGTTACTTGGGTGGTGCCCCTACGGAGCTTCACCTCTTTAACTTTGAGCTCCAGCCTGTTTGTCTCTTGGGCCGGGTTCAGGGCAACCGAGAAGGGGAGGACCGATACGAGCACCTTTTCTCCCCTCTTGAAGGGTCCCTTCCTGCACTTTATCCTCTTTCCCCCTGCCGTTTTTACAACCGTTTGGTTGCCGTTGACCTCGCACACGGTTGCTTCTATGAAGCACCGGTGGCCGAGGATTTCCGCCACTCGCTTGCTCCCCGGCGATAGGTATATCTCCCTCGGCTCTCCCTGGGCCAGGGTTTTGCCGCCGTCCATGACCACTACTTGGTCTCCCAGCTCGAAGGCCTCGTCTATGTCGTGGGTTACAAGGAGTGTGGGTAGGGAGAACTCTCTGATTATTCTGAGGATTTCTCTGTGAAGCTCCTCCTTCAGGCCGGCGTGAAGCGCTGAAAACGGCTCATCCAGCAGTAGGAGTTCTGGTTCTGCTGCAAGAGCCCTTGCAAGGGCAACCCTCTGTTTCTGCCCTCCCGATAGCTGGCTCGGGAGTTTCTCCTTCAGGTGCTCTATCTGGAGGAGTTTGAGTAGCTCGTTGGCAAGCTCCCGCCTCCTGCAGCCGTAAGTTACGTTTGCCCATACGTTTAAGTGGGGGAATAGGGCAAAGTCTTGAAACAGAAAACCCACTCTCCTGTGTTGGGGTTTGAGGTTTATGCCCTCCTCGGAGGAGTAGAAGACTTTTCCGTTAACCTCTATGTGGCCGCTATCTGGCTTCACAACTCCCGCAACGCAGTTGAGAGTAAGGCTCTTTCCCGAGCCCGACGGAGCAAAGAGGACAGTCACGAGCCCCTCGGACTTAAAAGAGACGTTAAGGTTAAACTTCGGAAGGCGTTTCTTTACCCTAACCTCTACCACTGCTTGCTCCGGTTCGAGAGTCGGTTGATTGCGTAGATGGTTACGAGGGCTATGGCTGCGGTAACTGCGGTCAGCAGGTTTGCCCTTTCAAAATCGCCGTTGGATACGGAGCTGTATATCTCGAGTGGAATGGTGTTTGTTTTGAACGGTATGTAGCCGGCCAACATCAGCGTTGCGCCGAACTCCCCGAGGGCCCTTGCAAAGGATAGAATTACGGCCGCCACTATCCCCCGCTTTGCGAGGGGGAGCACAATCCTGAAGAAGGTGTTTACCTCTCCCTTTCCCAGCGTGTAGGAGACCGTAAGGAGCCTCTTATCTACGGCCTCTATTGCCGCCCTTGCGCTCTTTACAAATATGGGAAAGGAGGCCACGGCTGCCGCAACTACCGCCGCGTACCAGGTGAACACTATCCCCTTGTGAAACAGTGTGTAGAGAAGCTCCCCGATTGGTCCTTTCCTGCCGAGCAGCAGTAGCAGTATGTAGCCGGTTACCGTCGGCGGAAAGACAAGGGGCAGTGTGATGAGGGCATCTACGGCGTTTTTAAAGGGGAAATCCCTTGTTGCGAGCATGTAGGCCAGGGGGGTTCCTAAGAGCGTAACTATGGCGGTTGACGAGATTGCCACCTTTAAAGAGAGCTTCACCGAAAAGAGGGCCAGGGGGTCCAGTCCCACTACGGCCTCCTGAATCCGAAACGTTCCATCTCTCTCTCTGGGAGGCTATGTAGCGTGTTCAGGAATGCTTCGGCCTCTTTAACGTTCCCCCCTTTAACGGCGGCCCCGTAAAAGATTGCCGGCGAGTGGCTCTTTTCGGGAAGCACCTTAAGTAGCTTTACGCTCTTTTTGAACTTTAGGTAGTCGGACAGGTAGACGATTCCGGCGTCTGCGTTCCCGGTTGCCACCCAAACTGCAACCTGCCTGACGTTTGGGGCAAACACGAGCCTGTTTTTGAGTTCTCCATAGAGCTTCAAGTTCTTTAAAGCCTCTAACGCGTACCTTCCCACTGGGGCCGATTTATCGCCTACGGCTATGGTTTTGGCCTCTTTTAGGCTCTTGATTTTTGAGTCCTTCGGAACGATTACAACCAGCTGGGTTTTTGCCACCGGTTCTATCGAGCTTTCTACGAGCAGCCCTTTCTTTTTTAGGTACTCTACCCACCTTTTGTTGGCCGAAAGGTAAACGTCGGCTGAAGCTCCCTCCTCTATCTGTTTGGCCAACCTTCCGGAAGAGGAGAAGTTGAATACAACTCTTCCCTTAAAGTGGTTGGCGGCATCTTTTGCGAGGTCCCTCATCCCCATGGCGCAGAACACCCAAACCTCCTTTGCGCCGGCATCAGAGAGCCAGAGGGCAACAAGCAGCAGGCTCAGCAGTAGCTTCAGCCTTTTCACGCTCCACCTCCTTACCCGTAAAATTAAAAAAGGGTCAGCCCCGAGCCGGAACTGACCCTTTTTTGGCGGGTTCCTTTCCAAGCCCGGGAGGCACAGCCGTTTCCAGCTGTACCCTATCGGTCTGGCACCGTAGGCTGTAGCCCTTAGGTAACCAGACTCGGAACCCGAGTCACGATTATACAACAACTTGTGTTAGAATGGCTAAAAATAAAAACTCTTCGGAGGGACACCTTGAAGGCGATAATCCTTGCAGGGGGTTCGGGAACGAGGCTTTTTCCACTCTCCCGTAACAACTACCCGAAACAGTTCATAGAGCTTATCTCCGGGAAATCCTTCTTTCAGGACACGGTAGAGCGTTTCCTGACCTTTTTGTCCCCCCAAGACCTTCTCGTCTCAACGAGGAAAGACTATGCCTTCCTCGTTAAGGACCAGCTTGAGCAGATAGGGGTTGATAACTCCCGGGTTTCGCTGGTTCTAGAGCCGTCCAGCAGAAATACGGCTCCGGCTATAGCTTTAGCGGTAAGGGCCCTCCTTGAGGAGGGGGCGTCTGCAGACGAGGTGGTTTTTGTTGCTCCGTCGGACCACTTCATCAGGCCGAAGGAGGCTATAAAAAACCTCTCTGTAGAGGTTGAGGAGGCCGCGAAGGCGGGATACATAGTGACCTTCGGTATAAAGCCGACCAAGCCCGAAACGGGCTACGGTTACATCCTCCTCGGAGAAAAGGTTAAGGGTAACGTTTACAGGGTGGAGCGCTTTGTAGAAAAACCCAACTTTGAAAAGGCCCTTGAGTACGTCTCTTCTGGCAACTACTACTGGAACTCCGGTATGTTTGCCTTTACCGTAGAGACCTTTACGTCCGAGCTTAAGAGGTTCGCTCCTGAAATCTACGAAGTGATTTTCGGGGGTACCTTCCAGGAGGCCCTCGAACGGTTCGATACCCTTCCCGATATCTCCATCGACTACGCCGTTATGGAGAAGACCGACAGGGCCGCCGTTATTCTGTGTGACTTTGTGTGGTCCGACGTGGGGTGTTGGGATTCAATCTACGACCTGCTTCCAAAGGACTCCAACGGTAACGTGAAGGACGATAAAACCTTCCTCCTTGAGACCAAGAACAGCCTGGTTCTCAACAGGGACTTTGAGGGCGATAGGTTAATCGTGACGGTAGGCCTTGAAGATGTTATGGTTGTCGGGACAAAGGATGTGACCCTTGTGGCCAAGAGGGGTGAGAGTCAAAAAGTTAAAGAGATTGTTAAAGCTTTAAAGGCCGACCCGGAGTTTGCCCGCTACGCCATGACCCATCCCCTCGTTTACAGGCCGTGGGGCCACTTTATAGAGCTCGGCAGGGGTGAGCGTTACAAGATAAAGAGGATTACCGTTAAGCCCGGCGGTAAGCTCAGCTACCAGATGCACTACCACAGGAGCGAGCACTGGATAGTGGTTAAGGGAACTGCTAAGGTCACCATAGGGGACCAGGAGATGTTCGTCCACGAAAACGAGAGCGTTTTCATACCCAAAACCACTCCCCACAGGCTTGAGAACCCCGGAAAGGTTCCCCTCGAGGTTATAGAGGTTCAGGTTGGTGAGTACCTGGGAGAAGACGATATCGTAAGGTTCCAGGACGACTACGGAAGGGCTTAACGCCCTTCCTTTAACACCCTGACAACCGTTACCAGCCTACGCTCTATCAGGTTTTTACAGTAGTTTTCCCTTTTTCCTGCGTTTATTATCGCCAGTGCGTCTTCCCTCGTATTTACGAGGGAGGCGAGGTTAAACATCAGCATTGCGGCCCTCGGGGCCTTGTGAAGGCCTGCCTCGTAGGCAAGGCAGAAGCTTAAGGGGAAGTTACTTTTACCCAGTTTCATGGCTACAACCATGTAGCTCCTGTACCTTACCTGTCCCGAGAGCAGAAGTTTTGTGGGTACGAACCTTGCAAGCTGGGCTATCTCGTTATAGGTGGGTATGTATCCCATCTCTATCGCCTGCGAAAGGTAACTCCCCGCCCTTTGGTAGTTGTTTAGGTTCATCTCGATTCTCGTCAGTAGCACCAGGCCCTTCACCTGGCTGGGAACGAGTCTGTGGTACTCCTCTGCCAGCGGTAGGGCCTCTTTGGGCCTGTTGAGGAAGTTGTAAAGCCTTGCGAGCCTGTAGTAACCGTCTACACAGCCGTTTTCAACGGCCAGTTTGTAGTGGAACTCGGCTTTTTTAAAGTCTATCGGAAGGTCCCCGTAGTCCCCTTCGTATATGGCCCCGAGGAGTATTGCTGCAAAACAGTAACCTTCCTCCTCCCACTCTTTTAGTAGTTTGATTGCCAACTCTTCCCGGTTGTGGTTTATCAGGTAGAGGGCGTAGAGCCTCATGGCCGGCGTGTACCTGAGCTTCGCAGCTTTCTCTATCCAGTAGAGGTACTTCTCCTCGTTGCCGGCGCTGAGGTAGAGCTTCGCCAGGGCAACCATAGCTCTCGGTACCCCCTTTACCTTTGCGTAGTAGTAGAGCACTGCGCCGGCAATTTGGGGGTTTTTATCTTTGAGGAACAGGGCCAGCTCTATTTCCGCCTTGGTATTACCGTAGCTGCACGCCTCTTCAAGGAGTTTAAGGGCCTTTTCCGGGTTGTACTTTAGAAGTTCCATCCCCCTTTTGAAGAGTACTTCTGACGGGTTTTCCTTTGTGGCTTTCACTTCTACTCCGTAGAGCTCCTTTAGGCGGCGAAGCTCTTTCCTCTCTTGTTCCATCTGCGGCGGAGCCGGGCACCTGCCTGCCGCCCCGTACAGCCGTTGAAGGTCTGCTATTGCCGGCTTTACGCCCAGTTTGGCAAACCGCAGGATGGTTTTAAAGTCGCCGCAGCTGTTACCCGAAAGCTCCCACTTTACCCTGGCTACCCGATACTGTGCCTCAAGGAGCGGAAGGGCCCTTTCGTACCACCTGAGGGCGGTTAACAGGTACTCTTTCCTCTCTGCCTGAAGTTTCAGTTTTGCCTTAAAGAACTCCTCGGGTGTTTTTGCCGTGACAATCGGGCAGTAGCTCAGTTTAAGGCTTTTGGCCCGAATTTCGTAAATCTTTCCCAGTTTAAGAGCGGCCTCTTTATCCCCGTACTTTACGTAGAGCTCTTCCAGGAGCTTCTCTGCCTCGGAGAGTTTCCCCTCCCTTATAAGCAGTGAGGCAAGCGTCAGGCCCGCCTTTTCAATCCCCGCCTTGTAGGCCTTCTCTAAGAGCTCCTCGGCCCTTTTAACGTTTCCCTTCTCAAGGTAGTAGTTTGCAAGGAGTTTGTAGAGCTGAGGGTTCTGCCGGGCAAGTGCTAACGCTTGCCCGATTACCCTCTCGTTTACCCGGTTGTTCTTTATCAAGGTTTTGATGAGAAGCTCCTGTGCTCCCGGAACTCCCTCTTCTGAGGCGAGCCTTAGGTACTTTATCGCCTTATTAACTTCTCCTTCCTTTAAGTAGAACTTCGCTATATCCAGTAACGCCTTCTTAATCCCCTTCTCGTAGGCGAGCTCCAAGAACTTCACTCCCTCTTCGGGGGGCACCCCCTTAACTTTACCCTCTACAATTAGCTTCCCGTATAGGTAGTAGGCCTGTGGAAAGCCCCTTTTCACGAGGGGTCTAAGCTCTTTGACTGCTGCCGGGTAGTTGCCCTGAGCGTAGTACTCTTTTGCCAGCTTTATGTCTGCACAGGAGCTTATAAAGGCCACGCTCAGCCCTAAGATAAGTAGAGCAAGCCGTTTCATCACCAGTACCTCTTTATTCTTAAGAAGACGCCGTAGGCGTTCCACTGGTCGAGCTTCCCGGAATAAGCCCCTCCCGGGATAAACAGGGTGCCGGCGGCAACGTACCTCCAGCGTCCGTTGCCGGTTATCTCTCCATCGATGAGCAGGTCGAGCTCTGTTCCCAGGTCTCTGCTTTTACCGTTGGGAGCTATGAAGTACCTCGAGAAGGGAGCGTAGGGGGAGATTTTGTACTGCAGGTACTTGATGAGGTTTGCTTCCAGCCAAGTATCTTCCCCTACCTTGTAGCCTCCAAAGAGCGAAAGGAGCACCAGGTTGTTTAGGTCGGGGTTTGCAAGCTCCCCGTAGTACCTGATTCTGTTGGGCCCAAACAGGTAAGACATTGATGTTGAGATTTTGGGGAGGTAAAAGTTCGTGCTCCCCGTTCTGCTGTTACTTCCCTGACCAACTGCAAACCGGAAGCCCACTCCTTTGTTTCTCTCATCACCGAGGAGTCTCTTTGCACCGATTTCCGCCCCTATACCGTGAACGCCCTTGTAGTACGTTGCGGTGACAACCTTGTAGGCCGTACAGTCCTGCTCGATTGAGTCTGTGAAGCCCCTTTTGCCCCACATGTAGCCCAAGTCCAGCCAGTAGCTGCCCCACTCCTTCTCTCCCTTTAGCCTCACTCCGAGCCAGTTGAGGTTCTCTTTCGGCCTTACCCCTTTCCAAACGCTGGGGTCGTTGAGGTTTGAGAACCTCTTCTTGTACTCCTTTATGAAGAAGAAGCCCAAGTGTTGCCTGTAGTAGTACTGGTAGTCTGCCCTGGCCACCAAGTACCTGTAACCTTGCAGGTTTATCCTCTCCTCGCTACTGCTCACCCTTGAGTCGCTGAACCTGCCTCCTGCAAACAGGTACCAGTTCAGTAAGGTGCTCTGGTATCTGAGCCTTAAGCCGTCTAAGTAGTTCCTGTACCAAAAGCCCCTCGGCTCAAGTAGCGGCATTCTACCCAGCGAGAGGTCGTAGCCGGGGGTGTTCCTCTCTTCAAAGGTTTTCGTGTTGAGGTATAGGTATCTGATGTCCCACCAGCCTTTTCTCCTTGTTGTGTGCCGGAACCGCTGGTAGCCGATTCCTCCGTAGATGTCGCCCCATACCGAAAAGGAGTTGAAAAGGTCTGTGACGAACCTGTAGCCGAGCCTTCCTATCAGCTCCCTGCCCCTCTTTCTGCACCCGGTTCTCGGGTCGAGCCCCTCTACAAAGGAGCCGTCTACGAAGAGGTAGGTCTCTCCTATAAAGGTGGTGGTTTTGGAGGAAGCGGTTTCTGCCCTCTTTTCCTCTTCTGTAGGTTGCTTCAGCGGTTGCGGAAGTTTGGGCTCAGTTACCTTTATCTGCGACTTTACCTTTTCGAACTCCTCCTCCCACTTGAAGGAGAGGGGAGAGGTGGAAGGTTTGCCGGGTTTTTCCGGAATTCCCTTTTCGGTAGCTGTTTCCCTTGTTTCTATTTTGTTTGCCCTTTTCTCCGTTTCGGTTCGGGCGGGGAAGACCCACCTTTGCGGTTTATAGTAACAGTCCCTTAAGAAGGCGCTGGGGAAGAGCTGTTTAACTTCGGATAGGGCGCTCTTTGCCTTCTTAAAGTCTTTCCAAAAGCCCACTCTCACCGTGTACATGTGGCCGATTTTCTCTACCCTTACTTGGGGGAATTGGTTTTGAAGCTCTTTTGCCTCTTCTATTAGAAGGTCCAGGTTCCCGGGAGACGATGCTACCTGAATACAGTAGTATTCGTCCTCCTCAAGCCCGAAGGCCGTTGCCGGTAGAAGGAGAAAGAGAGCGGCTATATTAATGAACTTCCTCACCGAAGTACCTCCTCTTAATTCTGGAAAGTTCGGCCTCGATGTCTACCTGTTTGTCTTTCGGTCTGAGTTGGTTCATCTTCGAGAGGATATCCGCTATTTCCGGTTTAACCTCCTCAAAGTCGGACTTCCCGGTCATTTTGAGCTTGAGCCGCCATACTTTCGAGACGGTAAGCTTCTTTTCTATGAACCTTATGAGGTCCGGGTTCTGCTCCAGGTACTCGTCTCCGACCTTTTTAAGGACGTTTTCCTCCCAACGGAAGTAGCGGTAGAAGCGAACGTTTTTTCTCTTTATCCTCTTCTCCATACGTGCAAGTTTTTTCTGGAATGCCTTATCTGCTATTCTCTCTGCTTTTGCGTCTAAAACTCCCCAAACTCCTCCAAACTTTGCCTCGAGCTTCCTGAACTTCCTGTAGGAGAGCTTCACCGCCTCTTCCGCTTCCGCTTCCCTTTCGGCCGGTTCAACTCCCCAGACTTTACTCTCCAGGAGCACCCCTTCTCTGATGCGCCTCTGAGCCTCTTTAAAAGCTATCTCAACGTTTTCCTTCTCTTTTCGGTCTTTCAAAATGGGCAGCAGGTAGAGTGAGTAGTAGGCTTTGTTGGAGCCGAGAATGGCCGCCTCCGAGAGGAGAACCTCCCCCTCTTTAAAAAGGGGAGAGCCCTCTTCTGCAAGGGAGAGGGCCGTAAGACCCAGCTCTAAAACTGCATCGGCTTGGCCGTTCTGTGCCGCTTCTATCAGGAGCTTCACCCCCGATGCCAAGGCCGAGCTCTTGAACTCTTTAACGCTGCTTATGCCTTTTTCTACCTGCTCCCTCGCCTCTATAATCCTCATCAGCGCTATCGGTACAAGGGCCTCCCTGTTCCCGGCCTTCAACAGGTTCTGCTCGAGCTTGAGGAAGGCCTCTTTAAACTCCGGAACCGTTTCCCTTATAAGGCTGGGGTCCCCGATTCCCGGAACTATTACCGGGCGGGAGTTTTGGTACTTCAAAATCTCCTCGGTGTAAGGGGTTAAATCCCCGCTGAAGATGAAGGGGCTCGCCTTAAAGCCGTTTTTGTATATGGCTATTCCGCCGAAAAACGTTTTTATGGCGCTTTTTAGGTTGTCTTCGTAGCTGTTGCCCTGTGTCCAGGCCGAGGCCGCAAGGTGGAAGGGGTCCCTGTATAAGTTTCTGTAACTCTGGTAGAGGATGTTTATAACCGAAACCTCCGTCCCTGAGCCCAGATTCCTCCTTATCCGGTTGTTCATCACCTGGGCATTGAGGCTGTTCCTCACGTAAACCCCGTAGGCTCCGTTCCTCATAATAAAGTTCTTCTCTATGAACACGTTGTCGCTTTCAAGGAGGGAAACCCCTCCGAGCCTGTTCCCCAGCAGAACGTTCCCCTCTATAAGGGCAGACGAGCGCCTATCCATCATCACGCCCGCTCCGTGGTTGCCCATGCAGAGGTTTCTAAAGATTTTTCCCGTAACGTACCTGGAGAAGACGATTCCGTGGGCTTTGTGGGCCCCCTCTATGAGGTTGTAGCCTACGATTAAGTTCCTGCTCCAGTCGTGGGGGTCAACGTTATACTGGAAGTTGTCCCTCAGAATGTTTGCTATCAAAACGGCCCTTTTCGTGTTGTTGGAGTAGAAACCCATGAAGTTATCTTCCAGGTTGTTCCCTACAATGTATGCAACCGGTTTTCTGTGGAGCGTGAAGAGCTCTACAAACTGCGGCGTTTCAAACTCTTTCAGCGGAACCGACAGATTTATGAACAGGTTGGCTATGGGAGAGTGGAAGAGTTTATTCTCCAGCTCCCACTGACTTACCGAAATTCCAAAGGAGGAGAAGAGGCCCCTGTATCCCAGCCCCTTTACCGTTGAGCCTACAACGGTGACTTTTCCTCCCCTTATCGTGAGTATGTGGGGCCTCTGGGGGATTACCCCGTAGAGGTAGTAGGCCTCCTTCGGGATTTTTCCCAGCGGCAGGTACCGGTTCTTCTCTGTATCCCAGGTGAGGACCGTTGAGTTTACTATTTTCAGCTCTCCGGCGTTCATTATGGGGGCGCCGGGGTTAAAAGCAAGCCTAAGGGTTTCTCCCTTTATAAAGAGCTTTGCCTTCTCCCCTATGAACATCGGGGCTTTTAGGGTGTAAGTGTGCCTACTGTTCTTCTCAAGGTAGCGGTTACCCACAATTCTGTGAAGCTCCTCGAGGGTGAAGTTACCCTTCTCGAGGATAACCATCTTAAGGTTCGGGTACTTACTCCACTTGAGAAAGTAGTCTTCAAAGGGAAGGAAGAACATGAACTTCACCGGTACGAGGCTGACCTGATGAACCTTCGTCTTTCTGAAAGGCTTAGACAGCTTTTCGGGGGAGTACCGTTTCCTGACCTCTTCAAACGAGGGGATTGATACTCTCTTTTCCAGTTTTTTGGGCAGTATCAGCTTCGGGTGTTTGAAGTAGGGAACTATTACCTGCTTCTTGTAGTACTTCTCAAGGTAAACTTTCGGTGGGTTTTTCTCCACTACAAGAGGGCTCTCCGCACGGGCGGCACCCGAAAGTGCCGCCCACGCAAGGGCTAAGGAGACGGTTTTTATCAGCTTCTTCATCTGGGGCCCCTAACTAAAACTTAGGCAGTAGGGCGAAAACCGGTTTGAGCAGGGGAGGGGTGAGGTCTATCTGGACCTCTACCGAGTTTCCTATGTCGTCCAGTGAGCAGCTGTCGGGGGGAAGCTCAATCTTTACCCTGTCGTAGTTCCAGGCGAACGAGTAGGCCGGCATAGGCGAGGTGGAGTGGAGAGCCGCAAGGGAAGGCGAGGCCTTGATTTCCACTATCTTGCCTATTATCACCTTGCCGTCGAACCTTATCACCCTTGCCGTGTCTCCCACCCTGACCCTTTCAAGGTCTTTGTGGAGTATGTTGGCGAAAACGTAAACCCTCTTCCCTTTGGGCAGGACCAGCATCAGAGGGTCCCCTTCCCTCACTGCGTCGTTGTTCGTAACAAACACCTTGGTAACCGTTCCCTCTACAGGCGAGGGGATTACAAACGACACTAAGCCCGGAACGTTCATAAATCCCAGAATCTCGTCTTTCTTTATCCGGTCTCCCGGATGGATAGGGTTCTTAAACTTGAAAAAGCCGCTTGCGGGGGTTCTGATAACCTTTAAAGGCGCATCGTAGAAGGCCGATACCGCCCTGACCAGGTAAACACGGGTGTAGAGGGCTTCCAGAATGAAGATAACCAGCGTCAGTATGATAACCACGAAGAGGAAGGTTATGAATATCCTCCTGAGTATCTCCTCTGCTTCAGCCCTTTTGGGAGCCTTGGGCTTTCTCGCCTCCAGGGCCTCTCTGAGGTCTTCCCTTTTAATGGTGTTTATGAACTCGTCTACCGAAGGCTCTATGCTTCCCTCAAGGTAGGCCTCTATTATGTCCTGCATCAGGGATATCTGGTCGGGGCGGAGCTCTGTGAACCTGCACCCTATTGTCCCGTCGGGGTTTTTCCTGAGGAACTCGAGCTTTATGTTCTTTATAACGGTATCGAAAGTGTCGAACGGAACGATAAGGTTACCGGTTGCCCAGCGCTTCTGGAGGTACTCCTCCGGCAGGCCTATGATTGCACATCCGCCGATTGACCAGTCTTTGAGCTTGTACCTTTTCCCGTCTATCTCTATGTAGGCGGGTATCCTGTACCTGGGAAAGTGGCGGGTCGGCTCCGCCCGGAACTTCATCTTCCCTATGTTGTTCTGGTTCTTCTCCTCGCTCATTCTACCTTCCCCCGAAAATTCTTGTTAGGTTAATCAGGTCGTAGATGTTGAAGAACCCGACCGAGTAGCCCGTTAGTATGAAGAAGGTCAGTATCTTTGCCACAAGCTCCATGTGGGATGTTGCCACTACGTAGAGCCTATCCCAGATGGTCTCCTCTCCGGCCAGAATCGTCTTCTGTCTTGTCCACTTCTGTCTGTAGAGGTGACTGGTGATGTAGATTTTCACCAGTGAGCCGTATATCTGGTTGAAGTAGAGGAAGAAGGGCCACGACATGTAGTAGTAGCCCCGTTGCATGGCGTAGTAGAGGATGATTATGAACCTCGTAAAGAGTATCCACCAGAAGTAGGCAAATATTATTCCGCCGCCCCACTTTATCTCTCCGAGTATTGCGGCAAGTAGGCCGTAGAGCCCGGTCCACATCGTTATACGCTGGTCCCTTATCATGTACCACATGTAGAGAGAGGCGATACTGGAGGGTATTTTCATCGCCCTGTAGGTTGCCCGAAGGGAGTTACCGTACCAGCGCATCATCAGCATGGTTGCGCCTTTGAGGAAGTTCGGGTCGGGAGGGTCTTCGTGGGTGTACACCATCGCGTCCGATACGTAGAGCATCTCCCACCCGTTCTTCAGTACGTAGTACCAGGTGGACTTGTCGTCTCCCGTTAAAAAGCGCAGCCATCCTATCCGCCAGTGCTCTATAAAGTCGTACTGGACGGTCTCTGTAAACTCAGGGTCCAGGAAGAGGATTCCCCTGTAAACGGACATCCTTCCGGTTAGGGTCGGAACGCGCCTTGAGAGGGCGGCGGAGGCCATGTAGGTGTCGCGCTGGGCAAAGCGGAGTTTATACCACTGTTTGTAAACTTTGTAGGCAAAGTTCTTCTCCTCAAGGATACAGTCTTCGTCTGTGGTTACGGCCCCCAGCTTCGGGTAGAGGGCAAAGAGCTCTGCACACTTCTCCATAACGCCGTCTGTCAGTATGGAGTCTCCGTCTACAAGGGCTACGATTGCGTCTTTAAGGTTTACGGGCTCTTTGAGCAGGGCCCTGAAGGCCACAGCCAGTCCGTCCCTCTTTCCGGTTCCGGCAAACCGAACGATTATCAGCTTTGTATTCTGGGGCGGTTTGAGGGTGGTCCAGAGTTTCTTAACGAGGTTCTCCTCCGATTTCTCAACGACAGAGGCGATAAGCGTGGCTTTCATACCTTTGTTTGCACAGTTTATGATTTCCCTTATGGCGGCCCTGTAAACGCTTATGGAGATGTGTTCGGGGATTCGGTAGGTTGTGACCAGTATGAATACGTTCTTGGGCAGCATCTCTCTCGGCAGGGCCCTTGCCCTCTTCCTGATTGTGGGAAAGTAGACCTTCTTGTAAAAGGTTGCCCTGAGTGCGTTGATGATGAACCAGGTGTACCTCCAGGCGGCTATGGCTCCGATGATGATTAGGTACCTTTTCGCTTCCGGCACGAAGTATATCGGCCATAGCCAAAGGGCGTAACCTATGAGGAAGAGGATGTAGATAATCGTGTAGATTATCTGTTGCAAGGTTCAAAGGCCCCCATAAATCGTTTTTCTTTAGGGTAGTAGAGCTTCTCTGTATCGGTTGAGCGGTTACTGCACATCTTATCCTGAGGAGTCCTCATTATCTTTAAGGCGGCTTTAAGGTTGTTGTCGAGGAAGTTGTAGGTTACCTCGTTCTCTATTCCGAACTCCTTTGTGTCCCCTCCCAACCTTATTCCGGCACCTTTGTTGTCGAAAACTATGTTGTAGCGTATAACCTCTCGGTTCCCCCTTACCGATATCCCCCCGCTTGTCTTCTGCATACTTTTGAGACACACGTTGTTCTCTATTACGATTTTGGTTGCTCCCTCCTTAACGTCTACACATTCGGCTCCGTAGGTGGCTATGGTGTTGTACCTTATGAGTATGTTCTTTGTATGGTCCGGGTGGCCGTGGGTCTGCTCGGGTGCAGTTCCTACGTAGATACCTTCCCCGTTTTGCTTCCCCCTTCCGAATACGAAGTCCCTAAGTCCGCAGTGGGATATCGAGTTCCAGGCTATTTCGCTGTTTTCGGAGTATTTGATTCTCAGACACTCTCCCAGTGCGTTTTTCAGGTTAACGGCCTCTACCCTTATGCCGGATAGCATCTTCTCCGGTGAGCCGTGGATGTATATGAGCTTGTCGTGGTAGCAGTTCTCCTCTGTACAGTCGGCGAACTGGCCGTTTATGTTCAGGTGGAGGAGCTGAATGTAGCTGTTTCTGACGTCGATTATGCGCCCTTTAGGTTTGTCGTTCCCCACTATGAGGCTTCCCGGGGTTCCCACTACTGTGATTGGTTTTCCGGGTAGGCCGTCTCTGACCGTTTTGATGTTTTCTCGGTAGGTTCCCGGCATCAGGACTATTGTGTCTCCCGGTTGGGCAAGCTCCAGGGCACTCTGTATGTGTTTCAGGGGGTACTTTGAGGAGAGGCCAGTGTTGTCGTCGTCCCCCTCCGGGGACACGAAGAAGACCCTGCCGCCGTTGTAGATTTTTACTGGCGGCAGGGTCGGCTCTGTCTGGACTCTTTGGGCTGCAGTTGAGCAGCCGGTGGCTGTTATGAGTAAGGCCACAGATAGACTTAAAAGCTTAAGCGCCTTACCAGCACATTCCATAGTATTCACACCTCTCTATCAGGTCGTTGCGCTTGTAGAGTAGACCGTTAAGGTCGAATACCCGTTTGCCCTCGTAGGCTTCGGGCTCTTGGGGGATTTCCTTGAAGCTCCCGGTTAAAACCAGGTTCTTCTCTTTAAAGGTCTCTTCGGGGGAGTTGAGGAACTTGACTTTTGAGAAGTCTATGAACCCCTTTCCGAAGTACCCTTCGATGTGCTCCCTCTTCACGAGGGGGTCATAGAAGTTTAAGGTGTATCCGGCTTCTTGGAGCTCTTTCGCAAGGTAGACTGCCGGCGACTCTCTGACGTCGTCGGTTCCCGGCTTGAATGCAAGGCCTACTATGGTTACCGGCTCCGTTTTCGGAACCACTTCTTCAACCATCTTTTTGGCTTTCTCTATGTGTTTCCTGTTTGAGGGCATTACGTGCTCTATCAGGGGAATTTCAATTCCCTTTTCTCTGGCTATCGCTACAAAGCCTTTAACGTCTTTGGGCAAACAGGAACCTCCGAAGGCGAATCCCGGCTTTAGGTAGTAGGGAGATAGGTTCAGTTTCCTGTCTTTGCAGAACACCTCCATAACGAGCCTTCCGTCGGCTCCGTGGCGCTTTGCAAAGTACCCCACCTCGTTGGCAAAGGCAACCTTTATTGCGTGCCATACGTTGTCTACGTACTTGACCATCTCAGACTCTACTATGGGGAGTTTGATTTTGGCCTCCGGAAGTTCTTTGTAGATGTCGAATAGGAGCTGTGCCACCTCTTCTTCTTCCGTCCCGACGACCGTTTTTGGAGGATTGAAGAAGTCGTAGATGGCCGTTCCCTCTCGGAGGAACTCGGGGTTGAATGCGTAGCCGAAGTCTTTTCCCCTTTTCTTGCCGGAGTGTTTCTCTATGGTGGGTATTATGAGGTTGTGGGATGTTCCGGGGGGAATGGTGCTCCTGTAGACAACGGTGTAGAAGCCCTCTTTCTCCTTGAGGCCCTCCCCTATTGCCTCTGCGGAGGCTTTAACGTAGGAGAGGTCTACCTCTCCGTCGGGTCTTGAGGGAGTTCCAACGCAGACGAAGCAGAGCTCGGTCTCCTTTACTGCCTCTTTAGTGTCGGTTGTGAAGGTAAGTTTATCTTTAACTTCGTTAAAGTATTTGTCGAGGTCCGTTTCGTAAATGGGGAGCTTCCCCTTCTTTAGCATGGAGATTTTCCTCTCGTTAACGTCAACTCCCACAACTTCATGGCCCATTTTTGCCAAACACACTGCTCCAACGATACCTACGTAGCCCATACCAATGACTGCTACTTTCGGTTTTCTTTCCATAGAACCCCTCCCGTTAACTTATGCGTGGTTAAATATACAAAATTCTTTATCGAAGTGGTTGATGAATCGCAAATCCATCTCCAATAGGTAGGATAATTGTGGAATAGTTTGGAAATTTAACCAATTGATTAAGGAATAATTTAAGAAGATTCGTGCTCCTTTTGTACTTATCGGGTATCTCCTCTTCGTCTTTTGCAACGAGACCTCTGAACAGGACGTTGTCGAAGATGGCGATACCCCTATCGGATAGAAGGGCCTCAACTTTATAGATGTAGAACGGGTACTCTCCTTTTGTTGAATCGATAAAGATGAGGTCATACTCCTCCCCCGCCGACAGCGCCTCCCTCATAAACTCGAGGCCGTCGGCCAGAACGGTTTCTACGGGGGCGTTTGCCCTCTGGAAGAAGCTCTCTGCAGTTTTTAGCCTCTTCGGGTTAGAGTCTACGGTTGTAATGGAGCTTTCGGGGCTGGCAAAGTGGATGGTGAGGGTGCTGTAGCCTATTCCCGTTCCCACCTCGAGAACTTTTCGGGGTTTGCGGAGCTTTACTATGAGCCTCAGTAGCTGTGCTGCTGAGGGGAGCAGGATGGGAACTTTCTCCCTTGTTGCCAGCTCTCGAAGTTCTCTGAGTATGGGCTCTTCGCTGTTAAAGCTGTTGCAGAACTCTTCTACGTCCTGGGGTAAAATTTCGCTTAGGTTCCTCCACCTCTTAAATTCCATTTACAGATATTCTACTACTTTTATGGAGGTTTTTATGAAGACTGCAATTCCCGTTGTTGAGGATAGGGGGCTTGACTCACCGGTGGCCCGTTCGTTTATAGAAGCTCCCCTCTTCTTCTTGGCTTCTGTTGAGGGGAGTGATTTGAGGCTTGAGCTTTACGAGAACCCGGCAAAGGACGAGCAGGAGCTTCTTGAGCTTCTACTCTCTTACGGCGTTAAGCGGGTTGTCGGCAGGGAACTTCCCCCCAAAACCGAAGAGGGGCTTAAACTCTACGGTGTAGAGGTAGTTAAGGAGGAGTACCCTACGCTGGCTAAGGCGTTGGAAGCGCTCTTTTCTTAGCTCCACTCTTTGCCGCTTTTCACTTCTACTGTCAGCGGAACCGACAAGTTGGCTGCTCCCTCCATTACCTGTTTTACTTTGGCGGCTACCTCCTCTTCTGCCCCTTCTGGGGCTTCGAGTACGAGTTCATCGTGTACCTGGAGTATTATGTAGCTGTTGAGCTTTTCCGCCTCCGGCTGCAGGTTTACCATGGCCATCTTCATAATGTCGGCGGCGGTTCCCTGGATTACTGTGTTCACTGCGGCCCTCTCGCCGAAGCTCCTCTTGTGGAAGCTCTTCTCTTTAAGCTCCGGCAGGGGCCTTCTCCGGCCGAAGGCCGTTTCTACAAACCCCTTTTTGTAGGCTTCTCTTACGGTCTCTTCAATGAACTCTCTGACTTTCGGAAACTTCTGGAAGTAGCGCTCTATGTAATCTTTTGCCTCCTGAAGGGGGATTGAGAGCCTCTCTGCGAGGCCGTGGGGGCTCATCCCGTAGATGATGCCGAAGTTGACGGTTTTTGCAACTCGCCTCTCTCTATCGGTGATTTGCCGGGTGTGGAACAGGTGCTTTGCCGTTTCGGTGTGGATGTCTTCCCCCTTTAAGAACGCCTCTATCAAGTTCCTGTCCTGAGACAGGTGGGCCAGTATTCTCAGCTCTACCTGAGAGTAATCGGCCCACACCAGAGTGTAGCCTTCGGGGGCCCTGACGGCTCTCCTCACCCTGAGGGAAAGGGGGTCTGAAACGGGAAGGTTCTGTAGGTTCGGCTCTGCCGAACTGAGCCTGCCGGTTGCCGTTCCTGTCTGGATAAAATTGCCGTGCACTCTTCCGGTTTCGTCTATTCTCTTTAGGAGGGCCTTTACAAACGAGCTGAGGAGTTTCGATAGTTTCCTGTAGTCCAGTATGTGAACCGCTATTTCGTGGCCTTCGAGTGCGAGGGTTGTCAGGGTCTCAACGTCTGTTGAGTAGCCTGACCGGGTTTTCTTTACCGGCTTGAGCCCGAGCTTTTCGAACAGCACCTTCGAGAGCTGTTTCGGCGAGTTCAAGTTGAACTTCTCGCCTGCCAGCTCGAAAATTTTGGTCTCCACCTCGGAAATCTTCTCCTCCAGCTCCCTCTCGAGTTCCATTAGGGCCTTCTCAGAGAAGGGAACCCCCCTTTTTTCCATTTTGTACAGAACGTAGCTTAGGGGGTGCTCCACCTCGGCGTAGAGCCTGTAGAGTCCCTCCTCTTTGAGCTTTTTCTCTACCTCTTTGCCCGCCTTTATACCGTGGTGTAGGTGGACGGGAAGCTCAACTTTTGCTCCGAGGAGGTTCCCTATTACCTGCTCCGGGGAGTAGTCCTTGAGTAGGGGGTTCAGCAGGTAGTAACCCAGTGAGATGTCGAAGGTCTTTAACTTTTTGAGCTCGGCTCCTACGGTGTGGTAGAGCTCTTTCAGGTTGAACACGTAGAGTTTGTTGCCCCTTGCGAGGGCTGGAAGCTCTCTCGGGCTTACTTTCGAGAACTTGCCGTCGGCGGCTACGTAAATCCCACCCTTTACCTCTGCCGTGGCAACCTCTTTGGGCAGAAGGTCGGCTGTGAGCAGCGATTTAATCTCGTCTGCTTCAACCTCCTCTCCCTCTTGGAGCGGAGGGGAGAACCGGATGTTGGGGAAGAGCTTCTCAATCTCTCCGTACAGGCTCCTCATCTGGAGCTTCTCTATGAGCTTCCCGAGGCACTCGCCGTTTGGTTCCTTCAGGAGAAGCTCCTCAAGCGCCACATCTACAGGAGCGTTTGTCTCTATCCTGGCAAGCTCCCGACTTTTAAAGGCCGACTCCCTGTGCTTCTCCAGCTTTTCCCTCTGGCCTTTAGGGAGTCTGTCGAGGTTTTCGTATATACCCTCAAGGTTTTTAAACTCCCTTAAAAGCTTTAGGGCCGTTTTCTCCCCTATCCCCGGAACTCCCGGTATATTATCCGTTCTGTCTCCGCTCAACCCGAACAGGTCCGGTACTGTTTCGGGCTCTATGCCGGTTTCCTCCTTAAAGGAGCTGTAGTCTATCCACTTTGCCTTCTCCTTACCTTTCGGAGGTACCAGAATCGAAACCCTCGGGGAGAGCAGCTGCTTCATGTCCTTATCGGAAGTTACAATTACAACCTCAAATCCCTTTTCCTGAAGCCTTTTGACGAGCGTTCCTATAATGTCGTCTGCTTCGTAGCCCGGGAGCTCCAGCACCTTAACCCCCAGGCATTTTAGAAACTCCTTAATGTAGGGAAGCTGAACCTTAAAGTCGTCGGGGGTGGGTTTCCTGTTGGCCTTGTAGTCCTTTGAAATCTCACTCCTGAACGTTTTCCGGCCGGCGTCGAACGCCACCGCACAGTAGCGGGGTTTCAGCTCTCTGAGCATTTTTAAAAAAAGCCTTGCGAAGCCGTAAACGGCGTTTGTGGGGAATCCGTCGGTTGTCGATAGCCCTTTAATGGCGTGGTAGGCTTTGTAGGCCAGCCCGGTGCCGTCGAACAGGAAAACCCTATCCATACTACTCTCCCATCTCTTTCGATATGAGGTTGAAAGCGTTCGTGACGGAGCCTGCACCTAAAGACAGGAACACATCTCCCGGCCTTAGCACCTTTGCCATTAACTTGCAGGCCTCCTCAAGGCCGCCTGCGTAAACGGCCTTGCATTCAGAGGCCAGCTTCCTGGAGTCTATCCCCTCTATCGGCTCCTCCCCTGCCGGGTAAATATCGCACAGGAACAAATTCTCAAACCCTTTGAGGGTCTCTACGAACTCTCTCCACAGGAGCTTCGTTCTGCTGAACCTGTGGGGCTGGAAGAGAACCACCACCCTTCTATTCGGGAATGCGCTCTTTATCGCCTCGTAGGAAGCCTTTATCTCCGTGGGGTGGTGGCCGTAGTCGTCGAAGAAGGTTATCCCCTTCACGGTGCCCTTTAACTCCATCCGTCTGCTTGCGTTCCTGAACTGCCCGAGGGCCTCTGCCGCTTCCTTAAAAGGAACTCCGGTTTCCAGGGCAACGGCTATAGCCCCTAAAGCGTTAAGGACGTTGTGTTTACCGGGAACGTTGAGCCTTACCTTCCCGAGCTTTTTCCCCTTATACCTAACCGTGAAAATAGAGCTGAGCCCTACCTGAGTTACCTCCTCTGCGGTAAAATCCGCCCCCTCAAACCCGTAAGTCTCTTTCCTCTTGTACACTTTAGGAGAAATCTTCCTGACCCTTGGACACTCGATACACAGAAAAACCTTGCCGTAGAACGCCACCCTGTTTGCAAAGGCCGTGAAGGCCTTATCTATCTCCTCGGGTGAGCCGTAAAAGTCAAGGTGGTCGTTGTCTACGTTCGTTATCACCGATAGGGTGGGAGTTAGCTTCAGGAACGTCCCGTCGCTCTCGTCGGCCTCAATAACTATCCACTTGCCGCTGCCCAGGGCGGCGTTATCACCTCCCAGGAAGGGGAGCCTCCCGCCAACGAGGATTGTAGGCGACGTGCCGGCCGAGTGGAGTATCGTGGCTATCATAGAGCTGGTTGTGGTTTTTCCGTGGGTTCCCCCTACGGCTATACCCTCTTTAAGGCGCATGATATCCGAAACCACATCTGCCCTGGGAATCACTGGAATCCCGAGCTTTTTGGCCTCCACTATTTCCGGATTCGAAGGCTTTACCGCCGAGGAGTGTATAACCACGTCGGCCCCTTTAACGTTTTCCGGGCTGTGACCGATGAAGACCTTTATACCCCGCTCCTTCAGTCTTTTTACTATGGGGCTCTCTCTCAGGTCCGACCCTTGAACGCTGT